>CAMAUV010000015.1 GCA_945861415.1 Akkermansia muciniphila | reverse complement strand
CCTGGCTGCCGATGAATCCGGCCGCACCGCCAAAGGGATCGACCCCGCCCAGCGGAAAGTTCGAATTATTGCCGCCCGCCTGGTGGCTGTAGTAGGTCAAGGAAGTCGCTCCGTCATTGACGATGAAACCCATCGTGCCCCCGCTGTCGGTATTGTGGTAGATCCGGACGTCGTAGCCGGAAGCCTGATAGGCGGCGGGAATCCCGCTGATGGTAATCGGAGGACGATCTTGTAAGTTGTCCAAGTAGCCTTGCATCATCTGGGCGTTGCCACCGCCGGTGTCCCCGCCATTCGTGGTCCAATGGTTGTTCACGCTCCAGTTAACGGTGGCCCCGGTGGGATTGCCGTCGCTGTCGTTGAGGGCAAGAGGTCCATCGTTTTGCGAAATGCCAGTATTATTCCAGTTTCCGACGTCGATGGCACCGGCCGTTCCCGTAACCGGACCAGGGTTGTCGATGCCGCCCTAGCCAGCGAAGTTAAAACTGATGGTGGATGCCTCGGTGGCGGCTACCGCGAGAAAGGAAAATGTAACGAGGAAGGCGAGGAGGCGATTAGGTTTCATTTGAGTTTGATGTGTGAGATTTGGTGAATTTCCGGTAGCCGGCTGTCTCTTTGCAGAATTAATAGGGAAATTCAGACCAGTTGTCAATGTTCTTTCTACGGACGGAAAAAGATCTTGTTCAAGAATTCCTGCGAAGTGACTTTCTCGAAATGAGGAAGTTTCTGCTCAGTTAAGCAAAACGGTCTTTCTCCCTGTCCTAGAATTCTGAGCCGGTCAGTCCGCCAGGCGAAGAGACTGCACCTCCGCGGGAATCGCAGACGGGAATGGGCCACGGCCCGGGAATCGCAGGCACCCACCTGCTCCCCGGAAGAAAGCACTTGGCGGCGCGAGGGTTGGGCCGGTTGGCACCGCGACGCAGCGCGAGGCCGCCGTGGAAACACCCTCGGGCCAGGAGCAGCCCGTTGAATGGCGCAGGTGCTGCACCGGAGCGCGATCCTACGCGCTGCGATTTGCCCCGGGTGTCACTGGTCGAGTCCGCGGGGCAGTGGGTGCCCGCGATTCCTCTTCCAATCGCCCGTTTCCGCCAGTCGCTCTTCCTGAGCTGCGGCAAATCTCCTCGGCGCAAGCGGGCGGCCAGCAGGCCAGCCCGAAGCAGGCGCTTGGCTTCAGCCTCTCCGTGATCGCGAGTCTGCGCACCGGTGGAGCCGCGGCGGCGGCTGCGCTGCTTCATTGGCCCCCTCAAGCTCCTCCAGACGCGCCAGCATGTCTTTCTCGACCGCAGCCCGACACTCGCCGCCGGCGACTGGACGCCGGTCGCCAGTTGGGTCAACGACGTCGCCCCGGTCTTTGTCGGCGGAGTTCGCATCGTCAGCTGAGAAGTGCGGGACACTTTAACCGGCCCGGACGCCTGCTACCGCTACCGCGTCGTGCTGCGCTGACGGCTGTTCCCAGGACATGGAACTTGGATGTCCCGCGGAAACCCGGGGAACATCCGCGGCAATCAGTGTGTGACTGCATGTCCCCCGGGAACTTGTGTCCCCGTCCGGAAACTTGTGTCCCCGTCGGCGTGATCCACTGGGTGACGCACGCGCACGCCCTGCTGAACCTCATGAAATGGGGCTACCCGGAGATCGCCACCCTCGGCTACGCGCCGCACCAGGCTCTTATCAAGCGCCCCATCCTTGCGAGCGAAGCGGGAGAAAAACCAGCCGCCGACTGGGCGCCGTGGCTCCTTGGGCAATTTGAGCGCACGCGACCATAGCATTTGCTTCCGCCGGCGGTCAGTTGTGCGGCCCGGTGAAATCGTCGCAACCATGTTCTTCATTAGACAGTGAGATTCTGATTACACCTCGACCACGATCGAAAAGTTTGACTCGGTGGCAGATCCCTCGGTATAACAGATCTAGGAATCAGCCTTCCTTCGTGAATTTGAAGTCCTTCTTTTACCGGATTGATACCAAATCGAAAGCAGTGGGGCTTGCGCTCGGACTGGCGCTCGCGGCTGGACTGGCCTAGCGGGTTTGGCACAGCCTCCGGCCGGATGAAAAGCCGAACCGCGATCCGGTGGCCGCGGACAACACGCAGAAACCTGATCTCATCGAAGAATACAGGAACGCAGATTTCGGCGACCTGCAAAACACCACCGTGCTCGATGATGCCTACAGAAATCGAATCGCTCTCGAATTCGAACTGATTCGCTCCGACCGCATCGAGCCCTTCATGAATGCCGTGCGAGATCCCAATCGCCACGTGCGCGCCTTTGCGATCTCTGCCCTCGGCATTCTGGGCGATTTTGAATCGGAGGGAATGATGGCGGAATTGCTCGCGGATCCCGATATCGACAGCATGGCTGGAGGCGCGGCTGTTCAGGCCCTCGGATGGCTGAAACGCGGGCTGAAGGCGGTCCAGTCCGCACGGGCCACCCTGCGGACGGCGTGCCCGCACTTGCTGGATATCGCCGAACGGCAGATCAACGGTCCCATCGATCATGCGGCAATGGTGCGGGAAGCCTAGCAGACGGGACTGAGGCGGGACGAAATTGGATCGGCAAGGGTCGGAAAGCCCGCGCCCGACTTTACTGCAATCGATACCGACAACAGGCCCTTCAGGCTCGCAGAGGCCCTTCAGAGACACAGGGTCGTGGTCCTCGTCTTTGTGGCGGAGGACTGGTGTCCGTCGTGAAGGGAGCATGTGGCGCAGTTGCGTCAGAATCAGGACCAACTGGAAGCGGTGAACGCGGCCGTCTTTTGTGTGGTGCCGGGGGACGATTCGAGGACGCAGTTCTTCAAGGAGCGGAGCGCAGGACCGTTTCTTACTCTCCCGGACTCGGCTGGACGAACGGGTGCCCTCTACGGAGTCACCAGGATGCACGTGGGTGTTGATTGGGCCAGCGCGCGCGCGGTTCGTGATCGACGGGAACGGGGCCGTGCGTTATGCTCTGGAACACTTTATGGTTGGCTTCGGTCCCCGCGGACTGCCCCTAGAAACCGTTCTTGAGGAAATAAAGAAGGCGGCAAAATAGCGATTCCTTACCCGGGTGAAGAAGAAGATACCCGGGAGCTTGCACGCCCGGTTACCCGCGTCGCTGCATACGCTCCAGGAGATTGCGCATGATGCGCTGTAGGCGCGGGTCGGGGCCGCGGGGTTTTGTATAGCAAAGAACCCGGCGGCTTGGCAGAGTGGGGAGCCACTTTGCGTGTCAGCTGTAGTTGGCGACTTTCTTCCGGCCCGGGGAGCCGACAGAGGGTAGCCTGTGGTGTTGAACACGCTGCTGCTCAGCCCCGGTCTCAGGTGGGCGGGACTGCGCCGAGAGAGCCGGAGCCAGGCTGGGATCAAAGTTTCTTCAGGAGGATGTCCTTGAACTCCACGGTCATCGGATCGCCGGCTTTCAATTGCAGGCCGATGCTGCCTTTGAGGTCGAAGTGATCCTTTTCCATGTCGGTGAGTTCGGAGCATTTCACGCCATTGATGCTGAGGGTGATGGTATGGCCTTTGGCGACGATGTGATATTCGTTCCAGTCTCCGGCTTTCAGGACCGCCTTCTGGCCGAGATCGGTGGCCGTGCGCTTGCCTGCGGCATCAATGAGGGTCTTCTTGCCATTGGCCGTGAGCAGTTCCTCTCCTTTGCGCGTGTGCAATTCGTCGCAGACCCCGCCGAGATAACCGCCGCCCTGATAAATGTCCGCCTGGTAGCCGACGGCGAGTCCGTCTGGGCGGAAGAAGGTGCGAAACTGCACGCCGGAATTGCAGCCATTGCCGCCGACACGGAATTTCACCTTCAGTTCGAAATCCGCGACTTCGCCGCCCTGCCAGACCATGAATTGATTCGACTTGCAGGGATGCTCCGCCGTGGACTGTCCCGTGATGGCTCCATCCCGCACCGACCAGTAGTTCATGTCGTGCGCCTTCCAGCCATCCAGAGACTTGCCGTTGAAGATGGATTTGAATACATCCGCCGCCGCGGGTGCCGGTTGCTCCGCAGGTTTCGTGGGTTCCGCATCAGGCACTGCAAAGGCAAGCAGGGCAGGGAAGGCGTAGATGGTGAGGCAAGCGAGTGGCAGTATGAATGAGACCATGAGGTTGACGCGGGTGGTGGAGTGCTTCCGATAGCAGAGCTTGCACTTGCTGGTCAAGATACGGATTAACCTACAGAGAAGAATAATGGTATCGCAAAGTTGCGGAGAGAGCAGAGCAGGAATGGATTGGAGAGAGGAATCACCTCCACCGGCAGGGTGAAGCCACAGCCCGCAACCTGTGGCCTCCAACCCTTTGAAATCTCCGCGCCTGCGCGGTTTACTCCTTTGCGTTTCCTAAAAATAACGGCGCGAACAGCTCCGACAAGTGATGCAAATGAGAAGCACTCTTCGTGGCGATACTGACGCTGTTTGAGCCATGGCACAGACCATCAAATTTCAAGGCACCACCACACGCACGCACAGTAGGCAACCGTAGGGCTTTTTCGCTCCGGCGAGGCTCCGGCTCTGATCCGGGAGATTGCGAATGAGGGGGAACGAAATTCGCTACTTTTTACGTACTGACAACTGGCAGCCCCCCTCCGCCCACCGGAGTTACAGAGACCGCATGCCCCGCAGGATTAAGATCAAAGGCAACGCGCTTTTCCGTACGCGGGCACTGCGAGAAAATGTGGCGGCAGAACCGGCTGCCATGACTATGCCTTAGGAATGCCAGGAGTGATTAAACTACACCATTAGGACTCTCACCAAGCCGGCAGATCAACCTCCAGCCACAGCGCCAGCGGTGTTGCATTGAATCGCCTTGAGAACATGGAGCGGCGTCTCAATGCGTTGCTCCGCAAGGCATTCAATGATGGAAGGTGGGCTCCTCCCAGCGCTGCTGAGTCAGACACAAAAAACGCCCCGTGGCGCGAAGTCCAGCGGGGCGTCTTTGAAAAGAATTGACCGACAAGGCTTAATTCTTCTTGAAAATCGAGGGTGGTGGTATCTTAGGCACAGATTTTTTCCGCGGCGGGCGCTTGATAGTCACAGGACCAAGTTCGCGCTTCATGATGGCGAAAAGGCGCTGGAGTTCCAGCTTCTTGCTGGCGGGAATTTCATTCCAGTGCGTGTCGGTGAGCGCTCCTTCGATCGCATAAGCTGCCACCACGGAAACCGGGTGACCAGCCGCGAGCATCCGCTTGCACACCTCAATCGCTCCCAATTTGGCGAGCTCTGATTTGGTGCGCACGCCAGCGTCAAGAAGCCATTGAGCGGTCTTTTCTCCAAGGTTCTTGAGGGCGGCGAGAGTGCGTAACTGTGTGTCTGTGTCGGGCATAATGTTCAATGTCAATTATATTAAAGCTCCCCCCCTACGCCGCCCTGTAAAGAGCGAACAGCCATGAATTATTTTCATGACTATTTTTAGGGTTGGCACGCATTGTGCTTTCACGTTGGTGCGACAGAGTTGGGACACTCCCGCACTGTTTCTACTACTAACATAATCCTTAACAGTCTACTACTAATATGAAAAAAATAGAGTCTATTATTAAACCCTTCAAGCTGGAGGACGTGAAGGAAGCTCTTCACGAACTCGGAATCGAGGGGATGACAGTGACAGAAGTCAAAGGCTTTGGACGCCAGAAAGGTCACACTGAAATCTATCGCGGAAGTGAATACACCGTGGATTTCCTCCCCAAGATCAAAATCGAGGTGGTGGTCACCGATGACCGGGTAGCCGGAGCCGTGGAAGCGATCGTGAAGGCGGCGCGCACCGGAAAAATCGGAGACGGAAAGGTCTTCATCTCACCTGTGGAGAGCGCCATCCGCATCCGCACTCAGGAACGTGATGATTCCGCTGTCTAACACTAGTAGCAACTCTCAACAGCACTTTTATATGAAGAAACTTTTGATTTTTCTAATTCTCCTCGTTATCGCCCATTTCACCGGATTGACGGCCTTTGCCCAAGATCCGGCCACTCCTACTCCCGCAGCAGAGTCCACTCCTGTGCCAGTGGTCACCGAAGAGGCTGCACCAGAAGAGGGGCCCAAGCCTCTGGACTCCGGCCACCAAGCATGGCAAATGACGGCTACAGCTCTCGTGCTCTTCATGACTCTGCCCGGTCTTGCTCTGTTTTACGGCGGCCTTGTGCGCCGCAAGAACGTGCTTTCAGTGCTTGCCCAGTGTCTGGGTATCGCTGGTATGGTAACCATTCTCTGGTGGGTCTGCGGATATAGCCTCGCCTTCAGTGGTACCGGAAAATACTTTGGCGACCTGGAAATGATGTTTTTCAAGGGCATCGACTCCGCAGCTACAGGCGAAGGCAGCGCCGATATTTCCAATGGTATTTGGGTGATCTTCCAGCTCACTTTTGCCATCATAACGCCGGCCCTCATAGTTGGCGCAATTGCGGAGCGCATGAAGTTTTCTGCGGTGCTGCTTTTTGTCCTGCTTTGGATGTTAGCAGTCTACTTCCCTCTGGCCCATATGGTGTGGGATTCTGACGGTATGATGTGCGGCGGCTTGGCCGGCATGAATGCACCCATTCCTGCGCTCGACTTCGCAGGAGGTACCGTGGTCCACATGAGTTCCGGATTCAGTGCTCTGGTGCTCTGTATCATGCTGGGCAAGCGTCACAACTTTGGCAAAGAGAAGATGGCCCCGCACAGCATGGTGCTCTGTATGGTCGGTACCGGAATGCTCTGGGTCGGATGGTATGGTTTTAATGCCGGATCTGCTCTTGGTTCCAATGCCCTCGCGGTTACTGCTTTCGTCACGACCACCCTTGCCGCCGGCACTGCTGGTTTTGTCTGGGGGATGGTGGAATGGCTGCACCGCGGCAAGCCGAGTGTCCTCGGTTTTTGTTCGGGTATCGTAGCCGGCTTGGTGGTGGTGACTCCCGCCTGCGGTTTCATTACCTTCAACAGTGCCATGATCATTGGCCTCATCGCGGGTATTGTTCCTTATTTCGCGGTAGTCTTCCTCAAAGCCAAGCTGGGCTATGATGACGCTCTGGACACCTTTGGTATACACGGTGTGGGCGGTACGCTCGGGGCGATCCTGACCGGCATCCTCGCAGATCCTACAAATGTCACGGTGAGCGGTGTCAAAGATGCCCTTTTGGGTGCCCAGTTCAAAGCCATCGGTGTAACCATCCTGCTTAGCGTAGTCGCCACGGTGGTGATCACACTCATCGTTAAGGCCGTCGTTGGTCTGCGTCCTTCTACGGAGGATGAAGTCCTTGGTCTCGACCTAGCAGACCACGGGGAAGAGGGTTACCAAGGTTCCTAATACCTCCCATTAAGCAAACAATTCGGGTTAATGCATAAGAACTGTGCCCGGGTTGGCGAAAGCCGGCCCGGGCACGGTTGTTTTTACTCCGAGGCGCCGAGGCGGCGCGGGGCTTTTCGAGGATGTAACAGCACATCTTTTCCTTCCTGCGGAATTTATCCGTTGCCATGCCACGAGTGACTGTTACGGACGCCCAGACCTCAGCATGAAAGCCATTCTCGCCCTCGAAGACGGAGTCCATTTCTCTGGCGAATCCTTCGGTGTGACAGGTAGTACGACCGGAGAGATTTGCTTCAACACTTCCATGACCGGATATCAGGAAGTGCTCACCGATCCGTCCTACCGCGGGCAGATCGTGGCCATGACTTATCCCCTCATCGGGAACTACGGAGTGAACGAGGAGGACAACGAAAGCGCTCAGCCTCACGTGCGCGGTTTTGTCGTGGGAGAGCTCTGCAAAGTCCCCAGCAACTGGCGCTCCAGTGCGAGTTTGGACGAATACTTCAAAAAGTGGAATTTGCTCGGCATTGAGGGAATCGACACCCGCCGGCTGACCAAGCACCTGCGCACCCGGGGAGCCATGCGGGCCTTCCTCAGCACAGAGGTGCTCGACCCCTCGGTAGCCTCGTCCCGCGCCGCTGCCAGTGCGCCAATGGAGGGCAGTGACTATGTCAAGGAAGTGAGTACGGAGAAGGGCTACCTGTGGGATCCATCCAGCAGCGAGAGCCGCGACTGGGTGCTGCCCAACGGTTCCGTGGAGATCGACACCACGCTGCCTGCCGCCAAATATCGCATCGTGGCTTACGATTTCGGGATCAAGTATAACATTCTCCGCCGCCTCCGGCAGGAGGGATTCTCCGTGGAGGTGGTCAACGCCCGCACCTCTGCCGAGGAAGTGCTGGCGAGAAATCCGAATGGCGTCTTTCTGAGCAACGGTCCTGGCGACCCGGCCGCCCTCGGCTACATCCACCAGGAAGTGCGCAAGCTCACCGGTAAAAAGCCGATCTTTGCGATCTGCCTCGGCCACCAACTTCTCGGTCATGCGTTTGGAGGCAAGACCTTCAAGCTGAAGTTTGGTCACCGCGGCGGTAACCAGCCGGTGAAAGATCTCCGCAGCGGCAGCGTCGCCATTACCAGCCAGAATCACGGATTTGCCGTCGATGCCGACAGTCTCCCGGCCAACGTGGAAGTCACCCACATCAATCTCAACGACGGCACCGTGGAGGGCCTGCGTCACAAGGAAGCTCCCGTCTTCAGCGTCCAATACCATCCCGAGGCCGCCCCCGGGCCGAACGACGCCCGCTATTTCTTCCACGAATTCTCCTCGCTAATCGAGTCCACCCGTTAATCCGCCGCTTGCCCGCTGTGGATTGTGGATGCTAAGCCCGTTGCATGGAACTGAATCACGGCCTGCACCTAGCCTACTGCACAAACATTCATCGCGGCGAATCGTGGGCGGAAACGCTCTCCGCCCTAGAGCGGCATACCCTCGAAGTCCGGGATCGCGTCTGCTACGGCCGGCCCTATGCCATCGGTCTGCGGCTGGGCGTGGAGGCGGCCCAAACCCTCTACGACCGGCAGGAACGTCTGGCATTTCAGCGCTGGCTGGAAAAACACGACTGTTACGTGTTCACCATCAATGGATTTCCCTACGGCAAGTTCCACGGCACTAGGGTGAAGGAGCAGGTCTTCCAGCCCGACTGGTCCACAGCGGCGCGGGTGGAATACACGCGCGCGCTTTTTGAAATTCTCGCCGACCTGTTGCCACCGGGTCTTTCGGGCAGTGTCAGCACCGTGCCCGGTTCTCATAAGGAACTGATCCGCGATGCCAAACAGGAGTCGGATATTGTGACCCATGTGCGCGAAACCGGCGAGTGGCTCGCGAAATTTAGCGATGCCCGTGGCCTTGACCTCCATCTTGGACTAGAACCGGAACCGCTCGGCTACATCGAGAATACTGAGGAGACCGTCGCGTTCTTTAAGAAACTGGGCCGGAGCGAGCCCGTGCAGCGCTGTCTTGGAGTGAACTACGACACCTGTCACCTCGCCATTGAATATGAAGAGCCCGCCGCCGCGCTGGGCCGCATGGCGGAAGCCGGCATCCGCATCAGCAAACTCCACCTCAGTTCCGCCCTGCGCCTGCGCCCCGAGCGCGAAGCGATGGACCGTCTGCGCGCATTTCAGGAGGACGTCTACTTCCACCAAGTCATCGTCAGGCGCGACGACGGTTCGCTCTATCGCTATCGCGACCTCCCCGATGCGCTGGCCGCTGCCGCGGAGAAAAAACCCTCCTCCAGTGACGAATGGCGAGTGCATTTCCACATCCCGCTGCATGCCGCGCCGGATGAACTCTTCCAGAACACCGTCCCGCACCTCACCAGCACTTTGGATGTTCTGGCGGCCAATCCTAGGCTGTGTCAGCATCTTGAGATGGAAACCTACACATGGGAAGTGCTCCCGTCCGAAATGCGCGCCGGACGGGTGGAGGATCAACTCGTGAAGGAATACGAGTGGACGCTGGGCCAGATGAAATTGAGGGGATTGACCATTCCCAAGTAGGATCAGTGGCAGCACGGACGTGACGGGATCGGAGCCTTCCGGGCAAATGCCCCGGTTGGCCCGGAAAGTCAGGAAATTATGAAAACTCCGAAACATCCCTTGCGCCTGGATTTCCGCTCATTAGCGTCACTCCCCCTTTGCCCGGCCTGGCAGGCGCTCCCGGTATGGCCACGGCGTGATGTTTTTCGCGCCCCTCTTTTGGGAGCAACACCGTAACTGGTAAACCAAACAACCAAACAACTAACCTACATAACAACATGGCAAATGCAGAACTGCTCGCGCTGATGGACGCTTCGTTCAAAGAGCTGCGCGAACACTCGATCGTCAAAGGCACGATCATCGATATTAAACCACAGGTGGTCCTCGTGGACATCGGCTACAAGTCCGAGGGCGCCGTGCCCATTTCCGAATTTGAAGACGAAGACATTCAGGTAGGAGACGAAATCGAAGTCCTCCTCCAGCGCCTCGAAAACGACGAAGGCATGGTCGTACTCTCCAAGGAGAAGGCCGCCCATAAGCAAAACTGGGACAAGATTTTGAAGGTTTTCCAGGACGGCGGCCTCGTGAAGGGCAAGGTGCGCGGAGTGGTGAAGGGCGGCCTCACGGTCAACGTGGGCGTCGAAGCCTTCCTCCCCGGCAGCCAGATCGACATCATTCCTCCAAAGGACCTCAACGAATACGTGGGCAACGTCTACGAATTCAAGATCGTGAAAGTCAACGACGATCGCAAGAACGTCGTGCTCAGCCGTCGCGAAGTCATCGAAGCCGAGCGCTCAGAGCAACGTCAGCGCTTCCTCGAGACCGTCAAGATCGGCGATAAGGTGGAAGGCGTGGTTAAGAACATCACCGACTTCGGTGTGTTCGTGGACCTCAACGGCATGGACGGCCTGCTCCACATCACCGACATGAGCTGGGGCCGCATCAACCACCCGACGGAACTCGTCGCCGTGGGCCAGCGCCTCAACGTGCAGATTCTCGACGTAAACCGCGAGAAAGAGCGCGTCAGCCTCGGCCTCAAGCAGATGCAGAACAACCCTTGGGAAAACATCGAAGCCAGCTACCCCATCGGCCAGCGCGTCAAAGGCCGCGTCACCAAGCTCGTCGCCTACGGCGCGTTCGTGGAAATCGCGGATGGCGTGGAAGGCCTCGTGCACGTTTCCGAACTCTCATGGACCAAGCGCATTGCCCGTCCCAGCGACGTGCTCAGTATCGGTCAGGAAGTGGAAGCCCAAGTGCTCGGCATCAACAAAGAGGAGCAGAAAATCAGCCTCGGGGTGCGTCAACTCGACAGCAATCCTTGGGACGACATCGACGCCCGCTACCCTGTTGGCACGAAGATTAAAGGCAAGGTGCGCAACCTCACTGCTTATGGTGCCTTCGTGGAGATGGAGGAGGGCATCGACGGCATGATCCACGTGTCCGACGTCAGTTGGACCCGCAAGATCAACCACCCGAGCGAGGCTCTAAAGAAGGGCGACGAAGTCGAAGCAGTGGTCATCGAGATCGACAAGGCCAATCAGCGTATCAGCCTCGGTATGAAGCAACTCGACAACGACCCGTGGGCCAACATTGACGGCAAGTTCCACTTGGGCGACCTTGTTAAGGGCACCGTGACCAAGCTGGCCAGCTTTGGCGCCTTCATCCAGCTCAAGGACGACATCGACGGCCTCGTTCACATCAGCCAGCTCAGCGAAGATCACGTGAACCGCGTGAAAGACGTGCTGAAAATCGGCCAGGAAGTGGATGCCCGCGTGATCAAGGTGGACAAAGTGGAGCGCCGCATCGGCCTCTCCATCAAGGCCGCCAGCTACAGCGAAGAGGACCTCCGCAAGGAAACCGCCGCCTTCGAAGCGCTCCGCCCGAGCAGCGACATGGTGGGCCTTGAAGAGGCCTTCAAGTTCGCTCAGGAAGAGTGGCGCCCCGGCCAGAAGTAATCCGGCCCGCTACCTGACATCTCAATTCGAAAGCCCCGCCGGCAAAACCGGCGGGGCTTTTTCGTGGTTCCGTGGCACGGAGTCACGGAAGGGCACGGGCTGCCATGAAAGAGTGTCTCCTTCTCCCTGCCAGCACTGCTCCTCCTCTCCAACGGCGCCGCTCCTCCGGTCTCATCGCCCGCGCATGGAAGGGATTGGGGACCTCGACGGTAAAATCGGCGACTTCATTTCCTCCACTGACCCGTATTGGGCATGCTCCCCGGCGTTTACTATCGTGTGCAGTGTCATTGTCCATGCGGACCAGTTTGTGAACCGCGCCGTCTCCCACACCCGTGGGGGGTCATAGAATGCGCCAGTGGTGCGGATCCTCTCCGCTCGACGGCTCTGTCCGGGCTGTCCGGGTCGCCGAGGTCCCCGTGCCAAGGAGGTCCATGCGGGCGGCATTCATAGTTTTAAATGGGCCAGGTTTGTGGCACAAAGTTTACCAGCCTCTCGAATGGCTTTTTCCATGAGCGGCGATCACCCCGATGCGCGAACGCTAAGCTTTGTATTGCGAACCCAAGGCGAAGCTCCTGAAATTGGGGAATCGTTTGGCAAAAGAAAAAGCCCTCCGTTTCAGGAGGGCCTTCAATAAAGATGACTTACTGTCGGAGCCTATTGCACTTGAGCCCGGTTGCCCTGAACGCCCGAGATAAATCCCAATTCAGGAGGGAACTCGAGGAAGCCCCTCCTCGGGTGGGTCTCTTCTCGGTTATCGGGATGGTAAGGTGGCCGAAAGCTGTCCTTATAGGTTGGCAGAGGAAAAGTGATCAATTCATAGATGCCATAGCCAAGGCGGGCAAGTGTCTTGCCTGCGCCAAGGACGGGGCCATATGCTACCTTCTCTCCATTGGATGCTTCCTTATCACTGCGGGCCAACTGCACTGGAATTTCCGTGACGCCGTAGAAGATGTTGGCAAGACCGCGGCTGAGCTTGCGCAGTACGCCGTGTTTCGCACCCGGAGGCTCTTGGATATCAGCCATGCTGATTCCGGCAATGCCAGCAGTGAGGACGAGAATGAGGAGCTTTTTCATAAGTAAAAGAGACTGCAATTTATAGGATAGATGGGGGTGGGGGCAACATTTATTTTCAGAAATTTCCATACGCCATGATGGGGAAAGCCTAGTGGAGGGAATGACGAAATCCGAATGAGGACTGGTGAAGAGGGTGGCAAGACGCTAGGTATCGGCGTATTGGACTTAATGCTGAACCCACTGGATAGTTATGGGGGTAAAACTCATCGTCGCCCAAGATTTGGACGCCTAACTTTACCAAACATCCGTAGCCCGAGGAATTTCCGCCAACGCTCACCCAACCCGAGCCGACTGCGGAGAAGAAGTGGGTAGTCATAAGCGCGACTACGAATAAGCTTTTTCAAGAGAAAGGCCGTCCTGACTAGCTGCGATTTAAAAGTAAGGGGTGCCCGGACAAATCATCAACTTGCAGTAACCGGGACTACCTCCGGATGCTCGTGACGGACTGAAGAATAATGCTGACCATCATGTAAGCCATGGCACCGACGACGACGGCCATGATCAGAATAATAACTGGCGTGATCATCGCCATGCCGCGGTCGATGACCTTTTGCAGCTCCTTTTCGTAGCGGTGGGCGGTGCGCTCTAGGGAGTGCTCAAGGTCCCCCGTTTGTTCACCCACGGTAATCATGTCAGTGAGCAGGGAAGGGAAAAAGCCCACCTTTTTCAGTGCCCGGCTGAGACTTCCCCCTTCGGCTATGATACCAATGACCTGATGGAGCAGGCTTTTGAGGTAAAGATTGACGGTGGCGTCCCGGGTGAGTTCTAGGGCCCGCAGCAGTGGCAGACCGTTGCCGATGAGGTTCGAGAGGGTTTCGAGGAACTGGACAAAAAAGCGCGCACTGAGTAGAGGGCCGAAGAATTTCATCTTCACCTTCTGCTCGTCCCACTTCGGACGGTAGGATTCCGAGGCGATCAACCGCTGCACACCCCAGATGATCAGGCCGATCAGGAGGAGGATGGCCCACCAGTAGCTGAGCACGAAATTGCCAGCATCCATGATGAACTGTGCCACCCACGGCAGGGAACGGCCCATTCCCTTGAGCAGTTCTGCGAGCCGGGGAATCAGGAAGGCCATGAATAAAATGGTCACGGCGAGACCGGCAATGATAAGGCAGAACGGATAAATCATCGCCGTGATGACCTTCGACTGCAGGTTCTGCACGGAGACCATGTATTCGCCCTGACGCTTGAGAATCTTGGGCAGTGCTCCGGAGATTTCGCCGGCGGCGGAAAGATTGCAGTAAAGGTCGCCAAAGGACGGGCTGGCGGCGCGGAGGGAGTTGGAGAAGCTGGATCCATCCCGGATTCGGCTGCGGAGGATGGCAGTCACATCCTTAACGGAGGACATCTCGTCACGGCTTTCCATGATGCGCAGCGCGGGTTCCAACTGGAGACCGGCGGCGAGCAGGTCGCTCAGTTCCTCGGTGAACATGACGATGTCCCCCTTCTTCAGTTTCACGGGCCCTTCAGGTACTCCATCTTTGGGTCCTTTGCCTTTGGAGGATGGGGCTTTTCCGCCTTTGTCGGCGGCCAGCACCATGGCTTCTTTGTTTTTCTGATCCTTTTTGGCGAGCGCCAATTCCTCCTTCTTCTGGACTTTCTTTTCAGCTTTGGCCTCGTCAGGCTTGCTACTGTTGGCTCTTGCGTCTGAGGCGGCCTTCTTGTCGGCTGATTTCTTTTCCGCAGCGGCGGCGGCTTCATCTTTCTGCTTCAGAGAAACCGGCTGTAGCCCGCTGCGATCAAGTCGCCTGAAGGCGTCGCTGCGGTCTACTGCTTGGAGTTCGCCCGTCGACATGCTGCCGTCCTTTTTTAGCGCGGAGTAAGTAAAAACTGCCATGTATTGTTGTCAGGGCGTGCGTTGAAAAATCTGACAAGGATCAGTTGGGTTCACCCAGCGTCATGTCGGCGGCGGTAGCGCTGATTACTTCTTCTAGGGTTGTATCGCCATCGAAGACTTTGAAGATGCCGTATTCCCGCATGGGGACGAATCCATTCCGGGCGGCGGATTCTTTGAGCAGGGCTTCCGGAGCCC
Organism: Akkermansia muciniphila; assembly: GCA_945861415.1. GTDB lineage: Bacteria > Verrucomicrobiota > Verrucomicrobiia > Verrucomicrobiales > V1-33 > V1-33. The sequence goes on along the minus strand of CAMAUV010000015.1, from coordinate 58,043 downwards.
GTTTCACGATAAGGTCTTCGAGTTCTTTCGTCACGGTAGCCACTTCATAAATGGCGAGCCGTCCATAGTAACCGGAGTGGTTGCAGGAATCACACCCGCGGGGTTTGGCAGTGTAGCAGGTCCGATCCTCGGGATTGCGGAAGCCCACACTGCGCAGTTCTGCCGCGGTCACGCGGGAAGGCACCCGGCACTTCTGGCAGAGGCGGCGCACAAGGCGCTGGGCAAGGAAGCAGCGCACCGATGCTGCCACGAGGAACGGTTCGACTCCCATGTCGATCAAACGGGTGATGCCGGAGATGGCATCGTTGGTATGCAGCGTGGAGAAAACGAGGTGACCAGTGAGCGCGGCGCGTATGGCAATTTCCACAGTCTCAAGGTCTCGCATTTCACCGATCATTACGATGTCCGGGTCGGCACGCAGGATGGAGCGCAGTGCGGTGGCGAAGGTGAGATTGATCTCGCTTTTTACTGCGATCTGGACCACCCCTTCTATCTTGTTTTCCACCGGGTCCTCCACCGTCACAATGCGACTGTCCACGGTGTTCAGCTCACTGAGGAAGGTGTAAAGGCTCGTCGATTTACCGGAACCGGTGGGGCCGGTGATGAGCACAATGCCGTTGGGCATTTTGAGCATGTTGTCGATTACCTGCCGAACCTGCGGAATCATACCCAGTTTATCGAGGCTGAACTTTTGCTGGTTGAGCAAACGGAGGCTCACGGTTTCACCGAGAACACTGGGGATCGTGGCAACACGAACGTCGATCTGATTCCCGTCCATCTCAAGGGCGATGCGTCCGTCCTGAGGTAGACGGCGCTCGGCAATGTCGAGACGGGACATGATCTTCAGACGGGCGATGACCATGTTTTGCAGGGCCTTGATATTCTCCGGAACCGGCACATCCACTAGCAGACCGTCGATGCGGTAACGGATGCGCAAGCTGGTCTCCATAGGCTCCACGTGAATATCCGTGGCCCGCTGATTGAGAGCCTGCCGAATGATCTGGTTCACGAACTTCACCACGCTGGCCTCGTCGTCGTCGCCGCCATCGAGGACGTTGGTCTCCTCATTCAGATCCATGCCCTGAGTGTCCGCGAGATTGCGGCCTTTCAGGATGGCATCGAACGTGTCCGCGCCCACCCCGTAGAGCTTCTGGATCGCATGAAGCAGCCGTGTTCGGCTGGCCATGTGCCACTGGATACGGTAGGGAACGGCCTGAGCCACAGCCTGACGGGCATGAAAATTGAACGGGTCGTAAGTGCATAGCGCCAGTACTTTCTCACCGGCTTCCGTATCCACGGGCGGCTCCTCAGCGTCCTCGGCAGCCTCACCATTCTCAATGGCGACCTCCCGGATGCGCTCCGCCGCGGAGAGGGTCATGTTAGCCTCCGCGTTGCCAAACCATAGCGGCAGCATGCGGTGCTTGAGGGCCAAGGCAGATGGGCAAACTTCTTTTAGGCGGCGTCCGTGGCGGGGTTTGAGATTGGGTTCCCAGTGCAGATTGAGGGTCTGGCTGAGAGCAAACAGGAACTCTTCCTCACTCATCTGGCGCGAATCAACGAGATCCTCGACGACGGAGCGTTGTGACTGGGCTGCTTCACTGATCAGGCGCTCAATTGTGTCAATATGCTCCGCCCCGCCGGCTTCGGCGGCGCGCATGAGCATGTCTTTCATTCGCTGGGCTGGGGAGGACATATTTGTTAAATCGGTTCGGTCGCTGCCCGATTGGCAGGACGGCAACCTTTTGACAAGGGCACATCAGCCCGCGTTCAACACTAACGAACCCTTCCGTCAAAACTGATCCCGGACACAAGGAACGTCCAACGGGGCTGATTTTCTAAGGAATTGGTCTTTCATTGGGGGCAGTCAAAGGGTTACTGACGCCTCTAAGCTTGGCATCTAGCGTGCCGTCGCGATCGCGCCGCATTACCAAAGTTTTCTTAGATCGCCACTTTCTTCCGCGTATAGCTGGATGTCTGGCGGGACCAGATGCGGCCGTTTAGGAGGTCCTTGCCATTGCACTTCACACGATCCCCATCCGCAATCATAGTGAATTTAGTAGAGGAATTGTTCTCCTCACTCTCAGTGGTCCAGATGACATGTTTGCCGTCCTCGCTCAATTCACCTATGTAAAGCGTCTGACCATTAACGCCGAAGTACCAAGCCTTGTAGGTCTCCTCGCTTTCGTCCCAAGTGCAAATCCAGCGATATTCCGTTGGGTCTTCACCCTGGGTCTTGCCGTTCATTTCAAAATAGGTGCCCTCCATGGAGAAGAAGCCCTTCCATTCGTCCTTCCACTCTTTGTCCAGTGGCTTTAGGGTTTCTTCGCTATGCTCGACTTTCTCCGTGCCGGTCCACTCTCCTTCGAGAGGTTTGAAAACCTTGAGCATTTTTTGAACGGCCGCTTTCGCCTCCTTTGCCTCCTCCTTCATCCGCTTCTTGAATTCATCGGCATTAAACGGCGGTGGCGCCTCTTCATCCTGTGCGAAAGCTGCAGGGGCAGCGATAAGAAACGAGGCAGCGAGCGCGGATGCCAGCAGGGGGAACAGTCTTGATTTCATAAGGGGGGGCAGTGATTGGATAGTAATTGACATTGAGGGAGCGTTTCAGGGCTTCTAATTTATCCCAAAATTCCCCGTGGGCAGCGAAAGTTTTCAGCGATTTCCCGTAGATGCAGGAATAGAATGGAAACTCGGCGTCGCTCCCAGCCCGAACCTGCACCAACGAAGGCCGCTACCAACCATGATTCGCTCACTTCTTCTCACACTTGCCGCCGGAACCACAGTCCGCGCGGAAATCACTATCCCAGGATGCACTGCCTACGGCGCTCCTGATTTCGACGCCATCCGGCTGAATAAAGTCCGTGGCGTTACTGGCTGGCGGGATGCGAATCAAAAAGTGCTCTGGTTCGGAGAACTGAAAAAGCCCGGCTCCCTCGACGCCACCATCAAAGTCCGTCTGCCGGAAGGACTCGCCGCCCCCGTGAAATTCACGCTGAGTGCAGCCGGTAAGACGCTCCACGCGGAAGCATCCGGCTCGGGGGACGTTCTCGTAAAATTCGGAACCATCGAGATCCCGAAAGCCGGCTACCAGAAGTTCGAACTCTCCTCGCCAGCCCCGGCCGGTGAAATCAGCGCGCTGGTGCTCGGCGGGCCAGCCGCGGAGGGGGCGTATTTCAACACCGACCCGCGACGGAATGCCGCCAGTGTCCATCTCGCCTATCCTCAGCCGGAGAGAAAGGAGATCGACGCATTCTACTGCGAATGCACGGGAGTTGAGGACCCCGTTTACACTTACTACATGGCCACGGGTTTTTCTCGTGGTTATTTCGGCATGCAGGTGAACAGCCCCACGGAACGCCGCATTATTTTTTCCGTCTGGGATGCGGCTGAAGGCAGTGACGCCAGGGACAGGAGCACGGTGAAGGCCGAGAATCACACCAAACTGCTGGTAAAAGGGGAAGGTGTCCACGCCAGCGTCTTCGGGAACGAAGGCACCGGGGGGCACAGTCATCTCAAGTATCTTTGGAAGACGGGCGAGGCACAGAAATTTGTGGTCACCACCAAAGTGGACGGGACCTTCACCGACTACAGCGGCTACTGGTTTCATCCGGAAAACAAGGCATGGAAGCTCATCGCCAGCTTCCGTGCACCCAAAGACGGGAAGAATCTGCGCGGCCTTTATTCGTTCAGTGAAAACTTCGGAGGAAGTAATGGCCACATCCTGCGCAAAGCCCGTTTCGGAAACCAGTGGCTGCGCTCCACCGACGGGCAGTGGCAGGAACTTGCCGCCGCCAGTTTCAGCCATGATGGCACCGGACGAGAGGCAAGGCTGGATCGATTCATGGGCGTCGAGGACGGTTCTCTCTTCCTCAGCCACGGAGGTTTCGTCGAAGGATTCACCAAATACGGTGAAAAGTTCACCCGGCCCGCCACAGGCAAGCCTCCCGTGATTGAGTTGCCAAAGTGAACGCCACAGACCTGCAGCCTGTTATTGAACATGCCGGTGTCGCCGTAGGCGCCATCTCCGGCGTGCTCGCTGCGGAGGGCAAACGCGTCGACCTATTCGGTGTTCTCGTATTGGGGCTGGCCGCCGCGTTTGGAGGAGGAACCGCCCGCGACCTTCTTGTGGGAGTCCGGCCTGTTTCGTGGCTGAGTGATCCCGCCCTCATGGTCAATGCACTCAGTATTTCGCTCATCACTTTTTTCGTGGCAAGGTGGGTGAAGAAACTCAGCCGAATTTTGGATGTGGTGGACGCCGTCTCGCTCGCATTTTTCGTCATGCTGGGCACAGGCAAGGGTCTCGCCACGGAACTCCCCGCTCCCACCGCCATCTTTCTGGGAGTCATTACCGGAGTGGCCGGCGGCATCGCCCGCGACGTCCTGCTAGGGCAGATGCCTGCCGTCTTTCGCCGGGAAATTCACCTTTACGCCACCGCCGCCCTTGCTGGCGCCTGTGTTTATGTCGCTGCCCAACCCGCGGGGCCGGTGGTTTCTGCTGCCGCCGGGTTCTTCACTGTCCTGATCATTCGCCTCGCCGCGATCCGCTGGAAAGTCTCATTGCCGGAATTTAGTCCCCGGGATCAATAGAGAGCCAGCCGCTGCGGGTCAGCCGCAGGAACGGCTCAGCGTTTCATCAGAGCTTCGATTTCTTTCACTTCGATGGGGATGTCGCCCATGAGGTTTACATTGCCATTGGCGGTGATGAGGATGTCGTCCTCCAGGCGAACGCCGAACCCTTCCTTGGGCAAATAGATGCCGGGTTCCACCGTCATCACCCAGCCAGGACCAAAGGGCATGCCGATGGTGGCCACATCATGCACGTCCAGCCCGAGCGGATGGCCCACGCCGTGCATAAAGTATTTTTTCAGAGCCGGCTTGTCGGGATCAGCCTTGTTAGCCTCTTTGACCTCCTTGGGTGTAATCAATTTCAGTTTGAGCAGTTCCTCTTCCATCATGGCCTCCGACTCCTTTTGCCAATCCTTGGGCAGTTTGCCGGGCTTGAGTGCATCGGTGCAGCCGCGGAGCACCTTGAGCACGCTGTTATAGATATCGCGCTGCCGCGGGGTGAACTTTCCGCTCACCGGAATGGTGCGGGTCATGTCCGCATTGTAGTTGGCGTAAGCCGCTCCCACGTCCAGCAGCAGCAGGTCGCCTTTTTTGCACGGGCGGCAGTTGTCGTTGTAATGGAGCACATTGGAGTTCGCTCCGGAAGCGATGATCGGATTGTAGGCAAAGCGCCCGCGGCGGCGGATGAATTCGTGCGCAAACTCTGCCTCAACCTCTGTTTCGTTGACTCCGGGTTTCACAAACTTGCAGACACGATCGAAGCCCTCCCGGGTGATGGCGCAGGCCTCTTTGATCAGGGCCACCTCCTCTGCGCTCTTCACAGGACGGAGTTCATGCATGAGGCGCGCCAGCCGGTGATAGGAATGCAGTGGCCACGCGGCCATGGTCTCGCGGGCAAAGCGCGCATCCTTGGTCTCAACATGGATGTCGGCCCGGGCGTGCTCATTCGAATTGAGAAAAACATGGTCGCTCTCACACATCAGGCGTCGCATCAGCACCGGGAATTCACTTAGCCAGTGGATGCGGCGGATGCCCGAAACCTGCTGGGCTTCTGGTTTTGTCAGCTTGTAGCCTTCCCACACCGTGACTTGTTCATTGGTCTCGCGGACGAAGAGCATCTCCCGGTGCTTCTCTTCATGCGCATCGGGACAGATCACCAGAATGCTTTCCTCCTGAGCCACGCCTGTCAGGTAGAAGAGATCGCTGTTCGGCACCGGGATCATCGAACCGTCGGCATTCGTGGGCGGAATATCGTTCGCGTTCACAATCACCAGCGACTTCTCCGGCAGCAGGGCGCGCAGACGGTTGCGGTTTTCGATGAAGAGGGAGGAGGGAATCGGAGCGTGTCTCATCCCTCCGCTCTGGGCGTCCGCACGCCGGGGGGCAAGGGAATTTTCATTCTGCCGACTGATGAAAGCATGGAATCCTGGCCGGATTTTGGTTAACCGGTAAATTTTGCATCAGAATGCTGCTGCGACAGAAAAAGCGCATACGAAATTCAACCTTTGCCCATAAGCGGGTCCGTGCGGGAGGGCAGGGTGGTTTCGACATGCCCCGCATAGCGTGCATAAGTTGTCCCGTTGGAAAGGCGCAGATCGTACCAGCCGTGGCTCGCACCAAGGTCTATGCTGTGCGTCAATTGGCCAGCAACCTGAAGTTCCCGCGGCGGGGTGCCGTAGCTGACATCCTCGAGGCGCAAGGTCGCCGGGGATTGCGAACTGACGCGGAGCGAGAGTCGTCCGTCTTTCTCCGGCACGAGTTGAATGGCCGGCAGCCGTGTTGCGGGGGAGCCCTTGAATTCGCGCCAGTATCCATTGGGGCCGTGGACGCGAAGGTGATACCTTCCATCCGGGAAGTGATCGAGTGGCCACGAATGAGTGAGGGACTCTCCGGCGGGAACGGCAAAGGCCCACGTGCGGCCCCGCGGCGAGTCTTTATAGTCGTCGGGAGTGTAAACGTGGAAAGGCGCCCCGGCAGAGCGGGAACCAAATTGCTCCCGGCCGGCGGCGAAGGTAATGGCAAAAGATTTTCCATCCTCAGTGACGCCGCCGTGAACATGGAGTTCGTAGGGCAGGGCACAGGCAGGACGGGTGCCCGGTTCCTGCTGAGGAAGAAACTTCGCAGGATCGGCGAGGTCGGCTTTGCTAAGCATATGCGGCACTTTGGGCTCGGGGCGGAATCTGGCCCGATGAATGCCAGTGAGAAATGCGTTGGCTTCCTCGCGCGGGAGAGTTTCTTGCTTTATCGGTGCAGCAGGACGGAAGGCACTGGTGAGATCACCGCACATGGCCCGGCGCCATGGAGTGATGTTAGGCTCGCTGACTGGCTTTCCGGTTTTCTGTGTCAGCCAGATCTCGAGCAGCCGGATCACGCTGGTGTGATCGAAAACTTCCGAGCAAACATAGCCGCCGCGGCTCCACGGCGATGCAATGACCATGGGCACGCGATAGCCCAGTCCGATGGGGCCAGTGAACGTTTCCGATTTTGGCCACTCTTTCTTGTGCGCCTCCTCCTGAGGGGCACGGACGAACTCCAGTTCGGTGCGCAGGGATGCTGGCGCCTTTCCGGTGCCGGGATGGTCGGGATCGGGCGGCACGAAGGGCACGAGGTGGTCAAAGTAGCCGTCGTTTTCGTCGTAGCAGAGGATGAAAATGGTCTTTGCCCAGACGGCGGGATTCTTCGTTAGGATTTCCATGACCTCGGCGAGATACCACGCGCCGTACCATGGCGAATCCGGATGATCCGAGAAAAGTTGTGGCGCGACCAGCCATGAAACGGCAGGCAGTTTTCCGGCCTCCACGTCGGCACGGAACTGATGGAGCACATCCCCGGCGGGGGTATTCATAGTGCGTTTGGTGTCCCCATCCTGATAAGTGACGGCCTCCAGCGTGCGGAAATCGGGATCCCCCTCGTTGCAGGTGAAGGCGCGGGCGTGATTCTCGCGGGCCGCGGCGGGCTGAGTCTTGAAGTTGGCTTCATTCCATTTTTCAGACTGCTTGCGAAACCACTCATGCTGCCGTTGCGCGTTGGTTAGTTTCTTCTTTTCCTCCTCAGGCCACGGTTGCGGCAGAGCGCTCAGTTCGGCCGCCACCTTCTTTAGATAGGCTGCGGTTTCTTTTAGTCCAGCCGCGAGCCACTCGCGGTGCCGCTTGTTGAAGCGCACTCCGTAGTTGTAGAAGTATTCCAGCGGGTTGTCGCCAAAATTTCCCAGCCATGCGGCATGCTCCGATGTGAGGCCGGTGTGAACATAAAGTTCGTTCTGGTAAACGCGCCAGTCGATGCCGCGTTCGCTGAGCCGATCGGGGAAAGTCTTCCATGAGAGGCCGGCTTCGGTTTCTGCGTCCCCGTTGCGCACATTGGCTTTGGAAGCCGGATCCGCTTTGGCGCGCAGGGTGCCGCTCCAGAGATGAAGACGGTTGGGGGTGGTCCCGGTGAGGCTGGAGCAGAACGCGTGGTCGCAAACAGTGAAGGCGTCGGCGAGAGCATAGTAGAACGGAAGGTCCTGCCGGGTGTGGTAGCCCAAAGTGAGCGGCAAATGCTCCGCGCCGCGGCGCAGGGGGCGCTTATTGTCCAGCCAGCGGTCGTAGCGTCCATCGTTGCGGGTTCGGGACTGGTCAGGCCAGTCGTGCGGCAGACAGCCGAGCCATGTGGCATTGCTCCCGCGCATATCGAGCCGGAAAGGCGCATAGGTTTCGCCGGCTGCATTGGTCTGGCACCACACAGGACTTCCATCCGGCAGGGTCACCGCACGGGGATCATTGAATCCGCGCACGCCCTGTAGCGAGCCGTAGCAGTGGTCGAACGAACGGTTTTCCTGCATGAGAATCACCACATGCTCCGCGTCGAGGAAGGTGCTCCCTTTTTCTGGTTCGATGGCGGCGGCACGTTGAATGATTGAAGGCAAAGCGCCTGGTGTGGCCAGTGCGGCAGCGGCTTTAAGGAAATCGCGTCGGGTGTTCATCAGGAAGTGTATTGTTGTTAGTGTGCAGCGATTGCCGCAATCCGATCCATCCGGCGGATACTGAAGGAATATGCGTGAACGGCGTCGGCGTCGTAGTGCCGGAGGGATAAGGTGCGCCATTCTGATTCAATAATGGGCGGGAAAGCAACGCCCTGAAGGAGAAGGGTATCCACCCGGGTGAGTATCAGTGTATCAGCAAAGGGCATTGCTTCGGCATATACCCCCCCCCCTCCGATGACTCCACATTCATCCGCACCGGCCGTTCTCGCGATTGCCAGCGCAGCATCCATTGATCCCGCAGCATGTCCCCCGGGAACCTCATAAGTCTGCTGCCGGGTGACGACCACCGGCGTTTGGCCGGGCCGGAACCAGCCCTGCATTTCCGCAAAGGTTCGCCGCCCCACGATCAGCCATTTACCCTCGCACCAGGTCCGGAATTGCCGCACGTCCTCCGGCAAATGCCACGGTATGCCGTGACCCCTGCTGATGAATCCGTCACTCGAAACCGCAGCGATGAGGGTCACGCGCATGGCTCACCTTACTTTCGGGTGTATTCCTTCCACCATGCTTCCACCTCTTCGGCTTTTGGCTCGCCGTCGGCAATGATAAGACGGTAGCGTGAGACGTAGGGCGTGCCGGGTTTGATTTCCATTTCACCTGCCTGCTGCGGGGCGAAGCAGATAAACGGCTCCTTGGGATGCAGCCGCAGAGGTTGAGGAGCACGGAAATTGTCAGGATGGCTGAGGATGGTCACGCCCGCCACTGTGCCATCGGCATTTCCCCCCACCCAGAGCCAGCGCGCCGTGGAATTGTTTCCTTTTATGCGGTCGGTGATGCCTTCGCTTGTGAGGAACCGGCAATTTTCTGCGCCGTTCCAGTCCTGCCGCCCACGAAAACCGAGGCCGCCATAGTGATACTGGGGAAGTTTGAGCGGTTCGCTGCCAGAACAGGCTTGAGTGCTGATGAGGTCGAGCACAAATCGCGGTTTGTCCCCGTCGATGGCCGTCGCCCGCAATTCCCATGTTTCCTCGAGCACCGCAGCGGGAGGATTCGCGAGCAGGCTCACAAAGCGGTGCTTTGCCGTCAATCCCGCCGTGCAGTCCTTTTCCCAGACCTTTTCCAGCGAGACAAATTCCACACGTCCGCCTTTGTTGCCCATGTTCCAGAAGTCGGGCTCCGTAGCACCAAACTTCGTCTTCGTCCACGCCCACCAGAGCCCGTGGTGGTGCTTGTGGTCCGCAGGGTAGTCGTCCGCGATGGATTTGCCGGAAGGTGTGAGGAGCGGAAAGAGATAGCCGCCTCGCTGATACTCCGGCTTGATATCCGGCCGTGGGAGTGGCGAGGGCTCTGCCTGATAGCGAAACATTTCCTTGTCCCCGGCTCGAAAAACGACCTGAGTGCCCTCGCGTTTGGCGGTTACAGCCGGGCCGGCGAGCAGGGTGGTAGCTGTCGCGAAAAGGAGAGGGAGAATGGTGAAGCGCATGAGATCGAATGGATTCGTATGTCAGTAAAATTCAGGCCGGGCCGACAGTGGCATAAAGTTGGGCCAGACGGTGGGCGTGTTCGTCGTAGGCGGCTTCAAAGATGGCCGCAGCCCGGTCGCTGCCGATGACGTTGCCGGCAGTGAGCACCTTCGGAGGATTTCCTGCCGCCGTGAGCAGCGCCGCGACCTCGGCTTTCACCGCGTTCACAAGCAGGCATCCGCCCACAGTGCTGCCCGGCGACACCGGGGACTCCAGGCCTTCGATTTTCACCATAGCATCGCCAACCGGAGCGCCGGTATCGAGGACGATGTCGGCAAAGTCCGTAAGCTTTTTCCCGTCGGACCGGCGTGACTTGCTGGCCGTGCAGTGGGTAAGGCTCACGATGGCGGCCACTTTGACTCCGCGGCGCTGAAATTCCTCTGCCATTTCGACCGGCACGATGTTGCAGCCGCCGGAACTAATCACGAGCGCGCTGTCCTGCGAGCTTAGCGCAAAACTGCGCAGAATTCGCGGCGCCAGACCACTAACGTTTTCGAGAAACATCGCCTGACGCTGCCCGTTCGCGCCCACCACATTATTATGATAGGTCAGGGACAGTTCGACAATAGGATTGAAGCCCGGGAACGAACCATATCGGGGCCACATTTCCTCCACCATGATACGGCTGTGACCGCTGCCAAACACATGCACCATTCTGTCGGCGAGAATGGTGTCGGCAAAAAGCCGGGCGGTTTGCTTGATGGCATTGGACTGGGCGGCCACCGTCTCCAATAGAAGGCGGCAGTGATCAAAATAGGTGACGGAAGGCGACATGTAGGGCTTTCATGGCGGATCAACGCCGGGGCTGCAATCGGAAGCGTTTAGGCCATGAGCCCTCTGATCACCTTGCTGCCGGGCTTAGTGACGTTGGTCAGGCGCAAAGGCACCCCGCTCACCGGGTAGTTGAGCCGCAAGTGATCGAACCCCAGCAGGGCGAGCACGGTGGCGTGGAAGTCGTGCGGGCTCACTTTGTCCTGCACGGCCTGATAGCCGAACTCGTCGGTGGCTCCGTAGCTGGTGCCGGGCTTCACGCCGCCGCCGGCCATCCAGATGCTGAAAGCGCCGGGATTGTGGTCGCGGCCCACGAAAGCCATGGCCTGCCCCCTGCGGTTTTCGCGCATGGAGGTGCGTCCGAACTCCCCGCCCCAGATGACGAGCGTATCCGCAAGCAGCCCGCGACGGGCTAGATCGGTGAGCAGCGCGTAACAGGCTTTGTCGGTGCCCTCACACTTGTCTTTGAATCCATGATGCAGCGACTCTCCCTTGCCGGACCCATGGCTGTCCCAGCCCCAGTCGAATAGCTGGATAAAGCGCACGCCGCGTTCGGCGAGACGGCGCGCAAGCAGGCAGTTGTTGGCAAAGGACTCGCGCCCGGGCTGAGTGCCATAGAGTTCGTGGATGTCCTGCGGCTCTTTGGTGAGGTCGAAGGCATCCGTGGCCGCCATTTGCATGCGAAAAGCCATTTCATACTGCGCCATCCTGGTTGTGGTTTCCACGTCGCCCACCTCCGCCGCTGTCCGCGCATTGATCTCCGCCAGCGCATTCAGACTCTTGCGGCGCAGGCTACGGTCGATGCCTGGTGGGTCCTGAAGAAACAGCACCGGTTCGCCAGCCGAGCGGCATTGCACGCCCTGATAAACACCGGGCAGATAACCGCTGCCCCACACGCTCTTGCCGGCATCGGGATTCTTGCCGCCGCTGGTCAGCACGATGAAGCCGGGGAGATTCTCATTTTCTGAACCCAGTCCGTAAGTGGACCACGCGCCAAAACTCGCCGCTCCGGGCGTGGCCGTGCCGGTGTGCATGACCAACTGCGCCGGACCGTGATTGAACTGGTCGGTGTACATGGACTTCACGATGCAGAGGTCGTCCGCAACCTTTGCAAGGTGCGGCAGGCGGTCGCTGATCCACTGGCCGCTTTGCCCGTACTGCTGGAAGGGATACTGATTCCCCAGCATCTTCGGCACGCCCTGAATGAACGCGAACTGCTTGCCCTCGAGGAACGACTGCGGGCAGTCGCGACCATCGATTTTGCTTAGTTCCGGCTTGTGGTCAAAAAGCTCCAACTGGCTGGGGCTGCCGGCCATGTGCAGATAGATCACACGCTTCGCCTTAGCTGCGAAATGAGGCTGCGAAGTCCTCAGCGGATTTGCAGGGTCCTTCTTCATAACGCTGGCCGCCCCGGCCTTCGAGCCCAGCCACATCCCGGCGAGCCCAAGTGAACAGCCGCGTAGAAAATGCCGGCGCGTGGGAGTGAAGAGAAGGTCACGGTGGTTCATCGGTTCAGCGAAAGGTCAGTGTTGAGCAGCGTGTTCGCCACTAGTGTCATGGCGGCGGCATCGGGGGAATCGGCGAGCTTTTTTGATTCCTCCGGGCGCTGCTGGTAATCGGCGAGCGCGGCGTCGTGGAGTTTGGTCAGGGATTCCACGACGGCGGCGGGTGGGTCCTCTAGGGTGATGAGTTTCACAGCGCGGGCGATTTGATCGCGCGTTGAACCGCCGTCTTTCGCGGCGCGTTTGGCGAGGGCGGCGGCCATTTCGATGAAGCCGGGGTCGTTGAGCGTAACGAGGGCCTGCAGTGGCGTGTTCGTTGGCATCCGGCGGGCGGTGCAAATATCGCGGGATGGGGCGTCAAACGTGAGGAAGCCCGGGTATCCGCTGGTGCGTTTGGAATAGGTGTAGAGTCCGCGGCGGTATCGATCCTCGCCCTTGGAGGGGTTCCATGCGGCACCGCTATAAACGCTGCTCCACACGCCATCGGGCTGCGGAGGATAGACCGGCGGGCCGTGCATTTTGATCGAGAGCAGGCCGGATACGGCGAGCGCATGGTCGCGCACCATCTCCGCGGTAAGGCGCTGGCGCGGACCGCGGGCGAGGATAGTATTGTGCGGATCGCGAGCGGCCAGTTCAGCGCTCGCCTTGCTGGTCTGGGCGTAAGTGCTGCTGAGGGCGATCTCGCGGACCAACTTTTTCAGCGACCAGCCGTGATGTTTCGAAAGCCGCAGCGCGAGGTGATCGAGGAGTTGCTGGTTCGACGGCAGTGCGCCGCTGGAGCCGAAGTCCTCGAGCGTGTCCACGATACCGTGGCCGAACATCGCGGCCCACAGCCGGTTCGCCGTGACGCGAGCGGTGAGCGGGTTCTTGTCGCTCACCAGCCAGCGGGCCATATCGAGGCGGGACTGGCGTCCATTTGCTGCGGGCGGATTGAAGACGCTAGGGATGGCAGGCGGCGTGCTTGCGTCTTTTGTCAGGCGATTTCCCCGGACGTAGAGGCGGGTATCCCGTGGGACATTGCGCTCGGCGATAATCGGAACGGCCGTGCCTTTGATTTTGGCCTGTTCATCACGTGCTGCACGCCAGTCGGCGAAAAGTCTGGCGCGCTCGTCATTGGTGAAATCGGCTTTGGAACTCTCGAATGAAAACCGCCGTGTGGGAGTTCCTTGGAATCCTGAATTGACTAGGGCGTCGTGTTTCATCGCCACCTCTAGAGTGCCGGCAGTTGCCGGTTGATCAAAGACGAACACGCACCACCGCGGCCCCTCCAGCACTGGATACCCGCCAAATCCAGCACGTCCCCCACCGCCGGCGAACGCTAGGGGGTTGTAGGGTCCGAGGACTTGATCCGCGATAACCTCGCGCAGTTTCACAGGGACTTTCGCGCCGTCCGGCTTTACCAGCGTGATGGAAAACTCTGTGATCATCACGCCGCGCTCCGGCCACTCCTTCGGATCATCCTTGTCTGGATAAATATGAAGGCGCAGCGCCGTCTGACCCTCTTTAGCTGGCAGGGAAACATTGTATCTCACCCCGGCAGGTATCGTGCCGGAGGCATTTACTTTTCCATTCTCTGCAATGCTGAGTTTGCCTCCGCTGGCGACGGCGGAGGCTGGTTTTTGGGCGATCCAGTCTTGGATTTGCCCGGCGGTGGAGAGTCCCGAGCGCCAAATGCTGTCGCGAAGGGACGTCGCCCGACGGTAAGCGTCTGCGGCCTTTTCGTCGCCAGTCGTCAATTTTGGCCAGTCGTCGTTCTGGTCGCAGTCTTCCGCGGAGTCGAAGAACGCCTTGAAGTGATAGTAGTCGGCGTGCGGATAAGGATCGTAGGGATGTGAGTGGCACTGCACACAGCCGAAGGTAGTGGCCTGCCAGACGGTCCAAGTGGTATTAACGCGGTCCTGCACGGCGGTGTCGCGCCACTCTTCGTCGTCGGTGCCGCCCTCGGTGTTGTTCTGCGTATTACGGTGGAAGGCGGTGGCCAAAATGTCCTCGGCGGTGGCCTCCGGCAGCAAATCACCGGCGAGTTGTTTGATGGTGAATTGATCAAATGGCATATCCGCATTGAGCGCGCGGATCACCCAGTCGCGCCACGGCCAGATGTCGCGGTGCGGGTCTTTCTCAAAGCCGAAGGTATCCGAGTAGCGCGCCAGATCGAGCCACATGGCGGTCCAGTGCTCGCCAAACGCCGGCGAAGCCAGCAACTGGTCCACGGCCTGAGTGCGCGCAGCTTTTTCATCCGCGGCGAAGGCGGTCTTGTACGCCTCCCATTCCTCCAGCGAAGGCGGCAAGCCGGTGAGGTCGAGAGAAACGCGCCGCAGCCACTCCGCAGGGGAAGCCGCCGGCGATGGGGCAAGGTTTTCCGCCTCCAGCTTCGCGAGCACCAGCGCATCCAGCGGCTGCTGCGGCCAGGCAACATTCTTCAAAGCGGGCGCGCCTGGCTCCGATGGCAGAACCAGCGACCAGTGCTCGCTCCACTTCGCGCCTTCGGTGATCCATTGTTTGAGCGTCGCGACTTCCGCATCGTTCAGCCTCGGGCCATGCTCCGGCTTGGGCATGAGGTCGTCTTCGTCCAGAGTCGTCACGCGCCGGATCATCTCCGAAGCATCCGGCTGTCCCGGCACGATTGTGGTCTTCCCCGACTTCCCTTGAGCCAGCGCTTTCTCCCGATAAATGAAGGACACTTTCCCCGCCTCCTTTACCCCGCCGTGGCAGGCCGTGCAGTGTTTGGTGATGATGGGGCGGATGTCCCTGTTGAACTCAATGGCTCCGCTCGCAGCGAGATTCAAGGGACTTAGCAGTGCGAGTGTAAGTATGGTGCGGTTGGTCACGGAAGACGTATCTTAAGGAGTTTAATTACGCATGAAGCTCCCATTTTTCACCGGCTATTTCGCGGGACGGCCAGAGGAGGAAACTTCCTTGACGATTCCTTTTACTTTTCCGCGGCGGAAGCGGGTCTCGAATTCATCGCCCAGCTTTAATTCCGAGGCATCGCGCACGACGCGGCCGGACTTGTCGGTGGTGCAGGTGAAGCCGCGCTCGAAGGCGCTTTGCGGGCCGAGGGTGCGAAGGAGGCTACTGCTTTGCTTTAATAAAGCGGCGCTGCGTTCCATGCTTTGCGTAATGCGTGACTGGAGGCGTTCGCGCAGCACTTGGAGGCGCACGGAGAAGGATGCGAGTGCCTGGTCGGGGCGGTGAGATTCGAGGCGCAGGCGGAGATTTTCCGCAGCGCTGCGCCGGGCGGTGAGTTCCGTGGAAACGAGGGTGCTCAGCGACTGCTCGCACTGGTCGAGCTGCTGACGCCAGGGGAGTAGCAGGCGCTCGGCGTCGGTCTGGCGCAGGGTGCGGGCGGTGAGGTCGAGGGCGCGGCGTTCCTGCACGAGGGTTTGCTGCATGGCACGGGCGATGCGCTGCCAGCATTGCACGGCATCGGCTAGGAGTTCTTCGCGGTCTGGTGCGAGCAGTTCTGCCGCGGCGCTGGGCGTGGGGGCGCGCAGGTCGGCAGTGAAGTCCGCGATGGTGAAATCGATCTCGTGTCCCACCGCGCTGATGACTGGAATGCTGCACTCATGGATGGCCCGGGCGACAACCTCTTCATTGAAGCACCACAGGTCCTCAAGACTGCCGCCGCCGCGGGCGACGACGACGGTGTCGATCACCGGCAGCGATTCGCCGCTTTCGGCGTCGATCATGCGAATGGCGTCCGCGATTTCATGCTCGGCACCAGCACCTTGGACGCGGACAGCGGCAATCAAAATGTGCAGATACGGGGCGCGGCGTCGCAGGATGTTCAGCATGTCCTGCAGGGCCGCGCCGGTGGGCGAAGTGACAATGGCGACGGTCTGCGGCAGTCGGGGGATGTCCTGCTTGGCATCCACGGAGAAAAGTCCCTCGGCGGCGAGGCGGCGCTTCAGTTCTTCAAAACGAAGCTGGAGCGAGCCCTGCCCGGCGGCCTGCACGTTGCGCACCAGCATTTGATACTGGCCGCGCGCCTCATATACCGTGATGTCTCCGAAGGCCTGAATCATCAGTCCGTCGGCGATTGGGGCTTTCACAAATTGCGCGCTGCCTTTGAACAGCACGCAGGCGAGCTGGGCACCGGCGTCCTTGAGCGTGAAGTAATGATGGCCGCTGGTCTGGCGGCGGTGGTTGCTGATTTCCCCCTGCACCCAAACGGTGCCAATACCGCCTTCCAGCGCGTCTTTCACCCGGCGTGTGAGCTGGGTGACAGTGAATACTTTCTCCGCGGGAGCGGCCGGCGCTAGTGAGGCGAACAGGTCCATAAAATATTAAGGGCGCCAAATCTGCTGCCGCAGAAAGATGCGTCCCGGGACAGGGGAAAGAGTGAAGGTGGAAAGACGAGTCCCGTCGGGTAGCAGCGGACCGGCGGACTCAGAGCCGATAGCTGTCTGCCATATGGCAAGATTGGGGGAGGATTCAATGCTCAATGAGAGCAGCGGGTCGTCAGCACGGAGCATGCGGGTGAGGCCGCGGGGCCCGGGAGTGAGTCCGCCGGGGGCGGCGTATGCAGACAAATTGTCCACACCGTCCATGTCCGGATCATTGTTTAGTGCGGCGTTGAGACCAATGAGACCATTGGCGGCAGTCCAAACACGGTAGCGATCAGCAATCACGGGAGCGGTGCCAAATCCGGCTAGCGATGGTGCTGTAAAAATGAAGCGGAAGCCGGGAAGTCGCCAGCCGCTGCTGCCGGTGGCGAGTGCAGGCTGGAGGGTGAGTGTAGCATCTGCCGTGGAGGCGCTTCCAGGGCCAGTCCACGCAGTGCCTGGATCGTGGCCGATCTCGCCGAACACATCGCTGCGGAATCCATTCACGAGGACTTCCAGCGCATCGTTGCCGGTGAAGACGAGTTGGTCTTTCACAAAGGCCGCAAAGCCCGCCGCGTTAAAATTCACCGTGTGGTCAAGCTGCGAGGTGAAAGGCTGGGCAGGCGCGGGGATTAGCCCGTGCGCCACCATGAAGGAGCCGGTGGATTCATCTCCCACGACGAGCACTGCCCCCGCGGGCAGAATGCCAGTGGCAGCTTGCGCATCCAGCACGCCCTCGGTTCCCCCGTTGGAGTAGCGGCGAAGGCGTAGAGCGGTGCGGCTGAAGTCTATCGGACGGCCTGAAACATTTAGCAATTCGACTGAACGTCCGCTACTGCCGGTGGTGGGTTCGTGATACTTGGAAATAATTAATTCACTGCCCGCCTCGCGATTCGATACGCCCACACTGCTCTGCCCGTCCATGCAGCCTTCCGCTCTTGCGGTAAGTACGACCGCACGGTGGGGTTCCACATGTGGCAGCCAAGGCACCAGCACCGGCACCACGATCGATGCCTGAGCGGCGCTCAGCATCACAGAGGGCGGCACCGCCAGTCGGTCGTCCCGCCATGAGCTCAGCGACACCTCGACCGGCTCCGACGGAACGGGTGACACGGAAATGGTGGCGGTCAGCCCACTGTCGCCTTCGTCCACACGCTCCTGAGAGAACGTCACGCTCAGCACCGGGCGCACCAAGAGCGGCACGTCTGCGTATAGGGCGAAGTGATCACTGGCCGCAATACTCAGCATGCCGTCAGGCAGCGTGGAGCGTTTGGGCAGGCCGTCGTAGCTGTGTTCCAGCCGACTGTTATAGACCTCGGTCATCACTCCGCCACGGCTGCGGATGGGCTGACTGAGGAAGAGGTAGTCTAGTTTGGACTCAAAGAATGTCGCCTCGCTGCGATCCGGCTGGAGCAGCGCCACTGCGGTCAGCCCAGAGGAATTGAACCCGCTGTGCGGGAAGGTGGCGTAGGGCAGTGTGATGCCCGTTGTGAGGTCGCTGCCCGGTACGAAGGAGAATGGCAGCGCCGAACCGTCGGCGAATTTTCCTGTGCCTGGCTGCATTAGGGCGGGGATTTTTGTCTGCCATGAAGCGACCTGCGGCAAACGGTCGTTCGCATTGAAATCGCCGATGACCATCACATTGTCGGTGGTTGGATTAAACCCCGCGGCGGCCATGTATTCCCGCGTGCGCATGGCCTCGAGGGCGCGCCGGAAAGCGCTCGATTCGTCCCCGTCGGCCTTGAGGTGCACGTTCACAATAGCCGGATCCTCCGCAGCGTTCAACCAGGGTATATCTACAACGGTGAGCAGAGGATACCGGGTGATCTCTGCGCGCCCTGCGGCACCCCGTCCCAACTGAATGCGCTGCGTGATGGGCCAGCGGCTTAGCGTCACCACGTTCACATCCGATCCGCCGCTGATATCGCCGCGTATATAATGCTGCCCGGCAAACGCATCGCCGCTGATGGCCCGGTGCGCCGCGCTGGAGGGGAATCCGCATTGCGCGGCTAGGGAGAGGAAATCGCCAAAGTCGCCTGTGCTGCTCACCTCCTGAAGGCATAGCACATCCGGGCTGATGCGCTCCACAATTTCCCTAACGGCATTGAAGTCCGCGCTGCCCGGAGCGCTAAGTCCAAGCCGCACGTTGAACGACATTACCCTCAACGCCCCGGGAGCGTTCACAATGGGGCGGTCCTCATCCACCACTTGCACGCCGGTTGCGGCAGCGGGCCATGTGTTGTCGGCAGGCACTGCATTGAGCGCCACTTCCTGAAATCCATCCGCCACGTTATCGGTAAGGGCCGTCACCGGCACACTAATTGAACCCGAAACGGGCACGGTGAGCACCGCCGGGATGCCGAGCACACCGGAACGATTTGCGGAAAGTGCATACGCTAGGCCTGCCGTCGGCGCTGGTTGCACGGAGAGCGTGAGCGTGCCGGATTGGCCTTCTGTGAGAAGGGAGGTTACCATAGTAAGCGTGGCCGTGCGTGGGAGGTTCGCGGTAAAGGTCTGGGCCGTATTGAGTGCGCCGGGGCTGGCTGCGCGTGGTGCGTTCCAGACGAAATCCGCCAGTCCCGTCCCGTTGCCGGTGAGTTGGAGTGAATCGCCTGCCGCCGTAGCGCTGCCCTCAAGCACATTGATGTCCGGAAGATACTGCTCCCTCGCCTCTCCACCCACAGCAGTGAAGGCTCCCTCGTAGGAGATGCGATGGACTACCGTTGCGCTCAGCCAGTGATAGAGCACCAACCCGTCCGGCGCGCCGTTTTGCAGACCCACGATGTCAAACCACACCGCCCCGGTGCCTGTTCCTTCATCATCGATCAGGCCGGAGAGCCGCAGTGAGCCGTATTTGTTCCCTCCGGCTCCGTTGTAATAGACGACGTCGTATTGGCTCAGGTCCGTGCCCGCCGGGCCGGCGATCTCCAAGCCTTCGCCGGCATCCACGCCGGTGTTGTCGTAGTGCAGTTCATTGATGAATACCTTCTGCCCCTGCGCAGCGGGCAGAAGGAAAACAAAGGCTAGCAGACGAAGAAGGGGCATTTCAGGCCATGAGTGCAGAACCGCACATAATTCTCAAGCGGCCAAAGCATGAAGGGGCTGAAACGAACACTTAAGCCGGACGAACCCGCGGAAGGCAGCGAATCAGACGTGCAGCAGCTCCCGCTGCCAGTTGAGCAACAGCTCACCGGCCTTGGAGGCATCCTGAGCGACCGTCTCCAGTGCGGCCCGGCTGGCAATGAGGGCACCGTCGATATTGAGTTCTGTGCCAAGGCGGTCGCGCTTCCCTTTCAGTTGATCAAAGCGGCGCTCGGCATCGGGGTTTCTCTCGACACGGCGGCGATTCGGACGGCGGGGCCATTCGGACTCAGGAGCGGCTTTGGCTTCCTTGAAAACCTTGTAAAAGCGGCGGTGGAAGGGCGGGGGATACCGGGATGGCAGCACCGGCTCTTTTCCTTCCTGCATACCCTGGGCAAAAGCGATCAACTCGTCGTTGGAGATGATTTTGAAGGAAGGCCGATCGATGCGTTCCGCCTCCTTATCCCGCCACCGCCAGAAGGCGCGCAGGTAGTGAAGTCCCTGGGGTTTAAGCGCTCCGCTGCCACTGATGCGCCACTGCTCCTCAGGATCAGGCGGGGGGCGTTGGAGCACCGAAAGCCGGGCGTCCGCACAGCTTTCAAGAAACCATGGCTCGCGGCCATGTTCCCGCAGCCGGGTGAGGAAGCGGTCGGCCAGCGGGATGATGAAGTGCACATCATTGAGCGCATACTCGATCATGCGCGGCGTTAGCGGACGCTTCCCCCAGTCGGCCCGCTGACTCTGCTTGCTGAGTGTCACTCCGAAACTGTGCTCTACTAGGTGGGCTAGGCCAAATTGGCGTTCTCCGGCGAGTCGGGCAGCCACTTGGGTATCGTAAAGGCGCTCCGGGATGTGATCAAACGTGCGCTTCATCAGCGTCATGTCGAGGTCTGCCCCGTGCACCCAAATTTCGGTGTTGTCCAGATAGCGCAGCAGCGGGGTGAGGTCGCTGATGCCCAGCGGGTCGATGAGCGCCTTCCGTTCCCCCACCGCCATCTGGATGAGGCAGAGTTTCTCGCGATAAGAATGTAGCGAGTCCGCCTCAGTATCGAGGGCCACGCGTACGCCGTCCCCGGTGGGGAGGGTATCCAGCCATGCGGTGAGTTCGCTGGCGGTAGCGAGGTATGGATGCTCGGGAGTTTCGGACACGGAGGAAGTGGTGAAAAAAATGGTTGGGTTTGCAGGGGAGTGAAACTGGCATTGGACTGGGGTTTTCCCGGACGGAAGCGGAAATCTTCCCCGGGAGTGAGTTTCTGGAATTTCGACAGCGGCGTCTATGTTAAATTTCACCATGTCGAAAGTATTCCTGAATGAAAAAGCCGCTTTTTTGGTATAAACTATGACTTAAATGATTTTCTATACTGACTTTTGACCCAACGGACAATAGTGGTCGTCGCTTGAGCTTAATAGAACCGAGTCAGGGAGTGCGGACCGCCCGAGGTCCTCCCATGGCTAAGCATCACGAACTGCAACTGGAAGTTGAACCCGGGGGTGGCGGTAGTGCTGCGCCGGCTACCGTTGGCGCCGCTTGTAGGCAGGTCCATGAAGGTTGCCGCCGGTTAGCGTGTCGGGCTGCGTAGAGGGATAATGTTAGTCGCATTGGAGGCTGAAGGGACCGTGACCGGGCCGATGAGCAGCACGGTGTCGGCCGCAGCAAGGGAGGCACGTTTCTTATTAAAAAACAGGCAACGCTTTGCCTGCCCCCTAGCCAGCCAGCTTCCGACGACAAGAACTGGTCACACCACTTCCAAGTTCATTTCGGTAAACCGGCGGGAACGGTAAAATTTAGCTTTTGGCCGAGCCGATTTCTCCCGGATCAATTTCCAGTTTGCGGCCGTGCCGGGCCCAAAAGCGTCGTGGCGAATTTGTGAACTAGGTAATGAGTCCCTTAAGTAACATCTCGGCGTTGGAGCCGGTGGCCTTGACAGAGCGGATAAGCACTTCCATGGCTTCGCCAGCGGGGAGGGCGGCCATCTGTTTGCGGATGGCACCAATGCGGCGGAATTCGTCGGGATGGTAGAGGAGATCGTCTTTCCGGGTGCCAGACTTTTGCACGTGAATGGCGGGATAAATGCGGCGCTCCACGAGTTCGCGGTCGAGCGTGATTTCCAGATTCCCGGTGCCTTTGAATTCCTCAAAAATGACATCGTCCATCTTGCTCTCGGTCTCGATGAGAGCCGTGGCGAGGATGGTGAGGCTGCCGCCTTCTTCACACTTCCGGGCGGAACCGAAGAATTTACGGGCTTTTTGCAGGGCGCCGTGATCGACGCCGCCGGAGGCAGAGGGGCCTTTGCCGCCGTGGACGTTGTTGTAGCCGCGGGCCAGACGGGTCAGGGAGTCGAGCAGGATGACGACATCCTTTCCGTGCTCCACGAGCCGTTTAGCGCGCTCTAGGACGAGTTCTGCCACCTGGATGTGGCGAATGGAGGGTTCATCGAAGGTGCTGGAGAACACCCGGCAGCCCACGCTTTCCACAAAATCAGTGACCTCTTCAGGGCGCTCATTGATGAGCAATATGATGAGTTCGACCTCCCGGTGATTTTCCTTGATCGAGAAAGCGATGTCCTTGAGCAGGACGGTCTTGCCACCTCGGGGCGGGGCGCAGATGAGACCGCGCTGACCTTTGCCGAGCGGGGACACGATATCGACGACACGTGGACCAACGGACTTTGATTTACGGGTTTCGAGGATGATACGCTCATTTGGAAAGAGCGCGGTCAATTTGTCAAAATGGGTAGGTAGCTGCCAGTCGTCCGCCGGTTTGTCTTCGATGGTGACGATGTGCTCTGTGCAGATGAATTTCTCCCGCTGATCCCGCGGAGCGCGCGCGGTCACGGTGAGGCGAAGGCCGGGTCGGAGATTGTAGCGGCGGATGGCGCTGGGGGCCAGGAAGATATCGTCGGCAAGGGGGGCGAATGAGTAGCGGGGATCGCGCAGGCAGCCCATGCCCTCGCGGGTAATGTCGAGAATACCTTCTGCCTCAATCACGCTGCCCTCACGGCTGTAATGGCAGAGGATTTCAAAAACGAGGATGTGCTTGCTGCGCACGCCGCCGACGCGGAGACCAAGGTCGGTGCCGAGGTCGTAGAGTTCCTTTACCGGGCGGCCGAGCAGAGCGTTGTAGGAAATGGTGGGCGGAATTTGCGGGGGCTGCTTTTGCTCCGGGGCTTTTGCAGTTGCTGCCCCCGGAGAGGACGGAGCTTCTGCGGAGGGGGCGGGGGTGTCCACGGCAGTGGGAGCCTCGGGCTCAGCGGAGGCAGGGGTCAGGGGCGTATCTTGTTCTTCAGCCATAGGAGGAAATGTTCAGTTTGGCGTCTCAGGGAGCCGGGCGTGGAACCATTCCAGAGGACCACGTCCGCCCGCGCCATCTTCTCCGCAATGGGAAGCTGGGCTGCGATGATTTGGTCCGCAAGGTCCGGGGCGAAACCGCTCCGCGCCATAAGACGGGATCGTTGGATGGCAGGACTGCAGGCGACGACGAGGTCGAGATCGCGGTCGAACGGAAAACCGGATTCGTAGAGCAGCGGCACATCAGCCAAAAAAATGGCTGCTGCACCGGAGTCGCGGGCCTGCTGCCTTGCGGCAAGGCAGGCCGTGCGAACAAGCGGATGGAGGATACCCTCGAGGGTCTTCCTGTGCTCCGCCTGCGCGAACACCAGTTCCCGTAACCGGCTGCGATTCAATGTACTGTCAGCGCTGCCAAGGTCCTGTTCCAGAGACATGGCAATATTGGCAACGACTTCCCGGCTTGTCAACAACTCATGCACGCAGGCGTCACAGTCGAAAATAACCGTTCCCGGCGCCAGTTCGATGAGCAGTTTGGCGAGCGTGCTTTTCCCAGTGGCGATACCGCCGGTGAGCGCGATGGTGAGCATGGCCGAGTTAGGGGGAGAGAGAACAACTGGGAGGAGAGATCAATAGCTCATTTCTTCTGCGTTGGGCAAATTTGCAAGAACTTGGTGTGTTTGACCCGCCTCGCCTCGCAAGAGAGCGCCGGGAGCTGTGGAGGTCCCGATAGAAACCGGTCAGCCGTGTTGCGCAACCAGGTGGGGTGCATTCCTGCAAGTCAACACTGGCGCGCTGGCATTTCAGTGTATGATGGAGGATGTTACCAGCCCCAGTTGATTCCTCCGCTCCGCCTCCCGGCACATGGCCGCTGTTCAGTGTGCGCGGCATCCGTGTTTTCCTTCACTGGTCTTGGCTCTT
This sequence comes from Akkermansia muciniphila, assembly GCA_945861415.1. Taxonomy (GTDB): domain Bacteria; phylum Verrucomicrobiota; class Verrucomicrobiia; order Verrucomicrobiales; family V1-33; genus V1-33. The sequence goes on along the minus strand of CAMAUV010000015.1, from coordinate 34,108 downwards.
GGTCGCCTATTACCATATTAACAAGGGCAAGGGTCAGTATCCGCACATCGGCTGGGACATCGCGGAGTATATTACCCTTTTTGCCATCGTGCTGCTACATGAATTTGGCCATGCGTTTGCCACCCGGCAGGTCGGAGGTGTGGCCAATCAGATCCTTCTATGGCCCTTCGGAGGCATTGCCTACGTGCAGACGCCGCCGCGTCCCGGAGCCTATCTATGGGGGGTTGCAGCAGGCCCTTTGGTCAATGCTGTGCTCTGGCCTTTGCTCTATGGGCTCGAATGGTGGATGGAATCCGGGCTGAACGCCTCTAGCGTTAGGGACGTCAACGGCGACGGTTCCACCGCGCTCAATTTCGTTTCCCAGATTCATATCATCAACACGGTCCTGCTCATCTTTAATCTGCTGCCCGTGTTTCCGATGGATGGCGGACAGATTTTGCGCGGCCTGCTTTGGTTCAAGCTCGGTCCTGTAAAGAGCCTGCGGATTTCTGCATGGATAGGCCTTGTGCTTGGTGTCGGGCTCATTGCCTTTGTGCTGATCCAACTGCAGAGCATCTGGCTGACCATTATACTGGGCCTCATGGTCTCGCAGTCATGGCGGGTGATCCAGCAACTGAAGTCCGCACCATCGGAGGCGTAAAGAGGCAGACTCAGGCTTGCCCGCGCAGTGCGAGCCAGAGCGCCCGGCCAACTTTGAGCCGCACCTCGCGGCGGCTGATCTTTACAGCGGACGGCGGTTGGTCTTTAAGCTGGGCATCGAGCAGATCCAGCGTGGCTTCGCCAATAAGCAGTGGCATCAGGGTGGCAAAGCGCAGGCGTAGGCTGTCCAGAGCACGTATGTAGAGTCGCGCAGCATGCAGATGTTCACGAGCGATGCTGGTCCAGCGGTGCCGCACCGCGTGCCAGGCAGGCCAGTTTTCTGAAGGCCATGCCAGCGATTCCAGCCCGGCGGCACGCAGTTCAATCTCAGGCAGATAGCACCTGCCGGTGGCCATGTCTTTAGGCTGATCCCGGAGAATATTAATCAGTTGCAGGGCCTGCCCGTAGCGGATGCCGTGGCGGATCATTTCCTCCTCAGGCAAACGGTAACAGCTTGGCAGGCGGAGGGCGCACACCTTGGTCCAGAACTCGCCCACGCAGCCCGCGACGAGGAAGGTGTATTCCTCCAGCGCAGGCGCATCGGGAAGGGCCGCTGGATGAAGGAACCGCTCAACATCTAGCCGCTGCCCGCGGAGGATATGCCCCAGCACTTCACGGATCAGAACCGCCTCGCCGGGAGGGCTCGAGGCAAGGAGTGCGAGACATTCGTCCAGCCGCTCCAGCAGACTGCGTTCGCCAGCATGATTCACTGACGCTGCAAATTTCCGGATGTCTTCGAAGAAGTCGGGTGCCGCCTCTCCACTGGCTGCCTTGCGAAAAACATCTAGCAGATCCATGCGTTCCGCAGATGGCCGCTCCGCCGTGTCCGCTATGGTATCGGAAGCCCGGGCCAGCAGGTAGCCGAGACTAATTGGGCCGCGCACAGGGGCGGGCAGAAAGCGCAGACTCAAAAAGAACGACCGCGAGACAGACCGGAGGATGGCAGTGTGCTGCGGGCTGAGCATGTAAAAAGGGCCGGCCCGGCCATGGCCGGATGCCGCAGGAGGTTTAGGGAGTTTTCTTGCTGGCGCCATCCGCCTCCGCAGCCGGGGCCTCTGTTTTCGCATCGAGCGCGCCCGATGGCGGTGCACCATCCGCTGGTGCATTGGTTACTTTGGGCACCTCTTTGATCCGTTCGTATTCTTTGCGGCCCTGCGCAATTTGCTCCTTAGTCATCTTTTTCTCCAGAGCTTCCAGCGCCTTCCTTCCCGTTTCATTTTCGCGCGTGGCGAGGAGCAGCGCGTAAGCCCGGATGAGATCCGGCCGGCCGGCCAATCCCTTCTCGTAGTAGTCGGCGAGTTTTAGTTGGGCTTCCATCATGCCGAGTTCTGCGGCGCGGGTCAGAATGGATTTGGCGGCTTTCGGGTCTGGCGGCAAACCACCTTCGCCGGCGATGAGTATATCGGAGACGGTGATGGCGCTTTCCGGGTCGCCACTCTGGGCCGCGCGCAGAAACCATGACTGAGCGGCGATCGTGTCCTTGTTCACATCCTTGCCCACGCGGTAGCGTTTTCCCATGTCCCGCATGGCCTGCGGCATCCCGGAAAGTGCAGCGCGGACGGTCCAGCGGAGAGTTTCTTTGGGGCTGACCACCACGCCGGCGCCTTTCTCATACATGCCGCTGATGGCATACATCGCATGGGCTCCGCCTTTTTCCGCAGCCTTTAAATACCATTCCATAGCTTTCTTCTCGTCTTTGGCCGTGCCAACGCCTTCGGCCAGCATCATGGCCGTTTTGGTGATGCCGGTCACGTCTCCGGCCTCGGCAGCTTTGAGATACCACTTGTAGGATTCATTGGGATTTTTCTCCACACTATTACCCTGTTCATGGATGGCGCCCAGGGCCACAATTGCCTCTGTATTGCCCTTCTCCGCTGCACGCCGAAACCAATCCAAAGCTTTGGCGCTATCTTTGGTTACTCCTTCCACACCATTCAAATAGATAACAGCCAGCTTAAGCATGGAGGGAATGAAATCCAGCTTAGCAGCGTTCTCAAACATCTCCATAGCACTGGTCGTGCGTTTTTCCACGCCGGTGCCATTGGCATACATCTGTCCAAGCAAATCATAGGCTTCGGGCTCTCCGGCTCCGACTGCTTTCTCCAGCCATTTTTTCGCTTCCGCCGCATTTTGCTTCACGCCCTGACCATTAGCGTAGAGACTGCCCAGCACCAGCATGGCGCGGCTATATCCCCTATCCCCGGCCTTTACCATCCAGTCGAGGCCTTCCGCCGCCTTGTCTGCGGAGTTAAGCAAAAGCGCGCCCAGATTGAACTGCGCCGATCCATGACCGGCTTGGGCGCTCTTGCGATACCAATTCTCCGCCATGGGCATGGAACCCTCAATGGCGCGCCCTTCTTCATAAATACGCCCGAGCGCAAACATGGCGTCCTTGTCCCCGCGACCGGCCTCGGCTCTAAAAATACGGATAGCGTCGGCGAAATTTCCCTCCTTGTAGCTCTCATAGGCACTTTTCGTATCACCTTTGAGCTCGACCTCAGAGCTGTCAGGGAAAATCAGAAACGCTGCCTGAAGTGGGGCGGCGAGAGCAAGCAGGACGGCGAGTGATAAGGGAAGACGCAAGGAAGAAATTAAGAACCGAGTTTGGCGAGTGAATAAGAAAATACAAATCAGTCTGGGGTAATATTTGGCACCGGCGGCGGCGCACCAAGCGGGGGCAGGGGAGGCGGTGGCGGCAAGCCGGGCTCGGTCCCCGGGGCGGCGGGAGTTGCGGGCGAAACCGGTGCTGCGGGCGTCAAGGGCAAGGGGGGAACCGGAAGTGCCGCCGGCGTCGGGGGAACAGGAAAGGGGTCTGGCATTTTCTCCGGAGATGGCGGAAGGAACTCTTGGGGAAGCCCACTGTCTTCAATGACGAGTTTGCCTTCCAGTCCGGTGCGATACCAAACCGTACGGAGGACCTTGCCTGTTTGTGCGGAAAGCGTGATCGTGCCCTGTGCTGCCCCCGATTTGGCTCGCAGCGTAAGCGTCCAGACAGGTTCCTCGCTCAATTCCCGGCAGCGCAGCCGGTAGTCAATGGTATCGAACCCCACCATGGCCTTGCCCGCCTCTTTGTCTGCGATGCGAAACGCGCCCACGCAATCCACCTCTACTTTGCTCATTTCAAAAAATCCCGGGGGTTCATTGGCCGGATAAAACTCCCGGCTTGCGTTGCGTTCCTCCACGCGATTGCCGCGGATCGTTACTGCTGCGGTTTTCGTGGCGCTGCGGGGTTCGAAGAAAACGATGCGCCACGCCAGCGGTGTCGGTTGACCTCCCTTACCAGAGACTTCCACTAGCCCGGTCAGCTTCTCGCGGGCCGTCATTTTCTGAAGTGCAGCGAGGGATTGCAGCGCCGTCGGCGGCAATTCTATATTGGTAACCTGCGCGCTGACGGGCAGCGCGCAAAGCAAGAGCGGGAGGAGGAAGAGACATTTAATCATTGGACGAGCCTGCGAGTATAACACCTACTACTGAAGTCATTCGGTGGGTTCTGCCAGCGCGGAATTTCAGCCCCGGGCGGCCGCCGCAGCCCCGCAGGCTCCGGCCATTTCTCCCAGCGCTGCAGCTACCAAGCGCACAGCCACTCCGTCCGGCCGCCACTCGATTTCCTCCATCCGCGCGAGCAATGGCACGGTGAGGGCATCGCCGGCAGCCATGATGCCGCCGCCGAGGATCACCACTTCAGGGTCCAGCACATTGACGAGACCAACTATTCCTGCGGCGAGCGCCCGCACGCTCCGCAGCCACACCCCGGCGGCCTCTGCATCGCCGGCCGCCACCGCTGCCAGCAGATCCCGCGTCATGGTGAAACGCCCGCCGCTTCTTGCGCCGATATTGTGATTTCCAATAGCGTCCTCTAGGCTGCCTGGCGTATGCACAATGTCCGGCCGTCCCTCCGGATCCAGACTTATATGCCCCAAATGTCCGGCGCGGCCCAGATGCCCAGTGAGTAGGCGCCCTCCGCTCATGGCGGCACCGCCCACGCCGGTGCCCAGCGTGAGCATAACGCAATCCTGCGCGCCCTTTGCCGCGCCGCACCAGACTTCTCCCAGTAGGGCCGCCTGTGCATCATTGAGCACGGGCACCGGAATGCGCCGGCTCAGGAACTCGGTCCAATTCAGCCCCACCAGCCCCGCGAGGCGCCCGGGCATGTCCCGGATGGAGCGGCCGTCTCTGGATGGCAGCCCCGGCGCCGCAATCCCAGCGCGCTCAAGCGGCCTGCCACATTCCTTTTCCAAATCCGAAAGGGCCGCGCGCACGCTCTCCCGCCAGCCATTTCCGCAGAGCGCTTCACCCGAAGCTAGCACCTGCGCCACCACACGCCCTTCATCGTCGAAAGCCGCCGCTTTGATTTGCGTCCCGCCGATATCGATCCCCGCGCAAATCATAGACCCTCCGGTTTCTTTAACATCAGCGTCGCCCATCCGGCAATCAGAAGAAACCCGCCAATCGGTGTCACGGGACCCAGCCACTTCCAGCCCAGCGTGGCCAGCAAATACAGACTCCCGCTGAACAGCAGGACTCCCGCCGCAAATAGCCACCACGCACGCAGACTCCCACGGTTAAGCGCCACCACATACATCGCCACCGCGTGCAGCAGATGGTAAAATATCGCCGTCTTCCACACCTCCACGCCGCTAGCACTCGCCTCCAGCGCCCTCTTCAATCCATGAGCCCCAAATGCGCCCAGCGCCACGCCAAGCATGGCGAGAGCGGCGGCGACACGAACTGCGAGTGAGTGAGACATTGTGGTGAACGGCTAAATCAGAAGGCCAAGTTCACAAGGAATGGGGAAATGCATAGCGCTGAATGGTTTCGGATTTCGGCCTTCCTCATTGCCCTACGGTAACCGGGGAAACTTCGAGAAGTCCGGAACCCTCTTCTCCAGAAAGGCATTCTTCCCCTCCTTGGCCTCCTCGCTCATGTAGTAGAGCAGCGTGGCATTTCCGGCCAAATCGAGGAGGCCCATCTGGCCGTCGCAGTCGGCGTTGAGCGCGGATTTCAGGCAGCGTAGCGCCAGCGGGCTGTGCTGGAGAATTTCGCGTGCCCACTTCACCGTCTCCGTTTCCAGTTCCGCCAGCGGCACCACTGCGTTCACGAGGCCCATATCCAGCGCCTGATTTGCGTCATACTGACGGCACAGATACCAAATCTCCCGCGCCTTCTTCTGCCCCACGATGCGGGCCAGATAAGATGATCCGAGGCCGCCGTCAAAACTCCCCACCTTCGGTCCCGTCTGGCCAAAGCGCGCATTGTCGGCCGCAATGGTCAGGTCGCACACGACGTGCAGGACGTGCCCGCCGCCGATCGCGTATCCAGCCACCATGGCAATCACCGGTTTGGGGATGCTCCGTATCTTCTTCTGGAGGTCGAGCACATTGAGCCGCGGCACTCCGTCACCGCCGATGTAGCCCGCGTGGCCGCGCACCTTCTGGTCGCCGCCTGAGCAGAACGCCTTTTCGCCTTCGCCACACAGAATGACGACGCCTACCGCCGGGTCTTCGTGAGCGAGGTCGAATGCCTCCAGCAGTTCCTCCACGGTCTGGGGGCGGAAGGCATTACGCACTTCCGGGCGGTTGATCGTAATCTTCGCGATCCCGTCAGCGCTTTTCTCGAGTCGAATGTCAGTGAATTCTTTAACTGATGTCCACATGCTCCTTCCATGACGGGAAATCCTGCGCATGCCAGATGAAATTCTGCTCTCTTTGACATTCGGCAGCATGGTGGCGGCCTTGAGGAGGGGAATCCTCCCGGCTAGCGTGCAACGCGTCCTGTAGCAAAAAGGCCTCTCCGCTTATGGCGAAATGCCCGCGCGGACCTGCAGGAAGATCCTCCCGGGTAGCGTGGAGACGGGGGCTGTAGAGCGCCATGTCATGGTGGCGGTACCGTCTCCGTTATTGGTTTGTCCGATGAAGGTGAAGAGGGCGGACAGCGGCTGCCAGCCGGTGAGCAAGGTGCTCACTTCCGGTTCAAAACTGAAGCCGTCGGCACCGCGGCTGCGGGTGTAGGCATAGGTGAGGAATTCCTCCGCTTCGAGCGCCGGAGGAACCACAGCCGTAATCCTGCCCGTGACGGGCGGGTGTTGGGAGCCGCCGTTGTTTCCAATCGTACCGGTGGCATACTCCATAAGGTCGCTGATTCCATCGCTGTCGCTGTCTGCCAGGGCGGCGGCGGCGCTGCCAGTGGGGCCGGAGGGGCCGGGAGCGGCACCGGGTGTTCCGTCGCCGAAGAGGCTGGCCCGCCAGTTGATGGGGAGATTGTGGTTCGGATTGGAAAGCGGGTGGTTGAGCACCAGACTGTAGGCCATTCCGTCAGCCTCTGAAGGCCAGGGGGCATCATCGTCATAGGAGAAATCTTTGATGAAAGCGCCGCCGGGACCAGCCGCCGTGAGAATGATGCGCTCCCCTCCGTTGCTTAAGTTGCCGTCAAAAACGCCTGCGGTTTTCACCCCCGGGCCGGGGGCGTAGCGGTAATTGAAGGCTGCGAGGTCGCCCACGATCACGGCGCGTTCGCCGGGAGCGAGAGATTGCGTGGAAGGATTGTCTCCAGGCCAGACGTAGGAGAAAGCTCCACTGAAAGTAATGCCAGTGAGGTCCACATTGGAGTTACTGATGTTCATGACCTCAAGGTACTCGAACATGTTGGGATTGTTGTAGCCGGCGGTGACTTCCGCGGGTGTGGGTTCGGCGGCGCGATACATGATCTCGCTAACAGCCAGATTGGTGGCACTAGCCGGCACGGTATCCACGACGAAGGTCCCTGTAGCCACGGGTGTCCACGCAGAATTGGCACTGTTAAACTGCCGGGCGCGAATAGTTATCGGGGCGTTGATAGCAACAGGCCCGGTGTATAGCGTGGGACCCGTTACCGTGGGGGCAGTTTCAGCGGAGAGCCGGAATTTCTGGAGGAGGTCGGCGCTGTTAAGGCCGGTGTTAAAGCAGTGCACGGCCAGCACATTCGTCCCGGTGCGCAGAGCGGCGATGGCTGCCGCTGTATTCTGAGCTGTGATTTCGACGAAGCTGGATGCAGCCGCGTCATCGAACGCATTGACGGTGCCGGAGTTCCATGTCGGGGCGGTGGTGGGCGGATTCCGCTCGCCGATTTTCACTCCGTTGAGGTAGGCGATAAATCCGTCGTCGCTCATGGCATGAAGTCGCAGGATTGTGATATCCGCTATGTCGCCCGCGGTCAGGGTGAATGGCAGCCTGACGTAGCAGGTCTGGTTCACGTTGCGCATCCTAGGAGCACCCGCCACGGGGTTTGAAGCGGAATCGAAGAGGATGTTGATGTGAGGGACAAAGTTTACGCCAGAGGTGCGGGTGTCATCATAGCCCACCCCATTGGTGCCTGTCAGCCAGCCATTGAGGTTCGCGGGGTTGTTGTAGGCCGTGACGGTGAAGTCCCAGTCTTTCCAGTTCTTGTTGAAGCTGTCTGTGTCCGCGGCGGCACTGGAAGGCACGCAGGCGTTACAGGCGTTTGAGTCGGTAATGAAACTTCGGCTGACGCCCGGCGTGGTAATCCCGATGGGGTCGGAGCCGTTGGTCGTGTAAAAGATTGGGCCGGTGGCGTAGGTGAGGGTGCCGGAGAGGCCATAGTCGCCGGCAGCGGGAGCAGTGGCGGTGAATGGCGAAATGACGAGATTATAGCCGGGGGCGACATTGCCGCCCTCCTGGCTGAGAACCGGCGGACGGAGGATGGTATTGCTGCTGATATTGGCGTTATCGATCCAGTTCAGACGATTGGTCATGAAGGACTTGAGATGGACTTTCTCAGACATGGCCGGAGGTGTGGTCACATTGTAGGGAGCATTGGTCAGGCTGGCGTAGTCAGCCGGATCGGTGGTGGAGGACCACTTGGTGCGGCCCCCGAATCCTGGAGCGTTCGGCCAGTCGTAGCGGCCGAGCTGCTGCCAGCGGGCGTGGTGGCGGGCCGCCGGGCTTTCATTGCTGGGAGTGCTGGAGGGCCATGTTCCGGTGCCGTTGGTAATATCGCTGTTGGGGTTGTTGGCAGTGAGGGAGACGGCAGCCTGGTCGATGCGGTTCATCAGCGAGGCGGTGGTCATTACTCCTTTCCGAATACTCCAGTAACGGTCCCAGAGGTTGCGGATGTAGCGCGGATCCTGACGGAGCCGCCAGTAATACTGGAAGTCCGTATTGCCGCTTTGTCCTTGGGAAATACCGGCATCGCGATACCATCCGCGGTAGTTCCAACCGGCAAGGTAGTCTCCATTGCCGCCGGAGAGGTTATAGTCCCAGAGTGGTGCTGCCTTGATCTTCTGGCCCCGGTCTTTATGGAAGTAGGTTGAGAGCCGGTAGCCATCGATCTGTTTGTAGATTTCCACCCACCACTCGTTGTCCTGCCAGCTTCGTTCATCCAGATAGGCCCGCCAACCGGTGACGGGATCGGTGAATCCGTTGCTGTAGAGCGTGCTTTCGAAGGCGTTCATATGATCCCGGAGCCATGTGTAGTGGGGGCTGTTTATGGGGACTTCGGGTTCAACCAGTTGGAGGATCTGTCCGTTGGTGGTGCTGAAGTCGGGATCCACACTCGCTTTGTCTTTCTTGAACAAATACCCGCCGGTGATGAGTCCCGGCGTGGTGTCGCAGGGTTTCAATTCCTCGATGTCCACGCGGTCCTTGTCGCGTTTGATCTTCTCGATGAGGACGTAAACACCGCGGTAGTCAGTCCAGGTCAGCGTGGCACCGTTGTGCTGTTTAAAGAAAACCTCAACAAGCCGGGTGCGCATGGCGCTGCCCTGGCCGTTAAGTTCGCGCATGGAGTTATAGACGATCCAGTTGCGCATCATGGTTTTGTCCGTGGCCGGGGCGTAGAGGATCCAGTCGGACTCGGCGGGCATACCTAAGATGGAGGTGGCCTTGTCGTCGTTTTCGTTGTCCCATGTCTCCCACGCGTATTGCTTCTGCGGCATGCCGGCGGAGGATTCGCCGCGGAGGTGCGTGCCGCCGCGCCCAGTGAAGTCCACGGGAGCTGTTTCCATAAGGCGCGTCATGTTGCCATTCAGCGGATCAGGAGCGAGCACCACGCCATAGGTGTAGGTGAAGGCACGGAGGCCGTCAATATTTTGCCCGAAGCTGTCGAGCATGATGACAGGGAGGTTCGATTGGAAGGGCTGGCCGGTGCCGCGGTAGTTGGTGAGGGTAGCGTCGAGCTTGACGAACGTCCGGCTGGTGACTGGGCCGGGCAGGCGGTTGGGCACGAAGACGGCAGCGCGGATGTTCATATTACCGGTGACGGAGATGGGGTTGCTGTAGGCTGGGGAGGACACGGTAGGTTTGCTGTTGTCCGTGGTGTAGCGAATTACGGCCGAAGGGGTGACAGGCGGCGGCAGGGCAACTGTGAAGTTGGTGGAGAACAGTCCGCCGGCCCGCGGCCATTCTACCTCCTCGGAGATCGGGCCTTCCGCATTTTGCACCCCGTTGTTTTTCGATCCGGGGGAAGGGGTTTGGAGAAAGCCCAGCGTCCATGCCGCTCCGAGGCGGCCATAGGAAATATCTTCGAACTGCGCCGGGTAGGGATTGTAGGAATCCACCAGCACGCCGCTCTGGTAGAGGCCGATGTAGCCGCCGGCTTTGGCGGGGATGAAGTTCGTGTGCAGCCGGGTGCTGGGAGGAACGGGGGGGGGAGTGCCAAAATAGACTACAGTATAACCGAAGGAGGGAACGGTGAGACCATTGGGGAAGACCCACTTGTTGGGAATGGCGGAGTCGTCTGTGAGCGACCATCCGTTCAGACTGATTGCTGCCGCGGTGCCGTTATAGAGTTCAATCCAGCCCGGTGTCTGACAGTGTTCGTCTTCGTATTTCGTGTTATCGACGACCATCTCGGAGATGGCCAGATTGGGAGTGGAAACGCCGACTCCGGGGGCGGTGGAGAGAGTAAAATTGTCAATATAGACCGCATTGTGCGCGCCTCCCGTCCGGCCGGCGAAGGCGAAGACATTGGCATCCGATGCGGTCAGCCCCGGAATATTCACGCCGGAGAAACTCACGTTGGTGACAAAGCCGGTCGTGGTCATACTGGCTCCGTCCACGGGATTCCATGAGACCACTACGTGGCCGGTCACCGTGGTGCCGTCACCGAGAATATTGCCGGCAGTCTGTGCATGGACGACCTCTGCCCCGCCCGGGTAGCCTGCGATGCGCAAGCCGTTGTCGCCGCCTCCATTTTGCCATGTGTCCACCTGAAAAGCGAGGTGGTTAATACTCGCGGTCCAACCGCGTTCAGCACCTCCGGGATTGGCCGAAAGAGTGCTGTCCAGAGGAATGCCACCCCAGTTGAAGCTGAGGCCATCCGCCGGATTATTCTCACCGGCGAGGTCGCCGATGGTGAGATTAAACTCCGCCCTCCACCCATTGGCGGCCCCGGCAAATCCCGGGATCTTCCATGTTCCGTTTTCAGCTTGGATACCCTCCCGGGTCAGCCGCAGCATTTTACTGGCGGGCCGCGGTGCTGGAATATCGGCACCGGGAGTCTGGACGGAGGTGGCTCCGGCCCCGAAACCGGCGATGACGCTACCGTCTCCGAGGTTGGTGGAGCCGATAGTGGCGGACTCAAAGTTCTGGGAATAGACGACGGCTGCCTGCGCCGCAGGAGCGGCAATGAGGAGGCACGCAGCCATGAGGCACCTTGTGTGGAGCGATTTCATGTTTTGAGGATTTGGGTGCGGTGTCAATTTCGGAACATTAAGGAGTTTAGCCGGAACACCCGGGGTGTGTCGAGAAAAAAGTGGCCTCGTGGCCCGTTAGATTTCTTGTGTGCTGTCAGGGAATGGCCAGCCAGCCGTCGCGTACCACCCGGGGCTCCGGTTTGCCGCCGGGTTGTTGCACGGTGATGCCGCGGGCATCCACCGGAAGCCAAACGACGGGCGGCCCCTGCGACAGGTAGCCGCCGCCACCGGAGATTTCGCAGATGGTTGCCGTTTCGCCCGCAGTGCTGAACCGCACCCGGCAGCCGAGGCTCTGGGGATTTCCCTTCGGCCCGCTCAGGCGCACAGGCGTGAGCCCCTTTTTGGCACTGGAGTGAGAATAAGTCTGTGCCGTGCCATTGTTGACGCTGAAAAACAGGGCCGGTGCGCTGCCGGGAGTGAACGGAACGACCGTGAGCGACTTCGCATCCGCGCTCACAGCGATCCCGCTCTCCTGCGGCCACACCGCAGAAAAGGCACGCTTTCCCGCGTTGCGCAGGAGCAGGGAGACCCCGCCGGCCATGTAGCCGGTCTCGCGCTGCGGACTGTAGCTGTTTTGCGCCAGGATGAGATCGAAGTCCCCGTCCGCATCCGCATCGAGCACGGCGGTCCCGTAGAGGGGAGCGATCTGGGCCACCGGCGGCAGGGGGGCGTGCACGAGCTTCAGTTTTCCGGCGGTGCTTTCGTTCCAAAACACGGCGCTCTCGAGGTGCTCCACCTCATAGCTTTTGGCCGAGCCCAGTTTTGCCTCCGTGTAGATGCTCTTCAGGTCAGCGGAGGCGAAGGAGTGGAACGTAGGAAACTTTTTGCTGAGCCCCGGCATGGCCTGCTGGCTGCAACTCTTGCCGCGCATGGGGAGCACGGTGCCGTCGGCCAGCGTCTTGGCCTCCACACACTGCGCGGTGCCGCTTTCATCGAAGTCGCCATAAAACAGCCGCTGCGGGTGCCCGGCGTAGGGATGGTATTTCGTGTTCAGGCCGAAGTTCCCGGCCACGAGATCGAGTCGGCCATCGTTGTCCAAATCGGCTGCGCTTAGACTGTTCCACCATCCGGTGAAGGCTTTCGTGCCCGCCTCCCGCGCAGTGAGCTTGCCTTTGGTGTTTTGAAAAACGCGCACGGTTCCCCATTCTAACGCGGTCGCCAGTTCCGGCCAGCCATCGTTGTCGAGGTCCGCCCACACAGCAGAGGTGACGCGCTCCAGCCCGGCGATTTCCGGCGTGCCGACACTGGTGAATTTGCCGCCGTCATTGCGCAGCAGGCGGCTGCCTGGACTAAGCGGATACTTGCCGGGAATAACGCGACCACCCACGAAAAGATCGAGGTCGCCATCGTGATCGAAGTCAGCGGTGCACACGCAGGAGCCGCTGTCGCTCTCCGCCGGCAGCGTGCCTGCCGGGGCTTTGGTGAAGGTGCCTTTGCCGTCGTTGAGATAAAGCCGGTCCTGGTAGAGTGACTTATCGTCACCGGCCTCCACGCCGCCGCTCACCACATAGAGATCATCGTCGCCGTCGCTGTCGGCATCCAAAAAGACCACGCCCATGTCCTCACACTTTGCGTCGTCATCGAACGGCGCGAGCGATTTCACAGAGAAGCGGGGCTTTCCGTCTTTGTCCGGGCCTTCATTGAACACGAGCCGCCCCGGATCCCCCGCGGAGCCGCCCTGAAAGAGGTCAAAATCGCCGTCGGCATCCACATCCGACCATGCATGACCCGGGCCCTCGCGCGACAGCCGGTTGGGCAGCAGCGGCTGCACGGCAAAGTCATCGAAGCTGCTCTCGCTGTGCGGCACCGGCAGGCAGTCGCTGGCGGTGAAGAGCGGCCTCCAGTCGGAGTCGTCTTTCGGAATGGAGCCAGCTTCGGTGATGGTCAGCACCGTGCCGCTGATATTCTCCACCTTCTGCACGATTCCGGAGGGCCAGATCACTTCCACTTTCTCCGCCCTCGAACTCCCCAGACCGAACATGGCCACCGGCTCATCCGAGCTGAAGTATCCGCGCACCGGACTGATCTCCCGCGTCTGCCTCATGCCGCCGGCGGTTAGCGTCACCCGCGCGCCGACTCCCATGCGATTCGACTTCACGCCCTTCAGTTTCACCAACAGCCGCCCGGCAGCCGCAGGTGTAGTGTTTTCATAAACCGTGCACGGCTCGCCGAAGTTGTTCACTACCAAATCCGGATCGCCGTCGCCGTCCAGATCGCCCCATGCCGCGCCAAAGCTGATCCCCTCGCGGTCCAGTCCCCAGTCCTTGCCCTTGTTTTCGAAAGCGAACGACCACTCCGCTCCCGGCTTCCCGCCAGTGTTGCGGAAAGCCATGTCGCGGTCCCGCTTGGGCGGGGCGTTCTTGACCGTGCCGCCATTGGCATTCTGCGCCACGAGGTCGCTGTTCAAGTAGTCGCCCGTCATCCCGTTGGTGATGAAAAGATCCTGCCAGCCATCGCAGTCCATGTCGGCGAACTTCACCGCCCACGTCCAGTCCGTGCCCGCCACGCGGAGCTGGTGCGCGCATTCCATGAAGGGAAGACCCGCGCCGGAATTGATAAACACCGCATTCCGCATGTACTGCCGCGGCACATTCATCTCAAGGAACCACCCCTGCTTATCCATGTCGCCCATGCCCATCTTGTCCCGGTAGTGATTCGACCCCGCCATGTCGCTGGCCATGAAATCAAGGAGCCCGTCATTGTTCAGGTCGGCGCTGTCGCAGCCCATGCTGAACCACGGAGTGTGGCGCAGCAGGGCAGGGGCCTTGTCCGTGAAGGTGCCGTCGCCGTTATTCCTCCACAGCCGGTCCGGTCCGTGGAAATCATTGGCCACATACAAATCCGGCCAGCCATCCCCGTCGTAGTCCCACCAGTGGGCGGAGAGTCCCCGGCCATAGTCCGTGAGCCCCGCCGCCGCGGTCACATCGGTGAAGCGCGGCACGCCATCCGCTCCGGGGCCTTCGTTGCGGTAAAGGATGTCGCGCTGCCCGGCCTTCACGAGCGTGGGCTGGCCGGGCTTCATGACGATGGCCCATTCCTCGCGCAGCGCTTCCGGCACGATGAGGTCGCCCGTCTTCGCATCCCGTGTGAGCTGCTCCTGCACCCGGCGAACGACGGGATCACTCTGCGATGTGAGATTCGCCGCCTCGCCCGAGCGGTTGGTCACGAGATAGGCATCGAGGTCGCCATCGCGATCCACGTCCGCCCATGTCAGGGAAATGCTCGCGCCCTTGAACGCCAGCCCCGCGGCCGCCGCCGCATCGGCGAACTTTCCTCTGCCGTCATTGAGGAAAAGGCGGTTCGCCACCTCACGGCCACACACAGCGATGTCCAGATCGCCGTCATTGTCCGCGTCTGCCATGTTCACACCGGCTCCCCAGTTGGCGGCATCTTTCTCCAGCCCGGCGGCGGTGGTCATGTCAGTGAACTTCCAGCTGCCTTCGTTGCGAAAGAGCCGTCCGCCGCCCACCGGACGCGAGAAAAAAATCTCCGGCAGGCCGTCGCCCGTCACATCCCCGATGGCTGCGCCCCCGCCGGCGAAGGCCCCGTCCTTCATCGCCGCCGCCGTGCCGGTGGCGGGCAGGACGTTCGCAAAATCCATAAGCCCTTCCCGTGCAGCAAACAGCGACTCCGCAGCGGAAGTCCACTGGGTCATGAGAAAAAGAAGCACAAAGGCCGTGGCGCGAGGCAGGGTGAGACAAAGAAGTGCGTTCATGCAGAGAAGAGCTTGGGAAGCTTAATGCCGCGGGCGCTTCCGGTCGCAAGTGACGGAAAGACGGAGATTCAAGAAAAAGAGGCTCCCGGTCGCCCGGGAGCCTCTTCGGCAATTTGGATTCCTGAGCCGGGATTACTTCCGGCGGCGGATGTTCAGGAGGCCGAGGCCGGCGAGTGCGGCCATCAGGCTGTTGAGTGGGAGGTTGAGGAAAGGAGCACTCATGAAAGACCAGACGGCAGATCAAAAAAGAAGGCTTCCAGTTACCTGGAAGCCTTCCTTAAGTTTTTAGCACGGTGCCGGATTACCTGCGGCGGCGGGCCAGCAGAGCGAGGCCGAGCGCGGCGAGACCGGTGGAAGCCGGCTCAGGAATACCGACTGAGATGTTGTCGAACCAGGCATTCTCGTCTTCACCGCCGGTGCGGGCACCGATACCGAGACGCCACTCGTAGGCAGTGAGGCCGGGAACAGCTGTGTTATTGAAGATCGTGAATGCATCCACAGTCATGCTGACGGTACCGGCTGCAAAATTAACGACCCCGTTCACGTTGTGCCACGTATCGTCGTCAATTGTTAGCCCCATGCCGCGCGGGTCGGGCAATCCGCCCAACCCACCGTGGGAGGCGATCAGATTATTATCCCAGAAGAGACTGATGTCGGTGTAGTCGGAGCCATTGCCGCCGGCGTCGAACGGGCCACCGTTGCCCCATGTATCGAAACCGAAAGCCAACTGGCCCGCAAAGTCGGGATCTTCATCCAGTCCAGCGAAACCCACCTGCCCGCTGGTTCCGAAGGCCGAGGTAGGCAAGAGAGCGAAGGAGAAACCATCCGCGGAGGCAGCTTGGGGACCGAGGCGGAAATCGAAGGAGAAGGGCACGACCGGTTGCGGCCCCACAATCGTTCTGCCGAACGCGACGGTATTGCCCTGACCGTTGACGCCGTCGGTGGTGAGTTGGAGGGCATCGCTGCCGTCAGGGCCGTTTCCTGAGCCGATTAACGGACCAGCAGGATTACCGAATTGTCCCCCTGACCATGGGGTATCGGCACCGCCGTCAAATTGCGCAGTGGTGACTGCAAAGCCCGTGGTGGCGGTGCAGAGGAGTAGAGGAAAGAGGAGCTTAGTCATGTGTGTGGAGTGTGGATTGAAGAAAATTAAGCCGTGATTATTTTGAATCCACCCCTAATTTAGAGGGCTGGGCTAAATTTGTCAATTCTTTTTTTGGCGAGTCCGTCCGGGGCCGTCCGGGGAGCCACACGAGAAGAGGGACGCCCCCGGTTCATTTCGCCGGCTCCCGGCACACCAGCGGACCGCGCGCACTGACGCGCTCGGTGCTTTCTTTCCCGGATGGCCACCGGATGGCGAGCGTCAGCCCTTTGGCGTCGGCGGGCGGGGAGAAGTCGGCGACAGCTGCGGATTGCGAAAGGTAGCCGGATCCGGCGCTGATCTCGCGAACGGCGAGGACTTTCTTGCCGGCCATGAGGCGGACGGTGGCTCCGAAGCCGGAGGGATTCCCCGGCGGGCCGGCGAGGCGGACGGTGACTGGCTGGTCCTTGCCCGGCGAGCGGAGGAAGGCAGCGAGCGGGCCGTCGTTCTGGCTGGCAGCGAAATCCGTCAGGCCGTCGCCGTTGAGATCGGCGGCGACGAGGGCCTTGCCGTCGCCGGGGAGGACGAAACCACTCGAAGCGTGCTCCGCAGCGCTGAAGCCTCCCTTGCCGTCGGGCAGGAGCAGGCAGCCAAGAGCGCCGCGCCAAAGGCCGGTCTCGGGCTCGCGGGAGTGGAGATTTTGCGCCACCGCGAGTCCGAACTCCCCGGCCACGGCTCCGTAGCCGGGGGAAAGCTGCACCGCGTCCGGCAGCGGCTGCCAGGTGAACTTCGGAGCGCCGGGCTTCGATTCGTTCACCAGCAGGCCGGAGGCGAACTCCGCGGCAGAGACGCGCGTCGCCTGGCCGAGCTTTTCGCCATAGATGCCGGAGAGGCTGGAGGTGGCGAAAGCGCGGTAGGTTTTGAATTTATCCTTCAGAAACGGCATGGCGTGGCTGCTGCACGAGCGCCCCCGCACGGGCAGTTCGCCCTCAGCGGAGCACTTGGCCTCTACGAGATCGTAGACGCCGTTGGCGTCCATGTCGTCGCGGTAAAGCACGGCGGCCTTTTCGGCCGTGGGGATACCGTACTTGGTATTGTAGCCCACATTGAGCGCCGCGTAGTCCATGTCTCCGTCGCCGTCGGCATCAAGAGCCGTCACTCCATTCCACCAGCCGCTGCGGGCGGCGAGGCCGGCGGCTTCCGTCTTTTCTTTGAGCTTGCCGGACGTATTAGTAAACAGGCGCACCGGCCCCCATTCGCAGGCCGCGAGCAGGTCGGGCCAGCCGTTGCCGTCCACGTCGCTCCAGAGCGCACCGGTGACGAGGCCGGCTTTTTTGAGCCCCGGAGCCAGAGTGTCAGTGGCGTCGGTGAACTTTGGTGCACCGCCCGCGGCGCTATCGTTGCGCAGGAGCACGCTCTCCGGCGTCAGTGGATACTGGCTTGGCACGCCGCGCGAGCCGACGAAGAGGTCCACGTCGCCATCGCGGTCAATGTCCGCGCCGCAAACGCTGGAGCCGGACAGCCGCAGGTCCGGCAGCGCGCCGGCGGGGGCTTCAGCGAAAGCGACCGCGCCTCCGGCGGGAGTGGTATTTATGTAGAGGTGGTCGGCGTAGTGCGCGTCGCCGGGTTCCCACTCGTTGCTGCCGCTGGCCACGTAGAGATCGAGGTCGCCATCGCGGTCGGCATCGAAAAAGAGGGCGCCCATGTCCTCGGTCGCCGCGTGCGCCGCCCAGGGAGGATTCTCCAGCGCACGGAAAGTGTGGTCCTTTTGCTGAATGAACAGCCCGCCCGCCTGACCCGACGCTCCACCACAGTAGAGGTCATCGAGGCCGTCACCGTTCACATCCGCCACGGCCAGGCCGGGACCAAACTGCGACATCTTCCCCGGGAGCAGGAACTCCTTCTTATAGTCGTCGTAGGGCTTCTCCGTGTGGCGGAAGTCGAGGCCGGACTTTGCGCCGTCGAGTTTGGTGAACATGGGCGCGGGCGGCGGCGGCGGGGAGGATTGTGGCAGCTTCGGCGGGTCCGCTTCGCGCACGGTAACAGTCTGATCCGCCTTTTGCCCGCCGGCCTCGTGCGGCGACTTCGCGCCCGGCCACTGCACCGTGAGACTCTTCACCCGCTCCGCCTTGCCCAGCCCGAAATGTACCACCGGCTCGCTGCTGGAAATGAACCCCACCTGCGGCGCCATCACGCGCACCATCTTCTTCCCGTCGTCCAGCACCGCCGTAACTACCGCGCCGATGCCGTGTCTGTTTTTCAATCCCTCCAGCTTCACCTTCAGCCAGTGCGCGTCTTTGCCTGCGGCACTGTTTTCGTAGAGGGAAACCGGGTCGGTCAGATTCGAGGTGACGATCTCCAGGTCGCCATCGCCGTCGAAGTCCGCCGTCGCCGCGCCGTAGCTCATGCTGTTCTTTTCGAGCCCCCATGAGGCGGAGACATTGCTGAACTTCGGCACACCAGGCGCGCCTTCGTGGCGAAAGGCCAGATTCTCCTGCCGTCCCTCCGGCGTATCGCGGTAGAATTCCCACTCCATGCGCCCCACCAGCTTCCGCTGGTCCACGATGATGTCCGAGTCCGCGAAATTCCGCGCCGAGCCCGTGGTCATGAACATATCCGTGCCCCCGTCCATGTCGAAGTCGCCGAACTTCACCGCCCACGTCCAGTCCGAGCGCGCCACGCCCGACTGAAAAGCCGTTTCTTCAAACTGCCCGACACCGCTGTCCAAAAAGAGCATGTTTCGCATCACCTGGCGCGGCCAGTCGTTCTCCAGAATCCAACGGCGGAAGCCCGTCATCTCGCCCATCGTCGTCTTGGCGCGGAAGTGCGTCGTGCCCGCCATGTCCGCGACCATGAAGTCGAGCCGCCCGTCGCCATTCAAATCGCCGATGTCGCTGCCCATGGACGCGAATGTTGTGGATGGCAGATAATCCGCCACCGCCTGACGAAAACGCAGCCCGCCCTCATTGATCCAAACGCAGTCCGGATCCGTGTAGTCATTGGCCACATAAATATCCGGCAGGCCGTCGCCGTTCATGTCCCACACCAGCACAGAAAGCCCGTGCCCGGGCGCTTCCGCGATCCCGCTTTCGCTCGTCACGTCGGTGAACTTCGGCACCTTGCCCGCGCCCGGGCCATCATTGCGATAAATCCGGTCCGGGTGTCCATACTCCAGGAGGAACGGCTGTGACTTTTGCCCACCCGGCGCGCCCTCCTCCGAGGCGTTCGCCGGCGGCTGCACCACGCGGAAATACGCCGAATACTCCGCCCTCACGCGATACTTCTTGTCCGGCCCGAACTCCGAGACCGCTCCTGCCGGCCGGCCCTTGGGATAGTACAGCCGGTTCGTCATCAGGTAGAGATCGAGATCGCCATCGTTGTCCAGATCGTAGAAATAGGGCGTGTGACTTGGTCCCGCAAAGTCGAGGCCCGCCTGGCCGGCGCACTCGGTGAAGTTCGCCTTCCCGTCGTTGAGCCACAGCCGGTTGGACGCGTCGTAGTTGCACAGGTAAATGTCGAGGTCCGCATCCCCATCTACATCCGCCATGGCCACGCCCGTGCCCCACGTCCACGAGTCAGCCAGCGCCGACGCATTCGCCTTCACGAACTTCATTCCGCCCTGATTGAGGTACAGCGCATTGTCCTCCGGCCCGCTCACCATGAACAAGTCCGCCCGTCCGTCGCCATTCACATCTCCCGCCGCCACACCACCACAGGCGTAGCCGGAGATGTAAAGATACACCTGTGAGTCGGTCGTGTTGATTTTCTGCACGAAATCCAGCCCCGTCTGCTCCGGTGGCAATTCAGCGAACAACGGCACCCCTTTCGCGGGAACTGTCGGCTCCGCCGCCCCCGCGCTCAGCCCGGCCAGCAGCAACGGAATGAGCACCGCGCACCACGCCTTGTGCGTCCTGGGACCTAGACTTTGAGAAAACAAACGAGCAGTCATGAACGTCACCTTTATACAAGTCCCGCCGCCTGTGAAGGGGATAATTTGTGTTCACTCCAGGGTGCGTGGACGGAGCCGGTGGCGGGAGTCGTGCCAAGTGACGCAAATTCAAGAAAAAGAGGCTCCCGCCGGAGGTAAGCGATGCTATTTAGTTTTCAGGTCGCAAGGAGCGGTCGTGTATCGCCCAGTAGTTGAAAACTTCCAACTTGCTGCGCCCGCCGCTTTCACCTTGCACCCCCAACGGCGGGCGTCATTGGTGTTTGCTCATTTTCACCTATGCCCCACCATTCCCCCGAACTGCTCCGCAAACTCGCTTCCGTAACAGGCACGCCGTTTTGGCTCTATGATGCCTCTGTCATTCGACGCCGTATCGCCGATATCAACGGCATCACGGATGCGCCGAATCTTCAGGCTCGATTTGCCATGAAGGCCTGCCCGGCGACGAAGATCCTCGAGGAAATGGTGGCCGGCGGTATTTGGATCGATGCAGTTTCCGGAAATGAAGTGCTGCGCGCTCGCCGCGCCGGTCATCCGGGCGGACAGGATCCTCCGGTGATTTGCTACACCGCCGATGTCTTTCGCGACAACGGGCTGGAGGTCATTCAGAAAGAGGGTGTACTGCCGAATGTGGGATCGCCCGGACAGATCGCAGAACTGGCCGCAGCGGGCTACCGGGGAAAGATCAGCCTGCGGGTGAATCCGGGGTTCGGCCACGGGCATGTGAATTCCTGCGACACCGGCGGCCCCAGCAGCAAGCACGGCATCTGGCACAGCGATATCGCCGCCGCCAACGCCGCAGCAAAGGCTGCCGGGCTCACCGTCGTCATGCTCCACGCCCACATTGGCAGCGGTCCGCAGTTTGATGAACTCGTGGACAACCTCAGCCACCTCACCGATCTCTTCGCCACGCTGCTGCCCGAGTTTCCCTCACTGGAGGCGGTGAGCCTCGGCGGGGGCATTCCGCACAATTACCGCGATCCCTCCGTAGTGCAGCCGATTCACCGTCTGCGGGAGCTGTTCGTGAGCGCTCAGGAAAAGCTGAGCCGCGCGGCCGGCCGCACGCTGCGCCTTGAGATTGAACCCGGCCGTTATTACGTGGCACCGGCCTGCACGCTGGTGACGCGTGTCACGGATGTGAAGCAGACCCGCGACAATGAAAAAGGAAGCGGGGCGACCTTTGCCATGGTGGATGCCGGGTTCGTCGATCTCGTGCGTCCGGCGATGTATGGAAGCTGGCACGGCATCAGCGTTGTGGGCCGTGAAGGCGAAGCCCCCGCGGCCTCCGTGGTCGTGGCCGGTCCGCTCTGTGAAAGTGGCGACGTCTTCACCCGGGATGACGCTGAACTCATCCAGCCGCGCGCACTGCCCCCGGTGAAATCCGGTGACCTGCTCGCCATTCGCGATGCCGGCGCCTATGGTTATGCCATGAGCAGCAACTACAACTCCATCGGCCGCGCTCCCCAGCTCTGGCTGGAGGCGGACGGCAGTGTCACCCAAATCTCCCGCCGGGAGAATCTCGACGATATTCTCAAGGCGGAAACCAATTCACCACTGACTCTCTGAACGGATCATGCTCATGGATTGCGCTCCGCCATGTTCCGGGATTTGCCGCAGTGACCAACAGTGCGGACTGAATGGATTCGAATAGGTCAGCGGGCATGAAAATAGTGAAGAGAGAAGACTAATCCGGGAAGGCTGAAGTGAAGGCGCGGGAGGAGGTGACGATAAGCGCTTCTGTGCGCTCAATGGAATTCAGGCGCTGTTTGACGAGATGTCCGGCGAGGAGTCCGCGGCGGGCAAGGTCTGAGACCAGCAGGATGTCTTTGGGACGGGCTACGAGGAGTTTGACGGCTGCGAGGTCGTGAGGATCGAGGGCGGCGGCTCTGAGGCAGCCGGGGACGGGCACGAGACGGCTCCGCCAGCCGGGAGGCAGCGTTTCAAAAATGGAGTCCCGCAGGATGTCTGCATGGTAGCCGTGGTCGAGATGGAACGCTCCGGCCTCTCCCAGTGCCTGGTGGATCAGCAAGGCAGTGGGTTCGTGAAACGGCTGGGGACAGAGGTCGGCATCGAAGGTGGCGGTGAGGGGGCCGGAGGGGTCGCCAAGTTCGGCATGCGAGGCGAGGAGGGAGGCGGAGCCGAGAACCAGCACTTCAAACTCAGGGGCGAGCGACTGGAAGTAGTGGATGAGGTGCTGGAGTGCGGCGAGGGTCATGGGCGTGCGCCGCCAACTGAGGGGGCAGTGCTATCGAATGGACCACCCACAAAGGGGGCGCAGGAACGCAATTGGTCGTGCCATGCGTCCGCGGGCGGGAGGCGCATGCTGGCGAGCAGGGAGTCTCTGAGTGAGTCCGAATCGCGGGCGGACTGGATGAGGCGCCGCCATTCGAGGAGGGGCGCGGGATGGAGTTTGCCCCCGGCAAGCCAACGCTCGATATTCGCCAGCGCCCAGTCCCATGCGAGTGAAGAAGTGGCCAGAACATTAGCAATCGCCTGCCAGCGAACCGCAGGGTCGGGCCGGAAGCAGTGATAGTCGGCAGGCTGAATCATAGGTGCGGGGCTATGGTGTGTGAGGCATGAAGCCGGAATTGTTGAGGGGCGTAGGAACTGACATGGCGGGAGCTTCTAAGCTGCACCCGCCCGGCCTGCCGGCCCGCAAGGGATGTTCGTGGTTTTCCAGAGAGGGGGATCGAGTTGGGAGAGGGTAAGCGTCGGCATATGCCAAGGTAGCTGATCGTTCGGGGATTAAATATGGGTAGCGGGGAAATGCCAGTCGTTTTCTATGGGCGCGCGAGGGCGGTGCGAGTGATACTGGATTCGAATGCATCGCAGAATCTCATTTGAATGGGGACGGTGACCGTGAACTGGAGCCGAAATTCGCTGGCCCTGGCATTCGTGTCTCAGTTCCATCGCGGCATCGGGTGCGTCGACCTGGCCATGGCGGGAGGGATGCAATCTAGGCAACAATAGAACTTGCCTCGTTATGAGAGGCTATTTATACAGCCGCCCCTCAAACAATACCGGATTGCTGAAAACTGAAATTTGAACACTGAAAATTTCACATGCGCCTCGCACTAGACTCCATGGGCGGCGACTTCGCCCCCCGCAACATGATCGCCGGAGCCCAGCTTGCCATGCGCGAGCACGGCATCGTCGAGACGCTATTCCTTGTGGGGGATCAGGATAAAATCCGGGCTGAAATGAAGGCGCTGAGTTTTCACGACCCGCGCGTGGAGATCGTCCACTGCACCCAGGTGGTGGACATGACGGACAGTGCGGTGAAATCCATCCGGCAGAAGAAGGACAGTAGCATTTCCGTCGCCATGGATCTGGTGAAGGAAGGCAAGGCGCAGGCGGTTATAAGTGCGGGGCACACCGGAGCAGCTGTGGCTGCGGCTACGGTGAAACTTCGTACACTGCGCGGCGTGGAGCGCGCCGCGATCGGCACACCGTTTCCCAATTTGCACGGCACCTGCCTGCTTATTGATGCCGGAGCCAGCGTTGACAGCCGTCCCATCCACCTCGTGCAGCAGGCCATCATGGGCAGCATCTATATGAAGTATGTCTACGGAGTCGACCGCCCGGTGGTAGGACTCATGAGCAATGGCGAGGAGGAAGGGAAGGGGAATGCGGTGACGCAGGAAGTGTTTGATTTGCTGAGGGTCACCCCGGGCATCAATTTCAAAGGCAACATCGAAGGCCGGGACCTTGCCAATGCCCCGATCCACGTGGCGGTGTGCGATGGATTCGTAGGCAACATCCTGCTGAAGGGCGCCGAGGGCACCGCGAAGGCGATGGGGTTCCTGATAAAACAGGCGCTCACTTCGAGCCTTTGGCGCAAAGTGCTGGCCGGCCTCCTTAAACCCGCGCTCAAAGCCGCCGCGGACAAGATGAACTATGAACACCACGGCGGCAGCCCGCTTCTTGGCTTGAATGGCGTGAGCATCATCGCGCATGGCAGCAGCAGCGCGCTGGCCATGAAAAACGCCATCCGCGTGGGCACCGAAGCCATTCATGGCTCAGTCAACGCCCACATTGAGGAGGCTATCGCCAAGGCCTCGCAGCCGGCTGCTTAAAGAGCTACCCGCGTTTCTGCCCGCAGATGGATGGCTGGGTAGGATTTTAGACGTCCGAGCGCTTCTTTCGCGCGTGGTATAAATCCAGCGGCAGAGGCAGAGAGAGCGGTAGCAGAGAAGGGCCGGAGTATTATCCCGGACTATAAGCTTTCACGGGCGAATCTGTAGAAAAAACTTACCGCAATGATTAGATGCGCAGGCAGTAACAGGATCAGGGCGTGTCCTTGATTACAACGTGGAGCTTTGTGTGCGACATACCTGCGGATTCTCCTGTAGTGGCGGTCAATTCGCTCACGGCTTGGATGAGTCCGAGGACGCCTTCCGCAGCTTCCATCTCTCCCGGACCGTTCGTTGGGGACATCGGCAGCAGGGCGGCAGCAAATTTCCAGAGAGGAGTGAAGTTTACGCGGAGATGGGCGCCCACGGCAGGTCCGGATGCGGCAGGTGCTGCTCCGGCGGCGGCTTTGGTCAGGGAAGGAGAAGTACCTAAGAACCAGCGGTTACCGCTCACGGCCGCATGCGGCCAGATGTCGCCGAGGTCCATGGGCAAATCCCAGCCCCATGAGGTGAGGTCGCCGTCTTTCTTCTCGGTTGGTTTAGGGTCGATTGGAGCCTCCGAGAGCGCGATGACACTGCCCATAAGATCGCCAAGTCCTTTCCATGAAGCGCTCAGTTTCGCCGGGTCTTTCAGCTCGCTGGCGAAGAGAATCCGGGGGATCTTAATATCCTCCATGTTCGGCGGCATGTTCGGCAGTGCAGGCATGGCGCCGTCGAGGTCGACCATGAGCACGCTCTCGCTGCCCAGCGATCCCCGGAAGTCCTGGATACCTTTCCACAAATTCTTGATCATCGGAATGCCGATGGCTTCTGCCAGTCCCGTCTGCGCGGCCATTTCCTGAGGAAGGCCCGGCTTAATATTTTTCTGGTAGCTCTCCCAAACTGTAGCCGAGATTTCTTCCAGAAAAGTAAAAGTCTTATCCCTCTCCGCCTCATTCACCCGGGAGGTTGCTGACATAATTGTGGTCGGGCCTGCCAAGCCGGTTAAGCTGAGCGGCTTGGAGGAATCAAAAGAGCGCGGCTTCGCTCCGCCATAGGATTCCGCCTGCAGGCCGCCATCCCACCATGCTGCTGTTGCGATGGCGTCTGCATCATTTGGCGAAACTTCAAGGTATCGTCCACCCAGCTTTTTCATATCAGCAATGAGAGGAGCCAGTGGGATGGGCGACTGCCCAGCAGCCAGTTCAACAATAGAGACCAAGGTATTTACGACGCTGCCCCCGTTGAAGTTACGCGTGGCAGCCTGACTCAAATAACCGAGAGCGAATGGCTTTTTTGCCTGCCATGCTGCCACCCGGGAAGACATTTCGTTCGTGCTGAGCACACTATCCCCGGGAGCCGAAAACTTGACGTGGCTGTGGTCCTTGCCCAGGGAGAGCACGAGGTAGTCGCCAACCCATCCCCACGCCGCGACAGCCTTTTTCAATCTTATGCTGGCTATCATGTCCGCAGCCTTCTTTTCGCTGCCCAGATGTTCCGTCATTTCCTTTAATTCAGCCTCTGCCGCTCCTAGCTTCACTGGCATTTTCGCCGCGCTGAATGCAAGGGACTTGAACTCGATTCCGTCTCCAACGGTGAAGGTGCCTTCTTCAACGACCGCGCGGACTTCGGCTGGCAAAGCAGCAAGAGCCTCGGTAATGAACTTGTCGATTTGCGCTTTGGCAGAAACTGCTTTTACCGCGAGCATCAATGGAGGGGCCTCAACCTTGGCCGCGAACTCCATAAACTTTAACCGGGCGTCACGGCCAAAAGGAACTTCAGATCCGACGGCGTCACTGGGCTGGATTTTCGGCGGCAGGCTATCTCCAATCGATTCAGGGGGGGGCGGGTCTCCATCCATTAACATCGGAAATTCTGCGCCCACTCCGCTAAAAACCCAACCAAAGATTTCCGCTCCGGATACGTCTGAGTATTGTGTTAATTGTGCTGAGGCGCCCTCGGACAGCACGAAGACAATTTCCTTCCCCGCGATCTCTTTTACGAGCGAGAGGACCACACTCGCCTGCGGGTCAGACTCCAGTTGGCTCAACCCAGCTTCAATCTCAGCGCCGAAAGCCTTCTGGGTCTTCACCTTTTTGAACCAGTTGCTGTTCAGCAAACTTTGCACGAGCGAGCCGGCATTGTATAGCGCGATAAAGCCTTCCGTATTCTTAGGCAACCTCGCAGCGAAGCCCCAAGAGGAGGGGTCATTCACGGTGGAGGGAGCAGGCGCGCTGGTTTCGGCGGCGGGATTTTCAGCGGGGGCGGCGGAGGATTCGCTCTTTTTGCAGGAGAGGAGAGAGAACGGTGCTGTGCTCAGCAACAGGCCGGCGGCGATGTGGAGAGTTTTGGATTTCATAGAGTCAGGATGGAGCTTGGCTAAAGGGACGGCAGTTTTCGCGCCATGGTAACGAGAAAATGAACAGCGCCTGAAAACGAACGGCGAACGCAGCCTAATGCAAATCAAATTTGCCGGACGAATTCGACCGCATCCGCTAGCTTCTGGGGCAGGGTGGCCTTCTCTTTGAGTCGCGGAAACTTGCCGCCGATTAGAATAAACTCGCCCTTCTTCTGCAGCATCAGCTTATTATCCTTAATCTCCACACTGCTGCAGCCGGCGCGGTGGCTGTGCAGTTTCAATTCCATGCAGCGGAGGATGGTCTCAACTTCCTCCGGCGGCCGGCCAAAGCGGTCGCGCCATGTTTTGGTGAGTTCGTAGAGGTCCTTCAGGCTCATTAGCTCCGCGAGCTGACGGTAGGCCGGAATCCGCTGGTTGGGCTCGGTGATATAGCTTTCCGGAATGAAGGCGGGAAGCTTTTTGCCGTGTGACTTCTGATACTCGGCCTCGCTGAAGGCCACAAAGTCGATACTCATAAGCACATCAACCCGGCCGGGTATTCGACGGCCCTGAATTTTCGCCACGCTCGACTTCAGCATCTGGCAGTAGAGGTCGAACCCGACGGCGACAATATGTCCACTCTGCTGGGTGCCGAGAAGATTCCCGGCTCCCCGGATTTCGAGGTCCCTCATCGCAATTTTGAATCCGCTGCCGAGTGCCGTATACTGCTTCATGGCGTTGATGCGCTTACGCGCGTCGCCGGTGGTCATTTCGCTGCGGGGAATCATCAGATAGGCATAGGCCTTGTGTCCTGCCCGGCCCACGCGGCCGCGAAGCTGGTAAAGATCCGCAAGGCCAAAGCGGTCCGCCCGGTCGATAATGATGGTGTTGGCGTTCGGAATGTCGATGCCGCTCTCGATGATGGTGGTGCACACGAGGATGTCGGTCTTTCCGGAAACGAACCGCTCCATGACTTCCTCCAGCAAGCCTTCCTCCATCTGCCCGTGTCCGGCTTCGATGCGGGTGCCGGACGGCGAAAGGGCGGCGATTTTCTCGACCATCCGCTCTATGCTGCCGACACGGTTGTGCAGGAAGAAGACCTGCCCCTTGCGCTTGAGTTCACGGTCGACCGCCTTTTTAATGACCCTCTCGTCGTAGCCGCAGATGACGGTCTCGACCGGCGTCCGGTTGGCGGGCGGTGTGTCGATAGTGCTCATGTCGCGCACACCCATGAGAGCCATGTAGAGCGTGCGCGGGATGGGGGTGGCGGAAAGGGTCACTACATCTACCCCGGAGAACAGCTCTTTGAATTTCTCCTTATGCTTCACACCGAAGCGCTGCTCTTCATCGATGACCACAAGGCCAAGGTCCTTGAAGCTGACATCTTTCGAAATCAGCCGGTGCGTGCCCACAAGGATGTCCACGCTGCCGTCGAGGACTGCGGTGAGCACCTTGCGGGATTCTGCAGCGCTGCGGAAACGGTTGAGCACATCCACGCGCACCGGGTAGTTGGACATGCGCTCGCGGAAATTGTGGTAGTGCTGCTGGCTGAGCACGGTGGTCGGGGCGAGAATGGCAACCTGTTTGCCGGACATCACTGCTTTGAAGGCCGCCCGGATCGCCACTTCCGTTTTCCCGAATCCCACATCTCCGCAAATGAGCCGATCCATGGCACGATCCGATTCCATATCCCTCTTGGTTTCGTCGATGGCCTTGAGCTGATCTACGGTCTCCTTGTAGAGAAACGAGTGCTCGAACTCCTCCTGCCACTTGTTGTCCGGAGGATGCGCATAGCCTTTACCAGTCTGGCGTTTGGCCTGCATTTCGAGGAGCTTTTCGGCATACTCGAAAATGCTGCGCTCGGCTTTTGCCTTGGATTTCTTCCAGCCGTCGCTGCCTAGTTTATTGAGTTCGGGTGTGCGTTTGCCCAGCCCCACATACTTGGAGATGAGCCACGCTTGGGGTAGGGGTACATAGAGTTTGGCGTGGTCGGCGTATTCGATCACGACGACGTCCTCTTCATTGCCCTGACCATCGTCCCGGCGGATGAGGCCGCCGAATTTACCGATCCCATACTCCTGATGCACGACGAAGTCGCCGTGCTGGACATCAGAAAGATCGAGCGGGGCCCGCTTCCGCGAGCGCCGTCGGGCGGTGATAAGACGGCGGGCGCGCGAGTGCTGATACCGGCCGAAAATTTCGGCGTCGCTCAGCACAGCCAGCTTTGCGGATGGCACGGTAAAGCCCCGCGTCACGTGACCGAGTTGAATTTCCAGATGCCCCTTATCCAGACCTTCCGTGGCGACTAGTTCGGTGAAGCGCTCGACCTCGCCTTCGTTGTTAAAGAACATGCACACACGCCACTCCTCCGCGTTCCATCGGCGAAGTTGATCTGCGAATTCCGCCCGCCGGGCCTCTTGGATGACAAAGTCGCCAGCCTCAAAAATGCCCACCGGCTCTCCGTGGCATGCGGTGTCGAAGTTCTCCTCACCCTCATCGTCCCCGGGAATGGTGCCGCTGGTGATCCAGACATCGGCGCGGGGACAGGTTTCCAGTTCCACGGCGATTACGAGATCGTCCCTGCCAATACATTCATGCAGCGGGCAATGTTCGACGTCTATGTCTCCCGAATTTAAAAGAATGGAACCTTCGGGAACGCGGCCCACGCTGACCTGAGTGTCCGGATCATACTGCCGGATACTTTCCACTTCGCGGTCAAAGAGTTCGATGCGCAGCGGGAGCTCAGTTTGCCACGGGTAGACATCAAAGATGCCGCCGCGCACCGCAAACTGCCCGCGTTCCGCGGCCTGCGGAACGCGTTCATAACCGGCAGATTCAAGGTCTGTGCATATCTTTTCGAGGTCGAGCGAATCTCCCGCGCGGACCGTGACGACGGAGCGCGCGAGTGACTGGGGACGCGGCACCATTTCCTCCAGTGACGCCACGTTGACCACCAGCACTTCCATCTTCTCCGGCGCGAGGGTCAACCCGCGGAGGATGGCGAGCCGTTCCGCCTGGGACTCCACGTCCGGCAGAGCATCGGCGATTTGCAATTCCTCCCGCTCTGGAAAGAAAAGAGTGGAGCCCCACCATGTGCCTAGATCGTGGGACAGCGTTTCCTGCGCCCGGAGATCATGGGCAAGGAGCCAGACGCGCCGCGGAGCGGCGATGGCGTGGAGCACGGCCCCGGCGGCAAATATCTGTGCGGCCGGATCAATGTGTTCGAGCGCGATTGGGCTTTTTCGTTTCCTGCTCAGTGCAGTCAGGCGCTTTGCCCAGACTTCTGACGCTGCCACCATTCGGCACAGCGCAGCCCCAGCCGCCGCGTGTGTGCGGGGCGCGGCGTGTTTGTATTCTGGCTGCAGGATTCCGGCCATGCGGAGAGGTGGACTTGCCGCACTGCACCTTCGGCGCAAGGCGGCTATTTGCGATGCAGCTTTCGGAATTTAATCACGCCAATGATTCCGAACAGGACGTTCGGGGCCCACACCCAGAGCCACGGGAACTTCTCTGGTTTGTTGCGCCACATGTCCCCCAGCATAATTAGTGAGAAGTAGGCAATGCCTACGACCAGACTGAGCAGGAAGCCGGAGGAGGTCTCACGGCGCTGTGCTGTGATACCGAAAGGGATGGCCACAAGGGCGAGCACCAGACAGGCCAGCGAAAAGCTAAGCCGGCGGTGGTATTCTGTGCGCAGCACGATCGGAGCGGGAATCGTCATACCCTCCATGTCATCGCCGACCACCCGCTGTCCGGCCATGCCATGCTGCAGTTGTCCCATGGTCAAGCCGCTTGCCTTCACGTTCGAGTTCTGACTGAGCAACATGGACATACCGATAGGGATCGGCGAGTCCTTGGTGCCGAGATCGAAATACCGGGGCGGGCCGGTAATGTCGGCGGCGGCGCGCGCTTTCGCTGCCGCCAATTTCGCCCTGGTCATGGAGGCGGCGCTCTCCTTGTCAGGCTCCACGGCCTCGCTGCGGGCGAAAAACAGGTTTTCTTTGGCATCGATCTCGATGGCTTTTTTCAGCAGGACATTGCCCGAAGTGATACGTGCCTCCTTGGCAAGAATAACCAACCCGGGTTTGTCATCACCCTCACGGAGTTCGACAATTTGCAGATTATATAACCGGTCCGCCTCGCGCCGGCCGACATACATGAGATGGCCCGGAATTTCTTTGGCCGTCAGCGTTTTGTCAGAAGCAAAAAGGATGGTGGGATCCCGCATGACCGCCTGTCGAGTCATCCGCCTCATCTCGGTCAGTGACATGGGCGCGACCACAGTATTGATCCAGAAACAGAGTAGCGACAGGAGTCCAGCCACCGCAAAAACAGGAGCACAAATACGCAGCAGACTTTGCCCCGCCATGCGCATGGAAATGAGTTCATTATCCGCGGACAGTCGGCCAAAAGTGAGCAATACTGCTGTCAGCAGCCCCCATGGCAAGGTGTAGCTGAGCGAGCCCGGAAAGGCATAGGCCACAAATTTGAAGATAGAGGAAAGGGGCAATATTCCCTCCACCAGTTTATCGAGCAGCACGCGAAACATTTGCCCCAGAACAAGCACCACGCTCAGCACTGTCACAGCCATCAGCGTGGAGCCGAGGACTTGGCGAGCAATGTAACGGTCGAAAATGCGCATGGGTCGGAAGGGCAGGGGAGCGCTGCTTACTTCCTGTCAGGCAGGACCTTGTCAATCCAGGAGCAGGGATGGAAAGGTCCAGGAACAACCGGGACCGTATCGTTAGACGTGGCATGAAAACATCATTGGCCATAGTTTCCAGTGAAGTGGTCGTGCTTTGCTTCGTTGTGACTCCCCCCATCGCCGGCGGCGGCGGCGCAACTTTGCTGGACAGGTTAGTGCCGTGGGATACGCCACACCGTCGAGGCCGCGTCTGGGAGTGTCGCAAGCCCTGCGCAGGCTCCGTCACTCTCACAACTAAGAATCTGCCCCCCGCGAAGGGCCTCCGACTGGGGCATTCATTATTCCGAACAGGGAGAGCGCCGTAATCGAAATGTTTTAAGAAATGGCATTGGCAATTCTGAGGAAAACGGTGTAATAACTAATTGTTCTTTATTTCGCCGGTTGGGCTGTCTTATCACGGGGCCTGTCCAAAACCAAAACCAACCAACCATGAAACTAATTGTATCGCTCACTTCCGCGGTGTTTTTTCTTGCTGCCGGATTCGTTTCGGCCAAGGAATATCGCGAGTATGGCAAAGCTGATGGCACCGCCTCGTTTAAGGCGGTTCTGGTCGGTGTGCAGTTCAATGCCGGCAAGACCGTAGCCATGCTTGAGCGCGCCGACACTAAAAAGGTTCTGGCCGTCCCCGTAGAATTGCTGCGCGAAGAAGATCAGAAATACATCAAGGAGGAAGGCCAGTTTCTCTCTCTCTCTAAGGGATTGCAGGTTAGCATCGTGGCCACAAAGGAGAAATCAGAGACCTCAACGCCCACGGGTCGCCGCGTGACAAAGACGCCGGAGGGATTTGCCGTCCGTGTGCGCAATGGTTCGGAGTTCGCCGCCGAAGGCGTCACTGCAAAGTATCAAATCGTTTGGCGTCACGACGCGCGCGTTAATGCCAACTCCAGTCGCAAGGACGAGCAGCGCGAAACCGGCTCGCTTGATCTGGCAGGCCTCGCCCCGAAGAAAGAATTCACGGGCAAGACGGCGTCTGTTACTCTCTCCAGTGACCGCCCGAATCCCGGGTGAAAGAAGGCGGGCGGCGGGTGAAAAACCGCCAAGCCAGCGAGTTCGCTGGCAGACCAGATGGACGGCGTCATCGTGCGCCTTGAGAAAGACGGAAAACTCCTCCGCGAGTATCTGTATCCCGGGAATCTGAAAGCCCAGTGGACGGACTCAGGAGCCAGCAAAAACACAAGCAACTGACGGCCTGCTGTTGATTTTGGACCGGGGAGCGTGGGGGCATGATTCAACTGCTCCACAGGCGGGCTTCGCACGTTTGCTTGATTTGTTTTGCCTTTAATTCAAGTCGCGCTTCGATTCCGTCTTCTCCGCGACTGGTCCGATTGCTGTAATGATAAGGAAAGACCATTGCGATTCCGGAGGATAAACTTATCGGCAGTCCTGTGAATCATCGCGTTTATGCCATTGTGAGGCGCCAGTGCCTCCGTTCCCGAGCCGCTCTCTTCTGCCTCATTGCCGTCTGGTCATTGCAGGCAGCGATGGCGGGGGAATCTGTCGAGCCCGACGTCGCTGGCCCCGCTGCGGAATCAATCAAATCTGCTGTGGAAAAGTCTCTGCCACTTCTGGTGAAAGGCGCGCAGGGCTCAATGGAGAAGCGTAAGAACTGCTTCACATGCCACAATCAGGCACTACCGGTCCTCGCTCTCACGACGGCGCGGACTCGCGGGTTCGCCATTGATGCGGAGGCCCTGCGCGGCCAGCTCGAGTTCACGGCCGGATTCCTTGAAAAGAACCGTAGCGGATATCTCGAAGGGCGCGGCCAAGGCGGCCAGGCAGATACCGCAGGCACGGCGCTTTGGGCTCTCGAGAATGGCGGATGGAAG
The DNA here is from genome assembly GCA_945861415.1 of Akkermansia muciniphila. Taxonomy (GTDB): domain Bacteria; phylum Verrucomicrobiota; class Verrucomicrobiia; order Verrucomicrobiales; family V1-33; genus V1-33. Next base: position 1,059 of record CAMAUV010000015.1, on the reverse strand, counting down.
CCGGATGAGACGACGGCAGCGGTAACTGAATATCTTTTGCGCTGGCAGAGTGAACTTGATCACTGGAAGCCGCAGTCCCGCCGCCCACCAACGGAACAGAGTTTGTTCACCAGCAGTTTTGTGGCGCTGCGCGGGCTGAAGGCATTTGGCACGCCGGAACAGCGCGAGCGTATCGACAGGCGAATTGTTCAGGTCCGAAAATGGCTACTCAAGGCACCGGCCGGGGACACAGAGGACAGGGTTTCCCGTCTGCGGGCGCTCCATGTTAGTGATGCTTCGCCAGACGACATTCAGGGTGCCGCTCAGGAATTGCTAGTCACCCAGCGGGCGGATGGTGGCTGGGCTCAGCTAGCGGATATGGAGAGCGACGCCTACGCCACCGCTACCGCACTCGTGGCGCTGCACACAGCTGGCGGCCTCCCCACGTCCGGGCCGGCATGGCGCAATGGACTACGCTACCTCCTGACAACTCAGCTTGCCGACGGCTCGTGGCGCGTAAAGACGCGTAGCGAACCGATTCAGACCTACTACGAATCCGGCTACCCGCACGGCAAGGATCAGTTCATCTCCATCTCTGCGGCGAGTTGGGCCACCACCGCGCTGGCGCTCGCGCTTCCGCCGGAAGTTGCGAAATAGTAAAGCTGGCGGCATCAAAACTGAATGAATTGGCGCGCGACTTCGCCGCGCAGTTATCTCGTGTCTTCATTCTACTTAACAGCCAACTAAATAGAAACCTCTCTAGAGTCCCCTTATTTTTAGCAAGGCAGGGCATAGCTTGGCACTACAGTCAGGCTGCCGATCTTCCCTCAGCAGAGGCAGAAGCCCGGAAGGCAAAGCGAATACTCCGGTGAGAGAATGCCCCACCCCGTGGAGGTGGAGGAAGCGGAAACCCTAGCCCGGATATCGAGAGCTGAGGTGGACGCCGAAAACCAGGCCACTGGTTAAGCTATGATTGGGCTGGACCTTGGCGCACGAAACCGCGAACGCAATACCCACCCAATGAAAGCCAAACGAAAGAGACATGATGCCGGATTTAAAGCCCGTGTAGCGCTGGAAGCG
>CAMAUV010000014.1 GCA_945861415.1 Akkermansia muciniphila | reverse complement strand
CATCTCATAGCGGCGCACCGTGGCCTCGCTGATGGCGAACATGGCGGCCACCGAGCTCGCGGGGGAGAACGATGCCCATGCGGCCACCGCACGCATCAGCCGCCAGGTTGCGTCGCGGGTTGGATGGACTTCGGGAGGCCTGGGAGTGATGAGCATCCGGCATTGCGGGCAGCGCCCCTGGACTGCGGGGAGCGTGACCCAGACCGTGTTCCTATCGGCGAGGGGCAGATCATAGACAGCGATCTTCCCCGCACGGACTTCCTTGAGGGCCACCCTGCAATCAGGACAGCGCGGCTTGCAGCGGCCGTCGCGAAGCATCGCGACTTGCACACCGACCTTTTCCACCAGAACCTTGCCCACGACGCATCCGGCAAACCGGAACAACTCCTTGATGTTGAACGTTTTCACAGACACAGCACAAGGCCGGTGCCGGGTGCGTCACCACCCTAAAACGCGAGCAAACCTGACGGAGAGCCTCATTTTTGTAGGATTTGGTTGTAACAAATCCTCTCACTCAACATGGACCACTTTTTCTGACGGCGGCCAAGGTGGAGTCTCGCCGTATTTCCAAATTGACGCTATGACGAAATCCAAGTTAGGTTACTTACCATGGAAGTCACCTCTCTATCCTCTGCAACGCCGCGTCTATTCTCACGAATGACCCGGCGCTGGTTTTATGTGGTGGCATTGCTTGCCGGTTGGCGCGGCGAGGTCATCGCACAACAACAGTTCGGTGATTTCACCTAAGGAGTAAACGGGGATACAGTAGCCATTCTGGACTATCCGGAACCAGCCAAAGGCAACATTGTTATTCTTGCCACTATTGACGGCAAACTAGTTACAAGCATCGGGAACAATGCGTTCGCTTACTGCGCCCTACTGACGGGCATCACGATTCCCGACAGCGTCACCAAGATCTCCGACAATGCGTTCAACCAATTCACCGGGCTCACCACATTTACTGTCGGCGAGGGCAATCCTAACTACAGCGTTGTGGACGGGATATTGTTCAACAAGGACCAGTCGAAGCTGCTCCAATATCCGGCAGGCAAGGCAGGGGGTTACTCAATCCCCAGCCATGTTACCGGCATCGGGAGCAACGCGTTCTATTTCAGCGCCGGGCTAGCGAGCGTCACGTTCAGCAATAGCGTCACCAGCATCGGACCGAGAGCGTTCGCCAACTGTAATGGGCTGACCAGCGTTACCATTCCCAACAGCGTCACCAACATCGGGCAAAGTGCGTTCGCAAACTGCGCCGGGCTGACGAGCGTGAAAATCGGCAACGGCGTCAACAGTATCGGGAACTGGGCGTTCATAGAGTGCAACAAACTGACGAGCGTCCATTTTGACGGAAATGCCCCCAAAGCCGGAGCAGGCATGTTCACAGGTGCAGATATCAAAGAGCTAAAGCTCCATATCTACGAGGGTAGCACTGGGTTTGAACTGCCCCCATGGGATGTTCATGCGAAGAACTCGATGAAACACCCAGCCAAATGACCAGCATTCGGCTGTAGCATTCGGAAAAAGACCCGGTCCCATTTGAAGTGCCGAACACTGAAGCGCCGGGTGTCGGATTTTTGCAGCCAGTGGCCCCGCTGTCGTAAGGCTCTGCGGATTCGCTGACGCAGTTTCCAGTGCAGCAGTCTCGTCAAGGCATCCATAGCCTCTGAGAGGTTGGCCGTTGATGCCTAGATCTACAGGTGGTAGTGTTTGCCCATGCATTGACACGCCGGTCGTTGTCAGCAATGAAGATTTCCTCGCGGCAGCGCCGGAAAAAGTAAACAGGTGTAAGACTGCGAATCATGACACCACTGCTTGTGACCGCGACCGCGGCAGTTGAGTGCCAAGAATTGCACAACGGCCCCCGCCGTCCCCATTTCCCGCCGCATCATTCACCGGGTGAAAAAGCGAACACAGTTGCCTCGGAGCCTTGTGGGAAGTGGATGGCTAAACTGTAACGCGAGCATGTTACAGCCCGCTCGCGCGTTTCGCCTCTGGACGCGCAAACACGGCGAGGCTGGAAGCCATCGCCGTGCTAGGGACTTGCCTTCCACTTCGCGCGGTAGTATCTTCGCGCGGCATTGAACTGGAAGGGCACGCTCAGGCCGAGGGGTCCGGTAAACAGCGTGCTCTCGAGCGTCCAGTTGCTGAGGTTGAGCGAACTCTCGACGGTGTAGATGCGGCCGGTGGTTTCGGACAACACGAAATTGAAGGCGCTGCCGCTGGTGGGGACGATTCGGGCGATGGGCGTTGTGGCCGGCGGGGTGTTGATGAAGCCGCCGGGGGTGGGCCACCGGATGCTGAGTTCCAAATCGAAGGAGACGTCGCTACTGGTGGCGCTGCTCTGACGGATTTCGGCGGCGAAGACATTGTTGCCTGGCTGCAGGGCCCTCAGCGCGAGCGGCACCCAGTGCCAGATTTGTTCATCGGCTCCACTGATGCTGGCGGTGGCGAGGTCGGCGGGGGTGGCGTTGTCCATGAGGTTGTTCAGCCAGATGCGCGTGCCGTTGAGGTAAAGCTGGATGCTGTCGTCGCGGAAAGGAACGGGCGGATGGAAATCACCGGGCTCGGTCACCTCAATACGGCGAACCAGTTCGATCCCGAAGTCGTCGGCGGGCTGAGGATCACAGGCCAGTGGACATTTACCGGCAGCGTGGACTTCTTTCAGATCCTCGTCCGCAGCGACGGTGTCCCTAGCCGTGGAAGTGGCGAGACTTCCAACGGCATCGAATTTTACCTATCACAGGAAGGGGGCAGGAATCTCGAAATCCGCAGAAAAGGCAGTAAGCTTGCCGTGACTCAGAATTCGTCGGGCACTCTCACCAGCGCCGGCGCGGGGCAGACGTTTAATTTCATCATCGAGGACAGGGGTGGCGGCCAGCTTTCGTTCACCATGACGCAAGTCGGGAATGCCGCCAACACGGCAACCGTGACCGGCATCATCACCAACGACACCCACGATAAGAATTTCATCACGTTCCACAACCGGGAAGGCGGCCGAACTGCTTATCTGGATAATGTATCGATCAACCGGATCACTACGCCGCCCACGCGAGTGGTCGTCACGGGACTAACCCGGACTCCGGCCACAGGCGCCGTGACCCTCACGTTCACATCCTCAGAGCTTCACACATATAAAATCGAAGCATCGGCCGACCTGATCGCATGGACTGAGCTTCAAGGCAGCGTATTCGGACAGGCCGATGCAACACAGTTTGTGGACAGCGTTTTTGCTCCTGGAAAGCTCAATGCCTTCTACCGCGTGACCCGTGATCCGTGACGAAAGGCATGGCGCTTTAACGCCTTCCGACGCTCCTGACGGATAACATTAAGAGCGACGTTCACTTGCTTCCGCTGATTTTACGGATGCGCACCTCGCGGAATTCGGCCTTGCCGGTGAGGTGGTGCATTTGGAGCAGGATACTGCCGGACTGGTGACGGTTCTCGGGATCGCGGCAGTCGGCGGACGGGCTCCCGTTCACCCATGTGCGTAAGTGGTTGCCGATGGCGCGGATGCGCAGGCTAACCCATTCACCGTCCTTTGTTTGCGGCTTGGGAGCGCGCGCGCCATCAATCTTGAGCGCGTAGATGCTGCCGGTCGGGTTGTTGTCGTCGCCGTGGTCTAGTTGCGCCTCGTAGCCGGGCGGGAATTCCTTTGTCTTGTCGGTGTGTGGTGCGCAGCGGAAGTAAATCCCGCTGTTCCCCCGGCCACCAGCGGTGTCGCTGATGCGCGCCTCAGCATACAACTCGAAGTCCTCGAAGTCCTCAAGCGAGGATAGGTAACCTTGGCCGCCGTGGCCAGTGAGGACACCGTCGATTACTTTCCACTCGGGAGCGTGTTTGAAGCGGTTCTCGTGCCACCCATCGACGTTCCGGCGGTTGAAGAGTTCCGTCCAGCCGTCGGCGGCGCCGTCCAACTCCCGGATGCGGATGTTTTTAACTGACACCGGATCACCGTGGTTCTGCAAGCCGATCAAGCCGCTTCGGCGCTTCAGCCCGGGGACTTTCTGGCCATGGGTCTGCGCGAGCTGGTCGAGGTCGGCGTCGAGGATTGGTTCGCCATTGACCCATACCATGCATTTTTCCGCGACGCAGAGAATGCGCATCGTCTGCCACTGACCAGCGGGTTTGGTGACACGCTTGGATGGTGCCTGCACCGCGTAGAGGGCGCCGGTGAACTGGTTAGGTTCAAGCTTTTTCCACTTGTCGCCATAGTCGTCCAGTAACTGGATTTCCATGCCATCGGTGTAGGGAGTCCCCTCACGAGGCGCACGAATGAACACGCCGCTGTTGCCCTCCTTCGGTAGCATGAACTCCAGGCTCAGGTCGAAGTCATCATACTCGCCGGTGGTCGCCAGCCATTGGGAGCCCTTGCCGCCCGTGCCGGCGAGCACGCCGTCCTTAACTCCCCAGTTAGTCGCCTCTCCCTGCATGCCCTGCCAGCCCTGCAGGTCTATGCCGTTAAATAGTGGCTTGCCTGCATCTTCGGGCCGGGCCGGGATCGAAAACATGCACAGGAGGAATAAAATGGTCGCGTAAAGTTTCGTAGCTTTCATGATAATGATCCCGCGTAGGCGAATGCGGTCGCTTGTCTAACCGGAATTACGCCGTAGCCGCGCGACAACCTTGCCAACACGATCATGGAACCAGAAAATCCTTGAACCTTACTCCAAATGAACCAGAAAGCATCATGCCTAATCCATCTGTTTCCAGCCGACGAGCTTTTCTCAAACGCACCACGGGCGCCGGCCTGTTGATTTGCAGTAGCCAAACTGCTTTTACCTTCAAAGCAAACGGGCGCCTCAACATTGCGGCTATCGGCGTAGGCGGCCAAGCGGAGGGCAACCTAAATGCCGTATCCAGTGAGAATTTTGTGGCATTCTGCGACGTCGACGACACGCGTGCCTCCAACACCCGCAAGAAGTATCCGGACGTGAAGGCCTACTATCAGGACTTCAGGAAGATGCTCGATGAGAAGGCGAATGAGATCGACGGTGTGATGGTGGCTACGCCTGATCACACACACGCGGTGGCGGCGATCGCCTCCATGAAGCTCGGCAAACATGTTTTCTGCGAAAAGCCGCTCACCCGCACCGTTTACGAAGCGCGGATGATGCGCCTGACGGCCCAAAAGCAAAAGGTAGTGACCCAAATGGGCAATCAGGGCTCCGCCAGCGAGGGTGTGCGCCGCGCCACCGAATGGGGCATGGCGGGAACGGTCGGGCCGGTCAAGGAGGCCTACCTCTGGGTGAGCGACGGCAACCAGGAGAGCAAACTCCCGCAGGACCGGCCTGAAATACCCAAGGAACTCGCGTGGGATCTTTGGCTCGGCCCTGTTGCCGAGCGGCCCTACCACCCCAACTATGTCCCCCACAACTGGCGCAACTGGCGTCACTTCGGCAGCGGCGGGTTTGGCGACATGGGGTGCCACACGGCGAATTTCCTGTTCCGCTGTCTTCAACTGCCGGAACTCTGGGCGCTATCAGCTGATACCCCCAAAGAGTCGCGCCTGATCAAGTTCGAAGGCGAGGCCACCGGTGTTCATGCCGAAGGCTATCCCAGTTCATGCCGCGTCCAGATTCATATCCCCGCCCGCGGCGAGCACCCCGCGGTGAAGCTCACCGCATCAAGCGGCGAGGCAATGCGGCCGGCCAAGGAACTCACGCAGGGGGTGGGGCTCAGCAGCTTCGGGGCCCTTCTCGTCGGATCGAAAGGCAGTATCTATTCCTCCGATCCATGGAACACCAGTTCCATGCTGCTTCCCCGGATCAACTCGTTCGAGCAGCCGCCCAAGTCTCTTCCGCGGGGCGTGGGTCACCATATGGAGTGGGTCGATGCCTGCAAAGGAAAGGGCAAGACCTTCTCGCCGTTTGATATAGGTGGACCGCTCACCGAACTCATTCAGCTCGTGAATGTGGCTGCTCTTACTGGAACCCCATTTACCTTCGATCCCGCAACCGGGGAAATTACAGACAACCTCAAAGCAAGCGCCATGCTCCACCGACCCTACCGGCAAGGCTGGTCGCTCTAGTCTTGGGCGGCAAAACATAATGAATTTTGGAGCCCTTCGATCAGCGGGATGGTTCGTTTGTGCGTTTGCTTGCTACGTCGTCACGTTTGCTCTGGTCGGTCGGGCTCGGGAAAAACCCGACTACCGCTTCGACGGCTCCATCTCGCGCTCCGTTCTTGAGAACTATCTGGCGCGCAGCGCGACCATTGGTTCCCTGCTCCATCTAACGCTGGATGACGACTTGCGCATGATGGAAAACACCGGCGTCAAGTTCGCCGGTCGTGCCATCTGGATGTGGGGGAATGAGTCGCGCATTGATGCGCTGGTCGAAAAAGGAGATCCCTTCGCAAAACGAATCCACAGGATGGATCCCGATATCATCCTCCAGGGAGCGATCTTTGAAATTGTGACCACCGACGTAGATAAGATCCCGGTTCCCGCGTCCATCTTTGATGAGTTCGGCCTGAAGACAGAAACGCGAAATTTCCGCTATCAGGACATGCTCTACCCGTCACAGCGCCGGGTCGATCACTGGGCCAAAGGAGCCTCCGTCCCAGATATGAGCCGGCTGGAGACGCGCATGTGGTTTGTTTACGTCGGCAAGCGATGGATCGACATGGGAATCGAAGCCATCCACTTCGGCCAAGTCGAACTCATGAACGATCGGGACCCTGACTACGCCCATTGGTGTGACATGATGGCACGCCTTCGCAGCTATGCCAAAAAGTACGCCCGGCGTCACTTCATTCTCACCGATGCCCACGTCCCAACAGGAGGGATCGTCCACGAGGGCAATCTGATGTTCGATCTCCACTCGTTTCCGTGTCGGCCGAAATCGGTGGAAGGCAGACCTCATCAGGCCATCCTGAAAAAAGGCTTCAGCGACTCCATTTACGGGCGCAGCAAAGGCGGCCGCACGGCCAGCGGTTGGAACTGCGAGTCACTGCCCTACATCGTCGAACTGGACAATTTCGGCGCCTCCGACCACCCCGGAGAATACCGCGCCACGGATCACATTCACGTCTGGGGCTGGGATGAGATAGGCTGGTTCGGAAAACAACCCAAAGCCTACCGCAACGAATGGCTCACGTACGCCTACAACTGGGTGCGTGAAACAGATCCCAACGGATATTTCCAACTGCCTTTGCGACGCTTCGAGCACTACAGCGCTAGTATGTTGCCCCCCAAAGGCCAGTGTCAGGAGGAGACGATCAAGGCCATCTGGGCGTCGGCTGAAAGAAAAGAAACGGCTCAGGCGGAGTAACTTTATTTCGCATTCAAAAGCGAGGCCACTCCATTAAATCTACAGTCTTCGTCGACTTCCGCATTGCCTCGACTTCCGCCGACGCGTATCCTTCCGTATCTCTCTCATGGTAAAATCATCGACAGCCGCCGCTCTCTCACTGACCTACCTTTTCCTCCAAGGGACAAGTCACGGGCAGGACGCCGCTGCATCCACAAATCCCGCGCCCGTTCTCGCCAGCGAAATCCATCCCTTCCTCCAAGCTCACTGCTTTGACTGTCATGACGCGGATAAGCCAGATGGCGATCTGAATCTGGAAGAGCTAAGCAAAAGTCCCGTGGACTTTAAAAGTGGTCCGCAATGGGCCACCATCCTGAAGAGAATTGAGGCGGGGGAGATGCCTCCCAAAAAGAAGAAACGCCCTGAGGAGGAAGAACTGCGAAAAGCTGTCGCGTGGCTGACCGGTGGGCTCGATCAGGCGGAGACTGATTTCTTGGCCAAAGAGGGCCGCACGGATCTTCGCCGACTCACGCGCCTAGAGTATCGAAACACTATGCGTGACCTCATCGGCCATCCTTACGATCCCACCGACCTGCTTTCCCCTGATCCGGTGTCGCATGGGTTCGACAACATCGGCGAGGCCTTGGTCGTTTCACCCTTTCACGTCGAGAACTTCGTTAAGGCCACCGATCGCCTGCTCGACAAGGTTATCAACATCCCGGATCAGCCTCCACTGCGTCAGCACTGGCGCATCATCAATTCCACCGGAGAAAAGAAACCCCTACTGAAGGACAACGGTTCGTGGCACGACGGCCACCGCGGAAAAAAGCCAGAGAAGATCAAGCCAGGCCTGCTCGAAGGCAACGTGATGTCGAATGCGGAAATCCCCAACGGCGCCACGCCCTATAATATGGTCGATCTCGCGCAGAATCCGCCGGTCGATTACGAAGGCGCGTGGGACATACGCTGCTACGGCGCCAGCGCGACCGACGAAGGTGTCCTCGTCCGGGACGAGGAAAACGTTTTTGGCTTTAAGTGGTTCGCCTACGAAGAAGGAACGTATCGCGTCCGCATCCACCTCTCGACCTTTGGCCCCGGCGACTGGAAGGGACTGCCTCCCAAACTCCAAATCTTCCGCGATCCGGAAGGAACGCTGTGGCAGGAGCGGCTGCTTGATCTGAACCAGTCACACACCGTTGCCTTCGACCTCTACCGCGACAACATTCCATGGTATATCCAGACCAGTGGCAACCGGTTCTGGGGGCTGAAGCTCTACTATGTGCTAACGCAGGAAAAGGGCGGCGACGGAAATTCAGTGCCTTTCGGCCTGCACATTTCGAACATTGAAGTCGAAGGCCCCTACCATCCAGAGTGGCCGCCATCTTGGCACAAACGAGTCTTTCCGGATCAGGCAATAGACGATGCGGAGAAAGTATATGCCGAACGCGTCTTGGCAACGTTCATGAAACGCGCATTTCGCCGTCCGGTCGGCGAGGGTGAAGTTGGCCGCATGCTTGAGATCTATCAGAAGCAGCGCGCGAATGGCATGGCTTTGAAGCAAGCCCTGCGGATGCCGCTGGCCTCAATTCTCTCCTCGCCCTCGTTTCTGTATTACGGGGCCCGTCCCGACGCCGCTGCACCGGGTCTTGAAGCGTGGGAACTGGCCTCCCGTCTTTCCTACTTCCTTTGGCGCACCATGCCCGATGATCGCCTCCTCGGACTCGCTGAGAGCGGGGAGCTACTGAAGGCGGAGACGGTCACATCGGAAATACAGCGCATGCTGAAAGACCCGAAGGCGAATACCCTCGTTGAGCACTTCACCAGCCAGTGGCTGGGACTCGATAAACTCTCCAAACTAAAGGTCGATGAAACTTTATATCCTACCTACGACCTCGCACTGCGCGAATCCATGGTCGGTGAAGCCGCCGCGTTCTTCCTCGAGCTACTCCATAACGACCACAGTCTTTACAACTTCATCCAGTCCGACTTCCTGATGCTCAATGAACGCATCGCGAAGCACTACGGAATCGACGGCGTGACAGGGAGCAACTTCCGCAAGGTGCCCATCGATGCCAACCATCTCCGCGGCGGCGTCATGACTCAGGCGGGAGTGCTAACGGCCACCGCCAACGGTCTCCGCACCCTCCCCATTACCCGCGGCGCCTTCGTGCTGGAGCAGATCCTAGCCGATCCTCCCAAGCCACCGCCGCCGGATGTCCCTGCGATCGACGACGTAAAGGTTGCCAAGCCAGTGGCCACCCTGCGTGAGCGGCTGGAACAACACCGCAACGATCCCTCCTGCATCAACTGCCACGAGAAGTTGGACCCTCCCGGTTTCGCACTGGAGAGCTTTGATGCCATCGGGACCTGGCGCACTCAGGAACTGGTCGAAGTGGAGCGCGATAAGCAGGAAATCCAAGTATTCGCCCCCGGTGAGAGCATCACCATCCACTTCGCCAACGGATCCGGTGAAGGCAGCGACAAGATCGCCGTGCTTGCCGCCGCCGACACTGACAATGGGCAGTTCGAGAAGCTGGATAGCTGGAAATTCACCACCAACACCCGGAAGCAGCTACCGAATGGCCTTTTCAACGGGATCATCACCCTGAACGCCCCCAAAGAGCCCGGCGAATACGAGGCGCGTTACTTCCTGGCTAATCGCCTCGAGACCGCAGTGAGCCAGCGCTTCAAGGTCGCCGCCGACAGCCCGGGCACCCGCAAGGCCCCCTTCCTGCTGGATGCCGGAAATAAGTCCAAGGCACTCGCCTGGACGCCCGTAGATGCCACCGGAACCCTGCCCAACGGACGCTCTTTCAAGGATGTCAGCGAGTTCAAAAAGCTTCTGATGGATAACAAGCGAGCTCTCCTAATATCCCTCACCGAAAAAATGCTAGTTTATGCCACCGGCAACACGACTTCCTTTGGCGACCGGACGACCGTAAATACGATAGTCAAGAAGCTGGAACAGGCGCCCACATTGCGAAATTTAATTGAACAGATCGTGCTCAGTAATCGTTTCTTAGACAGGACACCAAAATCATGACTCTTATGACCCGCCGCAGTATTCTCAGGGGGGCAGGCGCAGCCATCGCCCTGCCTGCTCTCCAAAGCGTCGCGTCGCGCCTCACCGCGGGAGAGAAGGCGAAAACGTTGCCCTCATCAAGGCTCGTGTGCATTTACACCCCGCACGGCGTGCGCAACAGCCTGTGGTATCCGAAAGAAACCGGAGCCGGCTACACGCTGTCCCCCACGCTTCAGTCCCTAGAACCCGTTCGCAAAGAAGTCTCAATCTTTACCGGACTCTGCCATCCCCGCATGTCTTCCAATGTCGGCCATGCCGCAGCAGGACGCTGGCTCACGGGCGTCCATGAGAATGACCGCATCCTCGTGGACTTCGCCTCCCCGAACGAATCGCACTCCATGGACCAGGTAGTGGCCGCTCACCTCGGCAATCAAACCCGCTGGCCCTCCCTGCAACTCTCCACCGAAGCCGGCGCCGGCGTTCCTGGACGCAGCAACACCCTCTCATTCAACTCGCGCGGCCTGCCCCTGCCCGCCATCAACAATCCGAGAGCGCTGTTTCACCGGTTGTTCGTTCCAGATAGGGCGGAGGACCTCGCCGCGGAAAGGGCACGCTATCAGCGCCAGCGCAGCCTCCTCGACAATGTCCTGATTGAATCAAAGGACCTCAATCGCAAGCTCAGTAATGAGGATCGTGCACGGCTGGATCAGTATCTCGATTCTGTCCGCGACGTGGAAATTCAGCTGGACCGAAACCAGAAGTGGCTCGACCAACCCAAGCCCGAGATTGACGCCAGCCAGCTTCAGTTCGAATTCAAGAACCGCTCGGAGTTCCTCAAGGTCATGTACGACTTGATGCTCCTCTCACTTCGCACCGACGCCACCCGCGTCATCACGCTGATGTCAGGAGTGGAAGTCGATGGCTACAAATGGCAGGAATTGGGCGTGAATGATACCATGCATGGCATTCAGCACCACGGAGGGAACAAGGGTTCGCTGGAGAATCTCGCTAAAGTGGACAAACGGGGAGCCGACCTGCTGGCCGACTTCCTCAAAGGCCTGCAAGGCATCAATGAAGAGGGCGCTACCTTGCTCGACCGCACCCTCGTTCTCTACGGCAGCGGCATGAACAACGGCACGGGCCTCAGCGATGGCGGCGGCAGCCACTCCACGCGCAAGCTTCCCATGCTCCTCGCCGGCGGCCGCAGCCTCGGCATTAAGCAGGGCCAGCACCTCGTTTACGAAAACGACGCCACCCCACTCTGCAATCTCCACGTCACCATGCTGCAAGCCATGGGCGTCGAGCAGCAAAAGTTCGTGGACGGAACCGGACGACTGAACGGACTGATCTGAGGATAAATGCCCAAAGCCCCGGGAAATCAGCACTCGCCGACCTCACACAAGCACTGCCTCAGGGTTGCGAGTGTCACCGCCCCCCGGCTTGTTGGAGAAGGCAGGAGACAGAAAATCCCGCGCCTGACGTTATTGGTTGGATACCCTACAATCCAATCTGTTTCGAGCGCCAGCCTATCAATCTCCACATAGTGGCTTTCTTTCCCCCCGTCATTCCCCGAATCCTCGCCTTCTGCGGCCTGTTCTTGAGCCCTCTCGCTGCCGCGGAAAGAAAGCGCGCTGGTTCGGACTGGTGGTCGCTGCAACCGCTCGCGAAAATAGTCCCGCCGGATGCAGGCAAGGCGGCGCGCAGCTCCAATCCAATTGATGCCTTTATTGCGGCGAAGCTTGAGTTGCGCGGACTCACGTCTTCGCCGCCGACCGATCCGCGGGCTCAGATCCGACGAGTGTATTTCGACCTTACCGGAATGCCACCCTCAACAGAGGCGGTGAGGGCATTTGAAACCGACCCGAGTGATGCCGCATACGGCAAAATCGTGGATGAGTTGCTGGCGTCGCCGGCATATGGCGAGCGCTGGGCTCGCCACTGGCTGGACGTTGCGCGCTTCGGCGAAAGCGACGGGTTTGAGCGGAATTTCGCGCGCGACCATCTGTGGCCGTATCGCGATTGGGTGATCGCTGCACTGAACGCCGACATGCCCTACGACGAGTTCACTCGGATGCAGATTGCGGGTGACCTTTATCAAGCCGGGGTTTGAGGGCAAGGCGGCGGTCGCGTTCCTCGCGGCGGGCCTGCACAACACGGTGGTTGGAGGAAGCGAGTTCATGCAGAAAACCGCGCGCCAAGACGAACTCGAGGAGATCACCGGGACGGTCGGTCAGACCTTCCTAGGGCTCACCATGAATTGCGCCCGCTGTCACGATCACAAGTACGACCCGATTTCGCAAAAGGAATACTATCAGATGGCCTCGGCGTTCCAGGGGGTCTTTCACAAGGAATTAGAGACGCCTGATGCCTCCACGCTGGAGAAGATTTCCGCGTTGGATGCGCGCCGCGGCGCAATCGAATCAAAGATCGGGGAGATCGGCGTAGCTGGCTGGCGAACGGCGCTGGCAGCCCGCGCCGCGCAGCCGGCGAAGTAGGCTTCTGCTTTGCCGCAGCCGCTAGCACAATGGGAATTCGAAGGCAACTTGCGCGACAGCCTCGGCGGATTGCACGGCGAAGCAGTCGGCGAGGTGCGGTTTGAGGACGGGGCGCTGGTGCTCGACGCAAGGAGTGGATATGCGAAGACGGCAGTGATCGAGAAGGATATCACCGTGAAGACGCTGGAAGCCTGGGTCGTGCTCGACAATGCCGTGCAGACCGGCAGTGCTCCGATCAGCTTGCAGACCACCGATGGGAATACCTACGATGCCATCACTTTCGGCAAGGGAGTTGCCGGGGCATGGACGGCGGGCAGCGACATGGACTCGCGGACGCAGCGGAATGGCGGCCCGGCGGAGAACACGATCATCAGGAATCCGATCCATCTGGCGATCGTTTACGAGGCGGACGGCAGCATTCACCGCTATCGCAATGGCGTTCGTTATGACGAGCCCTACAAGACCGGGCAAGTCACGTTCACAAAAGGGGCCGCAGAGATTCTCTTTGGCATGCGCCAAGGGACATTCGCCCGCAGCAACCGCCTGCTGGAAGGCCGCATCCTCCGCGCCCAACTTTACGACCGCGCACTAACTGCCGAGGAAGTGGCGGCCTCCGCTGGCTCTGAGAGCAAGTATGTGCCGGATGATCAGCTGACTGCTGCGCTGTCGGCGGAACAGCGCGCGGAGATGGACCGGCTGCGGGCGGAGGCGGCTGGCCTTGCGGATGAGGCGAGACGCCTTGGTGAAAACAAACGCAAAATTTACTCGGTCCGGACCAACGAAAAGCCCGGGGTCACGCGGGTGCTCAAGCGCGGTCACGCGTTGCAGCCAGTGGAGCCGGTCGCGCCCCGTGCACCCGCCGCCGTCACTGGACCGCCGTCAGATTTCGGGCTGCCACAGGATGCCCCGGACGCAGAACGGCGCACGAAACTGGCCGCGTGGATCACGCATCCTGACAACCCGCTCTTTACACGCGTCATCGTCAACCGGCTCTGGCATCACCACTTCGGCACCGGCCTCGTGAACACGCCCAACGACCTCGGCTTCAGCGGCGGTCGGCCAAGCCATCCGGAACTCCTCGACTGGCTGGCAGGTGAGTTGAAGGCGAACGGCTATCGCCTCAAGCCCCTGCACCGGCTGATGGTGACCTCACAGACCTACCGGCAGTCGTCAAAGCCCCGCCCGGAGGCGATGGCGGTTGATGCGAACAACCGCCTGCTGTGGCGCAAATCGCCGGCACGTCTCGATGCCGAAAGCCTGCGCGATACGATGCTGCAGGTTTCCGGACTGCTCAACCCGGAGGCGGGCGGACTAGGCTTCCGCGATGTGGGAGGCCATCACAACGACGGCACGACCTACTACACCCCCTTCGACAAGGACGACGATCCCAGCCTGAACCGCCGTTCCATCTACCGCTTCAGTCCGCGCGGACAGCGCAGCGCGATCCTCGAAACATTCGACTGCCCGGACCCGGCAACCACCGCGCCAAGCCGCTCGGTGACGACCTCGCCATTGCAGGCGCTCGCGCTGCTGAACAACGCCTTCGTCCTGCGTATGGCCAACGGGTTCGCTAGGCGCGCGGAGCGCGAGGTAGGCACCGACCCTAACAAACAAACGGCATCGAGCGCCGCCTCACTAACGTCCACGGCGAAGTGGTGCATGACATCCTCGCCTGATCGCCGTTTCCGAAAAGGGCTATCACGGTGGCGGAACGATCGTTGACGAGACCGGCGGCGACGTATTGATCTTCGTCGAAGACAAACAGCGATTCGCCGGGCACATATTCCATCACGAGATACGGCAACCCGTTGGCTTCATCGGCGCCGTGCATCGCGACGACGTGATCGTGTTTGATGGTGTTATAATTGAGTTGAATGATTCACCACGGATGTTGCGCGCGTGGATTCTGACGGTAATAGAGCCGCGACCGGCCGGCTCTGCGCCCCCCTTCCAACCCATGAATAACCCCGATCCCATTGTCGCGTCCGGTGCTGTCGCGATGCTCGCGCTGGGCCTTTCGCTCTCGCTCGCCCGCGCTGCCCCGGTCATCAGTGAAATCATGTATCGTCCCGGCCCGGGCTACCCGGAGAATACGGCGCTGGAGTACATCGAAATCCACAATCCCGATACCGTGGCCGCGGACATCGGCGGCTGGGCGCTGCGCAGCGGGGTGAACTACACGATGCCGGAGGGAACGGTGATCCCTGCAGGCGAGTGGGTAGTGGTGGCGGCGAATCCGGCGGCGCTGGTGAGTGCGCACGGGAATGTGAGTGCCCTGGGACCGTGGCCGGCGGGCGAGGGATTGTCCAATAACGGGGAGCGCATCCGCCTTTCCCGGCCTGGCGTGCCGGCGGGCACATGGGCGACGGTGGATGAGGTGACGTATGCCAGCGAGGGCGACTGGGCGAGCCGCACCCGGGGAGGGCTGGGCTGGGACTGGAGCACTCCCGCCAATGGCGGCGGTAAAAGTCTGGAACTGCGCAACGCCGCGCTGAGCAATGACAACGGCCAGAACTGGTCCCCGAGCACCGCCTCCAAAGGCGGCACGCCGGGCGCGGCGAACACTGCGGCGACGGCGAATGTGCCGCCCATTATCAAGGCCGTGAAGCACTCGCCCGCCGTGCCGCGCAGCACGCAGAACGTGACTGTTTCCTGCGAGGTGAATGACGAGGCGCCCGCCGCGGACCGGACGGCCACGCTGTTCTACCGCAATGCCACTTCCACTTCGCCGCCGTCCTTCTCCAGCGTGGCCATGATCAATGACGGCACAGGAAAACTCACTGCGGTCCTCGCTCCCGCCGGCGACAAGTCGATTTGGGAATTCTACATCAGCAGCAGCGACGGCACGGCCACCCGCACCTGGCCCGCGCCCGCCAGCGGGGGGCAGAATGCCAATTGCCAGTATCAAGTGGACAATGAGGCGCCCTCCACCACGGCGGAAATGTATCGCCTCACCCTGACAGGAGCGGAGAACAGCGCCTTCACCAGCGTCAGCCCGGGCAGCAACCAGCAGTTCAATCAGACGCTCATCGTGGTCCACGGCACGGAAACTTCGATCCGGTATCGCAGCGCCATGCGCATCCGCGGCAACGGCAGCCGCGGTTACATCTTCAAGCCCATGCGCGTGAGCATTCCCAATGACGATGCGCTCGACGGCGTGACGCGCTTCAACCTCAATCCTGCGGCCTCCTTCCTGCAATACCTAGGCATGAGGTGTTTCCATGCCTCCGGTATGAGCGCGCCGGATGTGGTCCCCGCCGAAGTTCGCCGGAACGGGGTCGAGTCCACGACCAGTACAAGCGGCACGCCCGACTACGGGCTGTGGGTGCGCATGGAGGACCAGAGTGCAGAGATGGTGGACAATCACTGGCCGCTCGCCAACTCCGGCAACATCTACAAGAAAGGCCGCCCGGATGAATTCTGGCGCAGCACCGCCTCTGCGCCCGCCACTCCCGACCAACTGCTCGACGGCTGGATCAAGCAGAACAACAGCGCCGCCAACGACTGGAGTGATCTGCGGAACTTCTTCCAGGTCTGGCAGAATACGGCGGCTTCACATTTCCCCGGCGCGCCGGCCGGCGATGTCGACCAAGGCTCGTGGAACAGCGTGCCGTTCAACAGTGACGAGGCTAGGACCATCGAGACCGTGGCGGACCTGCAGCAATGGGCGCGCTGGTTCGCCATGATGACGCTGTTGCAGTCCAACGAGACCAATATCTCCAACGGCCAGGATGACGACTATGCCTGCTATTTCGTCCCAGGGCCCGCCAATGAGCGCCGCATGCAACTGATCCCGCACGACCTCGATACGGTCTTTGGCAAAGGCGACAGCCCGCTCGGTCCGACCGCCCGCGGCCTCTACGACGCCACCGAACAGGACTCGTCCTTCCGCCCGTTGCTGCCGCTCATGGGAAATTCCAGCGTTGCCGGCAACCCCAAATGGTGCACCCTTTACCACAATGCGATCCGGGAACTGTGCGGCGGCGTTTTCAGCGACGCAACCTTCCCCTCCTTCGTGGAGCAGCACCTCGGCACCTGGACTCCGCCAAACATCCGCAGCGAGATCAAGACCTTCATGAGCGCGCGGTGCAGTCATCTGCTCGGGCGGATCGGTGCAGCCGCCATCCCGCCGGCGATACCGACGGCTTCCTCCAGCGTCACACAAACTCACGGCGAACTCGTCATCTCCGAGGTCCTCGCCGCCAACGCTACCGCGCATCCGCAGGACGGTGTGTATCCCGACGTGATCGAGCTGCTGAATTCCGGCACCGCGCCCGTGGACCTCAGCGGCATGTCGCTCACGGACGATGCCGCGCTGCCGCAGAAGTTCGTCTTCCCCGCCGGCACCACGCTGGCACCGAGCGCATTCCTCGTGCTCTACGCGGACAGCAACTTCGCCGGCAGCGGCCTGCACACGGGTTTCTCCCTCGATCAAAACAGCGACGCCGTCTTCCTCCACGACTCGGTGGCCAATGGCGGTGCGCTGCTGGATTCCATCACCTTCGGCCCGCAGGCCACGGATTTTTCCGTGGGCCGCACGGGTGAGACATTGAATGCCCTGAATACCCTCACACTCTGCACGCCGAGCATCGGCGCAGCGAATACCGCGGCAGCCCTCGGCTCCCCGGCGGCGCTGCGCATCAACGAGTGGTTCACCAACCCCGACTTCCGGCTCGACGACGACTTCCTCGAAATCCACAACTCGGCGGCCCTGCCCGTGGCCATTGGTGGCATGAGGCTCACGGATGACTGGGTGAACTTCCCCTCCCGCCACGTCCTGCCCGTGCTCAGCTTCATCGGGCCGGGCGGATTCCACGTCTTCAAGGCCATGGGCAGCAGCGCCACGCAAAAAGATCCATCTGAATTACCCTTCGGACTGGACAACACCTTCGGCGGAGCGGCGCTGCTCGGCGAGAACGGCGCGCTCGCCGACCGCGTGGACACTGTCTCGCAGTTCCGCGATCGATCCACCGGCCGCAACCCCGACGGCGGGGCGGCCATCGCCACCTTCAGCGTCCCCAGTCCTGGCCTGCCGAATGAGCCGCTGCCCGCCGCCTGTCAGGCCCTGCTCGACGGCCTGCGCATTTCTGAGTTCATCTACAAGCCGAACGGCGGCAGCGACTTTGAGTTCATCGAAATGCTCAACACCGGCACCACTGCCCTGGACTTGAGCGGCGTGCGCTTTACCAACGGCGTGGACTATACCTTCCCCGCCGGCACTGCGCTCGCGCGCGGCGCGTTCGCCGTCGTCTGCCGCAACCGCACGGCTTTTCTCAGCCGCTTTCCCAATGCCGGGACCTTACTCGCGCCGGGGCAGTTCGCCGGCGCGCTCGACAACAACGACGAAGGCATAACGCTCTCCCTGCCCAATCCCCGGGATGTGGCCATTCTCAACTTCCGCTACGAAACCGGCTGGGAACCGCTGACCTTCACCGCCGGCTATTCCCTCACCCATGTGGATGCCGTGGCTCTTCCGGCGCGCGACTACAATGAGCGTGAAAGCTGGACCGCCTCCGCCGTGCCCAACGGCACGCCCGGCACCGCCCCCAGCGGCCCGCTGCACCATTTCACATGGGACCACACGCCCTCCTCCGTGCAGACCGGCGTGCCCTTCCCCGCGATCATCAGCGCCCGCGACCAGCTGGACCGCGTGGTCACTCACTACTCCGGCACCGTGCCGCTCTCGGTCAGCTCATCCGTTTATATCACCGAAGTCACGGACGAGGATCAGGATCAGTTTGAACTGCAAAACACCGGCTCCACGCTGGTGAACACCGCCGGCTGGTTCGTACGCGTCGGCAACAGTTCGGGCATTGATGCGCTAAATGCCGTCACCTGGACGCTGCCTTCCTCCTTCGCTCCCGGCGAGATAGTCCGCGTCTCTGATGTAAACAAGACCGGGTGGCTCAACTTCGGCGGCAACATCTCATGGCTCAGCGGGCCCAATCGCGGCTGGATCATGCTCTTCGATGCCGACGGCACTCTGCGCGACTTCATGGCCTTTGGCTGGCCGCAGACGGATCTCCAGAGCCTCAACATCATCGTCAATGGATCGCCCGTGACCATCGGCAGCCAGTGGACCGGCAACGGCGCTCCCGTCGGAACTCGGGTGCCGAGCGGCATCAGCTCCTGGCAGCGCACCGGCAGCACCGATAAAGACAGCGCTGCCGACTGGACCTTCACCACCGACGCCAGCACATGGGGCATTTTCAACCCCGGCCTCGCTATTCCCTGGCGGGGCGCGCTCTCGCCCGCCGCCGTCACCTTCAGCGACGGTTACTTCGCCGGATTCATCTCCATCCCCAAAACCGCCACCGGAGTGCGGATCAGCGCCACCGATGCCCAGCTCCGCACCGGCCAGTCCGCGCCATTCAATGTCACCGCACCCGCGCCCGCACCCGACAGCGACGGCGACCGGATGCCGGACGCCTGGGAAACCGCCCACGGCCTCAGCAATGCCGTCAACGACGCCGGCACCGATGCCGACGGCGACGGCTTCACCAACAGCACTGAATACTTCGCCGGCACCGATCCCCGTTCCGGCACTTCGGCGCTCCGCATTTCCAGCGTTGGCCTCACACCTTCCGGCCAGGTGCAACTCACCTGGCCCACCCAGCCTGGCCGCCTTTATCGCGTCCGCCATTCCTCCGATCTCATTACCTGGACCGTAGTCCCCGGCCAATACTACGCCCCCGCCTCCGCCGGCCCCTTAACAGCCAGCTTTCCTGCTCCGTCCACCCTTTCCCCGCCCGCTTACTACCATGTGGAACTGCTCCTCCCGCCCTGATTCGTGCGGAGAGACTGCGCATGGCAGGGCGACTGCACGCGCACCGCAGAATCCGGCTCCCCCGCGGAAGGCACGTTCCTCCGGTCTCCGGCAATAATGCAGGTCGACGGTCGACGGCAGGCGCATGCGGGATGCGGGAGGGCATCATGCAGCGCAGCATCGGCTCCGCTTTCTCCGGCATGCCCCTTACCCGCCCGGCGCAGCCCTGACGGAGCCGGGAGGAAAACGCAGATGGCTGAACAAGGATTGTCGATTGTTGAAGTCAGTGCCGGGGGTGCATCCTTCAAAAATCAGCCATCCTTGTTCAGCAATCGTCAATCTGCTGCCGGTAGCCTCGCTGCCCGCCGGCGCGGACCCGCGGGAATTCCTGACGACCTTCGGGATATCTCACTTTTGGTGCAAGATTCCCCGCTTGCTGCCCGATGACGCTGGCGACCTCCCCCGGCATATGGTGCCCGCTGCTCATCACTCCGCGCGGAGATCACGGAATCCCGAATCCGCTCGCCTCCCATGAAAGTCCTTCTTCTCCTTTGGTCCGCCCTGCTGCTCTCTATCGCCACGGCGGTGCAGCCCGCCGCGGACAGCCTGCTGCCGGTGTCCACGGGCTTTGCCCCCGTTGATGGTCCGGTCTTTGCCACGGGCTCGCTGGAAAACGGACGGATGATCCTCGGCGGGGAGTTCAGGACGGTGAACGGACAGCTCTCGCGCAATGTGGCGTTCCTTGAGGAGGACGGGACGCCGGTGGCGGGGTTCAGCCTGCAACTCAACGGGCGGGTGCTGGCTGTGGAGACGGAGAGGAATGCGGAAGGCGGCGGGTTCTACATCGCGGGTGAGTTCACACAGGTGAACGGTGTCGATGTGGGCCGGCTGGCGCGGTTCCATGCCGACGGGACGTTTGACATCGGATTCAATGCCAACCTCGGTGAGGGCTTCAACGACACGGTGCGCGCGCTGCTTTTGGCGAACTTTACGGACGGATTCTTCAGCACCCGGCTGCTCATGGCGGCGGGAGATTACACCTTGCTCTCTGGCGTTCCGCGGAACCGGCTCGCGCGGATGGAACGCACGGGTGTGCCTCGTGACTGGAACACCGGTGCGAACGGCCCCATTCACGCGCTGGCGGTAGATTCAATCGACCGGATCGTGATCGGCGGACAGTTCACCCACGTAGTCATGGACGGCACTACTCTCCCAAGTGCGAACGTGGACCGAATCCATTCCACCGGCGAGTTCGATCTTTCTTTCAATCCCGGCACGGGACCGGAGGGGCCGGTGCATGCCGTGGCGATTGATCCACGGGATGACCGGATCGTCATCGGCGGCCAGTTTCCGAGCTACCGCGGCACGCCCGTGCGCAATCACCTCCGGCTCGATACGGACGGCAGTGCGGATCTGACCTACGACAGTGCCGGGACGTTCATCCCACGGGAGGACACGGTGCGGGCGCTCTTTGTGCTGGCAGATGGCCGCGTCTGGCTCGGCAAGGACCGCGAAGGGGCGGATGCGCCCTGGTGCCTCGCGATTTTCCCAGCCACAGGAGGCTATACTGACGGGTATTTCCGTTCCTACGGCGAGTCGGTGCGGGCGATCACGCGGACCGGTTCCGGAGCCCACTTTGTCGGAGGGAATTTCCGAAGCACTATCGACGGCAGGAATTTCGCCCGCTTCCATGAATCGCTCTTTGGCTTCGACATCATCTACCGGGATACCAGTACCAACGGCGATATTACAGAGGCGGCGATGGGTAATGACGGCAGCATCTACGTCATCGGGAACTTCACACGCCTCTTCGGTGCGGATCGCCGCTATGTGGCAAAGCTGACACCGGAAGGCAAGGTGGACATGACCTTCAACGCGCCGTGGCTGGACCGGCGGCCGCTTGGCATCACGGTGGACGGTGGGCAGGTGCTGCTCGGCGGGAGCTTCCACACCAGCCGGGGATCGCCTGCCTCGTGTCTGATACGCCTGAATACCCTCACCGGCGCTCATGATCCAATGCTGGTGCTGGACCACACGCTGAGTGCCGTGAATGACACGGTCTTGGAGATCGACGTGTTTGGCGGCGGCTATGTGATCATCCAAAAGCCTTCGGGCGCCGCGGCGCGCCTGAAACGCGTTTTTCATCACGGCGCTGTCGATCCCGGCTTCGCTGCACCGGCTTGGGGTGTCGGGTTGTTACCGGAATGTTACAACTCACGCCAGATCGTCGCGACGGTGGACAGGATCCTGTTACTGCATTCAGTGGGTTTTGAGGCGCAGATCACCCGGCTATTGCCTTCGGGAGCGGAGGATCCGGCATACTCCGCCATCACCTGCGACAGCGGTTGCACCATGATGGTTCCCGGGATGGACGGCTTCATCTACTTGGCGGGCGCATTCGCCCATGTGGGCACCGGATCGCGCGACCGCATCGCACGGCTCCAGCCGGGCACGCACACCCTTGATGGCTGGAAGCCGTCGCTCCGGGCACCGCAGAATCTCATTCCGGGTGCCCTGTACGTCCGGGCCGACGGAACCCTAACGGTCGGCTACCTGATGAGCACTTTCAGCAGCGACATCCCCGCGGATGAAATCCGGCAGGTCGAGCGCCTGCTGCCAGACGGAGTGAGCGATCCGGGTCAGAAATTCATCCGCCCTGCTGGCTATTTCCAGCAAGCTCTATACCCGACTATCCTCATGCCTGTCTCCCGGCCGGAGTGGTCGGGGCCAGCCTTCCTGCTGGGGGGGAACTTCCGCAGTTTCGACAACCAGCCAGTGAGCCATGTCGCCTTTTTTGACGCCGATGACGACTTTCTCATCGTCAACGACCCGCCGCATTCGGGGTTGGACGGCCCGGTCTCTGCGCTCCTCCCTCAACCGGGACGGCTGTTCGCCGCGGGCGATTTTTCCTCGGTTCAGACCAACTCCGCCCCGAACCTGGCCGTGCTGCAGACGGACCTCGGCTGGCGGAACGATCCGACGGTCCGTGCCCGGATATCTGGTTCGAAGGTGAAGGCTCTCACCGCCGTGCCCGCCACGCAGGATGTGCTGCTCGCTGGCCGTTTCTCGAGGTGTTTCGACGGACTGGGTAGCGTCCATAACATCAATAACCCCGACATCTGCCGTCTCGACGAGCGCCAGCGCGCGCGGACGGCATGGAACGTCAGCAACGGCACGTGGGACGGCGCCGCGCGCGGGGAAATCAGGACCGTGGTCCCGCTGCCGGACGGGATGTTCCTCGCGGGCGGCGACTTCCGGAATTTCGGCGGCCTGCCGCATCCCGACAACACGGTGGGACCGGCCCGCGATAATCTCGTCCTGCTCAATGCCGACGGCACGCTGAACGGAGCTTTCTCCCTTGGCGCGAACGATCCCGTGCATGCCCTGCTGGTGGACGCGACGGACGGTGTGATCGTGGGCGGGGAATTCAACCTCCTCGGCGGCCAAGCGCGCACCGGCCTCCCCCGGCTGAAAATGCAGGCCGGCGCGTGGATCGTGGATTCGGCATGGAATGTGGCGCTATCCGGCGGCGGCATCGTCCGCAGCCTCGCCCTCACGCCCGAAGGGAACGTGATCATCGCCGGTGAGTTCAACTCCGTGAACGGCACCTCCCATCAGAACCTGAGCTGTCTCCAGCCCACCGGCCACGTGCTCCCCGGCTTCAATCCGTTTCCCGGATTCAATGGCCCGGTGCTCAGCGTGGCGGTGCAGCCGAATGGCGGCATCCTCGCCGGCGGACGCTTCAGTCAGGCGGGCGGACTTGTCCAGCCCTACCTCGCCCGCCTGCGGCCGGACGGGAGCCTCGATTCATCCTTCCGTCCCGTGCTCGATGGTGCCGTGCGCGCCATCGCCATCGCCCCGTCCGGCATGGCCGGCCACACGGCGGGCGACGTTTACATCGGCGGCGAATTCGTCAGCGTGAATGGCGAGGCCCGCGCCTACGTTACCGCCCTCGCCGGCGGCAGCCTCCCGATCGAGATCACCGCCTTCACGAACGATCCGTTCAGCACCATCATTGACCTCTGCGGCTCCCCCGGCCGGAGCTACCGCTGCGAGTATTCATCGAACCTCGTCAACTGGACGCCGCTGACGGACTTTATCACCGGACCGGACGGCTCCAAACGCTTGTTCGACGACGCCTACCCGGTGACCCGCCGCCGGTTTTACCGGTTCTTCGAACGCTGAGCGCGTGGAGGGAACGGCTCATCTGCCCTCGGCAGTCTCCGCCGCGCCCCGGCCCGGTGAGATCCTCCGGTCTCCGGTAATGTAAGTCGCCGGTCGATGGTACGCGCATGCGGACGAAAAGAAGTCCCGAAATCCCCTTAAACAAAAAGTAATAGCAGAGCGGTGTGAATATCATGAGCAGACAACACCGAGCCACCACCGCCTGGCTTTCCCTCGCCGGCCTCGACTTCGTGCCCGGATGGAATCTCAAGCCTCGCGCTGAGGAAACCGGTGCCACCGCAGCAGGCAAGGTCACTGGACGCACGGAACTCTCTCCGCTCTCCGCCAGCCCGAGGGTTTTCGGTGCTGGATTCCTGCCAGGCTCGCGGGTGTGGGCCGTGCTCTCCATGGTGTTATTGGTTCTCGCGCCCGGGCTGACGGCGCAGTCTCAGGAGCCGGGCACCGGACAGCAGAATGGTGCCGGCAACCGGGCGTTCCAACCAATTGCCAAACCCGCTATTCCGGCCGCGAAGCAGGCCGGTCTGGTGTTGACGCCCATTGATGCGTTTATCCTGGCAAAGCAGGATACCCGGGGAATTGAGCCCGCTCCGCTGGCTTCGCGCGTTGCTTTGCTCCGGCGGATTTCTTTCGATGTGACCGGACTGCCGCCCACGCCTGATGAGATAGAGGCCTTTCTGACGGACAGTTCGCCGGATGCCTTCGAAAAGGTGGTGGAGCGTTTGCTTGCTTCGCCCGCCTACGGCGAGCGCTGGGCACGTCACTGGCTTGATGTCGTGCGCTATGCCGACACGGACGGTTTTGCCATCGATGAAGAACGCCCGACTCTCTGGCGCTACCGGGACTATGTCGTCCGCGTGTTCAATGAGGACCGTCCGTTCGACCGTTTCATCCGCGAGCAACTGGCTGGCGACGAACTGGAGGCTGGAAGCGAGGGAATCGTCGCGACCGGTTTTTACCGGCTCGGTCCGTGGGAAGCGGATAACATGGTGCCGGAAAACAAGCGGCAGGATTATCTCAACGAAATCACCGACACCGTCGGGTCCGTCTTCCTTGGGATCACGGTGGGATGCGCCCGGTGTCACGATCACAAATACGATCCGGTTTCCATCGTGGATTATTACAGCCTGCAGGCGTTTCTCTCCCCGATGAAGCGGGCTGAACCTGCGGTAAAATATTTGGAAGTGGAAAAAGGCGGTGAGTTCGACGAGCAACACGCCAAAGCCCAGGAGGAGATGCTCCGGCGCCAACGTTCCCTGTCCAAATTCCGGACCGCGTTCAGGCCGCGGCTCGCAGCCATTTTGAAGAAGGCGGCCGAGGAAGTGGACGACAAGGAGTTCGACGGAAACTTTGGCAAGGATACCTCGTTCACGAAGGACGAGATCAATCAGTTCAACCAGCTCAAGATGGCAGTTTCCCAATTCAAAGGCCCGGCACGATTCAAAGCCGTGGCCTGCGCGGTGGCGAATCCATCGGACGATGAGCCGGTCCCGGAGACCCGCGTGCTCAATGGCGGAAGCGTGACTTCCCCACTCCAGTCCGTCACGCCGGCATTCCTCTCCGCCGTCCCGGCATGGTCAGGCGGGTGTTTCGATGAGCTGCCGAATCTGAAGTCCACGGCCTCGGGCAGACGAAAGGTTCTGGCAGAATGGGTTGCCAGCCCGAAAAATCCGCTGACCGCCCGCGTGCTGGTCAACCGGCTCTGGCAGTATCACTTTGGTGCAGGGATCGTCTCCACGGCCAATGATTTTGGAGTGAACGGCTCCGGGGCGAGCCATCCGGAGTTGCTCGATTTTCTTGCGGCCAGCCTGATTGAAAACGACTGGCGGCTCAAGCCGCTCCACCGGCTGATGCTGTTGTCACGGACTTATCAGATTTCCTCCCGCCATCCGCAGCACGAAGTCTGCGCCGGAGTTGATCCTGACAACCGGCTGCTCTGGCGTGCCCCCTTCCGCCGGCTGGAGGGGGAGGCCCTGCGGGATGCGATGCTGGCGGTGAGCGGACGGTTGCTGCTCACGCGTGGCGGCCCCGGTTTTTTGGACGAACTGCCCCCGGAAATGGGCCGCGATTTCGATATGTTCAAATGGGACCCGTCAGAAGAGGATCAGCGCCGGCGCCGCAGCCTTTATCAGTTTCAGCGCCGGAACCTGATGGTGCCAATGATGGAATCCTTTGACGCCGCTGACAGGTCCGCTTCGTGCCCGCGCCGGGGCGCTTCGGTGACCACTCCGCAGGTCTTCAGCCTTTTTAACAGCCAGTTTGCCTACGAAACGAGTCGGCATTTTGCCCGCCGGGTGCAGCGCGAGGCCGGCACGGTGCCGCGCCGTCAGGTGGAATGGGTCTACAGCTTTGCCTTTGGCAGGAAGCCAAGCGCGACTGAACTGGACTTTGGCGCCCGCTTCCTCGAGAAACAACCCGCAGCAGAAGCGGCGGAGGGCGAACCTTCAAAGGCGCTGGCCGATCTCTGCCTGGTCGCCATGAACGCCAATGAGTTTTTGTATTTGGAGTAATGGCACTCCCTGCATTCGATCGATCATGAAAAAGCACCGCGCATCCACATTCCACCCGCTTCAGGATTCCAGCCTGCTCGACCGGCGGGGGTTTATGTATTCACTCGGCTCCGGTGTCGGTTCCGTGGCGCTGAGCTGGTTGCTGAATCAGGAGCGGGCAGCCGCTTCCGAGGTGACCGGAGCCAGCGCCGCCCTCAATCCCCTGCTGGCCAAAAAGCCGCATTTTCCAGCACGGGCGAAGTCGTGCATTTTTCTCATGATGGAAGGCGGGGCGAGTCACATGGACACTTTCGACCCCAAGCCGAAGCTCAAAGAGATGGCTGGAAAGATCTTTACGCGGGACGACAAACAGAAATCGAATCAGAATAGCGGTGACCGGTTTTTCACGCCGTCCCCGTTCGAGTTCCAGCGCTATGGCCAGTGCGGCAGGGAGGTCAGCGAACTGTTCACGAACCTGGGGAGCTGTGTGGATGACCTCGCTTTCGTGCGTTCGGTCTATGCCGAGAGCGACAATCATCCGGCGGCCCTGTTCCAGTTCCTGACCGGGCAGGCCTTTCAGGGCAGCCCTTCGATCGGCTCATGGGTGACCTATGGGCTGGGATCAGTGAATCAGAATCTTCCGGCCTTTGTAGTGCTCCGCGATGGGCAGCCATTCGGCGGCACGGCTGCGTGGGGGAACGCCTACCTTCCCGCGTGTTACCAGGGAACCCAGCTCCGCAGCGGCGCGCTTCCGATCCTTGATCTGCAACCGCCGGACGAGGTCGGGCGGCAGCGGCAGCGTGAAAGCCTCGATCTCCTGCAGACCATCAATCGCGAACACAGCCAGCGGAATCCCACTCATCCGGATCTGGAAGCCCGCATGGCGAGCTACGAACTCGCATTCCGAATGCAAACTGAAGTCCCCGGCACGCTCTCCATCGAGGGCGAACCGGAGTCCATCCGGAAACTCTACGGACTGGATCAGGAACAGACCAAAGCATTCGGAACGCGCTGCCTGCTGGCCCGCCGGCTGGTGGAGCGCGGAGTGCGCTTCGTGCAGTTATGGTCGGGCGGATGGGATTCGCACGATGACATCCTCAACGGCCATCGCCGCGCCGCCGGGAAGGTGGATGTTCCCATCGCCGGGCTGATCAAGGATCTCAAACAGCGCGGGTTGCTGGACGAAACCATCGTGGTCTGGGGCGGCGAGTTTGGCCGGACCCCCGACACCAATGAAGGCAATCACAAGAAAAACAACCACGGCCGGGACCACAATCCAGGGGCTATGACCATGTGGTTTGCCGGGGGCGGCACCGCCGGCGGAACGCTCATCGGAACCACGGACGACATCGGCAATAAAGCCGTCGATCAGCGTCAGAGTCTGAAAGATGTTCACGCCACTCTGCTCCACGTCCTCGGCATCGACCACACAAGGCTGACTTACTACCATGCCGGCCGCTTCAAACGACTGACGGATACCGCCGGAACCGTCATCCGTGATATTCTCGCCTGATCCTTCTCATGCCTCGCCCCCAAACTGCCGGCACAGACCCGAAAAAGCCCGTCCGGCTCCCGGCATGTCTGTTTCCGCTCACGCTGCTGAGTGCTCTCGCGGCCGGGGCTTTGGTTGCGACCTTCCGTGGCCAGCCTGCAGAAACCGGAAGGCCGGGGAAGGATCAAACGGACTGGCTGCCAGTGATGGTTGGCGGCGGTGCGAGGCTGCGGCCGCCGGACAATCCCGCAGCACACATCGACCGGAACGTGAAAACTTCACCCTATGTCGGCGTCGTCAGCATCAACACCGGGCTCTCCGGTGTGTTGATCAGCCGAAATCACATCCTAACGGCAGCCCACGGCGTGGATCAGGATGGCGATGGCAAGCAGGAACTGGGCACAGAAATCGTGAGGATTCAATTCAACCACAACAATCCGGACTGCACCAATGAGGGGATGGTGGTGATTGCCGCGAAGGAGGTGCATCTGCATCCCGACTTCACAGGATTTAACCGCCCTGAGCCGAATGACGATCTGGCGATCATCACGCTGGCCTCACCGGCTCCGGAGGAAGTGCCTGTTTACCCGCTGTATTTCGGCGCTCCCAGGCCAGGTCTCCTGATCATCATGGCCGGCTACGGCCCTGCCGGCGCAGGAGATGAAGCCAAATACACCTCGCGATTCTCCTTCTGCACGAAACGCACCGGACGCAACGTCGCTTCGCTCTACCGCCCCGACGATGAGAAGAGCGGGAGACTGGAGATGTTCCAATACGATTTCGATGGCCCAACCAAAGAGACCGACAAATTTCAAGACGGCCCCGGGCTGGGGAACGACCTGGAATCCATCGTCAGCCCGGGTGATTCCGGCGGCCCAAGTTTTCTGTGGAGCGATGCCAATGGTGACGGCAAGGTGGACAAGGGTGAGTTAATCGTGTTCGGCATCAATACGACGATCGGGGGCACGGTGAACGGCTACACTCCTTTCGGCTCCTTTGCGGCGGGGGCTCTGCTGTCCGGCTACCGCGACTGGATTCTGAAGATCGTGGAGGCCGGGCAGATGAAAATCGTGGAGGACAGCAAGCCCGCTCCTCAAACCGCACCTCCGCCTTCAAACGAGGAGGGAAAGGGCTCCGGGAAGTAACCAGCGATCCAGAATAAACCCATAACAGGAAACCACAGCAACAACGCCATGAAAACGCAGAAAGCCTCATCCTATCTCGCGGGCTTTCTGGCCAAAGGGTTGTTCCTCTCCGCAGCTGCTGCCGCAGATACTTTGTATGTCGGCAATACCGGAAACCCGACGATCCGCTCGTTTGATCCTGCTACCGGAGCCGCAGGTCCGGCATTCAGCACCGCCGGACGCCATCCAATTCAAATCTCCATTGATGGGGACGTGCTCTACCACACGACGGGCCGTGGTGATCACTATGGGCAAATCATCCTTGCCACCGGCTCCGCCACTGAGTCACCGGCCAACAGCCCCGATGGCTCAACGAATACCGCAGGCGCAAACTGGGGGCTGGACCATGACGAAGCCGGCAAAGTGTACATGAGCCTCGACCGCAGAGGCGATGGCCGCGGTTTTATCCGCTATACCGGACCGGGAGACGATAACACCGTGGAAGCCTGCACAACCCCGGTGAATCAGCCAAACTCCGCTGGCACCGGGCTAGGGGATGTCCAGGTGGTCGCGGATGAGGTCTATTGGGGCGACGGTGACAAAGACGGAGGCGGCAATGGGGTGCCATTCGAAATCTACAAAATGACGACTAACTTTGGGAACGTCACGGAAACGACCCTTCTGGATAACAGGCATTTCACAGAGAATTTGCGTGAATTCGGAGCGCTCGCCGTGAGCGGCAACACGATGTTCATCACCGCGAAGGACGAGAACAATTGGAAACTGTTTATCTACAACCTGACCGATGCCACCTACTCCGTTGAGGACCCCGGCAATGGCCGCCTCTGGGATGTGGACGTCTTCAACAACGAGGTTTACGTTGGGACCGATGACGGAGTCCGCGTTTACAGCCTCGCGGGCGCATTTCTGCGGACGATCGGTGCCGGCTCCGGGGCGCACAGCCTGGAGTTTGTCAGTTCCGGCAGCAATCCCGATACGGACGGCGACGGCATGCCAAACGTCTGGGAAGACCTCTACGGCCTCAATCCGAATCATCCGGCGGACGCGGCGGACGATCCCGACGGGGACGGAACGACGAACATGCACGAATACGGTGCAGGCACCGTTCCGACAGACCGGATGAGTGTTTTCCGGCTGGAGGCGGACGGTTTGCCGTCCGGTTCCATCCGGCTCCGGTTCGATGCCGTTCCCGGCCGCACCTACACCATCGAGTCGAGTCCCTCTCTGCTAAGCGGGTCTTGGAACACGATCCGCACCGTTGCGTCACAACCGGTCGCCCACACCGTGGAAGTGACTGTTCCGGCCAATCCACCCCGTGCCTTCTTCAAGGCGAGCACGCCGTGACGATGGCGAACATGAACCGGCGTGGCAGGCGTCGTTTGGCTCCCGGTACGCGCACGCGGACGAAAGGTAGTCCCAAAATTCCCTTTAAGAAAATCTTATACCAGAGCAGTGTGAATCTCATGAGCAAACAATACCTCGCCACCACCGCCTGGCTTTTCCTCGCCAGCCTTGCCTTCGTGCTCGGATGGAATCTCAAGCCCCGCACCGCGGAAGGCGGTTCAAGCGCAGAAGGCTGGGCATCTGGATCTCCGTCTACCGCGGAAGGTAATATCGCTGGACGCGCAGGACTTTCCCCGCTCTCCCCTCGCCCCGGATCCGGCGCAGCCGCATCGTCGGCAACGAAGGAGAACGGTGGGGAGCAGTCCGCCCGGGGACCGCTGACTGCCGCGCGCCTTGCAGAACTCGGCGAACTCTACCGCAACGCCAAAGGCCCGATTGAGCGGCGCAAAGCTTTCGCCGAACTCATCGCGGGCCTGACGCCGGAAAACGCGAGTGAGATGCTTAAACTTATCGCCCACCTACCGTCGGACCACGCGGATTTCCGCGACTTCCATTATGCGTGGGGAAGCGTCGCGGGCGCGGAGGCGGTGCTGCACGGCGCTGAGACGTCAGTTGCCGATATTGACCCCGCTATGGCAGGCTGGGCCAGTGCAAATCCGGATGCCGCAAAGGCGTGGTTTGCCTCGCTGGAGGCGACCGGGAAGACGCCGGCCAACCAGGAACGCCTCAAGGCGGCTCTCGTCCACGGTCTCGCGGACGCCAGTCCTGCGGTCGCCGCGGACTTCGTGATGGCGCTTGGCGCAGCGGGCGACAAGCGCGCGAAGGAGATGATGGGCATTGTAACCGGACACTTCCTGCGATCCAGCGGGCCTGCGGAAGCGGCCACATGGGCGGCGGCGCTTCCTGGCGGCGACCTGCGCGGTCACGCCCTCTATGAAGTAGCGCGCGCTCAGGTGCGGGCCGATCCCACCGTCGCCGCCGAATGGGCAAACACCATGGCCCAGGACGGAAATGCCGGATCGGTGGCTTACGGAATCACGATGGAATGGGGCGGCCAGGATGGTGCCTCCGCAGTGAAGTGGCTGGATTCTCTGGGTAATCCCGAGACCGCCTCCGCCTACGGGCCTGCGCTCGGCGGATGGGCCAAGTCAGATCCCCTGGCAGCCAGCAAATACGTCGCCTCCATGCCGCCATCCGAAGGCCGTAACCATGCCATTGGCGGACTGGTTTATACCCACCGCTGGGAGGATCCCCCAGCAGCGGTGGCTTGGGCGAATGAAATCCCGGACGCGAAAGGAAGAGAGATAGCGCTGGGGCTCGCCGCCGAAGCTTATGTTGAGAAGGACCTCGCCGGTGCGTCGGCATGGCTACCAACCAGCGGTCTTCCTCCCGAGACCCAACAGCGACTGCTCGGTCAGAGGAAATAGCCGCAATCCCGAATTGAAATGGGAAGAAGTTGCGGATTCCAGAGTTGCATGGCGAGACGTTGCCGACAAAAGGCAGGCTGCTTGACCTAAAGAACACGACCGGCCCCGCAACCATGAAACCCACCCTTGCGCCCCTCGCCGCCCTACTACTCGGGCAACTGGGACCATGGCAGGCGTTCTCCGCTGAACATCGCCTGTTTTCCTTCAGCAGGGACATCCGGCCTATTCTTGCCGATAATTGCTTTTCCTGCCACGGGCCGGATTTGAAGCAGCGCAAAGCGGAGCTGCGTCTGGATACGCCAGAGGGCGCTTATGGAAAGACTGAGAGCGGGGTGGTGGCGATTGTGCCGGGTGATCTGGATAAGAGCGAGGCGTGGGCACGGATCAACGCAACCAACAAGGACGACGTGATGCCGCCCCCAAAGAGTCACAAAGTGCTCACCACCGCCCAGAGGGACTTGCTGGGTCGATGGATCGCGGAAGGCGCCCGCTACGAGGAGCACTGGGCGTTCGTCCCGGTGCAAAAACCGGCGCAGCCGGAAATCCGCAGTCCCCAAACTAAAATCCGCAATCCCATCGATCGCTTCATCCTCGCGCGGCTCGAGCAGGACGGGCTTTCTCCTTCGCCGGAGGCGGAACGCACCACGCTCATCCGGCGCGTGACGCTCGATCTCACGGGTCTGCTGCCGACGGTCGCGGAAGTGGACGCTTTCCTCGCGGACGCCGCGCCGGAAGCCTACGAGCGTGTCGTGGACCGGCTGATGGCCACGCGGGATTACGCCGAGCGGCGCGCGCAGGACTGGCTCGACCTGGCGCGCTACGCGGACACGCGCGGCTTTGCCGACGACAAGACGCGCGAGATCTGGCCGTTCCGCGACTGGGTGATCGCGGCGATCCAGCGGAACCAGCCTTTCGACCAGTTCACCATCGAACAGCTCGCGGGCGACATGCTGCCGAATGCGACCACGGATCAGCAGATCGCCTCCGCTTTTCACCGCAACGCACCGCAGGCAAAAGGGAACACGTATCCCGTGGAGGAATACCGGCTGAAGGGAGTCGTGGACCGCGTGAACACGACGGGCACCGTGTGGCTCGGTCTCACGGTGGGCTGCGCGGAATGTCACGATCACAAGTTCGATCCCTGGTCGCAGGCGGACTACTTCCGGCTCTTCGCGCTGTTCAACAACATCGAGCACTCCGGCGTGGCATTCGGCCAGGGCGGGCCGCATTCGAAACTCGAATTGCCTGACAAAAACACCGTATCGGTTCCGGTGATGAAAGAGCGCGCGGAGCCGCGCGAGACGTTCATCCACGTGCGGGGAAATTTTCTGACGCGCGGGGAGAAAGTATCGCCGGGAGTTCCGGCGTTTCTCCTTGGTGAAACCGGACAGCCAGGAAACCGGCTGGAGTTCGCACGCATGCTGGTGAGCGGTAGGAATCCGCTCGTCGCGCGGGTCGTCGTAAATCGCTTTTGGCAGGGCTATTTTGGCCACGGCCTCGTGCGCACGCCGACGGACTTCGGCCTGCAGGGGGAGCCGCCGACGCATCCCGAATTGCTCGACTGGCTGGCGAGTGAGTTTGTCGCATCCGGCTGGAACATGAAGGCGATGCACCGCCTCATCGTCACGTCAGCGACGTATCGCCAGTCAACCCGGATCCCGCCGCAACTCGCGGTGCGTGACTCCCAGAATCGCTTGCTCGCCTGGATGCCCCGGGTGCGCCTGCCCGCGGAGCAAATCCGCGATCAAGCCCTCACCCTAGGCGGCCTGCTCAAGCCTGCGGGCATCGGTCGCAGCATCTTTCCACCGCAGCCGGACGCTTATTGGGAGGACCGCGATCTGCCGGGAAAATGGACCGCCAGCAGCGGCGATGACCTTCACCGCAAGAGCCTTTACATTTACTGGCGGCGCTCGGCACTGCATCCAACGATGGAGTTGCTCGACGCTCCGTCCCGGGCCGTCTGCACCGCCCGCCGCAACACGTCGAATGTGCCCACCCAGGCACTCGTGACGCTCAACGATCCCATCTTCGTCGAAGCAGCCAGCGCCTTCGCAAAACGCATCCTCGCCGAACCGACTGAGGACAACGCGGCGCGTCTGGAATTCGCCTTCCGACTAAGTCTTTCCCGCAAGCCAGACGACGAAGAGCGCGGGCAATTTCTCGCGTTCATTGACGGGCAAACCAAACGCTATGCTAACGACCTCCCCGCCGCTTGGACAAGCATCGCGACCGTGCTCATGAATCTCGACGAAACTCTCAAAAGACCATGAAACCAGCGTCCAGTTCCCACGCGGCGCTCACGCGCAGAGCATTTCTCGGACGCTCCGCCGGCGGTCTTGGCGCTTTGGCGCTGGCGTCGCTGCTGAAGCCTGAGTTGCTCGCGTCCGGCGGACTGCCGGGCTTTCCCAATTTCGCGCCGAAAGCCAAACGCGTCATCTTCCTCTTCATGGCGGGCGGGCCCTCGCAAGTGGACCTGTTCGACCCGAAGCCGAAGCTCAACGAACTCGAAGGCCAGACCATTCCACCGGAGCTGCTGAAAAATCACCAGCAGTTCGCCCTGATTCGCGGCACGCCGAAGCTGCAAGGTTCGCCCTACACGTTTCAGAAACACGGACAGTCGGGCACGGTCATCTCCGAGCTGCTGCCGCATCTTTCCAAAGTTGCGGACGAACTCACCGTCATCCGCTCAATGCACACGGACACAAACGTCCACGATCCCGCCGTCAACTTTATGAACTGCGGGACGCAACTCGGCGACCGCCCCACACTGGGCGCGTGGCTTTCCTACGGCCTCGGTTCCGAAAACAGCGACCTGCCCGCCTACATTGTCCTGACCTCGGGCACCAGCGACGGCCAACCGCTGCTTCAGAGCTTCTGGGGCCATGGCTTTCTCGATTCCCGCCATGCGGGCGTGCCTTTCCGCAACAGCGGTGCGCCCGTGCTGCACCTCGATAATCCCACGGGCGTGACCACCGCCGACCGGCGCCGCGAACTCACTCTGATCCAGTGGATGAACCGCCGCCAAATTGACGCGCTGGGCGATCCCGAAATTGCCTCGCGCATCGCCTCCTACGAACTCGCCTTCCGCATGCAAGCCAGCGTGCCCGCACTCGCCGACCTTAAGGACGAGCCCGACCACATCCTCAAACTCTACGGAGCCGACCCCGCGAAGCCATCCTTCGGCCGCAACTGCCTGCTCGCCCGCCGCCTTGTCGAGCGCGGCGTCCGTTTCGTCCAGCTCTACGACCGCGGCTGGGATTCCCACACCGACATCGACAAAGAGCACAAGCGCCAGTGCGCCGCCGCCGATCAACCCGCCGCCGCCCTCATCACCGACCTCAAGCAACGCGGCCTCCTTGATGACACCCTCGTCATCTGGGGAGGTGAATTCGGACGCACTCCCGTGGCGCAGGTTGCCGGGAAAACCTGGGGTCGTGATCACCATCCGCATGGATTCACCATGTGGCTCGCTGGCGGCGGCATGAAACCGGGAATCACCTACGGAGCGACCGATGAGTTTGGTTACCACGCCACCGAAAGCCCCGTCCATGTCCACGACCTCCATGCCACCATCCTCCATCAACTGGGCATTCACCACGAACGCCTTACCTTCCGCACTCAGGGCCGCGATTTCCGCCTCACCGATGTGCAGGGAAAAGTGGTAAAGCAAATCCTCACCTGACCAGCGAAACACTGTGGACACGGCAATGGCTTACCTGAATTCACCTCAGCTAAATTCCATGAAAGCCATTCAATTTTTCGCACCAAGGGACATTCGTGTCATCGACTTACCGGAACCACTCTCGCCAGGCCCGGGAGAGGCACTCGTCCGCACTCACCGCATGGGCATCTGCGGAACGGACGTCTCCTGCTTTCTTGGGAAATTCCCTTTCTTTGCCTTTCCACGGATTCCGGGCCACGAACTCGGCCTCGAAGTCGTCGCGGTGGCTGATGACGTAACGAACGTGAACATTGGCGACAAGTGCTCCCTTGAACCCTATATCAATAACCCCGCCACTCCTACCTCGCGCAAAGGGTCGTCAAATTGCTGCCCCGGCCTCCAAGTCACCGGTGTCCATAACAACGGCGGACTGCGCCAGGGGGTATTCCCTGTTCCGGCGCGAAAACTTCATCCAGGCAACGATCTTTCCTACGATCAACTAGCCTTGGTAGAAACCCTCGCCGTAGGCTGCCACGCCGTGCAGCGCGGCAATCCGCAACCAGGGGAAACGGTCCTTGTGATCGGTGCTGGCCCCATTGGGCTCGCCTGCCTCGAATTTTTGAAACTGATGGATGTGAAAACTATTGTCATGGACTTGGTCAGCACACGCTTGGATTTTTGCGCTAAAAGCCTCGGCATCCAGCACAGTATCGAATTCCAACCCGATGGCTCGCCTCTCGCGGCCTTGGAAAAACTCACCGATGGCCAACTCGCGGACGTAGTAATCGACGCCACCGGCAGCCCCAAATCCATGTCCACCTGTTTTGAATACGCAGCCTTCACTGGGCGCGTCGTCTATGTCGGCATCGCAACATCGGACCTCAGTTTTCCGCACGCACCGGTGCTTCACCGGCGCGAGCTCACCCTGCTTGCGTCGCGAAACGCCCTGCCCCGGGACTTCACGAATATCATCGGGCTCATCCGCGACGGCAAGATCAACACCAACCTCTGGATCACCCACCGCCTCCGTTTCGACGAGGTGCCAGTGGATTTCGAGAAATTCACGGATCCCGGCCTCGGCGCCATCAAGGCGATCATCGAAGTTAATTGATTCGAGCGTGAACCTTGTTCAGCCGAACTTCTTTGCGGTACCGTGTTCTTCCCATCGGGCCAACCTGGCAGCCGCAGGCTTTGGAGTGCTCCGACTTGTCGGAGCTTTGTCCCGGCCGGACTTGTCCGGCGCCACCAACCCAGCGAAGCGGCACTTTGGCCGGGCGCGTCCCTCGCGGCGAGGAGTTATCCCGATCAAGAAAGGCTCCTACCGCGCCCGGGCGTCAGTGCCCGGCGACAAGTCGCCCTGCCCCGAAAGCTCCGACAAGTCGGAGCACTCCACGGTGGCTTCGCCACTGCCTTTGCTAGGTCCGGCAGTCACTTCAACTCTTTGATGAACAGATTCCGCCACTGAAGCAATGAGGGCGGGCTTCTCCACGTACCTGCCTCGTCCTTGCCACCGTGGTGCTGGAGACCGATAGGGCCGCTTGCAGGCAGGTCGGGGATTTTCGCGCCGGGGATGACGGCCTGGCCATTGAGCAGGACGGTGACGGTGCCGTCACGATGCGTGATTTCGTAGCGGTTCCACTCGCCAATGGGCTTGTCCGCTTTCATCTTCGGCGTGACGGCAGCGCGGAGTTCTGGAGTTGTTTTTGGATCACCGCGGACGCCGTACATCTCGCCGCTGCCGATGGGCCAGCACCAAATATTCACCTGAAAGCGCTGATCACCGCCGAGGATAATGCCGCTGTCGCTGTCCGGCAGCGGAATACCGAGCGGCTTGCCGTCCGGGCCTTTCTCCTCGGTGCCGTCGGGCAGGATCTTGCGCGTGCGAGGGTTGATGTAGGGCGTCTCTTTGATGCGCCAGTCGGCGATGAGGGTGTAGTTGGAATACGCCTTAGAAGTATAAAGATGTTTCTCGCCCGGCGCCTCACTGGCGGCGTCGTAGTCAATGTTTTCGCCGGCGACTTTCCAGTGGCCGTTGTCGCCCTCGGGCACTTTCCAGCCGTCGAGATTGATGCCGGTGAAGATGGGGACAAAGCCCGTGGCATCCCGGGCGATTTCCTCCGGTTTCGGATTGGTGGAGGGCAGTTCTTTAAAGCGCACGTTGCGAAAGTGAATCTCTGAGCCTTCGCTCTCCAGCATGAGATAACCCTTCCGGGGTGACGCGGCTTTGGCGATGGTGACTTCCTTGCCGTTCACGCTGAGGCTGAGGTCGCCATTGTTACCGACAAGGCGGTAGTGATTCCACTCCGGCGACGACTTGCTGCGCTCCTCCATGGGAAAGCTGCGCTGCCCGTTTGGGGAAATGCGGCCGGCCACCGTCAGCTTTGATCCCTGCACGGCAAAGATGTCGCCGTGCGTGCTGAACCACTCGTTCTTGCCCTTCGCGTTATAGCCGTTGTCCAGCACCTGGACTTCGATGCCGCGCGGAAACGAACTCCCCGGAGCCGGTATGCCGTCGCCCCAGACGAACACACCGCTATTGCCGCCACTGATCAGGTGCCGCCATTCGAGTTCGAGGATGAAGTTCTCCACCATGTTCTCCGTGCGCAGCATTCCCACGGGTTTGCCCGTGCAGATGATAGTGCCGTCTTTGCCCACGCTGAATGTGCCCAGCGCAATGTTCATGGGGACCCAACCGGTAAGGTCCTTGCCATTGAACATGGGTTTCAGGGAATCATCTGCTGCGGGGAGCGTGGCAACGGCAAGTAGAAAGAGTAGAGCTTTGATCATTTCGATACATAGTGCCGAAGCATCCATCACGTCACCGTAAATTTTCACCGCAGTCCCGGCATTGCCGGCGCTCGTTCGGGGGGCCGCATTTATTCAAAGCTCAGCTCACCTTCGCTTGCTGCCGGAAGCCGCCTCGAATTACTCTGCTCCCTCTGAAAGTTGAAGCTTCCCGGCCACGATATTGGTTGCGATTGGCGGTGCCGGGTTCCGTGGCTGAGCGGCTCATTCTTGTCGCGGCTTTGTCGCGCGAAAATATTATGAATTACAAATCCCAAAAACTTAGAATCATTCTGGCTGTTGAGTGCATAGCTGGATGCTTATCCGCTCAGGAGGCCCAAGTTCCCTCCCCGCCAATGGTGCCGCGGGAGATGTTCACGGTAGCAGACGGACTGGAGGTCACCGTGTGGGCGACGTCCCCCATGCTGAACCAGCCGACCAACATTGATTTCGATGCTCAAGGGCGCCTCTTTGTCGCGGAGGGTATGAATTACCGCGGCGGAGCCAAGACGCAGCCGGAGGGCGACCGTATCATTGTGCTGGAAGACACCACGGGGGCCGGCAAGGCCGACAAGCGCACCGTTTTCACGCAGAGCCCGGAACTCGCCGCCCCGCTCGGCGTCGCGGTACTCGATGACAAAGTCGTGGTCTCCCAGCCGCCGGACATGTATGTCTATGAGGACACGAACCGCGATGGGAAGTTCGATGCCGCGACGGAAAAGCGCACGACCCTGCTCACGGGCTTCAACGGCTGGCAGCACGACCACAGTCTGCACAGCGTCACCTCCGGACCCGATGGTCAGTGGTATTGGAATCAGGGCAACAACGGCGCGCAGTTCACTGATAAATCCGGAAAAACCTTCCGGATGGGCAGCTTCTACAAGCACGACCGGGGCCGGGACCCGGTGGACTCGGTGGCCATTTCCGGCCTGAAAAGCGACGACGGCAATGTCTGGGTCGGCGGCTTCACCGCCCGCATGAATCCCAACGGAACCAACGTGAAGATCATGGGCCACAACTACCGCAACAGCTACGAGCAGACCGTCACTTCGCTCGGTGATCTGTTCCAGAGCGACAACGATGATCCCCCGGCATGCCGTGTCTCAGCGATCCTAGAAGGAGGCAATGCAGGCTTTGCCAGTGCCGATGGCAAACGCTCATGGAAAGCGGACATGCGCCCCGGCCAAAAACCGGCCATCGCCGAATGGCGGCAGGAAGACCCCGGAACCATGCCGGCGGGCG
Source organism: Akkermansia muciniphila (assembly GCA_945861415.1). Lineage (GTDB taxonomy): Bacteria > Verrucomicrobiota > Verrucomicrobiia > Verrucomicrobiales > V1-33 > V1-33. The sequence continues at coordinate 34,209 of CAMAUV010000014.1, read as the reverse complement.
ATGTCTATGGAGGCGGCTCACCAACCGGGGTGGCATTCTATGAAAACGGCGCTCTGGGCGAACAATGGAATGGTCTGCTGCTCGTCTGTGAAGCGGCGCGCAATGTGGTCTTCGGTTACTTACCCAAGCCCGATGGCGCGGGTTTCAAACTGGAGCGCTTCGACTTCTTCACCTCCAACAAGGAAAAGAAGTTCGCCGGCTCCGACTTCCTCGGCGGAGGGAAGAGTGTCACCGATGAATTGCCGACGCTCTTCCGCCCGAGCGATGTTTGCGTGGGGCCGGATGGCGCCATCTATGTGGCGGACTGGTTTGACCCCGGCGTCGGCGGCAGCAGCATGCGCGATGGCCTGCGCCACGGCACCATTTACCGCATCGCCCCCAAGGGCTTCAAATCCATCGTGCCGAAGATCAATCTGACCACCACCGAAGGCCAGATAGCCGCGCTCAAAAGCCCTTCGCCCAACGTCCGCTACAGCGGCTTCATCCGCCTCAGGGCTCAGGGCAGCAAAGCCATTTCTGCCGTCGATTCGCTGCTGAAGAGCGAGAATCGTTTCTTCGCCGCCCGTGCCGTGTGGCTGCTCGCTCAGATGGGCGATGAAGGCATCTCCCTAGTGAAGCCAATGCTCTCCAGCGATGACGCTACGCTGCGTCTCGTCGCCTGCCGCGCCCTGCGTTTCGTCAATCATGACGTGCTCGTGATGACCGAGCGCATGGCGACCGACGAAAGCGCCGCCATCCGCCGCGAAGCAGCCCTCACCCTGCGTGATTTACCTGCGGAAAAGAGTGTTCCCCTCCTCGTAGAGATCGCCAAAAAGTTTGACGGCAAAGACCGCGCCTACCTCGAAGCCTTCGGCCTTGGCAGCAGCGGAAAAGAGAGCGCAGTTTACGCCGCCGTTGCCGCCGGATTTCCCGCTGATCCCGCAGAGTCATGGACAGATGCTTTCGCGTGGATTGTATGGCGTCTGCATCCTATTGAGGCGCTCGCCGATATCAGGACCCGCCTCCTCTCAGGAAAACTTAGCGTCGAGCAGCGAAAGCTAATGCTTACCGCCATCGCCTTCATCGATGCGCCAAGGGCCGCAGATATTATGGCCACGCTCGCCACCGCCAAAGACTTTCCTCTGCGCGACCTCGCTTTCTGGTGGCTTATGAATCGCCGGAACAACGATTGGAAGAACTATGACCTTACGGGCATTATCAAGAAACACGGCCTAGCTCTCCCGGAAAATGTCGAACTGGTTGCCGTGGAGATGCCGCCAGTGAATCCGGACGCACCCAAGCTCCCCACGACCGCAGACATTACGAGGCTGGCCGGAGACGCCAAACGCGGCGCGCCCCTAGCCGCCGCCTGCTACACCTGTCACCGCAAGGGCGATACTGGAGTCGATTTCGGCCCCGATCTGACCACCTTTGGCAAACAGCAGTCATTGGAGGAAGTTATCCGCGCCATCGCCGAACCATCGGCAGCGATCTCCCACGGATTTGAAGGCACCGAGATCAAAACCACAGACGGACTTACCATAACTGGCATGATCGTTTCCGACGGTGATACCGTTATCATTAAATGCATGGGCGGCCTACTCCAGACCATCCCGAAATCCAAAATTCAATCAAGAAAGGCGATGAACACTTCCCTTATGTATCCGCCCCAGTATTTCGGTCTGGACGCCCAGTCCATTGCCGATATCGCCGCTTTTCTGAAAAAATAGTGTGCGGTCACCGGAATGTCACTGCCTCCGCCAAAAAATTCTTGCGTGACAAGAGCCGTTGCGGGAGTGCAGACTCACCATTTATCCAGCCAAACAACCGAGCTCAGATTTCCCACAGTATTAACATGAGACCTCATATCCTTGCTTTACTTGCCTCTATGATCGCCCTCCTAGCCGGATGTGGTGACAAACCCGCGTCCGCGTCGGGCTCTTCCTCGTCCGGCTCACAGACCCCCGCTGCCAGAGGTAGCATCGGCGTCTCTCTAATTACACTCGATAATCCATTCTTCATGGTGATCGGTGATAAAATTACTACCGAGGGCAAGAAGCATGGCTACGAGACCATTGTAGTCAGCGCAGACAAGGATCCTGCGAAGCAGGGCAATCAGATCAAGGATTTCATCGTCAAAAAGGTGAGTGCCATTGTAATCAGCCCCTGTGATTCCAAGGCTAGCGTCGCCGTGATCCAGGAAGCCAATACGGCGGGCATCCCGGTCTTCACGGTGGACATTCCCTGCAATGAGCCCGGCGTAAAAATTGTGACGCAGATCGCCACAGACAACTATGGCGGGGGCAAAGAGGCCGGACAGGCGATGATCGAAGCGCTTGGCGAAGCAGGCGGAAAAATCGCCGTGCTCCATTTCAAACAGGCGGAGTCCTGCCAACTTCGCGTTAAGGGGTTCCGGGAGGTCATCGACACCCACAATGCGAGCGGCAAAACAAAGATCGATATCGTCACTGAATTGGAAAGCGGCGCGGCCAAGGACATGGGCTTTAAGGCAGCTGAGGATGCGCTACAGGCCAACCCGGATCTGCGCGGCATTTTCGCTATCAACGATCCTGCAGCACTCGGCGCCCGGGCGGCGCTGGAGAAGGCCGACAAAACGCAGGTCGTGATTGTTGGATTTGACGGCCAACCGGAGGGCAAGCAGGCGATCAAAGACGGCAAGATTTACGCTGACCCAATTCAGTTTCCTGACAAAATGGGAGTGCGCATTGTGGATGCAATCGTCCGTCACTCCAAGGGTGAGAGTCTTCCTCCGCAGATGCTCATTCCCACTAGCCTCTATCGCAAGGCGGACGCAATGAAAGACCCCGAATTGAAATAACCCATGAGCGCCGCAAAATTTCTTCACGAACTCGTTGGCTCGATGTCGCAGGGCGCGGCGGGCAATCCCACCGTGGCCATGATCGAGGCTGCCTTTGCGCATCACGGACTGCATTGGCGCTATGTGAACATGGAGGTGACGCCAGAGGATCTCGGCGTCGCCGTGCGAGGGGCGAAGGCGATGGGCTTTCGAGGTTTCAACTGTAGCCTGCCTCACAAGGTCACCGTCATTCCGCACCTCGACGGTCTGGGCGAATCTGCTGCAGTTATGGGTGCCGTGAACTGCGTCGTGCGCCGAGGAGATCAGTTCATTGGCGAAAACACGGACGGGAAAGGATTCCTGAAGTCGCTGGAGACCGAGATCGATCCAAAAGGAAAATCCGTAGTACTCTTCGGTGCCGGCGGCGCTTCCCGCGCCATCGCAGTGGAACTCGGTCTCGCGGGAACCAAACGAATCACCATCGTGAACCGCTCCGAGAAGCGTGGCGCGGAACTAGTCACTCTGCTGCGCGATAAGCTGAAACTGGATGCCGAACTCGTCGTGTGGCAAGGAGATTACGCCGTGCCAACCGGAACCGATATCGTCATCAACGGCACTTCCATTGGCCTCTACGATGCCAAAGCACGACTGGACCTTGTTTTGGATTCGCTCAAGTCCGGCATGGTCGTGGCCGATGTGATCTTCAATCCGGTCCGCACGCGTTTCCTAGACGATGCCGCCGCCCACGGGTGCGTGGCCATTGATGGTCTCGGCATGCTCGTAAACCAAGGCATCGTTGGCGTAGAATATTGGACCGGCATCACGCCAGACGCGGACGTGATGCGCAAGGCCCTCGAATCCGCGATGGACCTATGAGCGCCGCCGCGCCATTCTTGGAAATGCGCGGCATCGTTAAGTCCTTTCCAGGGGTCCAAGCGTTGCGCGGGGTTGACCTCAGTTTACACTCGGGAGAAGTGCTGGCCCTGCTCGGCGAAAACGGAGCCGGTAAAAGCACACTGATGAAAGTGCTGGGCGGGGCTTATCGGGCGGATGATGGCACAATCTCCATCGATGGCCGGGAGTCGCCATTTGCTTCACCGCAGGATTCTCGCCGCGCGGGCGTTGCGTTGATCTATCAGGAGTTCAACCTCGTGCCGGGTCTGACGGCGGTGGAAAACATTTTCCTTGGTCAGGAGGTGGCGCGTGTCGGGTTCATTGGGCAAAAACAGGAACGCGCCCGTGCGGCGGAGATGTTCAAACGTCTGGGAGTGGAGATTGACCTGGACGCACCCTGCCGCCGGCTCACTATGGCGCAGCAGCAACTCGTCGAAATCGCTAAGGCACTCGCCTTCGATGCACGCATCATTGTGATGGATGAACCCAGCGCCGCGCTCACGTCCCATGAAGTCGCGCGACTCTTCGAAATCATCCGCGACCTGCAAAGTCACGGCATCGGCATCATTTACATCAGCCATCGTCTTGATGAGGTTTTCAGCATAGCCGACCGCGTGACTGTTCTCCGGGATGGCCGGAACGTCGGCGAGCGTCCCATTTCGCAAATCACGCGACACGAAATGATCGAACTGATGGTGGGCCGCGAACTGAAGGACGAATTCCCCGCGCGCACGACGAGTCCCGGCGCGGCGCGGCTTGATGTCTCCGGGCTGCGCCGCGGCCGCACCGTGCGCGATGTCTCCTTTTCTGTGCGGCGCGGCGAGATCCTCGCGCTGACCGGCCTGGTGGGCGCAGGCCGCACAGAGACGGTGCGCCTTATTTTCGGAGCCGACCCCCGCGAGGCCGGTGAAATCCGGCTCGACGGAAACGTCCTCGCCATTCGCTCGCCGCGGGACGCCATTGCGGCGGGCATCGGTCTTTTGACGGAAGACCGAAAACTGCAGGGACTGGTGCTCAGGCATTCGGTGCGCGAGAATTTTGGCCTGCCCAATCTGGAACGCCTTTCGCACCACGGCTTTGTGGAGCTTCGTCAGGAACGCGAGGAATTCGGCCGTTACGTAAACCAGCTCCAAATCAAAGTGCCGAACCAGGAAGCACGCGCCGGCAATCTCTCCGGCGGCAACCAGCAAAAGGTCGTCCTGGCCAAATGGCTGGCGCGGAACTGCGATGTCCTGATTTTCGATGAACCGACACGCGGCATTGATGTCGGTGCGAAATACGAAATCTACCTCCTGATGAACGAACTCGCCGCAGCGGGCAAAGCCATCATCATGATCAGTTCCGAACTGCCCGAAGTGCTGGGCATGGCGGACCGCATCCTCGTCATGCACGATGGCCGCGTGACCGGTGAAATCCATGATGCACGCCGCGCCACTCAGGAGCAGATCATGCAACTCGCAGTGGCCTGACCAATCCATGAAACAGATATTCGCCAGATTTCTCTCCGACTACGGCATGATTTTCGTCCTGCTGCTGCTGTGCGGATTCTTCAGCATCGTGACGATCAGCAATCAGTCGCCCACGGGCGAAGCCGCCGCGAAGCAGGTCGCCGAGTCGATTACTGACCAATTCGGCAAAACGCCGCGCGTGCTCATCGCCGTTGGCGAGCAGCCCGGCGACGCCGATTACGCCGCCAGCCTTGAGCGCAGCCTTACCGCCTCGGGTGCTCAAGTCCTTGCAACCGCCAAAGGGCAACCGCCAGCCGCCCGCGAGGCCCTGGTGAAGCTGAATGCGGCGGGCGAAAAGGTGGATGCGGTCGCCTGCACTCAAGTCACCGGAGCATGGATCCTCTTCTCCGACTTGAAAACGGACTTTCCGGCACTCGGCGATCCGCAGGTGATCGCGCCGCGCAGCTATCGCTGGCCCAATTTCCTGAAATCCGAAAACCTGCTGAATATCGCCAACCAAATCGCCGTCATCGCCATCATCGCCATCGGGATGACCATGGTCATCATCACGGGCGGGATTGATCTCTCTGTGGGCAGTCTCCTGGCCCTGTCTGCGGTGCTGACCGCAGGGTTCATCCGCGATCTTGCTGGAGGAGTAGACGCCTCGGCTGGAGGAATGCTGCTCGCCAGCCTCGCAGCCATCGGACTCTGCGGCCTCATCGGGGCTTTCACCGGAGCAATGATCACGCTTTTTGCCATACCACCTTTCATCGTGACGCTCGCCATGATGCTCGTGGGCAGCGGGCTGGCTTACATATTGGCAAAAGGTCAGTCCATTTACCAGATCCCTGATTCCTTCGTGTGGCTCGGTCGCGATGCGGATTTGCTCAGTCTCCCGAATGCCGTTGTGCTCATGCTTATTCTGTATGCCCTCGCGCATGTGCTCATGTCCCGGATGAAACTGGGGCGCTACCTCTACGCCGTGGGCGGCAATGCGGAGGCCGCCCGCCTCTCCGGCGTGCCGGTGAAGCGCGTGCTCATGTTTGCCTACATCGCCAGTGCCCTGCTCGCGGGTCTCGGGGGCGTGATCATGGCCTCGCAACTCAAGAGCGGCTCCGCGACTTATGGCAACATGTATGAACTCTACGTCATCGCCGCCGTCGTCGTCGGCGGCACGAGTCTCAGCGGAGGGGAAGGCAAAATGCTCGGAACGCTCATCGGTGCGTTCACCATCGCCGTGATCCAAAACGGCATGAACCTGACCAACGTCGAGAGCTACACGCAGAAGGTCGTGCTCGGTCTGGTGATCCTCGGTGCCGTGCTGCTCGACAAGCTCCGCCACGCTCGGAAGTAGGAGAATTCATTTGATTTCTGGCACCAGGGCGGGCGCTTCTGCGCATGCTGAACTCCCCTGCCCTAGGAACAAAAGGAGATAAGGTTGCCGCCAGCCTGGCCTGACAGGCGCGGATCACTTTCTCTGGCATTCTTAAATCATGCCTAAGGCGAACTTACCTTCACGCGCATGAAGCGACGCGGATGCAGTGGATCGTTGAACTGACGCACGTCGCGGACTTCCACGCTGCGACGCGAGCCTGCGGGGGATTCGAAAACGACGGTGCCGCTGACGACGGGAACGAATGGATCGCCCGCCGTGCTGCTGGCAAGGTCGGTCCACGGGCCGGCAAGGGTGTCCGCGGCCTGCACGGTGAGCGTGATGTCAGTGGCGAGCGAATTGCGCACGAATTGCAGCGCGAGACGGCCAGTTGAGGCGGTCACGGTGGGCAGAGCGTTCCGGTTCCTGATGCGGGGATCGGTGACGAAGGCGTACTCCAGCAGGGTTACGATGCCGTCTTTGTCGAAGTCGCTGAGCGGACCGGAGATCGCAGCGTTGGCGGCATCGCTGCCGAATTGCGTCGCTTGCCATGTTTGGAAAGTAGATGCCGCCTGACGCAGACCGAAGAGGCGCACGTCGAGGCCAAGGTCGCTGCTGGTGGCAGCGTTTTGGTGAACTTCGACGGCCAGGGTGTTCGCACCCGTCACCAGTGCCGCGGCGGGCAGAGTGAACACGTTCCAGGCGGTCTCGTCCGCGCCGCCGATGGCGACCGGAGCAAGAGTGGAGGGCGAGATGATGCTGGCAGGAAGGTTGTCCCGGAGAAGTTCCACTCCGTTGAGATAAACGACGAGGCCGTCGTCGCGCTGGAGTTCCAGTCGCAGGGCATCGAACATGCTGACATCGGCCACGGTGAAGGTGTGCCGGAACCACGAGGTGATGTAACGGCTGGCAGCCGGGCCGCCTTGAATGGTCGTCGCCTGGGTATCGCCATAGCCGAGCCGCGCCGGGCCGCTGCTCCATGCCGTGTCGCTGTATGCGGGGCTTGCCCAGTTGGATGGCGGCGCGACGCCGGTGTCGCGATACTTCCATGTCGCGCCGGCGGCGATCAGGGAGACCGGAACATCGGCAGCAGCGCCAAGCGAGAGATCGAATCCCAGATCGCTGCTTCCGGTCGTGATGTTATGCACTTCCGCGGCGATCACATTCTGACCGCTGCGCAGATGCCGGGCATCAAGCACCGTAGCGAACCAGGCATTCTCCTCCGCAGGCGGCACGGATGTGAGCGCCGGGGTGCTGCTGCTGATCACTGCCGGGGCGGCAATCATATTGGATCTGTGCACCTCCACGCCATTCAGCCAGATGACGGCACCATCCTCGCGCAGCAGTTGCATCGTGAGGTCGCCGTACTGCCGGGGATTCGCCACATCGAAGGCATGGCGAAAATACGTGGCGATGCGCGCCGGGACCGCATTCACCTGCGTGACCGGAATCTGTCCATTCAAGTCTCCAAAACCGAGGATGCCCGGCCCGGAGGGCCATGCGGCGTCATTGAAAGTGGTCGTCGGCCAGCCCTGCGGCGCGCTGCCGGATTCGTGATACTTCCAGACTGAACCGGAAGGCACCATTCCACCGCCGACGGTGATCGTTCTCGTCGCCCGCGAGGCACGGCCCGGAATGTCCCATACCACTAGGGTGACCGCATACGTCCCCGCTGTCCTGAAAGTAAACGTCGGGCTCATGGTATCGGACGGCAGCCCACTGCCAAAATCCCACAGCACGCGGCCGATGGAACCATCCGGATCCGTCGAGGTATTGGTAAAGGTCACGGCCTGTCCCGGCAACACGGCCGACGGCGCAGTGAACGCAGCCACCGGTTTCTGGTTGGTGAAGCCGCGTGAGGTCAGTTGGTTGTTCCAGTCCGCGCCACCCCCGTGGTTGCCGGAGATGGTGTTCCCCGTCCATTCAAGGTCTCCTCCAAAGCCGTCCCAGACGCCGCCGTTCCCGTTGTTCTGAATCGTGTTGCCCGTAAAGCTCAGGAAATTCAGATTCGCTGGCGCCGCAAAGGGCCAGATCCCGTCGTGGGAGTTGCTCGAGATTTCGTTCGCCTCGAATGTGATATAGTTGCAGTTCTGGTCGAAGCGGATCCCGTCTCCAGTGCCGGAGTATTGGGCCGGCGGCTGGGTCCCGATCGAGGACAGGAACCGGTTCTGGTGGAAATACTGATATTGGCAGGGGCCCGAAGATCCCTGCATGAACAGGCCGAACATGGCGCTGGCCTTGATCGTATTACGCGCAAAGAAATTGTATTCCTTGGTCTGCCAGTTGGATTGGGAAATGCCGACCTGGGCGCCTCTATCGACGAGGTTGTCCGCAAAAACGCTGTTCTGGCAGATCGCCTCAAGGCCGGCCCACGCATGGCTGCCGCTCTGATTGCTCACGGTGTTGCGGCGCACGGCGCAGTAATTGGAACCGTCAAGACTCAACCAGTGGTCGATCCGGTTATCCTCGATCAGCGCCCGGTGACATCCCGACCACACTTCGATGCCCAGTTTCACGCCGCCCGACCCGGTCACGGTATTACGGAGGATCGTGTTATCCGTCGCGTCGTCGTTGCAGAAGATCCCGCCGCGGCCGGTGTTGGCAATGATGTTGTCCGTCACCTGATTGCGCGAGGACCCCCACGAGAGACGGATTCCAACACCCCACGCCGTTCCGGTGCCGATGTTCTCAATCCGGTTCCCCGTGATGATGGAATCGTTGACGTTCGGTTCAAAACGAATGCCGCGCGGTCCCTCGGGCCCATTGCCGATATTCCGGATGATGAGGTTCTGGAGCCGCAGCCCGCTGGAGTTGCCGGCAAGGATCCCGTCCTTCACCGCCGTGCTGCCATTGCCGTCCAGCGTCAGCGACGTGACCGTTACATTGCTCAGCCCGCCGATGCCGATGATCTCGCTTAGTCCGCCTCCGACATAGAGCAGCACCGATCCGACGGCCGCTGCGCCTTCCAGCCGGATGCCCGATTTCGGCAATATGGCACCAGACAGGCGAAAGGTTCCCACCGGAAACAGGACGGTATCACCCGACGCCGCCGCATTGATGGCGCCCTGGATTCCCGCCCGGTCGTCTCCGGCATCATTCGCCACCGCTCCATAAGCCGTGACGTTCAGCGTGGCCGCCCGGGCTGGATTCAGAAAGACTAAGAGTGCCGCTCCGATCAGGCACGACCACCTCCGGTTGCTTGGGTTCATTGTCCAGTTCTAGGACTTTTGAGCCTGCTTGTCAAAGTTTTCGCGGAAGGACTTTCCAACGCTTCGTTGCGCGACGGGCCATGAGGTTGATAGCAAGGAAATGAATGGCATCGAAACTCTTTTGAGGGTATCGCCTCATAGCCATTCTCATTCCAACATCCTCCCGGGTTGCGGCTCAGCGCAGTCGCCAGAATTTCCTCGGGCCGGAATCCGGCGACACATGCGGACTGACGGCATCGGGCAAGTCTGTCCATGCCGTCAAATCCGTGGACACCTGGAGGAGGCCACAGCCATTCCATGTGGCGGTGGAACTGCCCCCGGAGCGGGTGATGGTTAGTTGTGCGGGGACGATGGCCGGGTGAACCTCGGCCACAGTGATTGATCCGCCTCCGGTAATGAAGGCAGGGTGCGAAGCGGCATCGTAGATGCCGGGCGGCAGTTTGGAACCGTTGAGGAACAGGCTATTCACGTTTCGGCTTCCGGCGAAGCTCAGTTTGATCGTGCCAGGGCTGTTGATCTGGTGGTCGCTACGGGAACTGGGCGCACCGGTGGAGGTGAATTCGAGCACTCCGTTGTTCACGGTCGTGGGGCCGCTGTAGTCGTTTTGCGCGGTGGGCAGACCGATGGTGCCGGTGCCAATCTTGGTCAGGCCAATCATGCCGCCGACCCCCGTAGTGTTATCGGTGATCTTGCCGTTCTGGCCGCCCCCGCCGGTGGGCCACGCGGTGTTGCTGATGTTGCCCGCGCCCACCGTGAGAATGGAGCAGCTACCGGCAAGGTTATTGGCAAAGACGCCGCCGTTGCCGCTCAGTCCACCGGTGACTTGGCTGGTGCCGTTGAAGTCCACGCGCAAATTGCCTGTATTGCCGTTGCAGATAACCGAGCCGTTGGGCGTGCTGGTGGTGGGTTCCCCGGTCACCACGATGGCCCCCCACTTGCCTTTGCTCGTAAAGGTCAGCCTACCGCCGCCGATCCGCGTAAAACCCGTGAAAGTGTTGACGTTATCGAGGACGAAGACGGCGGAGTCATCCTGCATGGACTGGAGGTCGAGGTCCATGCGGTAGCCTTGCTTATAAGTTACAGGTGTCACACCAGGCGCACTGTTTGGCACGACGCTAGTGGTGACCACGCCGCCGTTCCCGTTCTGGATGATGCCGGAGAAGGTTTTCGTTTGTCCGCTGGAGACAGCGATGCGGAACGCGGCGCGGGCGTAGGGGGAGCTGTTGGTGATGGTGCCGCTACCGGTCGGGGCGGGCCACTGCGTCGAGCTGTCCTCGCCGTTGAGGTCGAGGGTGCCGCCGTTGAGATGGAGCTTGCTGAAGCGGTAGATCTGACCGTTCGTAGCGCGTACGAGGCTGGCGTTGGTGAGCGGTTCGACGGGTGTAGCCGCCCATTGCTGAACGGTGGCGCCAGCGTCTATGGCTTCGATGCTGTCCACGGCGTAAGGAGAGGGGTTGTTGCCCGTGCTCGGTGCTCTCAAAATTAGCGTGCCGGAGCGCACGAAGGTGCCGCCGGTGAAGCTGTTGCTGGCCTCCAGCGTGAGGCTCGACGTCCCCTGAAACGTGAAACCGTCAGTGCCTTGCAAGCTGATTCCCAGCGAAATGGGAGCGTTCACGGTGAAAGTCGGGGTCGTGCCAGCAAGTGTCAAGGCATTGCCGCCGGTGAATGAGTAGCCGGTCGCTCCGACGAAGACATGGCGGGCGGTAATCGCCTCAGTAAGGCTGATGGCTCCAGCGCCAGTCGAGGCGAAGATGGCGTTGTCCCCGCCGGTCCAAGTGGCCGGTGCGGACCAGTTGGCGCTGGTGGAGTTCCACTGGAAGTCGCCGGAGGTGTTGGTCCATGTGTTGGGCCCGGTGGGCGGCTGCTGCAACAAGGCGTAGCGCACTGCCTGGACGAACATCCGCTGCCCGTCCGGCGTGATGTCGAGGGCGCCCACCTGGGGATTGGGAGCTGAAGTCTGAGAAGGGCTGTTACTGGCGTCACGGGTGCCGCACGCGAATTGAATGCGGTGGCCTGCAAGGACTTGGCCCGCACCCACTGTCGTGCCGGCAGGCAATTCGATAATGGAATAGCCGACAGCCTTGTAGTTCGGATAGACGGTAGGGGTTCCTCCGGCAGGGATATTGACGCCGGGGTCCAGCGGATTGAAGGCTTGGGTAGCAAGGACGATACCGCCGGGTGCGGGCGGATTGGACAGACCCTGATCCGCGTCATCAACCGAGAAGCTGGCCACCTGAGTGGAGATGCCGCGGTTCCGCTCAGGGAAGGGCACGATGATGCCGCAGAAGTTGTTCATCTCACCGCCCGTCTGGCCGATCCCGGCGAAGATAGGGTGCGCGGGCTGGAGGAAGGCCAGTTTTCCGCTGACCGTAGTGCTATGGTCGGACGCTGAGTCAAACTCCCTGTCGCTGGTCACCCAGCCCAAGCGGTTAGTGCCGCGGATGAGAGTGGCCTTGGTAATGATCATCGGCTTCGTGATGGCCGTGTTCCATGCAGAGGTCGTGGGATTGAAGGCGCCGCTGTTCTGGGCGGCTCCCACAATGATGAGATCATAGGTATTGAGCTCGGCATGGTCGCCGTTGGACAGCCTGCTGGCGACATTAAAGCGCGTCACGGTGTGGCCGGCGTTGATGAGCAGGTCCACAAAGCCCTGGTCCACGTAAGGCGCGCCGGGAGAAACGGCGTCGTGCCACGCGCCGAGGACAATCCCGTCGGGACCGGTGCCCGTCGTGCCGGCGCTGCCTTCCGCGCCGTTGTCGCTCACCCACACAATGGAGGCGGCGGGAGAAACAGGAGCCATCGCGAAGAGCGAGAGCAGAGAAATGAAGGAACGATGGCAGATGGATGCTTTCATAACAGCGATGCAAATGAGTTGCGACCATGGTGCACTCATAACATCCCGATGCCGCGCCCAGACTTTTAGACAAGTAGTATTTGAAAAATAAACCTTGAGCCTGCCCGGCTACCTCATTCGGCGCGGCGGGGCCCGAGAGTTTCGCCGCGAATGAATTCCGGCAGCACCACGCGACGCGTTGCCTTTCCGCTCCCGCTTCTGGAGATCTCACTGAGCAGGCGCCCCGCGGTCCGGCCCATGCGCTGCCAGTCAAAGGTGTAATGGGTCAGTTTCCGCACGCTCCGGGTGAGCAGCAGACCGTGGTCCCGCACGATGACCGAAACGTCCTTCGAAACGCGGAGGCTCAGTTCCCGAAAAATCCCCAGCACCGGCAGCAACTGCCCAACACTGGAAAGCATCAGAACGGTAGGAGGGTCGTTGCCATTGAGGACGGAACGCAGTGCGCGGCGAAGCCCCTCCACCGTCATGTCGTCGCTGACGACCGTCACCCGGCTGACGCCAAGCTCCGCGGACATCTCGCGCTCCCCGGGCAGGACATCTTTCCATTGCTGCCCCGCCAACATCATGCAAATGGCCTCCTTCGTTTGATCAGGTAGCGAACGCCTCTGCGGCAGCGCCGCAGGAATTCCGGGCGATGAACTTCCCCCTGAAAACGAAGACTTTGGCATTTCGCCGCCTGTCTTCACTCAAAACAAACGCAAGGGAGGTAGCCGGTTGCGGCCCCAGGAAATGTAGATCCTGCCGTTCCATAGAAATAGAATTTCCACATTACGGAGGCCGCTATATCGGCTACGCGAGTACCTCGCGGATGACATTCCCCTCCACGTTTGTCAGCCGGCGCTGGACGCCGTTGTGCTCGAAGCTCAGGCGCTCGAAGTCGAGGCCAAGCAGGTGTAGGATCGTCGCATTGAAGTGATAAAGCGGATGCACATTATCGATGGCCTTCTGCCCGAGGTCATCGGTGTGGCCGTGGCTCACGCCGGGCTTCACGCCCGCGCCCGTGAACCAGCACGTGAAGCCGTCGGGGTTGTGGTCGCGGCCTTTGCTGCCTTTTTGGAAAAACGGCATCCGGCCGAACTCGGTGCACCACACGACCAGTGTGTCTTCCAACAAGCCGCGCTGCTTTAGGTCGCGGATGAGCGCAGCTGCAGGCTGGTCAAGGACTTGCGCGTGGACGTCGTATTGTTCCTTCAGTGCATTGTGCCCGTCCCAGTTCAGCTGTCCTCCGCTCGCATAGGCACCATTGAAAAGCTGCACGAAGCGCACGCCTCGCTCGATGAGCCGCCGCGCGAGGATGCAGTTCTTCGCGAACGCGGCCTTGTTGGCGTTCTGGCCGTCGTCGGCGCCATACATTTTCAAAATGTGCGCGGGCTCGGTGCTGAGATCGTTGATTTCCGGGACGCTGAGCTGCATCCGTGCAGCGAGTTCGTAGCTAGCGATACGGGCGGCGAGCTGGCTGTCGCCAGGATTCTCCGCGAGGTGGCGTGCGTTCATGCGCTGCAAAAGCGCGCGCGCCGCGCGGTCGGCATCGCCGGAGACGCCGGCCCCGGTGAGGTGCCGCAGAGGCGACTTCGACGACATCGTGGTGCCCTGAAACGCTGCTGGGAGGAATCCCGGCCCCCAGTTGTTCGCTCCATTTTGCGGCACGCCGCGCGGGTCGGGGATGGCGACATACGACGGCAGTTCCTGACTCTCGCTGCCGAGCGCATACGTCACCCACGAACCGAGCGAAGGAAAGCCGTCGAGCACGAAGCCGGTGGACAGAAAATTCTCCGCCGGGCCGTGTGTGTTCGATTTGCTGGTAAGCGAGTGAATAAACGCGATGTCGTCCGTCAGTTCAGCGAGATGCGGAATCATGTCGCTCACCCACTTCCCGGTCTGCCCGCGCGGGCGGAATTCATACTGCGGTCGCGCAAGATTTCCCGCCGGTCCCTGAAAGGTCACCGCCGGGCCGCCGGGCAGCGGCTTGTCGTCCCACTTAATCAGTTCCGGTTTGTAATCCCACGTCTCCAACTGGCTCACCGCGCCCGCGCAGAAGATGACGACAACATTCTTCGCCTTCGCGGGAAAATGCGGCTTCCTTGATGCAAAAGGCCGGGCCGGGTCGATGAGCGGAACCCCGGGCGCTTCTGATGCGAGCAAGTTGTCCGAGCCCAGTAAACTGGTCAACGCGATGCTGCCCAAAGCCGTTGCGCTTTCTGTAAGAAATCGCCGACGGTCCAGCAGCAATCGGCCCGCAGGAGAAATTAGTTCGCTCTCATTCATCGTTCGTTGGTTGGCCCGGGAAAGGATATGGGTTTCACAGCGATGGCGTTGCCATCCCACGCTTTGCGTGCAGCGGCTCCGTAGAATAAACAACTGCGCCGGCGGATATGCACGAAACACGGTGTCACCATGCCGAAGGCGTCCCTTTCGCCGCCCGTCAGGCCCGTGAGCAGACCGCGCGGTTTCCAGGCCAATCCGTCCGCGCTCTCCGCCCAACGCACGCCACTGCCTGATTCGATGACCATGACATAACGCCCGCGCTCACGCGCGACCTGCACCGCACCGGCTCCCTCGCGGAAAACGGGCTCGGCCCGGCGTGTCCAGGTGAGTCCGTCGGCGGATTCCGCATAGCCCACAGCGCGGCCTTCCGCACGCACGCGCTTTGCGACTTCGTTCGATTCCGCTGCCGCGGCAGTGGGCTGACCGTCATACCACAGGCGGAACTTTCCTGCCTCCATCAGCACAGAAGGCCGGCCCACTTTTGCCGAGTCCCACGCTGCTCCCAAGCCACGTGTGAAAACGGTAGCGCGCTTTTCCCATGCGATAGCATCCTTTGAGGTAGCAGCGGCAATTTCATCCGCTTCACCGGTTTCCGCCACGGTGTAAAACATCCACCACACATCGCCGGCGCGCACCACGCTGGGGTCATTCACATGATTAGCTGTGCCGCAGTCGAGCACGACGCCGAGTTTGATCCACGTGAAGCCGTCCAGCGATTCCGCGAGGTGAATGCGGTCGTGTCCATCGCGTCCCTGAGCGCCATAATACATGAGCCAGCGGCTGCCGTCTTGGACGATGTCCGGTGCGTAGGCGTTGCCCAGACCGTGCGGCGCGCGCTCCGATTCCCCCTCGCCGCGCAAAATGACAGTGCCGGACCTCTGCTGGCGAATGACGTTCAACAGTGCCCCGGACAAAGCCTTCATACCGCAATCCCCCGGATGACCTGCGACTCCGGCATGAGCAATCTCCCGTTCAGACCGCGCTGCATTTCCCGGGTCACGACCGAGTCTACTAATGTCTAGGAACGCGACTCCCGCCCGCTCTGACGCCTCTCGCAAAAAGCGGTCCTTCGCCGCGTGCGGCCAGAAGCAACTGCGAACGATGATTTCAGATGCACCTGCCTTCTTAAGCACGGCCAGCAGCCGGTCCAGAGCACCGGCAAAGACCTGCTGAGCCTCCGGCGTGGCCGGGTCGGCAACATTTTCACCGATGGCAAAAATTACTATCTGCGGTCGAAAACTCAGCTCACTCTCCAGAGCGCGCGCGGGCTCATATGTCGCCGGGTCGCGTTCAAAGTCCGCAATGTTCCGTAGGCGAATATCGGGCCGAACACCGGAATCCCTCTCAAGCGCTGCGGTGAGGAGATGAACGTAGTCCTTCTCCGCGGCGGACGCCGCCATGCCCCAGTTGCCCCCCCAACCAATCTCCGGCGCGGGACCGTGCAGAGTAATGCTGTTTCCAAGAAACAAAACGCGCTCCGGGGTAGAAGGGGTCTGCGCCAACACCGAAAGACACGAACAAAGAATAAGCAATACACGCATCATGGAAGGAACACGAATTCGTTGGAGTTAAGCAGGACGCGACACACAACCGCGAGTCCGTGCGACTGAACTTCACGCACCGCATCCTCTGCTTCTTCAGCTGCCGGTGCACGATTCAGCGCGAGCATCCAGGCCCGTTGCACCTGCTCAGCGGGATTGCCGCCCGCCTCCGCTTTTACCCGCTCGGCAAAAGCCCCCGCTGTGTCGAGCGTGAAGCGGCTGTTAAAGAGATTCAACGCCTGCACGGGCGTCGTGCTCACGCGGCGGACGGCGGTGCTTTGGCCGGCGTCGGGGCAATCGAACGCGCCGAACACCGCTTCGGTCTCCCGCCGGACTTTGTGGGCGTAAATCATGCGGCGTTGATTATCCGGTGTCAGTTTTTCGACAGGGATGAAGCCGCTGAGACCGCCGCGCTGGTCGAACAAATCGTATCCGCGTCCGAACATCGTGAGGTTCAGCGTGCCCGCTACTGCGAGCATTGTGTCACGGATAACTTCCGCTTCCAGCCGCCGCGAGGGGAAGCGCCAGAAAAGGCGCACATCGGAGTCTTTCTCCGCAGCACTTGGCACGATGGCGGATGACTGCCGATAGGTGCGCGACAGCACGATGAGCCGGTGCATGCGCTTCACGCTCCATCCGCTCCGCACGAACTCGGCGGCGAGCCAGTCGAGCAGCGCTGGATGCGAGGGCTTCATGCCGTTGCGTCCGAAATCACTCGGCGTCGCGACGAGCCCGGCGCCGAAGTGGCCTTGCCAGATACGGTTGACCATCGCGCGCGCGGTGAGCGGATTCTCCGCGCTCGCAATCCACTCCGCGAGCGCCACCCGGCGTTGCTGCTCCGGAGTCTCCTGCGCGAGCGAGAGGCTGCCGAGCGCGACAGGCACGGCGGGAACAATCTCCTCCTTCGGCTGTTCCGGGTCGCCGCGGAGCAGGAGATGGATTTTGTCCGGCGTGCGAAATTTCCCCGCAAACACAAGCTGCCCTGCTTGCAGCGTCTTGATGCGCGCTTCGAGCTTCGTCTTCTCGTCGAGCAGCGCGGCCGCGGCCCTGGATTCATCCGCGCTCAGCCCGGACAGCGAAAACGTGTCATCAATCGCCGTGCCCGCGACGAACGGACTCCGGTCCGTCGAATCCGCCACGACCCGCCACGCTCCGCTGACGAAAACCTCAATGCGATACTCGATGGGCATCCGGTCCTCGAACTTCCCGTTTCGGTCGCGGCTCCAATGCACGCGTGTTATTTCCTCATCGGCACCGAACGCGAATTCCACCCATCCCTTCCCGTGCTCGTTGCTCATCCAGCTCCGCTCATTGCCGTATTGGCCGTCGTTGATGAACACCAGCTCGTGCCGCCCCGGCTCATTCCTGCTGCCCGAAGCTTTCACCGCCGCATCACGCGCCACGTTGCGGCCTGCGGTGCTCACGATTTCCACCTCGTCGAGGCACGGCTCAAGGCCGTTCGTTGCGAGCACCGTGAAGCGCAGCCGCCCCGTGCTCACGGGCGCGAAGCGGTCGACCGTGTGCCCCCAGTTCACCGTGGGACGCGGGCTGCGCACCGAGGTCAGCGTCTTCATCGAGTCCGGCGAAAGCCCCGCCTCCAGCGTGAACGCCGTCGGTAGCCGATCGGTGAATTTCCCCTCGCGGTCACGGCTCCAAACCACGCGGGAAATGTGCGCCGTCTCCGCAAGTTCGAACATCACCCAGCCGCGCCCGGCCTCCGACGCCATCCAGCTCCGCGAATTCCCGAACGCACCGTCGTTGATGTACGCCAGCTTGTGCGCCGCCGACTCGCGGCTTCCCGAAGCCGTCACCTTCGCACCCGCGCTCGAGAGCGCCACGTTGCGCGGCTGCGGGCCGTCGGTGAAAATCTCCAACTCATCAATGCACGGCTCGATGAGCCCGAGGTTTGGATGCCGGTTGGTGTCTAAAATCGAGAATCGCACGAACTTCGCATCCATCGCGGGAAAATTCTCTGCATTCTCCTTCGCGTTCGTCGTCCGCGTTCCACTGCCCGGCTGCGCGAGCGGAGCGAACGCCAGCAACCGCCCCTCGACCGCCGCGATGTCACCGCGCAGCGACTCGGTTTCTTTCTCCACCGCCATCGCCTCCGCGCCGCGAATCGGTCTGTCTTCATACTCCACGCCCGCGACGAACGCCTGCATTGCGTAGTAATCCTGCGCCGTGATGGGATCGAATTTGTGGTCATGGCACCGTGCGCAGCCCACGCTGAGGCCGAGAAACGTCTGCCCGATGTTCGTCACCATTTCATCAAGCGAGTCTTGGCGTGCGAGGCGGATGGAAGGCTCGTCCTGTCCGATCTGTCCCGGTAGCAGCACCGACGCCGTGACCAGAAATCCCGTCGCCGCATCAGCGTCCATCGCGTCACCGGCAATCTGCTCGCGAATGAAACGATCGTAGGGCGTGTCGGCGTTGAACGCGCGGATGACGTAGTCGCGATACGGCCACGCATTCGGGCGCTCGGTGTTAACTTCAAAACCATGCGTGTCCGCATAGCGCACGACATCGAGCCAGTGCTGCGCCCAGCGCTCGCCATAGCGCGGCGAGGCGAGCAGTCGCTCGACCGCGCGCTCATAGGCCCCATTCGCCGTATCCGACTTATGGGCCTCATCCAAAAACGATCCCATCTCCTCCGGCGTCGGCGGCAGCCCAATTAGGTCGAAGGTCACGCGCCGCAGCCACGCCGCAGGTGTGGCGGGCGGCGACATCGCCAGGCCGTTCTCGTGCAGCTTCTCCACGATGAAATCATCCACCGAGCGCCCGTTCACTGCCGCTACCTGCTTAAACGCCCAATGGTCGCGCAAATCCTCCACCACCGAGCCGTCCACGCCATCCGGCCACACCGCGCCCTCGTCTATCCAGCGCGTAATGACCGCAATCTCCTCCGCCGACAGCCGGCCTTTCGGCGGCATCATCTCGTCCTTATCCTCCGTCGTGAGAAAATGAATCAGCGGACTCTCCTTCGCCTTCCCCGAGATGATGTCTGGCCCGTGATTATCGCCACCCTTCATCGCCGCCGCCTTCAGATCCAGCCGCAGCCCAGACTTCCGCTTTTTCTCCCCGTGACACTCGTGGCAGTGCTCTTCAAAAACCGGCCGTACTTCACGCACGAAATCCACCGGCACGGCGAGTGCGGAAGTGGCGGTGATGAGCAGAAGAAAACGCACCTAAGATTTAGCGATAAGGATTCCCCGCCTGAAATAAAGCGATTATTTCGACATCGCTCATCGGGCGACCGAGCAACAGCAGTTCATCCACGCGGCCACTGAGCGCGAGATCCTGAAGGTCCCAATTGCCGATCTGCGCCTAGCCGAGCCGCGGGTGTCGAACTTTTCCAAAAGCACTACTGAAGTCTCCTGCATGACATCATCAGCATCTCCCCGCGTTGGCACCATCCGCCGGACATAGGCGAGGATCGCCTGTTCGCTGGCTGTGAAGCTGCGCATGAATCGGATGTGGCGTTGGGTTTCGGTGGGTGACATAACTGCTCCTCTGGTTATTCTCCGCGATGCGGCTGTCTTTAACACGGATTGATTCCCGAAAATTGCCTCGAGACCGGCATCGTATCCACGGGTCACTTTTTGGATTTTACACAAAATGAAAAATTGCGCATAAAATCGGCCCGGGATTCGGAAAGAGGAGAAGATGCACTCCGGAAATGGCGGACACATCAGGCAAAACATCCACCAAACCAAAACAAAATGAACCCGTTTAGGTCCCGCCCTCATGCAGAATTATTTCTTAGGAAGACCAGCAAACAGGGTTTAAGACTCCTCCTCAGGACGGGGCTTCTACAGCGCCCGGACACACTTGCATTTGCTTTATCACATCATGAACAAGGCCTCCACCTCTCCGGCGCGTTGCGCCCCGCTGCTGACGGGCGCCGCCTGGTTCCTCATGGCGGGCGTCGCGCGATCCGCGGATGCGACGGCGGTGTTCAATGAGGTCATGTACCACCCGGTCGCTCTCGCTGCGCCGGAGTGGGTCGAGTTCAGAAATGTGCTCTCGGTGAATCTTGATTTGTCCGGCTGGAGCATCACCGGCGGCGTGAACTTCGTTTTCCCCGCAGGGACCGTGCTGCCATCGGGCGGTTTCCTCGTGGTCTCCAGCATGGCCGGGAATCCGCCCGCGGCGCTGGGGCCGTGGACCGGCGCGCTGGCCAATGAGGGAGAGACCATCCGGCTGCGGAATCGCGGCGGCGGCATCGTGGACGAACTCGCCTACAATGACGCGGGCGACTGGCCGGTGGGCGCGGACGGCTCCGGCTCAACGCTGGCAAAATTGCGCGCCGACACCGCCAGTGCGGACCCGGCGAGTTGGCGCGTCAGCGCGCTGACGGGGGGCACGCCGGGCGCGAATAACTTTCCCACGTCGCCGCCCGGGCCGGGTATCATTCTCAACGAACTGGCTCCGGCAGGCCTTGGTTTCTTTGTTGAGCTGCGGAATGTCGGGACCGCTGCGGTCGAAGTGGGGGGAATGATCCTGGCGACGTCGGATGGCGGCGGAAGTTACGTGCTTCCCGCCGGCCTGCTGACACCTGGCGCACTGCAATCATTCGACGCGTCGGCCCTCGGATTATCACCGCCTGCTAGTGCGAAACTGTTCCTCTTCGCATCTGGTCAGTCGTCCGTGCTCGATGCGCGACGCCTCCGCACCACCGGTCAGGCCCGCTCCGGCGATGGCGCGTCATGGCTCGTGCCGACAGGCCCCACACCCGGCAGCCCGAATATATTTCTGCTGCACGACGCGCTCGTAATATCAGAGATCCACTATCACCCGCGCACGGTGCCGGCTTTTCGCGGTGCGTTTGCGGATTATATCTGCGCGGATTTCGGCGACACCTGGCGCTATGAGGCGAGCGGCGCGGATTTGGGCGTGGCGTGGCGGCAGCCGGGCTACGTTGACACCGCATGGGCGACGGGCACCACGACGTTCGCCGGTCCGGCTGGCCTAGCATACACGGCCGCTGTGCAAAGCGCCGCGCCCATCGCTTACTGGCGGTTGGGCGAGAACCCGGCGACCGGTGCAGCGATTGATTCTTCGGCAGCCGGCGGAGTCCAAAACGGCACATA
Source organism: Akkermansia muciniphila (assembly GCA_945861415.1). Lineage (GTDB taxonomy): Bacteria > Verrucomicrobiota > Verrucomicrobiia > Verrucomicrobiales > V1-33 > V1-33. The sequence continues at coordinate 12,739 of CAMAUV010000014.1, read as the reverse complement.
CTTAAATGCCGTGGCGCAGACGGGATTGATTGCAGGAGATGCGAACGGCGCGGTGCTGTTCGGCGGCTCGACGCAGGTCAGCGGCGGCGGATTGAGCGGGGTCTTCGCGAACGACTGGACGATTGAAGCGTGGTTCACCCACACCGCGCAGGCGGAGTGGAGCGGCATCTTTTCCAACAACGGCGCAGCGGGAAACAGCGGCGCGCCGCTCATGACATTCATAGAGAACAGCAACCTGCTCGGCATCAACGGAGCCGGCATCACCGTGAGTAACGTCGCAGTGAATCTCGGGGCGGATCACTTCGGAAAAAAGATTTACGCCGTCATCACGAAGACAGGCGGCAACGCGCCGGGATCCAACACGATCAACGTGCGCGCCTGGATTGGCGGCGTGGAAGTGCCCTCCGCGACGGGCACTTCTGCATGGACTCTCGCGCCGCGTGATACGTGGTACATCGGACGGCACTGGGCGGATGTCGGCCAGTTCCATCGCGGCGCGATTGATGAGGTCGCCGTCTATAACCGGGCGCTTTCCGCCAGCGAAATCACCGCTCACGAGCGAAGCGGACGCATCGGGCCGGGGAACGCGCTCCCGACCGGATTGACGACGACGTATTTTCGGAAAAGCTTCCATTTCACCGGGGATCAGGCGCAGACCGAACTCACACTCAAGTCGGTCGTGGATGACGGAGCCGTGTTCTATTTGAACGGCACCGAAATCGCGCGGCGCAATATGCCCGCTGGCGCGGTTTCCCACGCGACGCTCGCATCAAGTCCGGTTGGCGTGGCCGCGCTGAGCGATCCGGTGGTGCTGCCGCCGGGCAGTCTGGTACAGGGCACCAACGTCATCGCCGTGGAGCTGCATCAGGCGACGCCCGGCGATCTCGATGCGACATTTGGCATGACTCTCACCGCGCGGGAAACGCTCGCGCCGCCCACGCCGGAACGGGAACTCGACACGGAGTTCGTCGAGTTGTTCAATCGCTCGACAGCGCCCGTCAGCCTCACGGGCTGGTCGCTCGATGGCGACACGGACTTTGCATTTCCGGCAGGGACGACGATCGCGGCGGGCGGTTATCTGGCGGTGGCGCACAATCCCGCCGAACTTCAATCGCTGCATCCCGGTGCGAACCCGCTGGGGCCACTCAGCGGAAAGCTCAGCAACTCCGGCGGTCGCGTGATCCTGCGCGACCCGGCAGGCAATCCGGCGGACACCGTTTCCTGGGCCGACGGACACCCGTGGCCCGAGGCGCCGGACGGCGGCGGCGCGACCCTTGAGCGGCGAGATCGGAATGCCGCGGGCAGTGCGCCTCCGACATGGGCGGCGAGCGATGAGACATCCCGCACAGCGTGGCTGACTTATACTTACCGCGGTGTGGCGGCCTCGAGTCCCATCGGGCCGGATACGCAGTGGCGCGAGTTTGTGTTCGGTCTGCTGGGCGCGGGGGAAGTTCTCCTCGACGATATCCGAGTGACCGAAGACCCCGACGGCACTCCGGTTCAAATGCTGCAAAACAGCAACTTTACCTCCGGCATCGCGAGCTGGCGCGCACTGGGAAATCACAAGGGGACCGTCATCGCCGAGCCGGGAGTGCCGGGCAATCAGGTGTTCCGCCTCGTCGCCACAGGCGGGACGGATCACGACAGCGATCATGTCGAAACCACCCTCGCCGCCGGGCGCAGCATTGTGAATGGCCGAACTTACGAAATCTCGTTCCGCGCCCGCTGGGTCTCGGGCTGTTCCGCACTGAACACGCGGCTCTATTTTAACCGTCTCCCGCGCACCACCCTGCTCACCTTGCCGGAAGCTGCAGGCACGCCGGGCGCGGCGAACTCCCGCGCTTTTGCGAACACCGGGCCAACGTTTACCGGCCTCATCCACTCACCAACTGTCCCCGCGGCCTTAGCACCCGTGACGGTGAGCATTGCGGCGTCCGATCCAGATGGCGTGGCCTCCGCGACACTGCGCTATTCTGTCAACGGAGGCGCGTGGCAGAATACGATGATGAGCCTCGCCAGCGGGAAATACTCCGCCAGCATCCCGGGTCAGAGTGCGTCGGCCATCGTGCAGTTTTATGTCGAAGCGACCGACACGCTTGCCGCCACGGCCACCGCGCCCCCAGGCGGTGCGGCGTCGCGCGCACTCTATAAGGTTCAGGACAATCTCGCCAACCTCACCGCGCTGCACAATGTCCGCATCGTCATGACGGCGGCGGATGCGACCTCGCTGCACACCAACGCGAATCTCATGAGCAACGGCTTCCTCGGCGCGACCATCATCACGAATGAAAGTGACATCTGCTACGATGCTGGCGTACATCTCCGCGGCAGTCCTTACGGGCGGCCGTATGACGAGTTTGTCGGCTTCACCGTGAGTTTCCCGGCCGATCGTCCGTTCCGTGGCGTCCACCGGCGCATCGTGATCGACCGCTCCGGCCGCGGTCCGTTCGGCAGTCCGTCGCCGGACGAAATTCTCGTCAAACACATGGCCGGACACGCCGGAGGCGGCCTCGCCGGCCTGCAGGATGACATCATCCGCGTCATCACCCCGCTCGTTCAGCACACCAATGTCGCGCTGCTCAGCACGGACTACTCGAACGACTGGCTCGACCGGCATTTCGACAACGGAAGCGATTCGCCTCTCTACAAGTTCGACGGCATTTACTACGCGAACAGCACCACCAACGGAAACCCGGAGAGTCCGAAAGTCGTGGCGGCCGGCCCCATCGCCTACGGCGACATCACCAGCTACGGGACAGACCCCGAGAACTACCGCTGGACTTTCGCCCCTGAGGACACGGACGTGCAGCCTGGAGCGGAACGACTCATGGCGCTGGCATCGGCATTCGGCCTGAGCGGCAGCGCGCTGGATGCCGCAACCCGGCCGCTCATGGATGTGGACCAATGGGCGCGCACCTTCGCGTTGCAGTCGCTCATCGGGAACAACGACTTTTACACCCACAACCAGCCGCACAACTTGAAGCTCTACCTCCGCCCCGGCGACGGACGCTTCCTCGCCTTCCAGCACGACAGCGACGTGTGCTTTCAGCGCGCGACCAATGCCTCGCTCATCGGCACCACCGGAAATCTGATCAAGGTCTTCAACCTCCCGGCCAACCGGCGGCTCTTCCACGGGCACCTGCTCGACCTCATCAACACGACGTTCAACCCCACCTACATGGCCCCGTGGATCGCGCACTACGGAGCGAAAGCGGGCAAGAATTTTTCCGCCGCGCAGACCTACATCACGTCGCGCAGAGCCTACGTGCTCTCGCAAGTTCCCGCCTCCGCGCCGTTCGCCATTTCCACCAACGGCGGCAACAATTTCTCTGTGAACGCCACGCAGGTCTCGCTGGAGGGCAGCGGATGGATTAACGTTCGCGAAATCCGCCGGGCCGACACCGGCGCGGTCCTCGATGTCGAATGGACCGGCGAAAGCAAATGGCGCCTCAGCCTCGCGCTGCTCAATGGCCCGAACGCGCTCACGCTCCGGGCATTTGATCATCAGGGCGCGCAGGTCGGGACCGACACCATTACGATCACCGGCACTCAGACCGCCCCCCTGGCCCGGGATTTCCTCCGCATCACCGAACTGCAATACCATCCCGCGCCTCCCGCAGGCCCGGAGTTGGCGGTCAGCACCGACAAGGACGATTACGAATTCATCGAACTGCGAAACACAGGCCTCAGCACGCTCGACGTCAGCGGCTGCGCCATCACCGAAGGTGTTGATTTCGTATTCCCCGGGAACACCACGCTCACCGGCGGCGAAAGCATCATCGTAGTGCGCAGCGTGGCCGCGTTTCAGTCCCGCTACGGCACCGGCGCGCGCGTCGCTGGCGCCTGCGGCCCCGACGATGCCCTCAGAAACAGCGGTGAAACCATTACGCTGCGCGATGCGACTGGCGCGGTGATTCAGTCCTTTGCTTACAGCGACGCCTGGTTCCCCGCGACCGACGGAGGCGGCCGCACCATGATCGTGCGCAACGAGTCCGCGCCAGTCAGCGAGTGGAAAAGTGCCGCCCAATGGGGCATCAGCACGCAACCCGGCGGCACTCCCGCGGCCACGAACAGCAGCGAAGTCGCATGGCAGTTCGAAGGGTGGAGGCACACTTACTTCAGTCCCGCACAACTCGCCGATCCCCTCATCAGTGGGCCCGCTGCCGGTGCCGCCGGAGTCTCCAACGAACTGCGCTACGCGCTCGGCCACACACCATTTGAGTCCGCCTCCGCGCTTCTCACCGGATCCATCAGCGAAAACAGTCTGACCGTCCAATACCGCCGCCGCAAGAACCTCCTCGATGTGGACTTCACCATCGAAACCTCCCCCAATCTCGACATCTGGTCCTCTTTAACCGCTCCCGTTCCGGCGATCAGCAACAACAACGACGGCACCGAAACCGTGACCATCACCGGCCCCGCATCATTTCCCGCCAGCAGCCGCCGCTTCCTCCATCTTCGAGTAGCGCTTCAGCTCGAGCCATAACCTTGCCTGCTGCCGGAGTTTCAATTCGTGCGCTGAAAAAACGGGCATACAAGGCAGGATAGCGTCAGGCCTTCTTTCCCTCAAGAAACTTCTTCCAATCCGCGCCCAGCGTCTCCAGATCCTTCTTCGTGCGTTCCGTCCACAGCGCCGGCGAGTAGCGCCCCTCGCGCAGAGCGGCGTTCATTTCCCGCAGGAGGTCCTTTTCATGGTGGGCAATCACCCAGTTCAGGAAATTCGCTGAGATGCGGTAGCTCATGTCATGCTTCACGCGGCCGGCAGCATGCGCAGGAATCTCACAGCCCTTAGACTGCGGCTCATAAAGATACCACCGGATGTAATCCGCCAGTCCTTCTGTGATCCATACAGGCACACCCCGGCGACCGCCATACTGTTGCACCACATGCACCAACTCATGTACCACAGAGCCCAGCGCCTCCCGTTTCAACTCCGTCCGGTACCAGGCCGGATTGCACACCACCCGAGTGCCCATCGTCGCCGCCACCCCCTCGTATTTGTTGTCGAATACGATACTGAAGCTCCCCGGCGCTTTGAAGTCCTTGCCCGGCAGCATCTCCACGATTTTCGGATACCACTCTTTAATAACGGGGATGAGCTGCTCCTTCGTCCATCCCGCAAGGTCGGGCGCCTGCGCGGTATCCACCGTGAATCGCACTGTCTTTTCCCCCTCACCGATGACTACCGATTCGAGAGCGCCTGCGGGCGGCTCCGCCGCTTTTTCGGCGGGCTTTTCACCGGCATTCTCCGGAGGCTCGGCGGCAGGCGGGTAGTCCGCAGGTTTGTCCTGCGCGATAGCGGCAAGGCTGAGAACGAGGATAGATGTCAAAATGGTAAGACGCATGAGTATTCCTATCTAGGCCCGGCGGCAGTGCATCCTCATTTCTGCGTATGCGCAAACCGCGGCCACTCATTACGCGCCTTTGATTTCCGGCAGTTCCAGCACGTCCTTCTTTTCTCTCAACGATTTCGCATAGCTGAACATGCTGCTGGCGATCTGCGCCTTCCCGTTCGGACCGGTGAAGAAAAAATGGCAGTCCCCCGGCATCACGCTAATTCAGGACCGCTGCGGGTCAGGGGGACGCCTGCGTTACGTTTGGGTCTCTGGCACCACATCATTCGCCGAGGGGGGACAACTTTACCGTTTTGGCAGACTGGCGGCGGCAACGGCCTGGCCGACGCGGCGGCTTTTTTCGTCGGGGAGCTGCATATTGATGCGGGCAGCGAGTTCTGGGAACGCCGCTGCGCTCACTTCCTTAGCTCGGTTCAGGATGATATCGCCGCCTTCTCCGGTGGTGACACGGCCCAAGATGAGCAGGTGGCGGAAGTCGTAAAAGTCCGCATAGTGGGCGACACTGTAGCCTAGGTAAGTACCGATGGTTTCGTGGATGCGCAGGGCACGTTCGTCGCCTGCAGCCATGAGTTTCTGGACTTCCTTGAGGCGCTCCGGCAGGTTCATTTCGGCGGGCAGTGAGATGCCGGCGGCGGGCAGGAGCTTGTTCACGGCCTGCTGGGAAAAGTAGAGCGATCCAACGCCGCGATCACCGCTCCATTCATCGGCCGGAGCCGCATCGTTCATATCCACGGGAGCGAAGGCCAGTTCATTCAACCAGCCGGTGATGCGGCCCTGCGGGTCGATGCAGCCCACGGCTTTGCTGCTACCCATGGCTATGCCGAGCACGCCGTTTTCTCCCAGCGACATGGCCCCAGCCAGCGCGGTGACGTCGCCGTCATTGGCTACTTCAAGCGGGATATTCCACTCACGTTGGAGACGGACAAACAAATTGCGCGCCTCCTCGAACTTCTCCTCCGGCACACTGCGCAGGAGCGAGGCAACCATAAAACGGTTGTTCACAATGACTCCCGCGCTACTGCCGCCAATGGCATCGACGCGGGGCAAGTGGGATGCCGCTTCTTTTAGACCGGCGCTGAGATGACGATAGTGATAGTCGGGGTCTGCCTGATTTTTCGGGTCCCAAGGAATCTCGTGCGACCACACCACGTCTCCCTCCTTTACAGCAGCCAGCTTGTAATCACTGGCCCCCAGATCAAAGCCGATACGGCATCCGTCCAAGTGCCCACCCTGCGCGATGCCGCGCTCAAGTGAGTCAGGCACGGCATCCGAAGCGGAGTGCTCCACGGTAAATGGCTGTAGGTAAATACGCTCCATCATTTCTGCATCAAACGCGCGCACCGAACCCTTTGCATAAAGTCCACGCACATGGGCCGCCACGGCTAGCGGTCCGCCGATAATGACGCGCCAGCCACCGCGCGCCCAGAGAAGCATTTTCACGATGCGCTCGGCATAGCGCAACCCGGCAGCGTCCGGATCGGCGGAGATCCAAGTTTCATAGCGGCTCACGCGCCCATCCTCTCCTTCCAAAGCGATAACCAGCGGCACGCCATTCCCTGTGGATTTCACTGAGCGGAGATAGTCCCGGTTCCACAGTGCGCACGGAGCGAAGTCGGGATCGAGGGGCGCAGACAAGGAGGGAGGAATGGCGGGAAAGCTGGCGGACATGGTTCGCATCATGGACCGGACCGAGGAAGCAGCTACGCCGCAGGCAGCTGAGTTACGTATTTTTCAGGCGTATCAGACCGCCATAATTGGCAGATTAGCGCCGGAAGAGTCGCAATCTTTGCTAAGAAGCCCTCACACGGCCATTGCTTTGCGCACTAGACCGTAGACGTCGCTGTTGAGCAGGAAGGCCGGGAACAGGTGACTCCCGGGGCCAAGGGCACAAAATTCCACGAGGTCTCCGGTGTGATTTCCTCCGGTCCAGCCCACGCCGGTCAGTTCGCCTACAATTTCGGCCAGCTTTCGCAGTCCTTGCGCGGCCTTGATTTGGTCTTCTGTCAGCGTGAGTCCGGTGAAGCGCAGGAGTTCCTCCGCCAGCTTAGGTCCACTTAGGCTGTCCACTTTGTTTTGCCTCATCCACTCGAAGGACCGCTGGAATTTCTGCAGGCGTGCAAAGAATGCGTCGGTGGCATTGTAAAGCCCAGGGCTGAACCCCTGTTTTGCATCCGCGCTCACGCCGTTGAGCTGGATGCCACCGCAGCCGTGGTCCGTGGTGACGATGAGCAGCGTGTCCGGATTTTTGTCGATGAACTCCAGTACCACGGTCATCGCGTCTTCGAATGCGAGCTGGTCATGAATTGATGCTGCGGAATCGTTAGCATGACCGGCATGGTCAATGCGGGCACCTTCAATCATGAGGAAGAATCCCTCCGGGGCATGACGCAGGCGCTCCAGCGCAGCGCGCGACATCTCTGCGAGCGGCGGAACTTTGGCGGCGATCTCCGGCACACTCACATGGTCGATGCTGAAAGGCATATGACTGCTGGAGAACACGCCCAGCAATGGCTTGAAGATGCCTCTAGGCAACGCGCGAAGCCCTTCGCGGGAATCTACCACATCGTAGCCAGCCGCTGCATAGCGGGCGCGAAGAGCATCGTTGAAAAACTTTTGCCCGCCACCGAGGAGCAGATCAACTTTTCGATCAAGATACTGCACCGCGATCTCCTCCTCTTTGCCCCGGTCATCGCAGTTCACGGCGAATCCGGCCGGGGTGGCGTGCGTGATGGTGGCTGTGGAGACGAGACCGGTGCGGCGTCCAGATTTTTGCACCGCAAGGTGCAGCGGCTCCAGTGGAGCCTTCGTTTCGGGATGCAGATTAATTATACCGTTGCGCACCCGCTGCCCGCCACCCCACGCGCTGGCGGCGGCGGCGGAGTCGGTTACGAGGCTACTGGCGGAGGCGGTCTCCATGAGTGCGCGCACCACGGGGCGCTCGCGATAAAGCTGCATCCACGGCGTTTCCCTGCCCTGCACGACCAGCTGGTAGCGTCTTGCCAAGGTCAGCGCGCCTATATTCATACCGTCGCTGACCATGAAAATGACATTTTTAGCCGAACCCCGGTTTTGAACAGCCGCACGCGTTGCGCTGTCGGCCAGCGCAGTATCCGCGCCGAAAACGGTGCCCGTAATGGCGGAGAGCCGGAGGAAGTCCCGGCGGGAAGTAATAGAATTGTTTTTCATAAGCCGGACAAATGACGCTAAAAATATACGCTCTCTGTCCGGGATTTGGATGCGTGGTTTCCGGGGTGAAAAGGTTATAGCCAGAGAGCCACCATGGGCTTTGTCCCTGCCCGGATACACTTGATTCTGCTCGAAATTGATGACTTCCCTGGCAGTAAGCTCTCATCCCCTTTGACACGGCCCGCGAGCACGTGCCAGGTGAGCGGAATTTTACCTCTTTCCGAATGCCCAAAGACACCTCGATCCACAAAATCCTCGTCATCGGTTCCGGCCCCATCGTAATCGGCCAAGGCTGCGAGTTTGACTACTCAGGCGTGCAGGCCTGCAAGGCGCTGAAGGAAGAGGGTTACCAGGTGGTGCTAATCAATTCCAATCCGGCGACGATCATGACGGACCCGGAATTCGCGCACCGGACTTACATAGAGCCGATCACCCCGGATGTGGTCGAGAAGATCATCGAAAAGGAGAAGCCGGATGCGCTGCTGCCTACACTGGGCGGGCAGACGGCTCTAAACACAAGCATGACGCTCTGGCACAGCGGGGTGCTGGCGAAGCACAACGTGCGCATGATCGGGGCCAAGGCGGATGCGATCGAGAAGGGCGAGAACCGTATGAAGTTCAAAGAGGCGATGATCAAGATCGGCCTCGACATGCCGAAAAGCGGCATCGCGCACACGATGGAGGAAGCACGCCTCGTGGCGCACGACATCGGAACGTTTCCGCTCATCATCCGGCCTGGCTTTACGCTCGGCGGAACGGGCGGCGGCATTGCTTACAATCGCGAGGAGTTTGAAACCATCGTGACCCGCGGGCTGGACCTGTCCCCGGTGAGCGAGGTGCTCATCGATGAAAGCCTGCTGGGCTGGAAGGAATTCGAAATGGAAGTGATGCGCGACTGCGCGGACAACTGCGTGGTCATTTGCTCCATCGAAAATCTGGACCCGATGGGCGTACACACGGGCGACTCCATCACCGTGGCGCCCATCCAGACGCTGACGGACCGCGAGTATCAGATCATGCGCGATGCGTCGTTCGCCGTGATTCGCGAGATCGGCGTGGAGACAGGCGGATCGAATATCCAGTTCGCCACACACCCGGAGACGGGCCGCATGATCGTAATCGAGATGAATCCACGCGTTAGTCGCTCGTCGGCGCTGGCGTCGAAGGCCACTGGTTTCCCCATCGCTAAAATCGCGGCGAAGCTGGCCGTGGGCTACACGCTAGATGAGATCAAAAACGACATCACCCGCGAGACGCCCGCGAGTTTCGAACCGACGATTGACTACGTGGTGACGAAGATCCCGCGCTTCACGTTCGAGAAATTCCCCACCGCCGATGCCACGCTGACCACGCAGATGAAATCCGTTGGCGAAGCTATGGCCATCGGGCGCACATTCAAGGAGAGCCTGCAAAAAGCGCTGCGCTCGCTGGAAACGGGACGCGCCGGACTGGGAGCCGACGGGAAAGACCCAGTGAATCCGTCGAAGGAGGAAATCGTCAGAAAGCTAAGCATCCCGAACGCAGAGCGCATCTTCTGGCTGGGTGTGGCCTTCCGTGAAGACTGCACCGTGGAGGAGATCTACGAACTGACGAAGATTGATCCGTGGTTCCTGCGGAACATTGAGGAAATCGTAGCGGCGGAGAAGGACCTGCTCTCCGCGGACTTGTTTTTCTTAGTGGATCCGTCAGGAAATTCCGACCGGACTCCCGAGCAGAAGGAAGTGGCGGAGGCGGCGGCCATTGACCTGATTACCAAAGCAAAAAGGATGGGATTCTCTGATAGGCAGTTGTCCGCTCTGGTTCATGCTCAATATCCGGAATTGAGCCATTGGGATTTGTTTTTCACTGAGAGCGAGGTCAGGCGGGTGCGCAAACAGCACGGCATCATCCCGACCTACCGCCTAGTGGACACCTGCGCGGCGGAGTTCGAGGCCTACACGCCTTACTATTACTCCACTTACGGCGAGGAGAACGAGACGCGTCATTCGACAAAGCGCAAAGTCATGATCCTCGGCGGCGGACCAAACCGGATCGGTCAGGGCATCGAGTTCGACTACTGCTGTGTTCACGCCGCCTTCGCGCTGAAGGAAATGGGCTTCGAGACTATCATGGTGAACTCGAATCCCGAGACCGTTTCCACCGACTACGACACGAGCGACCGCCTCTACTTCGAGCCGCTTACGTTCGAGGACGTGATGAACATTTACGAAAATGAGCAGTGCTGGGGTGTCATCGTGCAACTCGGCGGCCAGACTCCGCTGAACCTCGCGGCGAAGCTGGAAGAAGCCGGCTGCAACATCATCGGCACGTCGCCGAAGAGCATCGAACTCGCCGAAGACCGCAAGTTCTTCGCCAAGCTGCTCGACGACCTAGAACTCAATCAGGCCCCCAGCGGCACCGCCGTGACTGAGGATGAAGCCGTGGCCATCGCGCAGCGCATCGGCTATCCGGTGCTCGTGCGCCCCAGCTTCGTGCTTGGCGGCCGCGCCATGCAGATCGTTTACAGCGACGACGAAATCCGCCACTACATGCGCTACGCTGTGCAGGCCAGTCCGGACCGGCCGGTACTCGTGGACCGCTTCCTCGAAGACGCCGCCGAGGTGGACGTGGACGTCATTTCCGACGGCGAGACCACCGTGGTCGGCGCCATCATGGAGCACATCGAACAGGCCGGCGTGCACAGCGGCGACAGCGCCTGCGTCATTCCTGCGTTCGGCCTCAGCGAACCGATCAAAGTGGAGATCATGCGCGCCGCCAAGGAACTGGCCAAAGCGCTGAACGTCATCGGCCTCATGAACATCCAGTTCGCCGTGAAGGACGAGGTGCTCTACGTCATCGAGGTGAATCCGCGCGCCAGCCGCACCGTGCCCTTCGTTTCCAAAGCCATCGGCCGCCCGCTCGCCAAGTACGCCGCCAAAATCATGGCTAGCCACGGCCTGAAGCGCGCCGGACTCACGGACATGAAGACCGAGTCGCTCCAGTCGCTCAACTTCACGAAGGAGATCATCCCGCCGCACTACAACGTGAAGGAAGCCGTCTTCCCCTTCTCCAAATTCCCCGGCATCGACATCGCCCTCGGCCCCGAAATGAAGAGTACCGGCGAAGTCATGGGCATCGATGCCGACCACGCCATGGCCTTCGCCAAGAGCCAAATGGCCGCCGGAAACAGCCTGCCGCTGAAGGGCAAGATATTCATCAGCGTCAGCGACCGCCAGAAAGACCGCATAGGCGCCATCGCGAGGGAATACTATGACCTCGGCTTCACCATCGTCGCCACCGACGGCACCCGCAAAGTCATCGAAGAAGCCGGCGTCCCCTGCGACAAAGTTCACAAAATCGCCGAAGGCCGCCGCCCGAACATTCTCGATATGATGAAGAACGGCGAAATCGCCATGATCATCAACACCCCGAGCGAAAAGGAAACGCGCAAAGACGAAGTCATCATCCGCAGCACCAGCGTCAGCACGCGAACGCCGATCCAGACGACATTACGTGGCGCTCGAGCGGCGGCTCATGCCATAGGTTCACTCCAGAAGAACAAACTGGAAGTAAAGCCGCTGCAGGAGTATCATTCGTAAAACGTTATTTTGGCCAATGAAGAGCGCGCGTCACGACAGCTAAAGGGGGTGTGCCTCATTCCTGCATATGGGGAGGCGCCTTGGGTGGGTGCGTAAAAGGTTGTAAATCACAGTCTTCCGGGGTTAATCTCTGGTGAGTTCTGCCGGACGTTTCCCGGCTACCACAAAAACCTGTCCGGGGAATGGAAAATCTGAAATTCAGCGAGCCCACTCGTTGATGATCGCTGGCGCTATGAATTACTTTAAGGCACGCTTTATATTAATTGGCAGCGGGCCATTAGAGCATAAGTGTTACGTATGGTAGAGGCAGCAGATAGCTGACTCGGAAAAGTTGACGCTGAAGGCTATAAAAGCTGCTAGATTCGCCACGCCGATGCTGAATGTGCCCATGATCGCTCAACTGGGGTGGAAGCGGGATGGTGAGCCTTTTGTATGAAAGGATCAAAGATTGAGGGAGCATCGGGAAGTTGATTTTGAGGTGGACGCCGAAAACCAGGCCACTGGTTAAGCTATGATTGGGCTGGACCTTGGCGCACGAAACCGCGAACGCAATAGCCACCCAATGAAAGCCAAACGAAAGAGACATGATGCCGGATTTAAAGCCCGTGTAGCGCTGGAAGC
>CAMAUV010000013.1 GCA_945861415.1 Akkermansia muciniphila | reverse complement strand
GGAAGCCTCCGCTGCGGGCTGCGCACGGCCCTCCGCTGCGCTCCGGACCGTGCTGCGCCCTCCGCTCCAGCTTCCCAAAATCGGCCCTCCCCCGCACCAAGCTTGACATCCTGGGCAGGCGGATTAACTACAGGGACGCGCCGGGCAGCTTAGCTTAGCTTAGCCAGTCGGTGGCCGGACTTCGGGGTCCACTTCAGTCCCCGAGCCCCCCCCGACTTCTTCTTTCTCAGCCCGTGCCATTTCACTTGCGGACCCAGCTTATCAAATAGTGCACGAAACTCCCGCCGCGCCGGCCAACCGCTTCCCACGCAGTCGTCCGGTGCAACCGTCGATATCATGCTGGAATCACCTTGGCGCACCGCCCTACTTCGCGATCTTTGTTGTGTCCGCCTCCTCACTTGTCTGTCGAAACGTTGTAGTAATCCGCCACGGTGTCCTTCGCTTCTGCCGCACCCGGGCGCCCCGGCCGGATTTTATTCCTCGCTTTCCCCAGCACTTCGATCCAGCTCGTCTCACTCAGCGGGTGAATAGATTTCCCAAAGACTCTCCCACTGCGTCTCTCAAAATGGCGGGGTGGTGCTGCGGATGTAGGCGAGGAAGTCGCGGAGTTCTTCGTCGGTCAGGCCGGTGAGCAGGCCTTCTGGCATGAGCGAGGTGGGGAGCGGGGTTTGTTTGGCGATGCGTTCTTTGGAGAGCGTGTGCGTCTGGCCCGCGGCGTCGCGCAAGGCGACGGTGTCTCCGGCCTGGTCACTGATGAAGCCGGCGAGCGTTGCGCCGTCTTTGGTTTCGATGATCGTGGTCGCGAAGCCCTCGCGGATTTCGGCGCTGGGAGCGATCATGGCGAGCAGGAGCATGTCGAGGTCCGTGCGCTGGTAGCTCGTGAGGTCGGGGCCGGCTTTGCCGCCTTTGTTCCAAAGCGTATGGCACGCAGCGCAGCGCTGCTCGTAGATGGGCTGGCCCTTTTTCGGCACGCCTTCTGAGGCGGCGAGCACAGCCTTCACGCGCTGGATTTCCTTTTCCTTCTCACCGCCAGCGGCGCGGAGTTTGTCGCCGTATTTTTGTTCGATGAGTTCGGCGAGGTCTTTGTCGGGGAAGAGCTGGAGCTTTTTCACCACGGCCAGCGGGAGATCGGTGCCGGACTTCGCGAGAGCCAGCGCCCAAGGTGAGCGACTGGCGAGCATGGTGAATGCGGCGTCCTTGTCAGGCGCGGGCCACGCGGGGAGTTCCTTGAGCACGCCCTCGGCAATGGCGGGATCGCTCTGCCGCTGGAGCGCGGCCAGCGCGGTCCGGCGCAGTGGGGCTTCGGTGAGAAGGTTGAGCAACACGGGCACGGCGGCGGGTTCTTCCACATCGGTGAAGATGGCGGCAAGGATGGCGCGGGATTCGGGATTCGACTGTGGGTGCTTGCCATCGGCGAGAGTTGTCAGCGCTTCTTTCAACGCAGCAGCCTCGCCCTGCCTGACGCGAAATACCTGCGCCAGCGGGCCCCCGGTTTTTGCTAGTTGTTCCAGCAATTCCTGCGGCAGCCCCGCAAGGCTACGGCCCTTCATCGCGTCAGTGAAGCCTTTCATCAGGAGTTGGCGCGCTCCGTCGTCAGGGGCGGCTTTGAGCAACCGCGCGCAGCGGAGGTAGTCCTCGTTTTTGCCGGTAATGGCGAAGCGCTTAATGAGGCGCTCTATGATGAACTTGCGGGCGATGGGCGAGGCCCATGATTCCTTGTATTCAAATGCGTTCATGACACGGCCAGGCTGCGTGGCGCAAATCTGTTCGATTTCCCACCAGATCATCAACGGGAGTAGGGGGTCAGTTGCACTTGCTGAAGGATTGCCGAGCAAATTGACGGCAACCATAAAGCCATCGCCGCCGAAACCTCGGGCGCTGGCAGCAATCTGCACCTGCACCTCCGCCGAAGTCTCCTTTCTCGCGGCATCCTGAAGGTACTCATGAAAGCCGTTGGTCTCACTGCCTGCCCATGCCGCAGCGGCGCGCAGGAACTTGTCGTCTGAGGCCAAGGCCTTCTCTAAATCATGGTGTCCCCTCGCCACATCACTCCAAAAATCCTCCAACTCATTAAATATTGGCGTGCGCCGCTGATCCTCCCACGCCAGCCGTAGGTATGTCTGCCGCAGCCAGCGGTTATCCGGCAGTTTCCCCGTCACGTTCTGCGTGGGCAGCGTGCGCGCTGGCTTGGGCTCGCTGGCGGGACGCACACGCCACACGCGGCCGCGGTCCTTATCCATCTCGCCCATTTGATTGCGGTAGTGGCTGACCTGTTTGTCGTACCAGTCGGCGATGTAGAGGCAGCCGTCGGGGCCGTCGGTGATCATCACTGGGCGGAACCATTTGTCGGGGCTGGAGACGGGGCGGCCGATGTCTTTGGTGCGGAAGGTGGAGCCGTCCGGGATTATTTCGGCGCAGACGATATTGTTGTGCAGCACGTCGCAGCCCCAGAGTTTGCCACGCCATTTTTCCTCCAGCCCATCGCTCTCGTAGATGATGAACTGATGCGTGAACCTTTCTACGGGATCGCACTTCATGGGCGGGAAGTAGCCGAATGCGTAGGGGTTCGAGAGATCACCGTGCTTCTCCCAGCCCTTCTGGTAGTAGCCGCCCTGCACGTAGTGGAAGCCCCGCGTGTCGCCGCCGTTGTGACCGGAGAAAATGCGGCCTTTCGAGTCTATCTCCAGCCCGTAGGCATTGCCGCCGCCCTCGGCGAAGATTTCGTAGCGTCGCGTGGGCGGGTGGTAGCGCCAGATGTTCTGCCCCATCGTCTTCACGGCTTTCGCGTCGAGCTTCTTCAACTCCGGCTCCACCTCTGTCCATTTGTCGCCCATCGGAGCCGTGCCCGACGCATTCGGCACTAGAATGGCTGCGCTCACCGTGCTGCCCTGCGCGCCGTAGAGCCAGCCGTCCGGTCCCCAACGCAGACTGTTCGCGATGCTGTGGGTGTCCTCCAGTCCAAAGCCGGACAGATGCACCTCCGGCGGGCCGTCCGGCGCATCGTTCTGGTCCTTGTCAGGGAAGAACAACAGATACGGTGCATGTGTGACCCACACACCGTGCTCGGTGTGCGCCACGCTGGTCGCCATGTTCAGTCCGTCGGCGAAGACCTTGTGGGACTCATAGATGCCATCACCGTCTGCATCCTCGTGGATGGAAATCCGGTCTGTTCCCCGAAACGGAGAACCCTCCGCGAACGGCGGTGGCGGCGGCACCTTGTCGTAAATGGTGCGCCATACGGCATCCTTTGAAACCTCCTTCAGTCCCGCCGGTTTCGGATACTGCCGCGCTTCCACAAGCCACATTCGCCCGCGTGAATCAAAGCTGAGGTGCAGCGGCTGCGTGATGAGCGGCTCGCTGAGCACGAGATCCACCGCGAGCCCCTCTTCGAGCTTAAACTTCTTCAGCGCCTCCTGCGGCGACAATACTGGTGTAGCCGTCTCTTGAGGACGTTTCTCCGCGGCGGATTGCGCGAACGCGACGGCTGGAAGGAGGAGGGCTGGCAGTAAGTGCTTCATGAGAATGCACTACATGCCACAGCCCGAGTTTTGTCATCACCATAAACGCGGCAACAGCTCTACCGCGCAACAGCGGTGACGCGGGCGTAGCGGCGAGTGCCGTTGGCGGGGGCGGTGTCGCGGAAGGTGGCTTCCTCCATTCCGTTACCGAGGTCTGTGGCGCTGCCGGTCTGTTCGGTGGTGGAGGTCCATGATGAGAGGTCGCTGGAGAATTGGGTGTGATAGGCGAGGTCGAGGGCCTTGTGGCGGCGTTGGAAGCTGACGGTGGCGAAGGTGTCCGGGCCAATGGTGACGGTGCCGGTGGTGATCAGGGCTTCGGCATCGGGCACGCGGGGATCGCGGCCGAAGGCGTATTCGCCAAGGTTGTTGAGCGCGTCGCCGTCTTCATTGGCGGCGGGGCCGGTGAGCACGGTGTTTTCGCTGCCGTCGGGCAGGTTGAACTCGGAGGCGGTGAAATGATCCCAACGCCAGCCGGTGAAGTGATTTGCAAAATCTGTATCGCCGGTGCCGGGGGAGCCGTTGGAGGAGCCGCTTATGGCCCAGTGAGTCGGCTGGCCGTAATCGGTGTGGGTGGGCGAGGCGTCGCGTACGACTATGGTGCGCCCGCTTCCATCGGCGGGCGGATACCATGAGTCATTGTAGCTGAAGTCGAGCACCACTTCACCAGAGGCGTCAACGAGTTCGATACTCTCGCCGCCATTGTCGAGACTGCCGAGGAAGGGGCCGGTGACGGTGGCGCTCACACCGTATCGAAGCTTGAAGGCGTGGATGTTCGCCGCGAGGATGAGACGCGCGCCGGGGGCGAGCGTCCTACCGGCGGGGAAGGTGAATTCGATGCCCTTGGAGAAGCGAGCGCCAGCGATGTTCAGGGTGACGGCTCCCGTGTTGAGCAGTTCGACATATTCAAAGTCGTCCGCGACCACGCTGCTGATGGCGGTGATCTCTGCGGGCACTGGATCGGAAGGGTGATAGCTGAGCTCCGTGATGCGCAGCGACTGCTGGGCGGCGGTGGGAACGGCAGGCGTGTTCACACTGGCTACGAGCGTAGCGGTGGCATCGCGCAATTCGATGAGTTCGCCGCGGCTACTGATCTTTCCATCGTAGGGGCCGACTACGAATCGTCCTTCGCCGCCGCGCGGGCTCACGGTTCGCGCACGGAAGGCTGCCTGCCGCGGTGAGATGTAGAGGGAGCCGCCGGCATTGATGACCGTGCCGCTTTTGAAGGTGAACTCCACACCGCCGCTCAGGCTCCAGCCGGAGATGTCGGCGGCGAAGGTGTTGGGATTCGTCAGGTGAATGTATTCCTCGTCCTGCGAGGTGGAGCCGGCAGGAAAACCATCGAACCCGGCGATGGTGATGGGCACACTGGCGGGCTGAGGAGTCGCAGGAATGCCGGTGCTGTTGGCATTGGCGATGCCAACGCTGATGGTGGACGTGTGCGTGGTGAAGAGGTGTGTGCGGCGCGAGGTGATGAAGAGAGTCTTCAACTGGTCAATGGCTGTGGCCCATGGCTGCGTGCCGAATCCATATGGTCCGCCATTCGAAGGCCAGCCCCATGCCGCGCGGTCCAGCGTGACTTCCGGGGCGATCCTAGCGACATGCGCGTCTATCATGCCCTCCAGCAGGGGATTCACCGTGCTGGGAGCCTGGAAATACTGATCCATGATGCTCCGCATGCGCCGCAGGAGCATCGCACGCGTTTCCGGCACGGAAATGATGGCGTTGTAGAAGCGGTTATAACTTCCCTGGGAATAGTCCAGCGGCGCGCAGGACTGGTTGCCATACAACGGGTGGCTCTTGTTCCGGTCGTTCGCGCCGTGGATGACAGAATTGCCAGCAGTGTAGTCCTGCCAGTAGAGCTGGCCCCAGGAGAGGTTGGTGTCGAAGGGAATGATGCGCCACTCGCCGGTGCGGTCGCTGTCGCGGTGGATGACCATATTGGCCCACACATCGTCGCCCTCCTGGGTGATGCGTGCCACGGCGAGGTAGTTCACCGTCGCCGGGATGTCGATCTGGTCGAAGACGTTGTTTTTCCGCGTGGTGAGGTTGGCATTGGTAATGGCGGTGACGAAATTCGACATGTCCGTGGTGCCTTCGGTGACGCGCGTCTGCTTCTCACCTGCTGCGCCGCTCATCTGACCGACGCTGGCGTACATCGCGCCGTTGGGATCGAGGCCCATATTTTCTAGGAGTTCAAAGTCCTGTGTCTCAGTATGAAAAGCGAGCTGCCAGAAGACACCGTTGATCTGACAACGGACGGGGAAGTGCTCTGGTCCGCCGGTGCCGCTGGTGCGGTGCAGCCACATGGTGAGCATCTGCCGGGTGTAGCTGGGGTCCACGTATTCGGCATTTAGCGCCAGTTCCTTCATGCGGCTGCGGCCGGTAGCCCAGCGGAACTGGTGCTCGCTGTTAAAGTCCACGCGGTGCGCGCGCTTTTTGAGCGTGCGTGTGGTGTCGCCCTTGATGCGGAAGTAGACGTTGTCGTAGAGTTCGCCGTCGTAAAAGAAGGCACCGCGTCCGCCGACGTTGTTTTGGTCAATGACGTGAGCATTGTTGAAGGTGTAGGTGCCGGGCACGAAGATGCGATAAACCGGAAGCTTCGAAGTGACCGCATCCAGCGCGACGGTGCCGAAATACTGATCCGAATTTGCCGTACTGGGGTAGGCCGGCGCGGTGCTCTGTAGAGCCGTGTTGTCCGCGGCGATAATGCGCCAGCGCACCATCTGTCCGGCGGTGAGGCCGGTGGTCGGAATGTTAGCCGTCCATCTACCGGGAGTGGCTTCCGTCATGTTGATTAGCGTTTCCGCATTATACATGATGCGCCACGCAAGTTGCATCGGATTCACCGCCGCAAGGGGCCGCAGACTCGGTGTCACTCTGGCGCTGACCTGAATGGGAAGACTGCCCGCCCCGCCGGTGGGCTGCGGAGGCAGTTCGAGGGACCCGTTGTAGAGCACATCCGACACGAACGGCCCGATGCTGGTGCGCACCGCGGAGTTGGCTGCGCCTGGGGTATTCGACGCAAGATAGGCGCCCACAGCATCCACGGCAATGGTGTCGAGGGTGCTCAGCGAAAGAAAGTTCGGATCGCCGGTAGCGTTATTCATTGCGTGCACGGCGAGGATATTCGTGCCGGTCACCAGACTGGTCGGAGCGAAATCCGCGACCAGCCCGCGCGTCGCTAGCGCTGTGGTGGTGGCGAGACTGTTGTATGCCGGGGAGGTAGGTGCGTTTAAGGACGCAACCTGTGTGCCATTGAGCCAAGCCACAAAGCCGTCATTGCATCTACCGGTGAAGCGCATGGTCTGCACTGCCGCCGGGTTCGCCACGTTGAACGGAATCCGGATGAAGGCGCCCGCAGTTCCTGGCAGGGATCCCGCGAGATTCAGCCCCACGTCCGCAGCATTCACGTTTTCGTCCGCTCCTTTGAAAATCTGCGCCACCTGGGTAGGGGTAAGCACGATATTGTATAGGCGCAATTCATCAAGCAGCCCGTGATACTTTTGCCAGTAGCCGTCATGCGAGCGGCCCAGCTCGATCGGCTGCGTCGCCGGCCATGTCCATGCGTTGCCGTGGGTGATCTGACCGCTGGCAACGCCATCCACGTAGAAAATGTCGGTGCCGCCCGCGGCTTGGTTATAAACGAAGGCCACATGATGCCAGCGGTCGTCGTCCACCCGCGTCGTGGAGTAGAACGAACCACCGCCCGCTGGCTGACTGAAAAGGCGGCCCGGATTTCCATTCGACGGGGCTGTGAGAACGATGACGTTGCCTGACGTCGTCCGCCGGTCCCAGATCATCGCACCCTCGTTTCCGCCAGCGGCCACGTTTGTTTGGCCGGACTTCATCCAGAACATGATCGTGCCGGTAGTTGCCGTGAAGTCCGCATGGGCTGGAATAACAACCTGTGAACTGCTCGCCGCCGCCGCTGCTGCCACAAAATGCATTGCCCCGCGCCGCAGCAACGGAGACGGCGCCGTATCCGTCGCGGACGGCATGAAACTCGTCGTATTGCTGGTATTCGTGCCGCTGTGCGCGGCACTAGAGTTGTCTGTCGTGAGCGTCGATGCGGAATCGGCATTTAACCGCAGCTTCAGATTGGCCGCCGCCACGAGGGTCGCCGTTCCGGCCACACCTGCTCCCTGCGTGCCCACCTCCCAGGTGGAGTCATCGAAGGGCTCCGCTCCGCCACGCCATGTTGCGCCCAGAGTGCTGCCGCCATTGCCTGCGGTGGGAACTAGTGCCTTCGCGGGAGCGTTGGCGGGAACCACTGGCGTCGTCGTCACGGAAGTGCCGTAGGACACGTCAGTCACCTGCTTTGGGTAATCGTTGAACACGCTGATCA
Source organism: Akkermansia muciniphila (assembly GCA_945861415.1). Classification (GTDB taxonomy): domain Bacteria; phylum Verrucomicrobiota; class Verrucomicrobiia; order Verrucomicrobiales; family V1-33; genus V1-33. Next base: position 69,092 of record CAMAUV010000013.1, on the reverse strand, counting down.
CATCCACCACGCCTCCAACGCCCTCTTTGGTGAGCGCCAGATATCGCCCGGCATTTGACGATATTTTGAAATTCGTCGCCAGCCGCGGCTGTGCGGCGCTGCCAGTATTGTCCTGCCCGGCTAAGGATTGTGCTGGACGGCGGTCGCGATTTGATGCAAAAACCACTATTCGCTTGCCTGCTCCAATCGTCCACGTCGGGAACGGCCATTTCCGAAGCCGCGTAACATCGTCCGTTAGATACCATCCAGTCAGTGAAACAGTGGACGCTGTGGGATTCTCGATCTCGATCCAGTCCTCGTGTTCATTGACTTCATCCCGAAGGCCCGAAACATTATTGGCAAGGAATTCACTGATGCGGACTTGGGAGGAGGCGCCCCCCCCGAAGAGGAGAGTGGCGGTGATGAACCAAATAAGATACGGGCGCTTCATGAGAGGAGTTTAAGGGGCAAAGGCTGAAGGGAGCGTGAACGGTTGCGAAATCAAATACACTACCCATACCGGCGGAACGGGCATCTTTGCTGGGGAATCTGGGCCGCCGCCCATTCTTGTAGCTCGGGATGGCCGCGAAAGCAAGTGTTGGAGCGTGGGTCCGTCGCCGGAGTGCTGGAGGATTTCGGTGCGGTCTTTGAGTTCGATGATGCCATCGATGCGGAGCTGGAGGGAATCGAGCGGATGAAACTGTATGGTGCCCTACGGGGAGTAGGCGAAGTAGGTGGCGAGGGGCTCGCATAGGCTGGTGTCCGGGGTGAGCGCATAGCGGCCCAGCGTGCCGGTTATCCCGGAGGGTTTGGCGCTCCATGCGCAGCCGGAGCCGCTATTGCCGGCGTTCTCTGGATTGTCTGTGGAGATCCAGCCAAAGCGGGCGACGCTAGCGAGTAAGGCTGATTTCGGCGCGGAGGCGTCACCGATTTCCGCGGTAATTCAGTTTCGCGTATGATGACCCGGACCTCTAGTAATCCCGGATGCAGGGCTGGGAATGGGTGCTCTCCTATTCTAAATGATTTCCTTCGCTGAATACCCGCTGCCTGCTGTGCTCCTTTTGAAGCCTGGGCGCCTGCTGCTGCCGCAGCGCTGGGGGCACGGCGCGGCGGATATTCCGGAGGCCGGGCTCGATTGCACGGGAGATGGGCAAGTGGTATTTTCCGCAGGCATGAAGCCATCAGGCTACGACCTTGACTGGCGCGGGCAGAGCGAATTCGCGGCGGAACTCTGGCGGCGGAATGTCGTGGAGTGCTTTCTTGGAAATCCGGAAAACGGTCACTATCTCGAAATCCATCTCGCGCCCAATGGCCAGTGGTGGGCCTGTGTATTCACCGCTCCGAGGGTGGCTCCGGCACCTGCGGGCCATCCATTTCCTCTCAGCTTGGTGGATCACCGTCAGACGGGTGATGGCGAGTGGTGGGAGGCCAGCGTCAGCGTGCCTGCAGAGGTGGTGTGCGGGTTGCTCGGAGCGCAGTCGTTTCTCTCCCTGCGGGGCAATCTGACGGCGCTGAGCTACAGCGCTCCGGGCGGGCCGTGCGACTATTTTTCTCTCACGGCGCTGCCGGGAGAAAAGCCGGACTATCACCAGCCGGGAGCATGGCTGCCGCTACAGCCCGCGCAGTGAATCTGGACGGTTAAGGCACCGCGACTTTGCTGAGAATGAGGTCGATAATTTGCTCACTGGTCACGCCTTCGGCTTCCGCCTCGTAAGTGAGCAAAATGCGGTGGCGGAGCACATCGTGGGCAAGGTCTTTGACGTCCTGCGGCGTGACGTAGGCCCGCCCGACGAGGAAGGCGAGCGCGCGGCTGGCGAGTGCGAGGTTGATAGTGCCGCGCGGGCTGGCTCCGCAGCGAATCAGATTCTTCACTTCCGGCATAAACTCGGCGGCATTCCGGCTGTGGTGAATGATGTCTACGATGTAATCCTTCACCGGGTCTGAGATCAGAATGTTGTTCACCAGAAGGCGGCTGGCCACCACGACGGAGGCGTCAACAACTTGCGCGGTGTCCACTTTCGGCGAACTGGTGCTCATGAGATCGAGGATCTGGCGCTCCTCTGATTTGGCAGGATAATTCACGCGGACTTTAAGAAGGAAGCGGTCGAGTTGGGCCTCAGGCAGCTGATAGGTGCCCTCTTGGTCGATCGGGTTCTGCGTGGCCATGACCATGAAGGGATCCGGCAGCTTATGAGTGGTGTCGCCGATGGTAACTTGGCGCTCCTGCATGGCCTCCAGCAGAGCGGACTGCACTTTCGCGGGCGAGCGGTTAATTTCGTCAGCGAGAATAAGGTTGGCAAAGATTGGGCCAAGCTTAGGTTTGAAGCTGCCGTCGCTTGGGCTGTAAATGAGGGTGCCGAGAAGGTCGGCGGGGAGAAGATCGGGAGTGAACTGGAAGCGCTTGAAGCTGACACTCATAGTGCCTGCGAGAGCTTTCACGGTCAGGGTTTTGGCCAGGCCGGGCACGCCTTCGAGCAGAATGTGACCGTTAGTGAGCAGCGCCACGAACATGCGGTCCACCAGCGTTTCCTGTCCGACCAATACGCGGTGGAGTTCGGCGCGCACAGGAGCTACCCAAACGGAGTTTTCAGCGATGCGGCTTTTCAGTTCGTCGATATCAACGGGCATAGGAATATTGGAGCGGAATGGAAGGGCCGATACTTGGAGTGGAAAGGCAAAGCGCCAGCGGGAAATCCTTAAAGTGATCTGTGGTTTCCTACTTCTGCGGGCAAGATACTCGAGTCACTTCAAATTCGCGCGGATGCAGGCTGGTCAGCTCACCGTCGTGCCGGGCCAGCGCGCGGAACAGCTCTAGGTTTCCGGGTCCCGGCTTATTTTCATGCCGCACGTCGCCATGCTCCTCAAATATGCATTATCCAGAAATCCGTTCCAAAAAGTGCTCGACAGCGGGGCTGTAGGCCATCAGGCATGTGTCGTAAGGGTAATTCGACACCAGTTGCGCACTATTTCATGAAACGCTCCATCTTTTTATCGCTGTTGTTCTCCTTCTCCGGCTTCGCCCCGGCAATTGCTGCGGAGAATGCTGTGAAGATATTTATTCTCGCCGGCCAGTCAAACATGGAGGGCAAGGCTCCGAATGGGTTGTTCGATCATCAGGCCGCGGATGCGAAGACGAAGGACACTTTTGCTCACCTGCGCAAGGATGGCAAATGGGTGGAGAGGAGCGATGTCTTCATCAAGTTCCTAGAGCGCAAGGGGCCGCTTACGCTCGGTTACGGTTCGCCCGGCCGCACCGGAGCGGAGTTGGAGTTCGGAACCACGATGGGCCAGCACTATGAAGAGCCGGTCATCCTTGTGAAGGCGGCGTGGGGCGGCCATTCTCTCTTCAAGCTGTTCCGCTCGCCCTCTGCCGGCCTGCCGGAGGAGATGATGAATAAGGAACTACAGCAGGCGCAGGAGCGTGTGGCTAAAGAGAATGAGAAGAACAAGAAGAACGACCCCTTGCCCGTGATGGAGGACATCAAGAAAGATTACGGCTCGTCTTACCGGAACATGATGAAGGAGACGAAAGAGGTGCAGGAAAAGTTCGCCACGCTTTTTCCTGAACTCAAAGGCCGTAGCGCCGAGCTGGCGGGTTTCGTCTGGTTTCAGGGATGGAATGACCAGTATGGAGCGGAGAGCGAATACCGTTCGAACATGGAGCACTTCATAAGTGACGTGCGCAAGGATCTCGGGGTCCCGAACCTGCCGTTTGTCATCGCCGCCATGGGGCAAAACGGGTCAAAACCCGCGCAGGGAGCCATGCTGACCATCCGGGAGGCCCAGCTCGCGATGAATGAAGTGCCCGGGTTAAAAGGCAATGTGAAGGCCTTCCGCACAGACCTGCTGGTGGATAAGGTGGCAGAGGAAATGTATCCCAACTGGAAACAGAACAAGGACTGGGCCATCACCGGGGGCGATCACCCTTACCATTACCTCGGCAGTGCCATTTGGTTCACGCGGATCGGGCACGGGATGGGCGAGGCGATGCTGGAACTTCTCCAGAACAGGAAGTAACCGTGCGCCGTCCGGCAGGATTGGTGAATTTTGTGCTGTCATGCGGTGACAGGTGCCAGTATCGCTGGCCATGGCAGACATCGGCAGACGCAACAAACTCGTGGTCACAGGTTCATCGGCACACGGGTTTTATCTCGATGGCGGGGAGCATGGGGAAATATTGTTGCCCGGGCAACTTGCGCCGCCGGGCACCCGCGAAGGGGATGTGCTGGATGTCTTTCTCTATTTTGATTCAGAGGACCGTCCGGTGGCGACTACGCGTAAGCCACTGGTCATGGCGGGAGAGTTTGCCGGGCTGGAGGTGGCGGACTATCAGCCGGGCATGGGTGCATGGCTTTACTGGGGACTCGATAAGGATTTGCTGCTGCCTATTCGCGAGCAGGCAGGGCATATCGAGCCGGGGGATGTGGCCGTGGTCTATGTTTATGTGGATGAGCGCAGCGGCCGTCTGGTGGCAACTATGCGATTGGACCGGCACCTTGATTACGATCCGGCGCACTATGCTCAGGGGGAATGCGTGGATCTGGTGATCACGGCGGAAACGCCGCTGGGATACAAGGCGGCGGTAAATCACCGGCACAGCGGCCTGCTCTACCGTGCTGAGGCGGGTGTCGCGTTGTCGCCGGGTCAGAAGCTCAAGGGCTACGTGAAGGAGCTGAGGCCCGACGGCAAACTGGATCTCTGTCTTGATCCCTCCGGCTATGGCCGGGTGAAGCCGCTGGCGCTGCTCATCATCGATACCCTGCGCGAGCAGGGCGGGGAATTGTCGCTGGATGACAAGTCGTCGCCGGAGGAAGTGCGCGAGCGTTTTGGTGTCAGTAAAAAGGCCTTCAAGCAGGCGCTGGGGGCGCTCTACCGGGACCGGTTGATTCTTTTCGAGCCGCCTGGCGTGAAGCTGGCTCCTCGGGAAAGAAGCGCAGGGCGATAGCCTGCACTGCAGGCGCGCGTGAATCCGCAGGGGCTTGAGTCCGCCATGACCCCGGCGGAACTCCGTGATGTCATCGCGTTTCTCCAATCCAATCACTGATATCGGCGGCCGGCAGGAGTGCATTTCCGGTAGAGGGGAGTGAAACACGACAGCTTGCTGGGCGTATGCTTCGTGACATGATTCTGCGCCGCTTCACTTTGCTTCTTTGCTCTACACTCCTTGCCGGGGAGGCGGCGGCGCAGTCCAGTCCAAAGACTTTCGCGGGGGACATTCGTCCGGTGCTTGAAAAATACTGCTGGGACTGCCACGCAGACGGCGAAAAGAAGGGGGATGTCACTCTGGATGGGGATCAGAATGAAGCGGCCATCCTTCAGAACCGGAAACTCTGGGCCGGCGCCATGTTTCATGTGGAGCAATGGACCATGCCGCCGCACGACAAAAAGACCCAACCCACCAAGCAGGAACGGGAAATGCTCGTGTCGTGGCTGGACAATCTACTCAACCCCATAGACCCAGCCAATCCGGACCCCGGCCGTGTGACCATCCGGCGTCTGAACCGGGTGGAATATAACAATACTGTGCGGGATCTTCTCGGCGTGGCCTCACGTCCCGCGGATGAATTCCCCGAGGATGATACGGGATACGGATTCGACAACATTGGGGACGTGCTTTCACTGCCGCCCATCCTCATGGAGCGGTATCTAATTGCCGCAGACCGTGTGCTGATGGAGGCCATTCCGCCCGGCCGACCGAAGCCGGAGAAGACCACCGTGGTCGGACGCAACCTTCAAGGCGATGGCCTGCCGGCGAAGGACGCGTGGTTGCTGCTCTCTAGCGGCGAGACGCACACGGAATACTCCGCCCCTTTGGAGGGGGAATACTTGCTGCGGGTCAAGGCATGGGGAGATCAGGCGGGTTCGGAGCTGCCCAAGTTGGAACTGCGGCAGGGCGACAAGAGCGTGAAGCAGGAGGAGGTGAAGGCCATAGGTTCTGGGAAGCCGCAGACGCTGGAGGTGCAGGTGAACCTGACTAAAGGCGTGCACCGGCTGGGAGCGGCGTTCCTGAATGATTTTTACGATGGGAAGAACCCGGACGCCAGCAAAAGAGACCGGAACGTTTACATTCTCGAGCTAGAGGTGGAGGGCCCGCTGAAGTTACTGCCACTTCCTCTTAATCCAACAGCGCAGAAGATTTTTAGTGCGGCGGAAAATGCCGGGGAGACTGAGGCCGGGGCACGGGCCATTCTCCAGCAGTTCATCAACCGGGCATTTCGCCGCGCGGCCCTTCCCGCGGAACTGGACCGGTTGCTCACCATATATAAAGGGGCGCAGAAGGAGGGCGAATCATGGCGCGACTCGCTGCGCATTACCATGAAGGCCGTGATGGTCTCGCCTTATTTTCTCTACCGTATTGAATGGCAGGAGCAGGCGGACAATCCGCAGAAGGTGGTGGAAATTTCCGAGTATGCGCTCGCCTCCCGTCTGAGCTTCTGGCTCTGGAGTTCGATGCCAGACGATGAACTGCTCTCGCTCGCGTTCCGCAATCAATTGCGTGCGAACTTGAAGGATCAGGTTCTTAGGATGCTGAAGGATCCAAAGGCGCGCGCCCTGCCTGAAAACTTCGGCGGGCAGTGGCTGGAACTGCGCACGCTGAATGTAGTTGCCCCTAATGAGCAGAGGTTCCCGGAATTTACCCCGGAGTTGCGCTCCGCCATGAAGCGGGAAACCGAGGAACTCTTTTGGCACCTGTTGCAGCAAAACCGCCCGGTGACGGAACTGCTGAGTGCGGACTACACCTTCCTGAATGAGATCATGGCGAAGTTCTATGGCATTCCTGGAGTGCAGGGTGACAACTTTCGGCTGGTCAAGCTGGACCCGTCCACCAACCGCCGTGGTATTCTGACCCACGCCAGCATGCTCACCCTGACCAGTGACAGCATCCGCACCAGCCCAGTGAAGCGCGGAAAGTGGCTGCTGGAAAACATCCTCGGCATCACTGCGCCGCCGCCACCTCCGAACGTGCCGACGCTGGAGGAGGGGGAGAAAGTGGAGTCCACAGCCTCGGTGCGCCAGCGATTGGAAGCCCATCGCACCAAACCCGGCTGTGCGGGCTGCCACAGCCTCATCGACCCTCTGGGCTTTGCCCTAGAGAACTTCAATGCCATCGGCAAATGGCGGGACACGGACGGTAGCTTCCCAATTGATACGAGCGGTCAACTGACCACCGGCCAGAAATTCACCGGAGCGCAAGACCTCGCCAGCATATTCCTTGCCGACCGCCGGGACACTCTGCTGCGGAACATTGTGAAGAAGATGATGACCTATGCCCTTGGCCGCGGGATTGAGCCTTATGACCGCCCCGCTGTGGACGCAGTGCTGGCAAGCATGGCAAGAGAGGTTAATTCCTTCCAGAGCCTGATTCTTGGCATCTCAGAAAGCCAGCCGTTTCAGAAGCGCCGGGGCGATGGCAAAAAAGCCGGCAATTAGCCCGGTCCCTTTTGGAAGTGCCTCGTCGGCTTCGGTATTTGGTTCCGAATTGAGGGGCTCGGGCGGTTCCGCAATTCCGTCCGCCCACATAATGAAAAATCGCGTGCCAATTGGTCTGGCACGGTTTAGGAACGGGGTTTAATACGACCATGACTGCCAGATTCCTTCTCCTTTCGTTCTGCCTCCTCGCAAGTGCCCCAGTGTCCCGAGCGGAGAATATCGACGAGACAATCGATAGCGCTTTTGCCCCGTTGGTCGATTTTGCCAACGCCACCATCATGCGGTCGGTGACGATCAACGGGGTGGAGGTCCCGTGGGTGGTGTTTTGGCTGGCTGCCGCGGGTATCATCTTGACTGTCTACTTCCGCTTTGTGAACATCCGTTCCATTCCACTGGCCATCCGCACAGTTAGGGGAAAATACAGCCACCCGAATGACCCGGGAGAGGTGACTCATTTCCAGGCGCTGGCCGCCGCGGTGTCCGGCACGGTAGGATTGGGCAATATCGCAGGCGTGGCCATCGGTGTCTCCAAGGGTGGGCCGGGGGTCATTTTCTGGCTCTTTGTAAGCGGTTTTATCGGGATGACGACGAAGTTTGCTGAATGCACGTTGGGCGTGAAATACCGGGAGATTGACAAAAACGGTACTGTTCACGGCGGGGCGATGTATTATCTTCAGAAGGGTTTCCACGAGCGCGGTTTTGGCAATTTGGGAGCCGTTCTCGCTTTCTTTTTCGCTATCTGTTGTGTGTTCGCGTCATTCGGCGGAGGGAACATTTTTCAGGTGAATCAAACCGTTGCCCAGTTGGTTGAGATCACCGGTGGAAAAGGCGGCTTCGTGGACAACAATAAGTGGATATTCGGTGCCGCCATGGCGGTTCTCACGGGCCTCGTCATTATTGGCGGCATCAAAGGAATCGCCAAAGTGACGGGGAAGCTGGTGCCCGGCATGTGCCTTATTTACGTGCTTTCCAGCCTGCTGGTGCTTGGATTTAATGTGACGGAAATTCCAAAGGCGATCAACCTCATTGTTTCGGAAGCCTTCACATGGAAGGCAGGCACTACCGGTGGGCTGCTGGTGGCTTTTATCTGGGGCATGAGGCGCGCGACGTTCTCCAACGAAGCGGGTATTGGTTCCGCGCCCATCGCTCACGCGGCGGCGAAAACCTCCAAGCCCGCCAGCGAGGGCATCGTGGCCCTGCTGGAGCCTTTCGTGGATACCGTCATCATTTGCACCATGACGGGGTTGGTGCTCGTGGTCACCGGGAATATCACTCCTCCCTCCGGCGACTTCGCCAATCCGGGCGTGGCCATGGCTTCGAGTGCCTTCAGCACCATCCACAGTTCCTTCAAGTATATCCTGTTCCTCAGTGTGTTCCTGTTTGCCTTCTCTACACTCATCACATGGAGCTACTACGGGATGCAGTCATGGCAGTATATCTTCGGCCGCAGCCATAAATCCCAGTGGACCTACAAGCTCATCTTCCTCGGCTTCATTGTCGTCGGCTCAGCCGCCTCGCTGGGCAACGCCATGGACTTCTCAGATGCCTCGCTTTTCGCCATGAGCATCCCGAACCTCATCGGTGTCTATTTCCTGCTCCCGGTCATTAAGAAGGAGTATGACGACTTCCTTGATCACGCCCGGCAAATTGATGCGAAAGACGGCTGAGCGGACGGACGGACTAGACTGGAGGGATTCTCCTGAATCAACTTTTGCGTGTTGCTGCCGAGGTTTTCCATGCCTCCGCAGTGAACACCGCCAGACCCGCCCAGATGACGGCAAAACTGGCAAGCCGCAGGGGCGAGACGGGTTCGCTGTATGCGAGCCAGCCGATCAGGAACTGTAGGCTGGGGGCTATGAACTGCAGGATACCTAGCACGGCCATGGGCAGCAGTCTCGCTGCGGTGGCAAAACCCAGCAGCGGCACGGCTGTCACGATACCCATACTGAGCACCATGCTCCATTCAAAGGCTCCTTCAGCCAAATGTCCTGCCGGATGACTCGACAAAAACCACAGCGCCACGGGTAGGGCAGCAACGGATTCCACGGCCAGCCCTTCCAGTGAATCCAGTGACGATTTTTTCCGCAGGAATCCATAAAGGGAAAAAGTGCCGCAAAGGACCAGCGCCACCCATGGCAGACTGCCGACGGCGGCCACCTGCAGCGCTACTCCGGCCACCGCTAGTGCAAACGCCACTTTCTGTCCTTTGCGGAGCCGTTCTCCGAGAAACAGGAACCCCAGCAGCACGTTGGCTAGCGGTGTCAGAAAGTAGCCGAGACTTGCCTCGACGATGCGCTCGTTTTGCGTGGCCCAGATGAACGTCAGCCAGTTGCCCGCTAGCAGGGCCGCAGTGATGACGTGAAGTCCCGTCACTCTCCAGCTCTTCAGTGCTGTCAGCACCGCACCGAGGCGGTGCCGCGCCAGCAGGATGACTGTCAGCACAGGAATAGTCAGTAGTGCGCGCAGGGCTACGGTTTCCCATGCGTCCAGCCAGTGGATGGTCTTCCAATAGCCGGGAAACAGGCCCCAAAGAGTGAATGCCGTGATGCCCGCTGCCAGTCCTCTCCGTGTGAGCGCTGTCGCTGATGTCTGGTCCATGCCCCGACCTCTGCGCGGGAAGACCGACTGACAAGTGCAGCGTCCCGTTTCTCCCGCCACCGCAGGCGCGGGGGTAATTTCGTGTTCCGTTTTCGATTTGCGGCCACATGGGGCGATCAGAAACCCACTACTGCATGTATCGCTTCGTTCTTCTGCTTCTTATCTCACAGGTCCTTCCGGCCGCTGCCGTCCCGCCGAATATTCTCTTTCTCTTCAGCGATGACCAGCGCGCCGATACCATCGCTGCGCTGGGAAATGTGCACGTGCGTACGCCATCCATCGACAAACTGGTGGCGCGGGGCACCACGTTCACCCGGGCCTACTGCATGGGGTCGACTCAGGGCGCTGTGTGCGTGCCGTCCCGTGCGATGCTGATGTCCGGGAGGACTCTTTGGCGAATTGAGGAGCAGCTTGGGCGGCAGCCAACATGGCCCGAGGCCTTTTCGGCATCGGGGTATTCGACCTTTATCACCGGCAAGTGGCACAATGGCAGGGAATCGGTGCGCCGCATTTTCCAGCAGGGCCGCGCTATTTTTCTGGGTGGAATGACGGATCCTTACTCCGCTCTCCTGCAGGACTTCTCGGCTGCCCGCGCGCTGGAAAACAAAAGACCCGCGGGCGAGCATTGCGTGAAGCTCTTTGCAGACAGCGCCATTGGTTTCCTCAAGGCGCAGCCGAAAGAAAAACCCTTCCTGTGTTACGTCTCTTTCAACGCGCCGCACGATCCTAAAGTCGCCCCGAAACCGTTTCACGAGCACTGGAACGCGCATAAGCCGCCCGTGCCTGCGAACTTCCTGCCGGTGCATCCCTTTTCCAACGGCGAGATGCGCGTGCGCGACGAGAAACTCGCGCCGTGGCCGCGCACGCCGGAGATCGTGCAACAGCACCTCGCCGATTACAGTGCCGCCATCGAATACATGGACCAGCAGATCGGCCGCATCCTCGATGGACTGAAGGAGGCCGGTCATGCGGACAATACCATCGTGGTCTTCACCAGCGACCATGGGCTGGCCATTGGCAGCCACGGGCTTTTCGGAAAACAAAATCTCTATGATCATTCCATGCGTGTGCCGCTGGTCATGGCCGGGCCGGGAGTGCGGGAGGGCATGAAATCGGATGCCATGTGCTACCTGCTGGATATTTTCCCCACGCTCGGTGAAAAGTGCGGTATTGCACCGGCGCAGGGCAGTGAGGGAAAGTCATTTAATGCCGTGCTGGCCGGCCGTGCGGAAGGTCACCGGACCCGCGTGCTCACAGCCTACCGTCAGGTGCAGCGGGCCATTCGCGATGATCGCTGGAAACTCATCCTTTATCCGAAGATCAACCGGATGCAGCTTTTCGATCTAAAGTCCGACCCTTGGGAAATGAAAGACCTGGCTGCAGATCCGGCCCGTACTGCCGAAGTGAAGCGACTCACGACCCTGATGGAGGAAGAGCAGGCCTTGCACGGGGACCGCTGTGCCCTCTCCAGCCCCAATCCGGAGCCCGCGGAGTTCGATTATCAAAAGGGCGGAGATTGACTTCGGGGTCACGCCGCCCTCCGGATTTTGGCCTGCCGGCCTCGTCATTTCACCCCGGTGATAATCTAGTTGCATTCCAGAATCGGGCGATTACTGGCACGACCAAATTTAACCCAGACCACCTCGTTAATTATGTCAGATAAATCCATCGAAGACAAAGTTCGTGACATCATCGTTGATCAACTCGGCGTAAATGCCGATCAGGTCACGAAGGAAGCCCGTTTCATCGAAGACCTTGGAGCCGATTCACTCGACACAGTGGAACTCGTTATGGCGTTTGAAGAGGAATTCTCCATCGAAGTGCCGGACGAAGAGGCCGAGAAGCTTCAAGCGGTGGGCGACGTGGTTGCCTACGTCGAAGAACACAGTCAGTCCTGATCCGGGCCGGCTTCACGATCAAGTTTCAGGAAAGCGCGTCCGGACTTCCGGGCGCGCTTTTTTGTCTCCCTGTTTCCAGACCTCTAATTCAGTTTATGCGCGCTATCGTTTTTGATTTCGACGGACTCATCGTGGATACGGAATCCGCCATCTACGTAGCATGGCGGGAAATTTACCTCCACCATGGGCATGATCTGCCGCTGGAGACCTACGTCCAGTGCGTGGGCAGCACTTTTGGTCACTACGATCCGATGGCTGCTCTGGAGGAACTGACCGGCGGGCCTGTGAAATGGGATGAGGTCCTGCCCCGGAAGGATGAACGCATCCGCGAACTACAGCAGGGGCTGGGTACCCTGCCCGGAGTGCGGGAACTTCTGTTGGCGGCGGACCGCGCGGGCATTCCATGCGCGGTGGCCAGCAGCAGCCAGAACAGTCACGTTTTTTCATGGCTTGACCGGGTAGGACTGCGGGATGCCTTTTCTTTGATCCGCACCCGAGATAACGTAAGGCAAGCCAAGCCATCGCCGGATTTATTCCTCGCCGCTGCGGAGGGGCTCAGCCTTGCCCCCGGAGAAACTCTTGTGCTGGAGGACTCCGCGAATGGCCTGCGGGCTGCCCGGGCCGCTGGCGCTCCTTGTGTTATCGTGCCCAGTCCGGTCACGCGCGGCTCTGACTTCTCGGGCGCAGCAGGCATGCTGGAAACGCTGGCGGGAGTCGAACTGGATCACCTGAGAGGTCTGCACGCGGCAAGTTGAGACTTCTATGAATGCGTGGGGCTGGAGGCGAGATTACCGGCGTGGATAAATTCGTTTAGGTAACGCTCTCTGCTCACCACGCTGCCCCTCTTTGCTTTGGCGGGCATTACGCCCGTTCTCGCTCAGACGCTGGGCACGATGCTTGGTGTCGCCGCTGCTGCCCTCCTTCTATGCTGCCGCCAGCTTGGCAAAATCTTCTTCCGAGCTTACTGACACTTCGTTCTATGGAACAAGAAAGTGCTTTCTGGAGTAGGGGCACATTACGCGCATGTTTGGCGGCAAATCCGTCACATCCACGAGGCCTCCACGCCACTGATCGGTATCGACCGCGTTCAGGAAACGTTTATTCCGTGGGTGGGGGCTGAAAACCAAGCCCGGTTTACAGGAAACGGGAATGCCGTAGGGCAGGTCTTCAGTCGGTAGGGCAGCCGCGGCCTCTGCTTCGGTCTGCGGCGGGTTCTTTTCCAGTGGGTCCACCAGCTTGCCGGTGAAGAAGAAGACTGCCTCGCGCCCATCCTTGCCGGATATGCCCCCGAGCGCATTCGACAGCCGGTCCAGATGCTCCGGCTCCAGTAGCCCCGGGCGACGCTTCACGCGGCGGTATTCTTCCTTCAACCGCTAGGCGGCCACACCCATCGCCCACGGCAGGAAAGGTCGTGCGGGATCGTAACGGTCATAAGTGCGCCAGAGCAGCACCACCACCTCCTGAAAGAAATCCGCCCGTTCCTCCGCCCGCCCCAGTGCCGAGGCAATGAAGGCGCGCAGCGTGCTCTCGCAACCGGTGAGGTGAGTGAGGAAGGTATCGCGCAAATGGGGTGTTGGCGTCATGTCAGACAGTGTATTGACGGAAACCCTCGCTTTCTGACAGGAAAATTCACCACCAGCCAAAACCGCTGAGCCGTTGCGCCCCCGGCAACGTGGCCTCATAACCGCCGCAGTATGTCTTCCGAACCCGAGAAAGCCTCTTCCAGTGCGTATCCGACGCCGTCGGCACCGCTTACCGAGCCTCTGGAGACTCAGGACGGCCCGGATCAGGGGCCACCGCTCACCGGTTCCGGCCTCGCGCTGAGGTTTTTCTTTCTTGCAGTGATAAGTGCGCTCGTCGGGTTCTTGTCAGCGAAAAAGCTGGGCTTTGGTATAGTGCCGGGTTCGGTCATCGGTGTGTCCATCCTAGGGGTCGGCGCCTTTGCCATTTTAAAACTGGGCACGGCACCGAAGGAGTTGTGGTTCACGTTCGCCCTCAAGCTCTTCAGCGTTACCGCCTACAAAATCTTGAACAGTACGCTGGTGCTATGGATGGCAGCGGACCTCGGATTTTCAGATCAGCAGACTTCCGCTATGATCACCACATGGGCTATCACGATGTCCGTCATTACTCTTCTGGTGGGGTCTATCACTGATGCCATCGGCATCCGCCGCACCCTCTTCATTGGAGTGGGACTTTGCCTGCTCACGCGCATTGTGATGATTTCCAGCGCTAATCCGTGGATCGCGCTAACGCTGGGCCTTTTTCCTCTGGCTGCTGGCGAGGCACTTTGCACGCCGGTGCTCGTGGCGGCGCTGCGTAAGGTGACCACCTCCTCCCAGCGCACCGTGGCTTTCTCCCTCTTCTATGCGATCATGAACTTCGGCTTCATGGTTTCATGGTTCATCTTCGACAGTGTGAAGCAGCAGGCGCTGCCGGGCGGTTCGCTTGCTATCGGCAACCTGTCACCGTTTCAGACCTTGCTGTTCACCAGCCTGCTGGTTGAGGCTCTATTGTTGCCGTTTATTTTCCTTCTGAAGCGGGACGAACCTGCTCCTGAGGTCGGGGCGGGCGAGGTCACCCTGCTGCAGACTATCCGGGCGTCGGGCAAATTAGCGTTCGGCGTGTTTGGGAAACTCGTTCATCAGCCAGGTTTTGGGCGACTCCTCGCGTTTCTTGCCTTTATCGGCTGCCTTAAAGTGGTATTCAATGTTATGGACTACGTGCTGCCCAAGTTCACCATGCAGGAACTGGGTCCGGATGTGAAAGTTGGACGATTTAATGCCATCAACGGCATCCTCATTCTTGTGCTCGCGCCGGTGATCGGGATGCTTACTCGCAAGGCTTCCGCATGGAGTATGGTGATTCTCGGCGGTTTCATTACTGCGGGCTCGTTCCTCTTCATGTGCCTGCCCGTGTCTGTCTTTCAGGGAATGGCCGACGGCACGCTCGGGAAGTGGATTGGAAACGGCTACATGGAACTGAAGGGAGCTGTTCATCCGTGGTATGTCATGATCGTGCTCTGGCAGGTCGTCTTTTCCATCGGCGAGGCATTTTATTCTCCGCGTGTCTATGAGTATGCCTCCGCTATCGCCCCAAGAGGCCAAGAAGCCTCCTACGCCTCTCTGTCCTATGTCCCGCTGCTCATCGGCAAGCTGCTTAACGGCGCTCTGTTCGGTTTCATTTTCACCGCGTTTTACCCGAAGGATGGCCCCTCCAACCCCAGCGGCATGTGGACGGTAATCGGCGGTCTCGTTTTGGTGGCCCCCGTAGGACTGCTTCTCCTCAGCCGGAAAATCCGGGTGCGGGAGGAAGGCCGGGCATGCTGAGGCCAATTGCATTCACGGCCCTGTGCCCCCCGGTCGAATTGGCCGCGCCCATTTAAGGGTATCACTCTAGTTTCCACGGGCTATATCCTTCGCAGGAAGCTCACAGCCACATTTGCCGGCTACTGGGGAACGCCGACTAAAGGTTTCTGGCCCCGGCTTTTGAGCCATTCCTCGCGCTGGCGAACGAGTTCCTCGTAGCGTTTGCGGACTTCGTCGTTATTTCGGACGCTGTCTGGCAGGAGAGTGTTGTTTTGACCGTAACGTTTCCATGGGCCGTCGGGCACTTCTGAGTCAGAGCAAAAGCGCCAGTCCACTTTGGCCCCGCTGGAAATGCCTAGAAAGTCGCGTATGGCGGGGCTGATATCAATGCCTGCACTATTATTATTCTTTGTGATGGGTGGTTTTCCCTCGAAGACGTAGGCGGCGTCGTTCGTGGTGAAGGGGCCGCAGTCCTCCCACTGGGCGAAGCAGGTTTTGGTGCCACTGCGGATGGCGATCCAGACGCCGCGACAAACACTTCTAGCTCCAGCCTGCTTGCGGGTCGTGTACCACGGGATGCGTTTGGCGACTTTCGGATTGGTGATGTCGTTGAACGGGAGGGCGATATAAAAAGGATTGAGGCCGGGAATGAACGCCTTAGGGCGGAAGTCCCACGTGCGATTGTTCTTATTGGGGTCATCGTAGCCGCCGTATTTAAGCTGCCATTCCATCTCCCATGAACTGGCGTGGTTGGGAGTGGGATTGTTTTGGCTGGGCGGCTCACCAATCCAGAAAATGGTGGAGGTGATGTTTTGGCGCCACGGGTATTTGGGGGCGGCGTCACGGGGTTTTACCGGGGCATAAACGCGGGGCAGGGGAGCAAGGAGGCCGACTGCTCCGGTGGCGCCATTTTGGGCTGCGATTACCACTAGAGCCGGTTTAGAGGCAGTGGTTTTCGCAGCCGATGGTGTCGCGGCGCTGGAAATTGCGGACGCCTTCCTTTCCCCTGATTTTGCCTTAGACTGTGCCATGGCGGGCACAGAGGTAAAAAGGAGACTGCTAAAAAGGACGCGGGTAAGGACTCGCATAGTTGAAAATTGTCTAATTCGGAGGGCGGGAGATGCATTTCCGGGCAGAAACATGGGGGGAAAATCTACGGAGTTCCCGGTTCAACCGCAAGAGAAAGTTGTTCCTTCGACCGCGCGAAGCCGCAAGGGTTTCAAATGGTTCGACTCTTTCTGGAGATGAAAGTTGACGTGTGGCGCTGGGCTCAGGTATTTGGAAGAAATGAGACCACGCCTTCCTTATGCCGTCACCGCCGCAGTCATCCTTACCGCCCCGGCTCTCACTGCTGCTCCCATCATCACGGAGTTTCTTACGAACAATAATATCGGCATCTTCGACGAGGACATAATCCGGCAGGACTGGATCGAGATCCACAATCCCGACCTCGTGGACGCCGATCTCAGCGGCTACCATCTTACCGATGATGCTCTGCTGCCCACCCGATGGACGTTTCCCGTCGGCGTCACCATTGCGCCCGGCGGCTACCTTGTCGTCTTTGCCAGCAGCAAAAACCGGACTGTGGCCGGCGCCCCGTTGCACACCAATTTCTCCCTCAGCAGTGCTGGGGAAGACCTTCAGCTCAACGCCCCTGGTGGCACGCCCGTCGTATCCGGCTGGGCGCCGTATCCCGTGCAGAGCGGCGATGTTTCATACGGCCTGCTGGCAGCTACGGCAGGGGCTGGCAGCGCCTTCTTCACTACGCCCACGCCCGGCGCGCTGAACAATTCTGCCGGTGCACCCGCGGAGTCGGTGGTCTTCACGCCCCCTAGTAAGGCTTTCAACAACGGCACCACGCAAAACGTCGCCCTCAGCGTGACATCGCCCACGGCGGTTGTCCGCTTCACCACAAACCGCTCGCTGCCCATCGGCGTCGCGGGAATCACCGGCAGTTATACCGCCGATGCCGCCACGGATGTCTGCACCATGACGGCGCACGGCCTGAGCCAGAACGACATGGTGCGCGTGAGCGGCCCCGCCCCGCTGGTGGCCTCAGTGAATTACTTCGTCGCCGTCCTCTCTGCGAACACCTTCAAGCTTGCCATCGAGCCTGGCGGCCCGCCCATTGATCTCACGGCAGGTGGAACCCATACGTTGCGGCGCGATGCGTTCGCCGCCACCGCGGCTACCACGGACGTTTTCACCACTCCCGTCGCGAAT
Source organism: Akkermansia muciniphila (assembly GCA_945861415.1). Classification (GTDB taxonomy): domain Bacteria; phylum Verrucomicrobiota; class Verrucomicrobiia; order Verrucomicrobiales; family V1-33; genus V1-33. The sequence continues at coordinate 51,655 of CAMAUV010000013.1, read as the reverse complement.
ACCTTTTTCGGCGGAGACCCCGTCCAGGTGAGCACCACGGGCACGCTCCCAGGAGGGGTAGTCGCGGGCACGACTTACTATGTTGTCTTCAGTTCCACCTCCAGTTTCCGGCTCTCCGCTTCGCCAGCACTGACCCCCATCCTCGACATCACTACTGCGGGCACCGGCATCCATACCGTCTTCCGCACGCCCTCCCCGGCCTACACGACTCGTATTCCCGTGACCATCAATACCCGTGTTCGAGCCCGCGCATTTGAAGCCGGCCGCCCGCCCGGCCCACCCATCAGTGAGATGTATTTCGCCATCGACGCCAATGCGCAGAATTTCACCTCACCCCTGCCCATTGTCCTCACGCACACATGGAACACCCCCATGTCCAGTGATGTGGTGGTGCCGGGGCATGTCCTCATTTTCGAGCCAAAAGCCACGGACGATCTCGCCCGGCTAACCAATCTGCCCGATCTTGCCTCCCCTTGCGCTCTCGAGCGCCGCGGATCCTCCACCGCTGGAGATCCCAAGTATTCCATGGCCTGCGAGATGCAGGACGAGTTTGGCATTGACCAGAACCGCTCCCCCCTCGGCCTGCCGGGGGAGTCGGATTGGATCATGCACGCGCCGTACAACTTCGACCGGTCGCTGATGCACAACGACCTCATTTACCGCATGAGCAATGACATCGGGCGCTACGCCGTGCGGACCAAGTTCATCGAGCACTTCCACAACGTGCAGTCCGCGACCAACACCGTCGAGGGGACCACCGCCACCGGTGCCGCGCCCAGCGGCGACTACTTCGGCGTCTATAGCTTCATGGAAAAAATCACCCGCGGTAACAACCGTGTGGATGTAGAGAATCTGACCATCGCCGATAACGCCGCTCCCGCTGTCCAGGGCGGCTACATGTTCAAGGTGGACCGCCTTGACGCCGGTGAGGGCGGGATCACGCCGCTCGCCGGTCAGAGCTTTGGCCCCGTCAATCAGATGGGCTATGTGAACCCGCGCGAGGTTTCGCTCGATCCCTTCAAGCGCATCACCACTGCGCAGAGCACCTACCTCCGCGGCCACATCGGCGAGGCGTGGTCCGTGCTCAACAACCTCTCCCTCTTCATGGACCCGGTGAATGGCTACGCCAAATACTTCGACGCGCACGCCGCCGTTGACCATCAGTTGCTCAACATCATGACCAAGAACGCCGACGCCAACCGACTCAGCGCCTACTGGCACAAGCCGCGGTTCGGAAAAATCACCGCCGGGCCTATCTGGGACTTTGACCGTGCCGAAGGCTCCACGGACGGACGGGACTTCCGCTGGGACACATGGCGCGGCGACGTTGGCGACCTCGGCACCGACTTCTTTCACTACCCTTGGTTCAATGAGATGTTCAAAGACCCGAACTTCTGGCAGCTCTTCATCGACCGCTACCACCTGTGGCGTCAGGGTCCATGGAGCACGGCCTCCGTCCATGCCCGCATTGATGAATTCGTTGCCCAGGTCAATCCCGGCGACACCACCACCACGCCAGCCAAGCGCAACATCGCCCGGTGGGGCCAGACGCCCCGCGGTGCCGGCAGCAACACTGCCATTACGAACAACACCTTCAACGGCACCTACCCGGGTGAAATCGCATGGCTCAAACACTGGTGGGCCAGCCGGCTCAACTTCATGGACAACCAGTTCACCCGGCCCGCCACCGCCAGCCAGCCATCCGGCCCCGTGCCCGCCGGCAGTTCCATCACCCTTACTTCCCCCAGCCTAGCCACCACGGGAGTCAAGATTTACTACACCACCAACGACGCAGATCCCCGTCCCCGGGCCACCGTAACCCTCGCTCCGGGCGGCGGATTTACGACAATCGCGACTATGATGAGCGACATTGGCACGGTGCGCACCATTGTTCCCACCAGCAATGCCACGGGTGCCGGTCCCACGGCGCCCAATAATACCGGCACCGAATGGCGCGGTGCCGACCTCAACGGCAACGGCAGCAACCAGGATGACTTCAATGACTCCACCTGGTTCACCAATCCCGCCGGCACGCTCAACGGCGTGGGGTATGACGACACGGTTCCTGCCGGAACCGGCACGGACTATCTTCCGTTCATCAGTGTGCGCTGGAATGGGACAAGCTTCCACAATGCTACTGTGCCGGCTCCAGTGCCGCTGCCGGTTTCCCCCATTGCCACGCACACCGTGATGCGAAGCGGCTTCATCAACGGTACTAACTACGCAGGCAATCAGAGCTGCTACCTGCGCTTCCCCTTCACTGTCACTGCGGGCGATCTTGCCCTCGCCGCCACGGCTGGGAATCGCCTCGTGCTCCAGATGCGCCACGACGACGGATTTGTCGCATGGATCAACGGCACGGAACTCACCACCGCCCGGGTCAATGCCCCGGCGATCGCGAACTTGGCGTTCAATTCCGCTGCCTCCGCCACGTTTGCTGATACCAGCGCCGTTCAGTACACAGACTACATCATCACGTCCTTCCTTTCCGCCCTTCATGTTGGCGAAAATGTGCTCGCCATTCACGGCCTGAACTCCGGCCTCTCCAGCAGCGACTTAATCATGGGCGCAAAGATCATTGTCCAGGGCCCGCCGCCGCCCTTCACGCCAGACCTAGATCCCGCCGCTGTCGAATTCACCGTGCCCATCGTCATCAACGCCCCTACGGCGCTCTACGTCCGCACAGTGAATCCCGTTCGCCCCAGCGATCCGCCCACGCAGTCCGGCGGCGGTACCGGCAGCGTGCCCAACGGCTCCAATTGGAGCGCACCCACCGTGCTCTACTACTTCCCCGGTGCCGTAGCCGCCAGCCAGGCCAGCATCCAGATCACAGAAGTCCACTACCACCCGCCGCCCCCATCGCCGGATGAAGTCCTCAACGGTTGGACCAACTCCAACGACTTCGAGTTCATCCGCCTCACCAACACCGGAGCCGCTCCTGTCGATCTCACGGGCATCTACTTCTCCAACGGCCTCGAGTTCACGGCCGTGCCCGGCCTGCAAAACTGGCTGCCTGCCGGCGCGAGCGTCGTGGTGGTGGAGAACACCGCCGCCTTCATCAGCCGCTACGGCACCAGCTTCACCATCCTCGGCGAGTTCAATGGTGAACTCGACGACGGCGGCGAGCATATTGTGCTCAACGACAAAACCAGAGCCATCATCTCCGACTTCATCTACGGCGATGGCAGCGGCCCCGGCGATAACTGGCCCGCCGCCCCGGACAACGGCTACTCCCTCATCCACGTCAGCGGCGACCAAAACCTGCCTGCGAACTGGCGCGTGAGCCACGATCCTGGCGGCAGCGCCGTCACCAACTTCGCCCGCTGGCAGCGCCGCTACTTTGCCGATGGCGACATCCCCAACCAGGGCATGGCCGCCGACACCGACGGAGACGGACTCAACAACCTCGGTGAATACGCCGCTGGCACCGATCCCCGCACCTCCGGTGCCGCTGAGCAGTCCATCGCCCTAGCCGCCGATAGCCAGCCCGGACGCGCCAGCTTTGTGCGCCGCGCAGGCACTACGGACCTCACTTGGATCATCGAGTCCTCCACTGACCCCAGAGCCAGCTGGACACCCATAGGCGGAGGCCCGCTAAGCACCGTATCCAACGGCAACGACACAGAAACCCTCACCTATAGTGCCCCCGGAGCCCCCGTCGGCATCCGCCTCTTCCTGCGCGCCCGCGTCACTAGTCCCTAAATCAATGACGTGGCTGCACGCGAGTCATTCAAAGAGCCCGACTATCGTTGCGTTGCACTACATTCAGAAATCCCGCTTGATTGAGATTTCGTAGTTCAACCGACCCGAAAGCCTCTTTACTGATTCCCGTCAGTTCACGGCCCCGACGATCTCCTCTGCAGCTTTAGCGTAGGCGCCTTCTCCGGATAATTGGCTGACTACCTGAGCCAGTCCTTCACTGAGCATTGACCGGGCTATGCTGTCGTCACTGAGCCGGAGGAGTTCCGCAGCAACTTTTTCCGGACGGCAGTTGCCCTGGATGAGTTCTTTCACCAGCTCCCGCTTTGCGAGAATATTGACTATGCCGAGAAACGGCACGCAGATGAGCAGTTTACCGATGAGGTAGGTACCGGGACTCACTTTATAGATTAGACAGTAGGGCAGGCCGAGAATGGCCGCCTCGAGCGTGGCCGTGCCGCTGGCGACAACCCCGCAGGCCACGCGCTGCATCAGTGCGGCAGCGGTGCCGGTCTCAATGGTGAGATCCGCCACCGGGTGCTCAGCGAGCATGCCTCGCATAGTGCCGGCAAGTTTTTCCGATGCCGCGCTAGCGGCGAACCTGAGCGCGGGCCGCTCGATTTTCATGCGCTGTGCCGCCTCAAGCAGCACGGGGAAATGCTTCGCGATTTCCCGCCGCCGGCTGCCGGGAAACAGACCGATCAGCCCCGACTGGCGCTGAATATTCAGCATTCGGGCCCGGTGATACTCCACAAGCGGGTGGCCAGTAAAAATCGCGCGCAGTCCGCAGCCTGCATAGAGTTCCTTTTCGAACGGGAAGATGCACAGCATGAGATCGAGGATGCGTGCCATTTTCGGGATGCGTCCGCGATTCCATGCCCAGACCTGCGGGCTGACATAGTAAATGATTTTACCCGAAAACCCGCGCTGCCGCAGCGCCTTTGCGAGGCGAAGGCTGAAGCCTGGGTAGTCGATTAGAACAACCGCAGCGGGCTTTAATTCGTCGATCCTCGCTAAGGTTTCCGCGAACTTTTTTTTGAACCACCCGTATTTTTTGAGCACCTCAACCAGTCCCACGACGCCAGCCTCCTCCACCCAGTCCGGAATGGCCGGGGCAAGAGCGTGCATCTCGGTTCCGCCCAGTCCATGAAACTCTGCTTCTGGCTGCAGCGCGATGATTTCTTCCATGACGCCCGCTCCGTGGCGGTCGCCGCTGCGTTCACCGGATATGAGGAAGAACTTCAACATGAGGCAACGAAGGTAACGCAGGAGCGGAAGGCAATTAAGACGGGATAACGAATTCGGGAACCCTTCATTCTCCCCGTTTCCTTATGTTGAGGTTTTCGTATTAATGCACGAGCTTGTTGAGCGGATACTCAATGATTCCCTCCGCACCGAGTTCTTTAAGCCGCGGGATTATTTCGCGCACCACGCATTCGTCGATTACAGTCTCCACGCTAAGCCAGTCCTCATCGGTCAGATGGGCGATCGTGGGCCGGCGCAGGCTGGGTAGCGATTTTACAAGCGTATCCAACTGGTTTTTCGGCAGGTTCATTTTGAGGCCCACTTTGCCGCGAGCATCCAGTGCGCCTTTGATGAGCATGGCAAGACGGCGGATCTTCGCGGCTTTCCATTCATCAGCCATGGCAGCCCGGCTGGCGACGAACTGGGGATAACTCTCCAGCAGCACATCCACGATGCGCAGGTTGTTGGCCCGCAGGGAGGAGCCGGTTTCGGTGATGTCCACAATGGCATCTACGAGTTCCGGGACCTTCACTTCGGTGGCGCCCCACGAAAACTCTACTTCCGCAGTGACGCCTTTCGATTTCAAATACTGCTGCGTCAGGCCCACGGCTTCGGCGGCGATACGTTTGCCCTCAAGATCGTGAACGGATTTGACCGGAGAGTCCTCGGGAACCACGAGCACCCACTTGGTCGGTTTGTTCGTAGCACGGGAATAAGGAAGCTCGCAGATGTATTCCACATCGGCACCATTCTCGATGATCCAGTCGCGTCCGGTGATGCCAGCATCCAGAAACCCCTGACTCACATACCGCCCGATCTCCTGGGCGCGGAGTAGGCGGATTTCCAGCTCGGAGTCATCAACGGCAGGCCGGTAGCTGCGACTGGCGCCGGAGATGCAAAAACCCGCGCGTTCCATAAGAGCGAGCGTGGGTTCCTGGAGGCTGCCGCTGGGTAGACCGAGTTTGAGTTTGTTGGGGTCGGACATAGATGAGAAAATGGGGCACTACCCTTCCCGGGCCATCCTGCGAATGCAAGTTGGTTTCCCAGGAAGCGAAACTCAGCCGGTTTTTCCTGTCCGCATACTCTCCGGAACTTAAATCAAGGGCCTTCGCCGCGCTGTCGCTTTTCCATTTCCTCCAGCCGGGCATTCAGACGGCGGATAGCCTGACGCATTTCCTCTACTTCACCGCCGGGTGCCGGACGGGGCTGCTCGCGGCGGGCGTCATAGCGAGGAGGCTCCCCATTCGCTTCTCGCTTCAGACGCTCGGCGAGATCCTGCATTCCTGCATTTTGCAGATGTTCGGCTGCCTGAAGAATATGCTTCTTGCGCTGATCGCCTTGCCCGTCCCCTCGGGGGCGGTCGCCCTCACGCTTCGGCTGTTTCCCGCCGTCGCGAGGCTTTTCCCGGTCGCCGTCAGGATGAGCTTTTTCTCCCTCTCCTCGAGGTTTGTTGCCAGCCTGCTCGCCCTTCTCCAATTTCTCCATCACGGCTTTAATCTCCTCAATTTTTTGCCGTGCGCCTTTGGACTCCTCCTTACGGCCGTTCTTTTCTGCCTCGGCGAGTTCGCCCTGTGCCTTTTCCATTTCGGCACGCAACTTGTCCATCGCGCCGGTCTTACGCCGCTGCTGTAGTTGCTCATTCAGTTCCCTTATCTCGGCCATCAGCTTTTCCGCTTCGTCCTTGCGACCGGCTTCGTTGGCTTCCTTTACTCGTTTTTCGAGAGCTTGCACTTTATCACGGAAATCGGGAGGCGCATCCTGCGCGCGAACGGAAACGAGGGGAAGACTAAGGGCTGCGGTAATGATAAGTAACGATGTTTTCATAATATAATTTTAAATTTTGCCTGCTTCGGCCTTTCTGTCTTATACGCATTCCCGTGATTGCCGTACTTCGCCGAAAGCGTGCCCGCCGGCATTGAAGCCGAATACGCTGTTGTCGCGGCAGGTGATGGCAAGACGTCTGTCGGCGGCGGAGTTGGCGCTCAGCACGCCGGACACTCTGAGCAGCATCGTCTTGCGCTGCGGGTTGTCCTTTTTCTCGTCGGCGGGAGTCGTGGACTTCGCGGCCTAGCCTTCGGCGGTGTCCCAGAGGAGGAAGCTCTTCGCTTCGCCCTTTTTGCTCTCTTAGAACTTCTGATCGGCCTTCGTCTTTAACCAGAAGGAGTCACCTAGAGTGAGTCCGAGCCCTGTAAGGGCCCAGACTTTGAGAAAGGAACGGCGGTAGTTGTCGGTTAGTCCGGTCATGGCGCGTTTGCTGTTCACTGTGTATAAGCTACACAGTGCTAAACAATTACGCACCCCGTATCTGTGGTCGTTCTAGATGAACTGGGCCGCCATAACGCCACTGCCTTCAATCAGGCGAAGTCGTAAACGACGGCCTTTACGCAGACTTTTTTGAAGACTTTGTCGATGAACTCGAGGTGCATCGGATGCACCTGGTAGTCGTCCTGCGTGGCCTTGTCGGGAAAGACGAGGTTTAGAGCGACCTGATAGCTCTGGTCTACCACGGCGCGGTGACTGCCAACCATTTTGCCGCAATGGAAATGCAGGGCGCCGGGAATGGGGCGCAGGTATTGCTCCATGCCCGCGATGAGTTCATCGGCGGAGGCGGGGTTAGCGGGATCGGTCCAGAAAATAACGACGTGGGAGAACATAGGTGAGGTGGATGTCCGCTGGACGTGGCCGCGGTCAATGGGTGATCATTTACCAAACCCAACGGCGGCAATGGCGATGATGATGAGCGCCTCTACTAGGCCCTGACCGGCGACAAAACCGGACCCTGTCGGTAGCGTATAGCCCTCGGCTTGTTTGGCGTTTTGCTTTCTCCATGCCCATGCAATGAGCGCGCCGATCATGAAGCCGAAGCCGCTGGCGAAATCGATCACGAAGCCAATGCCGAGACCCGTGGCGCTGGGTATCCAGTTGCGATATTTTGGGAGGAACTTCTCGAGCACCGGAAGGATGACTCCGAGCAGCGCGCCGATGATTATCGCCTGCGGAGCGCCCCATGGGAGGGACTCGAGAGCGGTCTTGCCATCGACTGGATTGAGTAGGTCAGCCATGGCCTTCCATTGGCTAGCGGCGATCATTGGAAAATCGCGCGTCAGTTTTTCATAATTGCCTGCGAGCAAATACCAAGCCGGCACGATCATAGCGGTGCCGAAGAGCACGCCGGCGAACTGAGCCAGAAACTGCTTCCGGGGATTCGCTCCGAGCAGGTAGCCGCTCTTGAGGTCGGTGAGCAGATCTGCGGCGCTGGCGGCCGCGGCGGAGGTAGTGCCGGCGGTCATGAGGTTGGTCACCTTATTGCCCGGCTGCAGGACCGCGAAGGCGAGTTGAGTGACCTTGCCCATCGCGCCGATAGGCGTGGTATCCGTCTCGCCTGTGGCCCGACTGGCGACCAGCGCGAGCGGGAAGGCCATGACAACGCCCAGCAGGGCCAAATACCACGGGACACCAAGGCCATAATCGAGCACCATGATGAGCCCGGCGGTAATGGGAACGAGGCCGATGAGCATCCATTTGCCCGGCACTTCGATTTCCGACATCGCGGTGCCTTCGGTCCCTTTGCCGCCCCGGCGGAAGGCCCGGGCTATGCTCCGCCACTGAAAAGCGAGCGAGAGCAGACTGCTAACCACCAGCAGCGCCGTGCCGCCCCAGACTCCCCAGCGGAAAAGCTGCACCGCTCCGTTCTTCACCGTCACGGCTCCATTCTCAACGAGCGTGGCCCCGAGTCCGTAGTGTAGAATTGCGCTGCCGAGCAGCATCGAAAATGAAGCGCGCACTCCCACGATCATTCCCGCACCGATGGTGAGCAGCGATGGCTCCCACATGACGCCATACATTTTCACGCCGCTGCCAAGGGTGGCTCCCGGCAAAGTGAAGCTCTCTATCCAGTGGCTGATCCTGACACACCAGTAAGTCACTCCATCGCCGAGGAAGCTCTTCATCTCCGTGGCGATTGCCCCCAACTGTCGCAGCACGGCGAGCATGGCCCCGGCACTCATCGCCCAGAGAAGAGCGAAGGCTTTCTTTGCCGCCTCCATGCCCTCTGCATACAGACTGCGCAGCGTCTCCGCGGCAGCAATGCCACTGGGAAAGGCGAGTTGCTCGTGGTTGATCATCTGGCGCTTCATTGGAATGGCGAGAAAGACTCCGAGGCACGCGGTTAGAAAAACAAATCCCGTCATCACCCACGGGTCCATAAGCTGCCCTCCTTTGACCATCATCAGAGCGGCACAAGCGCTGCCGACGATGCTGCCGGTACTGTAGCCGGCAGATGAGGCGGTACTCTGCATGCAGTTAGTCTCCAGAATGCTCATTTCTTTGAAATTCCCGCCGCTCGCCGCCCGAATACCCCGCCAGATTGCCCATGAAAGTACGCAGGCCGTGATAGCGACACCAAAGGCCCAACCGATTTTAAGTGTGGTGTAGAGGTTGGACAAAGAAAGGAAGGCCCCCAGCAGGCCTCCGGTGAGCACGGCACGCCACGTAAGCTGGGCCTGCTTGTCTCCCTGATACACGTTGCGAAACCACCACAGGTCCTTTTCCTCCGGCGAGGCTTCGGGGCCCGGAGGTTGACTGGTCAGCGCCGCCGGCGGAGTGGGATCGGCGGAAGGGGATTGGCAGTTGGGGTCAGCAGACATGAGGCAAATTGGGAAGCGGCTGGCAATTTCCCCGCTATGAAGCGGAAACCCCCGGGCGTGGCAAGCTCCAAGGTCCGTAAACCAGGCACCCGGGGGCACCGCCGCGCATTCCTGCAGGATCGTTACCGCAAATGCTAAAAATGCTGCTTGAGTTGCCGGTGGAAATAGGTGATATTTTCTTGTCCTTTAACTACCAAGACCACCATGCTCAAAGCCCTTATCGGCATCACACTTTGCGTTGCCGCCATCGTTGCCTTCCTTCTCTCCACGACCAAAGCCGACCCATTGCCAACCGGGTCTGATGCTCCGGCCATTAAGTCGGTGGACGAAAACGGCAAGGAATTCGACCTTGGGGAAGCTTACAAGAAAGGTCTCACGCTGGTCTTTTTCTATCCCAAAGCCAGCACACCCGGCTGCACGAAAGAAGCCTGCGCTCTGCGAGACAACTGGGAGGCTCTGCAAAAAGCCGGTGTTCAGGTCATTGGCGTGAGCATGGATAAACCGGAGGCACAGAAAGCCTTCAAGTCGGAGCAAAAGCTGCCCTTTACCCTGCTCGCCGATGAGAAGGGGGAGGTCGTCAAAGGATTCGGCGTGGCCGTGATGCGGTTCGGCTTTCCCACCCGTCAGTCATTTCTCGTCAAGGACGGCAAGATCGTTTGGAACGACCCGAAGGTTGATCCAGCCAAGCACCTCGAAAACGTTATGAAGGCTGTTGCCGGGTTGAAATAACCGGCGGGCAGAAGGGCTAGAGCCTTGGCCTGCCCGCATTCGGCGCTTCTGCGCCCGAGGCGCCACTTGGCTGCCTTGGCCTTGTTGTTCTCGCATCGCTGTTCTTTAATCGAACGACGCGTAATCATAAGGGTTTCATCTTCCGCATTCCGGGGATTTTCGGCAAAACAGGATCAAGGGACATAAATTTCGCGCACAAAAAGCCTCGCGGATTACCGATCTTGTTATGACGCAAAGACCTCAATTCATCCTCAAATTTTCCGCAGCCCTCGCTTTCCCATTCGCCACGCTGGATGCGGCCGTGCTGGTGAAACTTGACGCCACCAGCCTGCAGGTGGGCGCTCTGCCAACATGGGCCAACACGGGCAGTCTTGCCGGCAACTTTACCTCAGGGGCGACCGTCCCGCAGGTAGCACTGACGACACCTAGTGCCGGTGGGGGCAGCCCCGGCAAAGAGGATCATTAATCCTTCGCCCGCTGGATGGCAGCCGATGGACTCAATGATCCCTCCGGCGATGACCTGCACACCGGATGGGATAATCTAGGACGCTGGGCCTTCGCCCGCGACATCGGTGGAGCCAGTCCATCCGGTGGATTTGTCACGGATGGCGCAGGCCCCTTCCTCCAGCTCACCTGCACTCGCCGCCACAGCGCGCAGGGCGTAGCGTATCACCACGAAATTGCCCCCGGCCTCGCCGGTTGGGGTCCCGCGAGTATGCTCACTCAGTCCTCCATCGCTAGCGGCGATGGCACCGAGACCGTTACCATCCGCTGCGCCCTTAACGTGGACGCCTCAGCCACCGTCACCCGGTGGTTTATCCGCGCCCGTGCTGCCCTGCGGTAGGCGGCCAGTTTAGCTGCCATTTGATAGTGTCTCCTGCGTAAAGCGGGAGGGCTTTTTCCTTCGTAAGGCCCGCAATCTCGCACCTCTTCGCGGCCAGCCTGATTACTCAGGCTTTCTTTTGGCCTGCCCATCCCTTGCGGGCCGAGGCCGTTTGCGCGCGCCACCGGCGGGTTCCTGGAGCTTTTTGATTTCGTCCGGGCGGAGAAGGCGCCATTTGCCGGGCTTGAGGTGCTCGGTGGTCAGGCTGCCGACGCGGACGCGCACGAGCTTTTCGACTGTGAACCCGAGGGCGTCAAACATGCGCCGCACCTGGCGGTTGTAGCCCTGCTGCAGGATTAAAGCGAGGCGGCGCGGGGAAATGGGATGCACCGCTACGGCGCGGGCGAGGCCTTCCTCGAACGGGATGCCATCTAGGAGGCGCTTGATGTTTTCCGAGCGGAATGGGCGGTCCACCTGCACGAGGTATTCTTTGTCCACCTTGTGGCTGGGGTGGGTGAGCTTTTGCGTCAGGTCGCCGTCATTGGTCAGAATGAGCAGACCCTCGCTGGCGTTGTCCAGCCGTCCGACGTAGTGGAGGTGCCGGTAATGCGGGGGCAGCAGGTCGTAGAGGGTGAGCCGGCCTTGCGGGTCACTTTTGGTGCTGAGCACGCCGGGCGGTTTGTAGAGCGCGAGGGTGAGGTGCTCTTTTGCGTCTACTTCCCGGCCATCGACGAAGATTTTGTCCGAGTCCTCAACGACCGTGGCGAGGTCGGAGACCTTGCGTCCGTTCACGATTACGCGGCCTGTGAGGATGATTTCCTCACAGGCACGGCGCGAGCCGAGGCCGCAGGAGGCGAGAAACCGGTTTAGACGCATGGTGGAAAAACAGTCCGGGCTGGAAGTGCAGCACCTCCAGCCCGGCGAAATGGATTTAGCTGAATGAGCGGGGATTACTCCTCGGCCAGCGTCTTGGGCAGACTGAGGGGGCTCTGGCCATCTTTCCATTGACCGCGCTTCTTCATCAGTTTCACGCGTTCGAAACGCTTGAGGACGCTGCGCTTGGCTCCAACGGCGCCGCCGCCGGATTTGAGACTGGGATGTTGTGACATGAGATTAAGGAATTTGGGGTTTCAGGAAAAAGGATGGTGAACTTAAGGGGACGCGGAAAGGGATGCAATGGAAATTTCCAGTGCTTTTCCTCTGTGATTCCAGCCCTCTACCGCCTCAGGGCAGCGTTGCTGGGAAGCCGTCGGAGGTTCCCGAGACAGCGACGCGGTAGAACGCTGCGGGTGGTCCGGCGGGGATGCCAAAAGTCCATACAGCCGCGGTCCCGTTGCCGGAGAGCGCCTCCCGGGCACCAGTGACGCCGTCGCCATCTCTGTCAGTGGTATCCGGTGTATTGGAGTCCAGTCACGGCACAGCTGTCTAGGCCGAGAAATTTCGTGGCCGCCTCTAACCGCGCCCGCGCGCGGGGCCGGGCGCTGACGATATTGTCAGGGATGGTGTGACTGAAGATCCATGAGTTCTTTAAGAGGACGGCGATGGATTCGGCGTTTTTGTTGGATTCTTTATCAGCGGCGACGCAGGTGGCGGGACCTCCTTTTGACTGCCCCTTCGTTATCCTTGTCCAGTGCGGTGATAAGGTTGACGGTGGAGGATGCTCCGGTGTCGCTGGTGAGGAGCAGTTCGGCAAAGAATGTGTCATTGGCATCTTGGAGGTTGCTGGGGTTGCTGGTTTCTTCAGCCTCGACGGTCATGGAAAACTCGGGCGCGCCGTTGATGCCAGAGAGATCGACCGGCAAAGTGGTAAATTCCTGAATGCACTCCGTTTCCGTCCGGGAGTGCGGAAATGGTTCTCCTTTCGTCCGGCCCGGCCGGGGATCAGGAGGATTGATGCCATACATTACAGCCATTTTCCTCTTTTCCCTTGTGTGTTGGACTTCCGCAGCGCCCGAGCGCCTTAGCCAGTGGCAGGGCGGAGAACGCCATGACTTTGCCAGCGCGGGCCGGGCTGCCATTCTCGTGTGCCCGGCAGCCCCCGCCGAAGGGCGCCCATGGATATGGCGTATGGAATTCTTTGGCCACGAGCCACAGGCGGATGCCGCCCTGCTGGCTCAGGGGTGGCACGTAGCCTATCTCGATCTCCAAAACCTCTACGGCAGCCCTCCGGCTCTTGATGCCATGGACGCCTTCTACCGCAATATGACCACCGGACGGGGGCTTGCGCTCAAGCCGGTGCTGGAAGGGTTCAGCCGGGGCGGGTTGTTTGCGTTCAACTGGGCCTCTAGGAATCCGGAAAAAGTCAGTTCCATCTATAATGACGCGCCTGTGTGTGACTTCTCCATTTGGCCGGCGCAAAAGTCCCCTACCGACTGGCAGCGGCTACTAAAGGCCTACGGCATTACTGCAAATCAGGCCGCAGGCAGCCATTTCAACCCCGTGAACAACCTCGCCCCCCTCGCGAAAGCCAGCATTCCGCTGCTCCACGTCGTAGGCGAGGCCGATGATGTCGTGCCGGTGGCCACGAACACCAACGTTGTCGAGCAGCGCTACAAAGAACTCGGCGGGAAAATCGAAGTCATTCGCAAACCGGGTGTCAAGCACCATCCTCACAGCCTCGTGGACCCGAAACCCATCGTGGACTTCGTCTCCGCGCACTTCAAACCCCAGAGCAATGAAGTGGACGGGCTGGCCCGGCCGGATCCAGTAGATCCGGCGCTGCCGAATGTGCTCGTCATCGGCGACTCCATTTCCATTGGCTACACTCCCGGGACTCGCCGTCTGCTGCAGGGAAAGGCCAATGTCTGGCGCGTCCCGGTTAACGGAGGGCCCACGAGGAACGGTTTGGAATTCCTCGACGACTGGCTCGCCGGACGCCAGTGGGCTGTTATCCACTTCAACTGGGGTCTTCACGATTTGAAGCACGTGACTGGCGATTCCCAGGCCCTTGTAGAACTGACCACTCCCGGTGCCCGCCGCCAGATCCCCCTGGCGGACTACGAAAAGAACCTGAGCACTCTAGTTGTGAGGCTCAAAGGCACCGGGGCAACGCTTCTCTGGGCCGAAACGACACCGGTGCCCTCCGGTGCCCGGGGCCGTATTCCAGGGGATGAAAAGGACTACAATTCCGCAGCTGCCCGCGTCATGGCCGCAGCGGGTATTCCCGTCACTCCGTTGCGTTCATGGGTGCTGGAAAAGCCGGAACTCCAGAAACCAAAGGACGTCCACTTCACACCCGCCGGCTCGGAACGGCTGGCGGAGAAAGTCGCGGCCGCTATTTTGCATGCCCTGCCCCCAGCCGGGAAAAAGTAAGGCTACACGCTGCTCCCGCTCCACTGGAGCTTCTGTCGGAGGATGCCGTAGAAGGAAGTGCCCGGCAGTTGCACAAGGGGCACGGTCCACGGGGCACGAGTAAGGATGACGGGGGTTTCCCGGCAAAGGGGGAAGGGTGAACCGCCGTCAAGATTGAGCAGAAGTTCATCGGCGGTTCCGGCGCTGGTCAACTCAATACGGGCGCTGTCAGCGACCACTAATCCTTGGCTGGCAATCGCGTGGGGGCAGATCGGAGTGATGCAAAAAACTCCAGCCTGCGGCGTCACTATGGGACCACCGGCACTCAGATTGTAGGCGGTGCTGCCGGTGGGCGTGGACACGATGAGCCCGTCGCCGCTGTAGGTGTTCACAAATCGTCCATCGATGCTGACGCTAAGTTTGACCATGCGCGAAATGGCGCCGCGGCAGACCACGGCTTCGTTCAAGGCCGTGAGCGTATGCCTTGTACCGTCGTGGGTCGTGAATCGCGCCTCCACTGTCGTCCGGTGGCAGATTTCATAAGCGCCGGAGAGAATAGCGGACGCAAAGGCATCGATTTCCTCCGTGGTGCTGGTGGTGAGAAACCCAAGGCGCCCAATATTCAGCGCCGCGAGAGGTTTGACCATGCCTCCCAATTGCCGGACCACACGAAGGATCGTGCCGTCCCCGCCTAAAATCACGACGATGCCCGCTTCCGTGGCGACAGCGATGAGCGGTAGGCCGCCGGGTTCACCGGCATGGCTGGCGGTGGCTTCCTCTAGGAGCACGCGGGCGCCGCCGGCACGGAAAAGAGCCGCCAACTGCTGCGTGAGAGCAGCGCTGCCGGGCTTGGAGATATTGGCCGTGAGGCCTATGACCGGGTGATCCATGCGAGGTACTCAGTGTTTCCGTCAGTGCCCCTTATGGGAGACTCTATCACACCGCGCCAGAGGAATCCGGGTTGGGTGCTGACAAATTCCCGGATGCGCTCCACCGCACGCTGATGGAGATTCGGATCTCTCACGATGCCGCCTGGCCCCACGTCCCCGCGGCTGAGTTCGAACTGCGGCTTGATGAGGCAAATGACCGATCCGTGTCCAGGATGCAGCACTGCCATAACCGGTGGCAGCACGAGGGTGAGGCTGATAAATGACACATCGAACACCGCAAGGTCGATCACTTCTGGCACATCCCCTGGTTCCAGATGGCGCACGTTGAACTGCTCACGGCTGACTACCCGCGGATCATTACGCAGCTTCCACACCAGTTGGTTGGTGCCCACGTCGAAAGCAAAGACCTTTGCAGCTCCGTGTTGCAGCAGGCAGTCGGTAAAGCCCCCGGTGCTTGCCCCTACGTCCAAGCAAACCCGTGCGGTAACATCGATTCCAAAATGGGTCAGGGCTCCTTCCATTTTGAATCCGCCCCGGCTTACGTAGCGCGGTTTCTCTTTGATCTCCAGCACATCATCCTCCGTCACATTTTGCCCGGGCTTGGTCGCTGGCCGGCCATTGATGATTACTTCGCCCGCAATGACCAACCGCTTCGCCTGCTCGCGGGAGTCGCAGAGTCCGCGGGTGTGCAGTGAGGCATCCAGTCGTTGTTTCATGAGAGTGTGGCTGCTCCTTGAAGGTCAGCGCGCATTCTGCGAGCGGAAACTAGGCCCGCTGCCGATTGCTGCTTTCTGATGGCGGGAAGTGCGTTATATTAGAATGCCCACAGGAACGCCCCCTTAATTCTATAATCGACTACCCCATACCTCGCCCGGCACACTCAAACTCTTGCGGGCCCACATGGCCGCGCGAGACTGGAGTATGGACAACGTCACCCACATGAAGCCATGGTATCTGGGCATGTGGTTCATGGACCGGGAATACGAACGCCTCGACATTCTTACCCGCTAAGGCACTGATGGTCATTTCTCCCGCCGCGCATGGCTGGACGACAAGCCGGCGCGCGGTTATGCCGCTGATTAGTCGAGGAACTTGCCCGGGTTCAACAGCCCGCCGGGATCAAGGGCGCGCTTGATTGCGAGGTGGAGATTGCGACCGGCTTCGTCCACGGCCGCGGGAAACCAGCGCTTCTTGGCGATGCCTATTCCATGTTCCCCGCTGATGACCCCGCCGAGGCTCAGCACATGGCGGAAGAGTTCATCCAGCGCTTTTTCCGCACGTTCCCTCTGGGCGCTATCGTTCATGTCGGGCACCATGATGTTCACGTGGATGTTGCCGTCTCCGGCGTGTCCGAAACAGGCCACAGTGAATCCGCTACTCTGCTGCAGCCCGGCGGCGAAAGTAACGAGTTCTACCAGTTTACTGCGTGGGACGACCACATCTTCATTCAGTTTCGTGAGGCCGGTGGCCCTCAGGCTGTAGCTGAATTCCCGGCGCAGCGTCCAGAAGGCCTCAATCTCCTGCTCAATGGTCGCACTTTTCACACTGATGGCACCGCTCTGCCGCAGCAGGGTGGTCAGGTCCTTCAGTTCCATGCCCACGGCAGCCGGTTGGCCGTCGATCTCAATGAGCACATGCGCGTCACCCGGGGGGAGTTTGTCTTCACCAAGATAATTGCGGGCGGCTTTGAGAGTGAAGGAATCGGTAATCTCCAGTGCTGATGGAAGATGGCCCTTGCTCAGCACTTTCTGCACCACCGCGGCGGCTTCGGCGAAGGACCGCAACGTGGCTCCCAGCAAGGCGCGGGACGGAGGATGCGGGATGAGCCGCAGAATGATTTCCGTGACGATGCCGAGCATGCCTTCGCTGCCGACAAAGAGTGAGGTGAGATCAAAGCCCTGGCGATTTTTGTGACAGCGGCTGCCGGCGCGCACGATGTCGCCGTTCGGCAGAACCACTTCCATGCCCAGCACGTAGTGACGAGTCACCCCGTACTTCAGACAGCGCGGTCCGCCGGCATTGGTCGCCACATTGCCGCCGATGCTGCACTCCCGGACACTCGCCGGGTCCGGCGGGTAATACCATCCCAACTTGCGCACCGCATCCTGCAGGTCGCCGGTGATCACCCCGGGTTGCACCACAGCCACCCCATCTGCTGGATTCACCTCGACGATTGAATTCATTTTCTCCATGGCCAAGACGATGCCGCCCTGCACAGGCACGCACCCTCCCACGTAGCCACACCCCCCCCCGCGCACGGTGACCGGCACCTTGTGCTCGGCGGAGAACTTCATCACAGCGCTTACCTCTGCCGCGCTCTGCGCATACACAACAGCGTCCGGCTGGCGGGTAGCGAACCATTTATCGCCAGCGCACTTTTCAAGGTCGTCAGTGGAAACGGAGACGGAATCGGGCAGGAGGGATTGAAGGGCGGAAAGCCATGACATGGGGCTTGTCTAAACTCCGCTTGCCGCGGATTCCAGCACAAGATTGCCCGGCCACTCAATTTCATGGAAAGACCCGGAGCGTGCCGGGCTGAAAGGCATTTCAGGCACCGATTCCTGCAAGCGTCACCCCGCGTTCCTGACAAAGGCGGAACACCTCCGCTTTTTCCAGCAGCAGAGTTTTCCCCGCCTCCACCCCGATGAGCTTCACTCCGGCTGCGGCTGCGGTCTCGATAGTTTGCGGACCTACCACGGGGACATCAAAGCGCATATCTTGGTCTGGCTTGCTGACTTTCACCACTGTGGCCTGACCTTTGCCCAATGAGCCGCCACGCTTGACGCACTCGTCGGTGCCTTCGAACGCCTCGACTGCCAGCACGGTGCCACGGCGCACGACAACGGTCTGGCCGATATCAAGGCGGCTGGTTTCACGGGCGATCCGGTAGCCGAACTCGATGTCTGCCAGTTCCTTTGCCTTGCGCACCGGCCCCGCGATGTGGCCTAGCTGGGCTAAATCGGATTCCATGAAAGTTGTGGCCGGCAGAACAGTGATGCCGTCTTTTTCCATCTCACGCGCTATACCACCAAAAAGAGTCTCTGCATTCCGCTCCTTCAACTTAGCGAGCATGAAAAGGGTGCGCATATCAGGCCGCAGATCGAACAAATTCCTCGGCGCAATTTGTCCGACCATCACGGCCTGCTGAACGCCGTGGCGGAGGAAGAATCTGATCATCTTGCCCAACTGTCCCACGCGCATCCATTCGATTTCATCCACCGTCTCCGCCAGTTCCGGGCGGCTTTCGTTTTCAAACGCCGCCGCCGCCAGCCTCTTCACTCCGGCACGCCGCGCCGCTGCGGCCATGGCTATTGGATAAGCTCCGTTGCCGGCGATGAGTCCAAGGATTTCGGGCGGGGCGGTCATGCTGGTGAAGGTTCAATTCTTGCCCGGAAGGATGCGGAAAAGAAGCTGGTTGAGCACGATCACTGGATCAAGGCTGCTGGTAACCAGCCGCCTATTAGCTTTCAAGCACTCTTCAAGTGCCACCCGGAGCTCCTTAGTGGTGAACTTGCCGGCCTCCCGCGCGGCGAGGTAAAGCGGATAAACATTGAGACCGCTGCCGTCCTTTTTTTTTGGCAGGCGTGCCTTTTCCTTTTCAGGCAGGCGTTCGAGGGCTGCCTGGTAGCTGGAATAGGAGGAGCCCGCTTTGATACGGTGAATTTCTTCGAGTTGTTTCGCGGCAAAGAGATTGCGAACCCGCGGCACTATGGCTGCCAGCAAAATGCCGATGGGTGCCTCATTCTCCTCAATCAACTGGTCCACCAGCGCCAGAGCGTAGGGTAGTTGCCGGTTGGCAATGGCGCTCCCGAGTTCAAAAACGACGCCACCCTTCGTTTGAGAAACGATCGTTTGCACGTCGGCTTTGGTGGCACGGCGACCTTCGCCCAGAAACAGATCGAGCTTCTCGAGTTCGTTATCGATCTGCCTCGTGTCTTCCCCGGCAAGCATGGTGAAGAGTTCCAGAGCATCATCGTCAAAATCCAGCCCGTGGTCTTCCGCCCGGTCCCGCACCAGTTGGGCCACCTGATCTTCCCAGCCTGATTTACTGGTATCAATCATGTCATAGGCCTCAAGGTTAGCCACCTTCTTCAGGTTCAGAAAGAACGACCGCCGCTTGTCGACCTCCCCGGCACTGAGGATGAATTTTACATCCCCCGGAAGGCCAGACTGGAGAAGTGTAGTTAGCCCTTCCAGTGCCTCCTGGGTGGTTTGCGAACTTCCCGTCTGATTATCGGCGAGAAAGGTCGCCCCCTTGAGCCAGACTACTTTTTCTCCGCCGAAAAAGGGCAGTGTTTGGATTGCCTCAATGGTATTCCGGATGATGCGCGCTGCGTGCTCAGAATTGTCGGCCCCGCCCTCAATAGTCTCCAAGCCGAAGTCCCCGGCATCTGGCGGCGTGAGTTCACGTGCTTTCCCCAGCGCAGCCTCCTTCACGCGGAGGTCGTCTGTGCCGACGTAGGCCCACACCTGGGAGGATACAGTTGAGGTTTTGGAACTGGCGGCTTTTTTGAAGGGCACAGGGCAGATTGGAACTGGGGCACCCTTCACGTCAATGGGGCAGGTCGTTCAGGATTCGCATTTGGCGGAGGAATCCAACTCGTCCCGAATGCCTTCTCCCACGCCCATGAACCGACTTGGTCTGGAGTTGCTCTCTGACGACATGGCGAAGTCGATGATGCTGGACACCGATGTGGATCGCGTCGGATCTATTGGTAGAGTGGAGGACGCTCTGCTCGATCTCATAGCGCTCGCTGCTCAGGATGCACCGTGCTCAGGATGCATCGATTGCTGCCGCGGAGACTGCCGCCCGCTGAGGCAGACCGCCTTGTCCGCGATCGCTATCAAATCAAATTGGCTACTAACTTACTTCGAAGTCATGAATGCCAACCGCTTACTGCCGGGTATTCGTTTGTCCCGCGCACGAATTGCAGGGCAGCAGAGTGCCGCTGCGGTCTACTGTGTGCGTGTGCTAGGGGGCGGGTGGGTCCGGGAAGTAGGTGGACTTCCATTCTTATTTACCAAGCGCGGGAGGGGGAGGGGGAGGAGGCGCAAGAGGGCGGTCGCGCCGCATCGAATCGTTCATTGAGGCCTTAAGGGCATTCACACGCTGCTCCCAAAACTTGTATTGCCGCTCATCAAGAATCACGCGCAGCGCGACATCCCGTCCGTCATCTATCGTTTGTGACCATGCCCACGGCGAGGGGTCGCCCTCCGCCTGCGCGGCTTGTTCAGTAAAGACACGCCAGAGTTTGTCTTTTTGGTCAGCATTGAGGTGCAGGAAGTTCTGCATCTCGCTTAGCAATCTGGCCGCATAAATCTCCTGACGGTTTTGTTCCTCTTCGGCAGCGAATTCGCGGTAGGGCTGAAGCTGCGTTTCATCAAGGACCCCGGCAATCGTATCGTCCTGCTCTTTGCGAATGGCGTCTCCGGCGCTACGATCCGGCGGTGTTCCGCCATCCCACAAAGCTTTGCGTTCAGCGCTGGTTTTGTCGAAGGCGGCTCCAACGATGCCTCGCTGTTCATCGGAAAGTTTCAGCCTGTTGGCAACAGCGGTGAGACGGGCTTCTTTCTGATACTTACTCTCAAGTTCACGCAAAGCTTTCCATTTACTCCAGTCGGTTCTGGCCGCTCCGCTACTTTTTTGAGGATCTGCCGAAGTCCTTCCGGCGGCGGCAAGGGTGTCCGGTGGCATGGCGCGGGAGGAGACGACAATGCTTTTCTGATTAACCTTGCCGAGTCCATCGACTTTCGATTCAAGCGCTGCGCGTTCGTTTTGCAGGGAGACGATTTTGGTGGCCTGATAAACCATAGGGGCCGTGGTGCCTACGAGGCAAGTCGCGGCGATTTGCATTTTGGAAAGTGCGGCGAGTTTGAGAAAGCCAACTCCCAAAAGACCCGTCGAGGTCGAAGCCGCGGCAGCGGCGGTGACTTTGGCCGCGAATCCTGCAGGTGCCGCCGCTTGGGCGGCCATTTTCGGCAGGGCCGCGGTCATCAGCAGTGCGGTGGGCATGACGACGCCCTTTCGCTTAAAGATGGAGTTGAGCCTATCCAGCGCACGGCTCACCCGCTTGCGGGCGGCTTCTTCGGTCGTGCCGAGAGCGACCCCGGTATCCCGCAGGCTGAGGCCGCGGAAAAACCGCAGCAGAATCGCTTCGCGGTCTGATTCGGAGAGCCGGTTGAGGGCATCGTCGAGGACTGGCGTCAGCGTTTTCAGCTGAGGCTCGTCCTCCACATCATCGTTGGTTCCACGGATATTCATTTCTTCAGCGTAGCGGCGTTCACGTTTATAACGGCGGAGGTCATCGCGCTGACGGCGCGCTGCCTCCATGAGCGTGGATTTATACAGCCAGCCACCCACACTGCTGCGCGCGCTGAGCCACGGCGCTTTTTTGGCGAGTGCGGTGAACACATTCTGCGCCACATCAAAGGCAGACTGATCATCCCCAAGTCTCCGGCGGGCTGTGCCGAATACCATATCCTGATAACGCTCGACCACCGTGCGAAACGCAAGCTGGCTGTGGCTTGCGGCGAACTCTCGCAGCAAATCGGCATCATCTGTAGGTTTGGCGTCCATGCGGGCGGCGTGTAGGATGGGATGAGGGTAACTCACTTCTGCCGCCCCGTCCAGAACCGGACGCAAATACTACAGGAGGCGGGGCAGAGGAGGATTGCCGCTTGCGGGCTGGAACTCTGCGGGATTGAAGGAAGCAGGGCAGCTTTCTCCCTTCTGCCGTGATCTTCCCATGACCTCAACTGCCACTGAATCCGCCACGCTTCCGAAGCAAACCGGCTCCCCCATCCCGGGACCGGGGGAAGAGGTGCCGGTGTGTGGGATCGAGCGCCATTTGAAGGCACTGTGGGACAGCAATGAGGCCATGACCCGGGCTTCGCTAATGAATTTCGCAATCGTTTCCGGCAGCGCCGACGGTATGGAAGCGGGCACAGCCCTCATTCAGGAAGTGACGCGTGAGCACGCCTGCCGGGCGCTGTTATTGGTGGTGGACCCCTCAGAGCGTGAGCCGCCGCTCCGGGCGTGGATCACCGCACACTGCCAGCTTGGCGACGGAGGCAACAAGAGCATTTGCAGTGAACAAATCAGCTTCCTCGTTCACGGCAGCGGCCAGAGCATCCTCGCGAACACTATTTTCGCACATGTGGACAGCGATCTTCCGCTCACCGTCTGGTGGCAGGGAAACTTCAACGGTAACTGGGAGCCCCACTTTTTTACTGAGATCGACCGCCTCGTGATCGACAGCAGTGAATGGGTGGACCCGCTCACGCAGTTCTCCATATTGCGCCGGTCATGGCGGCACACCGCCAGCGATTTCAGCGTGAATGACATCGCATGGACCCGCGTGCTCAGCCTGCGCATGGCGCTGGCGGCATGCTTTGATGACCCGGCGGCGCTTGCGCTGCTGCCGCAGGTCGATGCGGTGGAAATCACCTGCGCTGCGGGGCACACCCTACCCGGGCACTTGTTCGCTGCATGGGCCGCCTTCCGGGCGGGGTGGAAATTGCAGGAGGTGGTCGTCGCGGGAGTTGAGATCCACTTTACCAATGGCGGGCGGAAACTGCGTCTCCGCTTTCACGAAGTGAGTTCGGTGTCCCCGGTGCCCTCCGTTTGTCTGCGCGGTCCAGGTCTCGACGTTCAGCTTACGCACGGGGACGACAGCCCCTTCATTCATGCACGGGTCGCGACACCGGCGGGCACTTTCGAAAGGCTCACCCCCTGTCCCTGCCGGACGCCGGTGGAACTCGTCATTGAGCGACTCCGTCGCGGCTGCAATACGCGGCTCTATTTTACTTTGCTGCAAATGGTGGAGCGCATAATGGCGTGATGACTGCAACAGTCGCCGGAGACAAGTTTGCCTTCCTCCCTTCCACCGCCACTGCTAAACTGGGCGCACGTTTCGCGCACTATTTGTATGCCTGCACTGGCCGGGGCTTCGCGCCGATTCGCTTGTAATCAAATCCGCTCTCCAGCGGCGCATACGCGCCGACGATGTCCACACTTCTTGCCGGATTGATCGTCGCCTCCATTCCCATGCACCAATAGGCGGCGTTGATGATAAGACGCCTCAGTCCGGCATTCTGCAGGTCGCTACCGCTGCCCATAGTAGAATGAAATACACGCGCCTTTTTTCCTACACTAGTCTCCCAGTATTTGAACCACGCTACGGGCAGGGGTTCCAGTTCAGGATTAGGCGCATCTCGCTGCTTTCGTCCCATGAGCGGCTGCCCCCACACCAGCGCCGTACAGCCTTCCGGAAGGCTGCTGCCCTTCTTGTAGGTACGGTAAACGTCTGAGTCGCCCCAGATGTCACTCACGCCGTAAAGAATCGGATGGTTTTTTTGCTCCGGCACAATGTTGCCCCGGGTGGAGTCTGCTTGGTAGTGCCCGTGGTGCTCCATGAATGCCCCTCCCAGCACGTCTTCACCCCATCCTACCTGCCGGCCATTGATTTTGTAGGGCAGCTGCGCGTGGAACCCGTGATTCCCGGTCCGCAGCGAGATGATCGGCTTTCCGGAATCGATGTATTTCACGATCATCTCGCGCTCAGCCATTGGCAGGGTAAGCAGCCGCGGAAAGAAAATCACGAGGTCCGCGGACGTAAGTTGTTCCAGTCCAGGAATGTGGTGCTCTTTCAGCGGCTGTCCCTTTTCCGGATAAACTGGCATCGTTGGATCCACCTCGCCTTTTTCATTCACGCCGAACAGCACCGTGCATTCGAAACCGTGCCGGGAACTCAGAATCTTTGCCAGCATCGGCATGGATTGCTCACTGCGGTATTCCTGATCCGCCGCGATTAGTACAATGCGCTTCCCTTTCCCCGGGCCCTCGCCACCTTGCCATGTCAGCCAGTTTGGGATGTCTTTAGCCTTGGAAACACATGCGGTGATAAGTGGCAGAAAAAGAAAGCGAAGGAGCGGACGGATCATAAGTTGAGAAAGTAAAAGGTGTGCCGGTGGTTGTTCATTGCGCCGGAATCTCATTCACCGTGTAGTAGGCCTTGCTGTGAAGCAGAGGCCGGCCGTCCTCCGCGGTGAGTTTGCTGAAGTCAAAGTCGTGAATGTGATCTTCTGTAATCCGGTCGAGTTTTACATACACTGAGAGTCCATCACCTGATGGCACGACGGACGTGACCCGGGGGGTGTTATGGTCCACTTCCGGGCTGCCGTAGCCGGCATGATAGATGTGTGTGTAAGTTGTGACACCGTATGAACCCGGATTCGACGCGGAATCTTTTTCCACTGGAAGGGTGAAGTGAACTACGAAGCCATCCTTCCGGATATTAATCTCTTTGACCTCAAAGGGCATTACACCATTCCAGTCGATGCGCTGCAGCGCGAACGGTTCGGAGCCGCGCACGGGCCACTGGCGGTTGGTGGTGAACCCTGCGGCAATGAGTTGTCCTTTGGGGGAAAATTCCACATTCATGATACCGGTGGAGAGTCCCTCACGGAAGGGATAACAAGCGCCCTGCCACACCCCGTTCACCATTTCGGTCGTCGCCCGCAGGATGACACTGGTAGTATAGTCGCCGAGAAAAATCTGGTTTTCAAACGGGCCAAATTTTCCGCCGGTCGTGTTGAGCCTGAATCCAGAAATGGAACGTCCCATTTTGATATAGGGAAACTTCACTGCGGGAGGCACCAGTTCCTTCACCCGCTTTTTCTCAAGGCTCATGCGCGAATCGCTCTTCGGTTGTGCGCTAGGCGCCTTCATGCCGGGAACGTAGGGATACCAATTGTAGCTGGCCGGGTGCCCGAGAAAGGCGCCCTCTTTTAAATGCTTAAGTGAGCAGCAGCCATTCCATGGACCCTGACTTTCAATGACAAACATGGCCCCTTGCGCGTTAGCTCCGACCCCACCCGGGCTCCGTAGGCCGCTGCATACGGGAATCATCTTTCCATGCGGCGTCACTTTCACCGCCCAGCCGCGGAAAAGATTGTGAGATTCATAAGAACCGCTCAGCCCCAGCGCCACCCAGATATTGCCCTGCGGGTCTGGTTCTGAGCCAAAGGCGAATTCATGTCCTTCGGCATAACCCCAGTTGCTCGTGAGGGTATGATAATTGTCGGCTACTCCGTCGCCGTCAGTGTCGGAAATTCGGGTCACTTCTCCCCATGTGGTCGTCGTCATGGCTCCGTCCCGCCATGCCAGTGAAAAAATCTCGTCCTGACCGCTGGCAAACAGATGATACTCTGGCTGAGGCGGGGAATCGAAAGCGCCTTTAATAAAGTAGATGTCTCCGCGGCGGGTACCAACGGCCAGTCTTCCGTCCGGGAGGATTTCAAGGCCCCCAGGGCGTATCGGCACACTGGGCGGGATGGAAATGTTGACCAGAGGGAAATACTTCGCCTCCTCGGCTGCAGTGCCCCACATTTCGCCCAAATCCTCTTCTGCAAGGAGGGTAGTCGAGATGAGCGGCGCAGCCAATGCGAGTGAAATGAAAAAGCGAGCCATGATAGAGCTTTCTTAAGCCGCTGAAGACGGCCGTCAATCACGCGGCGGTCATGCCGTGACCTGTTCCGGTCGGTAGTGCCCGATTGGTCGAGCAGATAAGTAAATACAGTTGTCTCTTGTGCAATGCGTCCAGCGAGACCGGCGGCATGCTGTAATCTTCTGCCTGGGGGGCCCACTTCATGGCTTGGGCGTTGTCTTTGTTCACTCCATTTCCATCACTGAGACGGAGGACGAGGTCGAACTGCCCCTGCGCGTCGCCACCGGCGGCTTTGCCGCACAGTGTCTCCAGATCCGCTTCCCTTCCCGCGGGCCGGGCCGGGCCTGTTATCGGCATGGCGGCAACTAGGGAAAGGATAAACTTGTTAGTAGTGAACATGGAATCGGAGCAGAAGTTGAATGAGCGGCGAGAGTAAAAAATCCGTGAGTGTCTGAACGGCGGGCGATGGTCACTACCATTGATATTCCAGAGTGAGCTTTGCGCGCCCGGCGGGCAGGATCAGAGGGATGAGCACTTCCGCCGGTTCGCCGCTGCGGACGATTCCCTTTTGTTCTCCTGTGATCCTAAGCTCCAGCGGGCCCGCTTTGAAAACACGCTCCGATACGGCAGTGATCTCTTTCCCGGCCGCCACTCGAAAGTAAAATTGCGACTGTGTGGCGGGTGCATCGAAGTTGAGTGTGCGCCGAAAGTAGGCTTTCTTGTCCTTGTCCAGCAGGTCTGTAAAGTGATCCTCCACGGCGATGTCTCCGTATTGATAACGCAGTGCGGGCCGCCGCGCGGCATCAAGATGGTATCCGCGGAACTGATAGCCATGATCCTGAGGAAAGGCATGATTCGTCTTCCCCTTGTAGGGCCAGTTATCGTCCATCGACTTGAGCCGGTGAAAGGGAATGCCCGGAGGAAAGGTGATCGGATCTGTGCCGCTCGGACGAAAGTGGCCGAGGTCCACACTCGCGAACTCTCCCTTCCAAAGTTGCCGCAGCGCCATCTCACCAGAATCAAAGGCGAGACTGATGCGCTCCGGATATCCCACGCCGATGCCACGATAGCCCACAGGGCTTTGCCCGCGGCAGATTTCTGTCACATCGCCTACTCGCAATTCGTTTGACTGCCGAGAGAGACCCGCCGGCTTTTTCGCCCGCTCGCCATCGGCCAGATACGTCCACAGAGCCTCAATTTGCAGCGCGGTGTTCCCGCCGAGGATGTTAGGGCGCACTGCTTTTCCGTCCGGCCAGTAGCTGGGCATGATCACTGTAGGATGAAAGCGCGATGGCTGGCGCATGTACAGTGCAAACCAGTTCTTCTGAAGCCGGTCAGTGACATTAGCGATATCGAGAGCGCTCATTTCCCCGGCTTTTTGTCCGTTAAATTCATGGCAGGCAATGCACCCGAGACCATTGGTGCCGACCATTTGATAGCCTGCGTCTTTCGACTCCAGAATGTCCGTCACTTTTGGTAAGGTTGCCTCTTCCAGTTTGTCTACTTTTCCGAACAAGTCGGCCAGATGCCCGACATTGGCCTCGCCAAACTGCGGCATGGAAGCATCAAGGTAATTGCGCTGACGTTTTCCATTAAGGAGCACCTCTCTGATCCAGCGGGGCTGAAGCTTGGCCCCCACATGGGACAGGGGAGGAGGCAGTCGGCCCTGATCTCCCAGTCCGGGCTGTGTGCCGGTGAACAGAGGGTTTCTTTCCGGAGCGATGCCGCCGAGACCCGTGCGTTCGTGGCAGGCGATGCAGTTGAGTTGCAGTAGCGTTTTGTCGATTCGCTGTTTGTCATTGAACTCCGGCTTCTCTGCCTGGGGCAGGGCCGTCCGGATCCACTCCAGTTGCTCATTGCTGAGATCGAAGCGCGGCCATGCACCCGCAGTGAAGCTCAGGCATCCGCGGGAGGCATCAAGCTCCACCAGCGGAGTTGCAGGAACGGGCGGAACCTGCAGGTCATCGTGACAGTTGGCGCAGCCAATGGTTGCGAACCGGGCGCGGCCGCGGGTGGCAAGGGCCAAGTCAGCCTTAAGGGGAGCAAAGGTCGGAACGTGCTCACTTGCCACTGACAGCATGGAAGGCGGCGGTGCCTGCCGTGCGAACTGCGGTCCTTCCATTTCGAATGAGAACTTCGCATCCCGGCCAGTGTGGAAGTAGGTCAGTTCTATGCGCCGCCAGCCCGCCGCAAGCTCTGCGGAGCTATTCAGTTCTTTGACTCCTCGGCGGTCGCTCGGTTCCTGCTCCACTAAAGCGCTGCCGTCGATGGCGAGAGAGCCGCCATTCATGGTCAGGAAGAATTTATAACGTCCGGCATGCGCCAAATTCATCCAGCCATCATAGCGGATAGCGGTGTGATGCTGCACCTTGCCCAGACTGGTAAGCGCAAAGTTACCGACATGCCCGGCGCGCTCCGCCGTGACCTCCGCGCTATTGAGGCCCTCCCATACATTGCCGCGATACAGGGTGTAGGCGAGTTTGCCTGGCACTTTGGTGCCCTGCAGGAGGAAGTGAGCAATGCGCTCTACGTCCTGTCCGCTGAGCCTCATATCCGGCATGCGGATGGATGGGCGGCTGAGATGGGGTTGCTGGAGGAAGCTGGTGAGACTCTTGAAACTGTACTTCTTTTCGAGCGCGCCGAGCGGCACCGAATTCTTCATCGGCAGTTCCGCCGCTTTGTCATCGCGAGGCGCGTGGCACGAGGCACAGCCGCGTGAATGGAAGAGCTGTTTCCCTCTTGCTGCCGCCACGGAGTCCGGGGGTTCGGGTGCGAAGTCGTTCTTCTTCAGCGAGAGCAGGAAGTGGGTCAGTTCGGTGGCGGCCAGCTTGCGCTCTTCAACTCCCAGCGGACTCATCACGTCCGGCATGGTCGTGCCGGGTTTCACTCCATGAGGATCGCTGAGGAACACCTCCAGAGATGCCGGATTCACCCGGGAGCCCACTGCGGCGAGGCGGGGGGCTTTTTTGGATGCGGCCTTCAGTTCCTCCCCGCCGGAGTGACAGGCAGCGCAGTTCAGTTCCTCAATCAGCACTTGACCTTTTATTTCTGGGTCGGCATCGGCCGAGAGGCCGGGGAGTTGCGGCGCAGCAAAGGCGGACACCGCCATAGCAGGCAGCAGGGCAGGGAAGAGGCTCAGAAGTGAGAACGGGCGAAAGTTCATGCATTTAGGGATGGTGCTTACTGGTTGGTTCTCACGGGCACATTGCAAAAGGTGAGGGCAGCGATTCCGTTTTCTCCTTCGAGCAGAGTTATCTGATTCCATGACACCTCTTTCAGATAGGTGATACGCGTGGCGCTGGACGGCTCCTTCAATTGCAATGTCACGACATTTCCGGCGACGCTTCCTGTGGCTATTTTGCCCTTTTCTCCATCCAGATAAAACTGTCCGGCCAGTGCCTCTTTCCATTTCACCGGTTGATCAAATTCGAGCACGACCTTGTCCTTGTCTTCGCCAAGCGAGGCCCATACTAGATTTGGCGGCGTGATCGATTTTACTGGCTTCTTAGCGTAAAGATCTCGCTCGATCATTGGCTGGACTAAATGGGCAATCTCCGACCAGCCTAGCAGTGGATAGTGGCAGGGGCCGGGAGGAACAATCCCCAGCGTGGACATGATGCTCATGCGGGAAAAAAGCTGCGGTAGCGTCCGCTGCTTTTCCCGCAGCATGTCGCCTGAACCATGACTGCCGCCCATGGCGCAGGAGTTCGGCCAAATCTGGAAAACGTAGTAGTGCTGCACGTTGGGGAAATCGTGTTTCCAGCCTGCGGACATCTCTAGGAAATATTTCTGGTATGTCTCCCATCCATAGCCGCCCGAGGGGCCGTCTGCGCCCTGATCGTTTTCACCCTGGTGCCAGAGAATAGCGCGAATCCCGTGGGTCAGTTTAGCCTGCTGCACGCGCCACAGCATCCTGCCGTAAATTGTACGCAAGTCGGAGGGATCGCTCATGCTTCGCTGGTGCTGGTCGATACGAGTCCCACCCACGGCGGCATTTACGATGAATACCGGCACCTTCTGACTGTCCACGAGTTGTTTGGCCAGTTCCATGCCCCACCAGCCCAACTCCGCCTTCTCACCGTTCTGCGCCTTCCAGACCGGCCGGCACCATAAATTACCTTCGCCCAATTTCCCGTCACCCTCAGGTCGGCCGTAACTGCGAATCCATTCGCTCGTTACCGCCGGGGATTTTTCACCGGTGTCGGTGGCAAGCGCGTTGGACTGACCGTTAATGATGAACACATCGCCGCACACGAGATCGCTCACGATTTCCTTCACGGTCTCATTGGCCCCATTGCTGATTCCAAATTCGGCTTTGTAGCGAATGAGCCCGGGCTTCAGCTTTGCTGAAAGAGAGTATGAACGGTCGGCAGCAGGCGCGGCAGTGTCTGTGTGGATCAGTTTTTTATCCGCGTAGAGCTTGAGGAACACTTTATCGGCAGCTTCCGTCAGAATACCATTCCAGAAGAGTGTGCCCTCGTTTCGGTCGTCACGGGCATAAAACTGTCTCTCCATTGGTTTTTCGTTTTTGTCCGGAGTGCGGGTGACCCACGGGTCTGATTTCGGCTCGGTGACTTCGATGGAGACACTTTGTGTCACTGGCTGGCCGCCATTATCCATGGTGGCGGAAACGGTCAGCGTGCCACTGTTCTGGGCGCGCGTCAGTCGGAGGCCTGCGGTGGTCGTTTCTTTGCTCACCGCGAACGGCCCGGCGCTCCATGTGGTTTTCGCCTCTCCCGTATTCCCGGCAGTCTCGATGAGCACATCGGTTGCCTTACGGCCATCCCATGATTTCTGAGCTTTAAGCGTAAACACGGGATCAGGAATCGCCTCCCTTACCGAGATGTGTATTTCTTTTATTTCCATCCTGCCTGCGATGACCGCCCTGCACTCAATCATCACTTTTTTGTCGCCCGTGACGCGCCCGGCATTAAATGTGAATGCGAAGCGGTCCACGGCCTCTATCGTCTCAATTCCATCACTCTTCACCGTCCAGTAAACTTTTTGGGCGTGGGGTGCATCCAGGGTGAATAGCGCGGTCTTTCCTTCGGCCACGGCTGCTTCGGCAGGGGCTAGCACGAACTTCGTGCCCTTGAGTCCGGAAGTTTGTTCAGTCACCACCGGTCCGGTCGCGCTTTGTAGCGGCTTTTGATTCTCATATTGAAGCTTGACCCAATCCGCAGAGCGCGTGACTTCGGAAATGCGTACTTCGTCAACATCGCCGTGGAAGTCCCAGTTGCTGTACCAGCCCCCTATGTAGAGCCGCGCCGGTGACTTGATGGCCAGCGGAGCATTGGGAGTTTTGGAGGTGCCGCTTAGAACCCCATTGATGTAGATGAGCGAACTTCCATTCTCATAGGTGTGGAAGATATGGGTCCATTCATTCATCGGCAGACGTTCGCTGGCGACGTCCGCACCGGAAAAATAGCATTCCATTTTGACATGTGGCGGACTCATGAAGTGCATGACCACCTTGCCCTGTCCATGCTCATTGCCCCATGCCATCACTCTGCCGTTCACCTTTTCTGCGCGCACCCATGCCTCCGTGCTGTGGGGTGCGGCACCCACCGGAAATTTTGTGATTTGTTCGCCACAGAAAATGCCTTGCCCTCCGGCAAAGTGCCGCGCGGTGCCCACCATGCCTGCTGTCGCGGAGGTTTTCTCATCCTCCGGCGTCACCGTGCCGACTTCATCTACCGGCTTTTCGCCCATGTGCAGAACGGTCAAGTATCCGTTCGATTCATTGAAGACCGCGCCACCGTTCGACTCGCCGCTGGCCGTGGCATTGCCCCAGTGCATTCTCAGTTCCTGACGTTTATTTCCCCGGATCTGAGGCATGCGCACCCAAATGCTGGCTGCGCCCTCGACGACACTCCAGTGCTCGATTTGAAAAGCTAGAGGTTTTCCGTCCGCGTTGGAAAAGCGCACATCATCTCCATTCGGTAGGGCCTTGGAAAAATCAAAGTAGTCCTTGTGTAGGCGCACCAGTAGCGGAAATCCTTCAAGAGAGGCCGAAGCCGGCAGGTTCGCTCCTAGAGGTGTAGTGTCGATAAAAATAGTGCCTGACTTTTGCCAGTCGGGGTAATCGTCCCTTGCTGAAACCGTGCATGATAGAGTGGGCAGGGTGCATACGAGTAATGCTGCTGCTGATGAAAGCTGAAATTTGGGAACCAATGATACTTGAGCGGACATTACCGTTCCTATGGCTTTTCGCGCCCGCCGTCAATGTTTCGAATGTGGAAACTCAGCCAATTCCTGCGCATTTTTAGGGTAGGGGGGGTCAAATTCGCCCATCCTTTCCTGATCGGAACTTTTCTGGTGGACACGTCCTTGGCGCACCTTTACCGCCCACTCTCCCCACCTACTACTAATCACGCAATTACTTCTGAAAATGAGCCAAGCTGACTTTGGATTAATCGGTCTCGCCGTTATGGGACAAAACCTCGTCCTCAACGTAGAAAGCCGCGGGTTTACTATCGCCGTTTTTAACCGCACCACCTCGGTGACTGATGAGTTTATCGCCAAGCATCAGGGCAAAAAACTCGTGGGTAGCCACACGCTAGAGGACTTCGTCAAAAGCCTTAAGCGCCCGCGCAAGATTCAGATCATGGTTAAATCAAATGCGGTCACCGATTCCGAACGCGACGCCGTGGATGCCGTTATTGAGCAACTCATTCCGTTGTTGGAGGAGGACGATATCATCATCGACGGCGGCAACAGCTTCTATAAAGCCACTGAGCGCCGCGACGCCTACCTCGCGGAAAAGAAGCTCCGATTCATCGGGGCTGGTGTCAGCGGCGGTGAAGAGGGTGCGCGCAAAGGCCCAAGCATCATGCCCGGCGGTCCTCCCAGCACGTGGGAGGTGATGAAGCCCATTTTTGAGAGTATCGCAGCTAAAGTGGATGGCGAGCCCTGCGTCATCCACATCGGCCCCGGCGGCGCCGGCCACTATGTGAAGATGATCCATAACGGAATCGAATACGGCGACATGCAGCTTATCTGCGAAGCCTACAACATTTTCAAACACGCCGGATTCACCACAGATGAGATGGCCGCCATTTTCAATGACTGGAATGAGGGGGAACTGCTTAGTTACCTTATTCAAATCACTGGTAAAGCGCTAGAGCAGAAAGACGCGGAAACGGGAACTCCCATCGTGGAACTCATCGTGGACAAGGCTGGACAGAAAGGCACGGGTCAGTGGACGCTGCTCAACGCTGCGGAAAATGCTGTCGTCATTTCCACCATCAATGCTGCCGTGGAAGCACGCATCCTCTCCAGCCAGAAAAAGCAGCGCGTGGCCGCCAGCGCAGAGCTCAAAGGCCCGGCAGTCAATATCACCGTCTCCAAAGCAGACCTCGTAAAGAAGGTGCACGATGCCCTCTACGCCAGCAAAATCATCAGCTATGCGCAGGGCCTCGACCTTATTAAAACCATGGGTGAAAAGAAAAACTGGGGCCTCGATCTCGGTCGCATCGCTGCCATCTGGCGCGGGGGGTGCATTATCCGCGCCCGCTTCCTCAATCGCATCACCGATGCGTATCGCGGCAACCCGGGTCTCGTGAACCTGATGCTTGATCCCTTCTTCAAGGACGTCCTCGGCCGCACCCAGCAAAACTGGCGTGAAGTCGTCTCCCTCGCTACCCTCAGTGGCATACCCGCGCCTGCCTTCAGCGCCAGCCTTGGCTACTACGACAGCTACCGCGCCGCCCGTCTCCCCGCCAACCTGCTCCAGGCCCAGCGCGACTTCTTCGGTGCACACACCTATGAGCGAACCGACAAACCCGAAGGCCAATTCTTCCACACCGACTGGCCGGAAGTGATCGGATAAGTAGCAGAGGATTTCTCAGCGAACCAGAAAAAACGACGGGAGCATCTTGAAGTAAATTTACTTCGCCTTCCGCCGCGCTTTCATTGGCTTTTCGAGCGGCAGAGTAATCTGGGGGATCACTTTGATACCCGTGCACTTGCAATACCCTAGCATTGTTTCTGTCGCCACGCGCCGGGCTTCATGCGCAATCATTGATAGCTTAGACATCTCCCGCGGAGCAGTTTGCTGAACGCTGTTGGTGCTGAGTTTGTTGGGGCTGTGTGTCTCGCCATTGGGAAATTGTTTCCGCGGCGGTGATTGATAATCCCACAAGCCCCACTCATCGGTGAGCGGCAAGTAATCTTCTGGAAAATGCCTTTTGCTCCGCTTAAAGCGGCTAAAGATGTTCTCATCCGGCGGCATCGACTGCGCTATGAGGTTCTTCAATTCCATCATAGAACTGGATCGTTTGCGTTCGCACTTCCAACGAAAGCCCATAGCGACAAAGTCCACTTTCATGCGCTCTTCCACCACGCTTCCCATCTGGAAAATCCACGACGACATCCTGCGCACCTTGAGCGGTGGGAATAGGTTAGTACTCGTCGCGCCGACGGGATCTGGCAAGACCACGCAGGTGCCGCAGATGCTGTTAGATAAGGGAATCGCGGGCGCCAAGATGATCGTGGTGTTGCAGCCCCGCCGCCTTGCCGCCCGCACGGTGGCCACGCGGGTAGCGTGGGAGCGGGAAGGAAAGCTCGGGGCGGAGGTAGGCTATCAGATTCGCTTCGATGACCACACGAGCGTGGGCACACGCATTTGTTTTGTCACTGAAGGCATTCTGCTGCGTTGGCTGCAGGATGACCGAACGTTGGCGAATATTGGCGCGGTGATCTTTGATGAATTCCACGAGCGGAACCTGCTTAGCGATGTCGCGCTGGCGCTGGTAAAGCACCTGCAGAAGACTCAACGGCCAGATTTGGCCATAGTGGTCATGTCCGCCACGCTTGATGCCGAGCCCGTCGCGGCCTATCTGGATGGGTGCCCAGTCCTCATTTCCGAGGGGAAAAGCTTTCCGGTGGAGGTGAGCTATCTGAAGATGCCGGATCAGCGCCCGATCACGGTGCAGGCTGCTGACGCGGTCGAGCGCATCATTAACGATGACGCGCCTGGCGATATTCTCGTATTTATGCCGGGTCGCGGCGAGATTAGCGGCACTCTGGACGCGCTACGCGGCCTGAGAACGCTTGAACGGGTGGCGTGCATCCCTTTGCATGGCGAACTCGAACCGCAGGAGCAGGATCGCGCCTTTGCGCCAAATCCTCTGCGCAAAGTAATCGTCGCCACCAACGTTGCGGAAACCAGCATCACCATCGACGGCATCCGCCATGTGGTTGACGGAGGCATCGCCCGAGTGGCTCGCTACGACGCCGAACGCGGCATCGGCACGCTGTTGCTGGAGCCGATCAGCTGGGCCAGTGCGGATCAGCGAAGAGGCCGCGCTGGACGCACCGCGCCTGGCACTTGTCACCGCTTGTGGACGGTGATCGGCCACAAGGATCGCGAGGAGCGCAACACCCCGGAAATTCAGCGCAGTGATCTCGCGGAGGTGGTGCTACTGCTGCACTCGCTCGGCATACGCGAAGCCGCCACCTTTGACTGGTTAGACAAGCCTGATCTGCAGGCTGTCGTGCGCGCCGAGCGCCTGCTCACGATGCTTGGTGCTCTTCGGGATAAGGACCTCACGTCTATTGGGCACCGTATGCTGCGTCTTCCCATGCACCCGCGCTACTCCCGCATGTTGATCGAAGCCAGCCAACGGGGTTGCGTGCGGGATGCTGCTCTTTGCGCTGCTCTGGTCAGTGGCCGTGACTTACTTGCCCGACTGGATCGCGACGATGTACAGACCAAAGCCGCGCGCGAAATATTCGAGGACAGCGCGGACTCCGATTTCATCACGCTCATGCGCACCTACGATTTTGCCAAGGCGAACGGCTTCAGTTTCGACCGTTGCCGCAGTTGCGGCATCAATGTCCAGGTCGCCCGTCAGGTGGAGCAGACATTTCAGCAAATCCTGAACGCCGCCCATCAGCAGCATCTCTACGAGCGCGAACCCCTGCCCGCTGGCCCCGGTAAACCCTTCGAAGCTTTGCTGCGATGTATCATGGCCGGCTTTGCAGACCAGCTCGCCAAGCGCCGCAGTCCCGGCAAAACCGAGTGCGATCTCACCGACCAGCGCGTCGGCCTGCTCGTGCGCGAGAGCGTTGTGCAGCATGCGCTATTCTTCGTCGCCGCCAATCTGCGCGAAACACCCTCTGGCCAGACTCTGCTCAGCCTAGCTACCGCTGTAGAGCCCGCGTGGATCGCAGAGATGTTTCCCCAGCACCTTGGTACCTCTATCGAGCACCTCTTCGACGCACAGAACAAACGCGTCGCCGCCATGAGGCTCGTGCGTTACCGCGACCTCGTAATTGAGGAAAAATCTCAGCAGCGCGAACTTGATCCGATCGCCAGCGGCCGTTGCCTTGCCGAGGCCCACCACGCCGGTGCCTTTGATTTGCCCCTTTTCGATCATAGGCTGAAGCAGTTCATAGCCCGCGTGAATTTCGTCCAATCCACCCTGCCGGAGTTAGAGTTCGCGCCCTTCGACGACACCGCCGTCACCGCTTGCCTCAGCCGGGCCTTCAATGGTCTCACCCTCGTCAAAGAAGCGCAAGCCGCTCCCCTCATCCACGCTTTCCATCAGCATCTCGACAAAGGCATGGTCGGTTGGCTTGATGAGCTAGCACCGCTTGCTCTCCCGTGGCATGGCGGCGGCACTATCAAAATCAACTACACCAGCGACACTCCGGAAGCTCAGGTGAAACTCCAGGAATGCTTCGCCCTCAAAAAGCACCCCACCCTCTGCGAGGGCCGTCTGCCCGTCTTCCTGAGCCTCCACACCCCCGACGGCAAGCGCCTCGCTACCACCGCAGACTGGCCGGCTTTCATGACCCGTGAATGGCCGAAGCACCGTCAGGCCGTCGCGAAGAAGTTTCCCAGCGTGCTGTGGCGGTAGGCACGGCTTTTATTGCTGTCGATCTTTTGGATGAGGGATTGTGGTCCTGCGTGCACTATCTTACGAGGAATCAACCCTATCAATATCTCTTCTTCATGCACAGCCAGGAAACTGAAAGCAAGGGTCCACCGCTCCTTCCCCAGCCCCACTATCCTTTCATTACCAAACTCTTAATTGAGCTGTTCAACGAAGGGAACCTCTCTAATGTGCAGCAGATCCACATTGAGCCTGTTTACGGCTACGTGGGTAGAATCGTCTATCACAACGGAGCGGTGCGGTTTTTTCGCGGCTCAAGCCTTGGCATCAACCGACTGGGCGCGTCCGAAGTGGCCCGCGACAAAGGTTACACCAAGCACTTCTTGCAAAGTCTGGGCTATCGCACGCCGCCGGGAAAGGTGTTCCTTTTTCCGCGCTTCGTAGAATTGATTGACCGTAATCTCGGGCGCTTCGGTTTTGGAGGGTATGATCACGTCGAGGCAGTTCTCGCCTTCATTGATGAATCGCTGGGCTACCCGTGCTATTTGAAGCCCAACGAAGGCTCGCAGGGCAGGGGAATCGAATGCTGCCGGACAGCCGGGGAAGTACGAGCGGCCCTGGAAAACTTCGCTGAGCAGGGGGCCTTCAAGGTGATCGTTGAGAAGGCCGTTCCCCATCCGGACTACAGGGTAGTGGTCATGGGAGATGAGATCATTTCCTGCTACTTGCGCAAACCGCTGGAACTGATTGGCGACGGGACTTCGAACATCGACGCTTTGTTTCAAACCCGGCAGGTAAGGTTTGAGGAGCAGGGGCGGGACACGGTACTTAACCTGATTGACCCGCGCATTGAGAGCAGCCTGCAGCGTTTGGGCTGGAACCGGGACACGATTCTGGATGCCGGTCAGGTATGGAGGGTCTACGATGTCTCCAACCTTTCAGTCGGAGGGGACTCGGAGGACTACACCGAGACGATTCATCCCTACTGGCGTCACCTCTGCATCAAGATCACAGCAGACATGGGACTGCGTCTGTGTGGCGTGGACCTCGCCTGCGAAAGCATCACCGACGCAGCGGCGGACTACAGCATCCTCGAAATCAATGCTGCGCCCGGATTGGACAACTATGCGGCCACCGGAGCAGCCCAGGCTAGTCGAGTGCGCGATTTATACCGGCGCGCCTTTGATGAATGTGTGGACGTGTGATCGGCGCCGGGGTGTGTCATGAGAACAGGCGGTTCTATCCGGGGGATTATTAGGCTTTGCGCGCAGGTGCCGTTTCCACTTCAATACTCCCATCTGCCGTCATCATCACATCCGAAAACGTCTTGATCAGAGGTCGTTACATCTCCTTCTCAAACCGCTCTAGTCCTAACACGGCCTCGCGGTTAGTATGGCCCGCTGCAGATAAATCCATCAACTCATAGGTGCGTTCATGTTCTTAGTATTCCAGACTTCTTCCAACCAGCGCAGAGCAGGGTGTTTAAGACTCATGATTCTGTGGAGGAGGGGGCGCAGTAAAAGGTCAATCGCTCAGTAGGTTATTGTCTCGCTCATCATTACTTGGGAGCTGCTTCCCAGCGACAGAAAAAGGCGGGCACGGCACACCGGCGGTAAATAGATCAACTCCCTTCCATCCGGTGGCGTCGACGTTGCGCATGTCATCGTTATGAACATCCCACCGTGGCCGGTTTGCACGCAACGTTATGCAGCAGGCAGGATCATCTCGGTCGCGGCTTCGCATTGGAATCCGGCCATTTTTAGGCCAAGGGCTTGCCCTCCGCCTCTTGGACAAAACTCAAGAGAGTGTAAGGTGGTCAGGCTTGCTGATAGACTTCGGCTCCGCTTTCCACGAACTCCTTGCTCTTTTCATCCATGCCATGCTGGAGGGCTTCTTCCTCGGAGAGGGCCTGCTCGGCGGCATACTTCCGCACGTCTTCGGTGATTTTCATCGAACAAAAGTGAGGGCCGCACATAGAGCAGAAGTGGGCGGACTTGGCTCCGTCTTGGGGGAGGGTCTCGTCGTGGTATTCGCGGGCGGTGACGGGGTCGAGGCTGAGGTTGAACTGGTCTTCCCAGCGAAACTCGAAGCGGGCTTTGGAGATGGCGTTGTCGCGGTATTGGGCACCGGGGTGGCCTTTGGCGAGGTCGGCGGCGTGAGCGGCGAGTTTGTAGGTGATGACGCCGACTTTTACGTCCTCCTTGTTGGGGAGGCCGAGGTGTTCCTTGGGGGTGACGTAGCAGAGCATGGCGCACCCATACCAGCCGATCATGGCGGCCCCGATGCCGCTGGTGATGTGGTCGTAGCCGGGGGCGATGTCGGTGGTGAGGGGACCAAGGGTGTAGAAGGGGGCTTCGTGGCACCATTCGAGCTGCTTGGCCATGTTTTCCTCAATCATGTGCATGGGGACGTGGCCGGGGCCTTCGTTCATGACTTGGACGCCTTTGGTCCACGCGCGTGTGGTGAGGACGCCTTGTACTTCGAGTTCACCGAACTGGGCTTTGTCATTGGCGTCGGCGATGGAGCCTGGGCGCAGACCGTCGCCGATGGAGAAGGAGACGTCGTAGGCGGCCATGATATCGCAGATGTCGTCCCAGTGGGTGTAAAGGAAGTTCTCTTTGTGATGGGCGAGGCACCACTTGGCCATGATGCTGCCGCCGCGGCTCACTATGCCGGTCATGCGGGAGGCGGTCATGGGGACGAAGCGCAGCAGGACGCCGGCGTGGATGGTGAAGTAATCGACGCCCTGCTCGGCCTGCTCGATGAGGGTGTCGCGGAAGAGTTCCCATGTGAGGTCCTCTGCTTTGCCGTTCACTTTTTCGAGCGCCTGGTAGATGGGCACGGTACCGATGGGAACGGGCGAGTTGCGCAGTATCCATTCGCGAGTGGCGTGGATGTTTTTGCCGGTGGAAAGGTCCATGACGGTGTCCCCTCCCCACTTGGTGGCCCAGCGCATTTTTTCGACCTCCTCCTCGATGCTGGAGGCGACGGCGCTGTTGCCGATGTTGGCGTTGATTTTGACGAGAAAGTTCCGGCCGATGATCATCGGTTCGAGTTCCGGGTGATTAATGTTGGCGGGGATGATCGCACGCCCTGCTGCCACCTCACTTCTCACAAACTCCGGAGTGATTTCTGCCGGGATGCGCTGAGGGAAGCGGCGGAAGATGCCGGGGGTGTAGTCGGTTTGTGCCTGAGCGGAGCCGACGTGCTGTTGGTCGAGGTCGTTGCGGACGATATCGTTCGTAAAGTCGGCGATTTGGGCCCTGCGCATATTTTCGCGGATGGCGACGAATTCCATCTCGGGCGTAACTATTCCCGCGCGGGCATAGGCTAGCTGGGTGACGACTTTGCCTAGCTGAGCGCGTAGGCGCGGGCGACTGCTGCCGACTGGCTGGTCGAGGGCGCTGAGGCCGCCGGCGTATTTGTCGGCATTGGCCCGCATGTGGACCTCGCTGAGGAATCCGTTGTCGCGCGCGGTGGCCTGGCGGCCCTCGACGGTTTCCACGTCGCCGCGGCCGACGATCCATTTTTCCCGCAGAGCCGGGAGGCCTTCCTGCACGGTGCCTTTGTAGGCGGTATCGCCCCATGGCCCGCTGGTATCATAGACGCGCACGGGTTCGTTGATTTCGATGCGGCCGTTGAAGGCTTTGGTTGGGGAAAGGGTGATCTCGCGCATGGGCACGCGGACGCCGGGTTGGATGCCTTCGACATAGACACGAGTGCTGTTGGGAAGGGCGTCGGAGGAGTGGGGTTCGAAGGAGGATTCGGTGGCGATCATGGTGTGAAGGAAATGATGAAATCAGAATGATAAAGGACGAGGGAATGACAAAATCAGAAGGACGAAATGGCCGGACGCGTGGAGTGATCATCACGGAGAGCGCCTTGTCCGCCCGCCCGACTCCCTTCGCCGGTATGAGCCGGATCAGGTTCAAAGGGTTCTCCTGCGAATGAGGAAAATCTCAGCCGGCTGACCCGGCACCCCCGCGATGTTGTGATGAATACTAGGGCAGGGAATCGCCGGG
The DNA here is from genome assembly GCA_945861415.1 of Akkermansia muciniphila. Taxonomy (GTDB): domain Bacteria; phylum Verrucomicrobiota; class Verrucomicrobiia; order Verrucomicrobiales; family V1-33; genus V1-33. The sequence continues at coordinate 11,021 of CAMAUV010000013.1, read as the reverse complement.
GCAATGAGGAATTGGGGACGCTCTGCGTGTGTCCCGGAGATGTCGGCCAGCATTCGGCGGCCTCGTTTTCACAACCTTCTGCACTCCGCGACTGCCGTTATAGTTAGGCAGCGCTCCCTGTTCGGGTTTTTTCGCAGTCGATTATTGCTAAATGAGCAGCATTAGTAGTGGACTGTCTCGTTTTGCGGGTATTATTGCTATAAAAGTAGCATTGATACCATGAAACTCATAGACCATCGATTCCTCCCCATCGCTCTCAGCACACTAGCCTTTGTTCTCGGTGCTTGTTCCTCTTCCTCATATTCAAGATACGCTGCCAATCATGCTGCGGCTCCATTGGCGAGTTTTTCCAAGCCTTCCAAATCCAAAGTTTCGCGATCCAGTCCGCCGTCATTCCCGCCAAGCTTTGTGGTGACATGCTCACCAATGGGAATTGGGGGCAGTTTAAACTCTTACACGGAAAGCGCGGAGTCCTATGTGAACGTGCAGGAAAACGAATTCGTGCGCACGTCGGGCCAGTCGGTGAGCACCTTCGGGCGGATGTGGACACGGCATCGTATGCGAATGTCAGGCGGTTCATCCAGAGCGGGGAGGCGGTGCCGCAGGGAGCGGTTCGGCTGGAGGAAATGGTGAACTACTTTCCCTACGAATACCCGCACCCTGCACCCGGGAAGCCCTTCGCAGTGAGCATGGAGACTGCGGAATGTCCGTGGAGGCAAGGAGACCGGCTGCTCAAGATTTCGCTGCGCACGCGCGATGTGGCTCCTGCTGCACGCCCGGCGGCGAACCTCGTCTTCCTTGTGGATGTGAGCGGCTCTATGGATGAGAAAAACAAGCTACCGCTGGTGAAGAAGGGTCTGGAAATCCTAACCGATGGTCTGCGCCCGCAGGACCGGATCGCGATGGTGACATATGCCGGGGCCTCTGGCTTGGTGCTGCCCGCCACAGGGGGCGACAGAGCATCCGCGATTCTACAAGCCATTCGCAATCTGGATGCAGGCGGTTCCACCAATGGCGGCCAGGGAATTGAACTCGCTTACCGCACCGCGGCGGAGAATTTCATCAAGGGTGGTGTGAACCGCGTGATCCTAGCGACGGATGGTGATTTCAACGTGGGCAAAACGGACGAAAAGGCGTTGGAGCGGTTGATCACCACAAAGGCGAAGAGCGGCATCTTCCTGAGCGTGCTCGGTTTCGGCATGGGGAATCTAAAGGACAGCAGGCTCGAAATGCTGGCGAATAAGGGGAATGGCAACTATGCCTACATCGACAGCAAGGAGGAGGCGGAAAAAGTGCTGGTGGCGGATGCGAGCGGTAGGCTGCTCACCGTGGCCAAGGACGTGAAACTCCAATTGAAATGGAACCCGTCGGCTGCAAAGCGCTACCGGCTGCTCGGCTACGAGAACCGGGTGATGGAAAACGCGGATTTTTCCAGCGACCGCAAGGACAGCGGGGATCTAGGAGCCGGTCAGCGTGTGACGGTGCTGTATCAATATGAACCCGCCGCGCCGTCCGGTAATCTGACTGCGCTGCACATTCGCCACAAACTGCCAGAGGCCGCGCAGAGCACGATGGCAACTTTCTTTTGCTCTGCGGGCGGAGCGCAGACTTTTGCCGGGGCCGGTGAGGATTTCCGTTTCGCGGCGGCGGTGACTGCGTTTGGTTTGGCTCTACGCGGCTCTCCTTACGCTGGAGCGGTTACGCAAGAGTCCATCATCCACTGGGCTGGTGGCGCCCTCGGCCACGATTCCGCCGGTCACCGGAAGGAATTCATGGGGCTGGTGAAGAAGGCGAAATTCCCGCGCGGGGCGGTGAAAATGGTGAGTGCTGAATAGAGCCGTCTCCCATGTCAAAAGAGTCGGCACGCACACCCGGCTACCGTTATCGAAATTAGCATGGTTGTGGATGCGACTCTTCGCTAACTGTTCTAGCGGCCGGGACTTCAGTCCTCATTGACCGCCCACGCAGATCCGCCGGCGTTCAGGATAATTTTTAGTTCAGGCCGATTGAGTGGGCGGGCGACAAGGAGCGTATCGGCCGAACCTAAGTCAGGCCGGCCTCCGTGATACTCTGAAATTCATACGCCTGCGAGGACGGATCGATCCGCGCCGTAACGCTCACACGCGTTTCTGTCATTCAAAAGAGTTTCCAAGGTTTGAGGGAAGCGTCCTTCGTGAACAAGCTGCTAGGCGTTCAGCCACTTTCCGAGCAAACTTATGGCGGTAGCTTCGCTACGGATTTTTTGATTCGGCGGCCAGTAATTCCGAAGCCCAAATGCCGTAAATGCAATGAGTGGCAGGATCATCAGGATGACAAACAACCAGCGGGACTTCATCTTCATGGCCCGAAAGTAGCATTTAAACGAAGAAGGGCCAAGAAATTTTATGCTGCGGTGAGCAGCGCGTAGGAGCGCTTGCCCTTCCGCAGAAGGACGGCGGTGCCGTGCAAGAGGTCGTCGGCAGAGAGGGTGCGGGCGGCGTCCTGGATGCGCTGGCCGTTCACGTAGATGCCGCCTCCTTCGATGTCCTTGCGCGCCTGGCCTTTACTGGGGCTGAGACCGGCGGTTACGAGGGCTTCTGTAAGAGGTAGACCGGCGGCGAGCGGTGCGGCTGCTGTGGGGATTTCTCCTCGCAGAATTTCCAGTGTGGCGGCGGTGATGCCATCTAGGCTGCCGCCGAACAGGATGCTGCTGGCGCGTTGGCCTTCGGCACAGGCGGCTTCGCCGTGCATGAGTGTGGTCACGGCTTTGGCGAGCGACTGGTGGGCTTCCCGGGCACCGGGATTGGCGGCGTGGGTGGCTTCGAGCGCAGTGACTTCTGCCTCGGTGAGGAACGTGAAGTATTTCAAATAGCGCACGACATCGCGGTCGTCGGTGTTGATCCAGAACTGGTAGAACTGGTAAACGCTGGTACGTTTTGGGTCCAGCCAGATGGTGCCGCTCTCGGTTTTACCGAACTTCGTGCCGTCCGCCTTGGTGATGAGCGGCATGGTGAGGCCCCATGCTTTTTTCTCCAGCTTCTTGCGGATGAGTTCCATGCCCGCGGTGATATTGCCCCACTGGTCGCTGCCGCCGATTTGCAGTTCGCAGCTGTAGGCCCGTGCGAGGTAGTAAAAGTCGTAGGCCTGGAGCAGCATGTAGCTGAATTCTGTGTAGCTGATGCCCACATCGCGGTCCTCCATGCGCGCGCGGACGGATTCCTTGGCCACCATTTGGTTCACCGTGAAGTGCTTGCCGACATCGCGTAGGAAATCGAGGAAACTGACCGGTCCGAGCCAGTCGGCGTTGTCCACGAGACGCGCTGGATTCCTCTCTGCTTCAAAATCAAGCAGCCTTGCGAGTTGCGGGCGGATAGCCTGCACGTTGGCGGCGATTTGATCCTTCGTCAGAAGTTGGCGCTCCTGAGTCTTGCCGCTGGGGTCGCCGATACTCCCCGTGGCTCCACCGGCGACGGCTATAGGGCGATGACCTGCCATTTGGAAGCGACGCAGCGCTAACAACGGCACAAGACTGCCGACGTGGAGCGAGTCTGCGGTGGGATCAAATCCGCAGTAGAGCGTCACTCCGCCGGTGCGCAGGCGGGCGGGCAGTGCGTCATCGCCACCGTCCGTGCGTCCGGTGTAGTCGTCGAGAAGGCCGCGCCATGTGAGTTCGTGAAATATGTCCATGTGTTAGAAAGGGAAGGAATGTGCCCTGCCTAAAGCGCCAGAAGGAAGAGTGCAAGATACTACATTCCGGCTGCGGCACGCAGTTCCTCCAGTTCCAGCACATAGCCGCCACTGAGGATGGGGAAGCGGCACCACGTCTTCGGGTCGAGGTTTTCGTCGTCGAGGTGAAAGCTCGGAGCGAAGCGCTCGCGCTTCCATTGGTTGCGGCACCAGAGAGTGAAGAATCGCTCGACCCAAGCGCCGAGCTGCCGCTTTTCATACTGCGGAAACTGGAGGCACATGAGCTGCCAGACTTCCAGCGGAGCATGTTTGTCTCGAATGGTGGCACGTTCGATGGCATCCAGCAACGAATAGGGCATGAGGTCGGCCTCGTCCGTCTGATGGTTTTCTTGTGGACGGAGTTCTGCGGTGGGAGCCTGCACATTGATCGCTTTAAGAGCCGGGAAGGGATGCAGGCCTTGCGGGCCTTTGGCCTCCATCCAGCGAAGCCATTCCCGCAGCCATGCCTTGTCGATGCCAGCGATGGGGCTGAGTCCGCCGCTGGTGTCGCCGTCCATAGTGGCGTAACCCACTGCGGCCTCGCTGCGGTTGGACGTCGCCAGCAGCAACGCGCCGAGGACGTTGGCCATCATCCAGATGCCAGGGCTGCGCACTCGGGCTTGGATATTCTGGAGCGCGATGTCATCCGTTTGCCACGTGAGGGCGCGGCCCAGTCCGGCTTCCACCATTTGCGTGTAAGCGCTGATCTGCTTTGCTATGTTGAATTCCTTGTGGCGGGCGCCTACGGCTGCGGCGATCGTTTTTGCCGCCGCCCGCGTGACTTTGCCGCTGTTGGCGCTGGCCTGATAGGCTGTGGTGAGCAAAGCCGCCGTGAATTCTTCGGGAGTAGCGGCGGTCGCGAGCCCCGGCACATGGGCGAGCTTGGCCCGAAGCTTTTCCGCGCCGAGTTCATTCAGGGCGAATTCTGTCATGAGCCGCACGAGCACCGAAACGGCAGCACTGTCCGCTCCGCCGCTCAGGCTCACTACAAATCCGAGCGACCGGCTCTTACGCATGTAATCGAACAGCGCCAGCGGCACCGCCCTGCTGAACTCTTCTTCCTTCAAATCCGCTGAGTGCTCCCACGCTGGCATCTTTGCTTCGGTCTGCTCCGGTTCGAGTTGCGGCCATTTGAAGTCGATCTTCACAAGTTCATGGTCTTCGGCCGCAAGGTTGGGATGGTAACTCGCGGTGCGCGCCTGATTCATGCGCGTGGCCTCGACGTCCACTTGAGCCGTGACGATCTGCCACTCATCATACGAGAAGCGCTCGCTGGAGGCGCAGAGATGCCCGCGGGTGGCGATCATGGCTTCCCCGTCAAAGATGGCGCGTCCGGATTCGTTGCCCAAGAGATTGGCATACACATAGCTTGCACTATAGGCCCGGCTGCCTTCCAGAACGAAGCGCTTCCGGATTTCATTTTTACCAAACGCAAAGTGGCTGGCGCTGGAATTAAGGATAATGTCCACGCCTTTGAGCGCAAGTCCGATGCCAGGCCGATTAGCGACCCACGCGTCCTCACAAATCTCGAATCCGAGCTTCACCCCGCCCACTTCAAAATATAGATCACCGCAGGGGTAACGGGTGCCGTCTTCTTCTTCGATCTCACTCTGGACACCCTCTGGCCATGCCTTGAACCACCGCGGCTCATAGTGAATGCCATCGCCCGCGAGGAATCGCTTTCCGGTGAACCCAGCGATGCGACCATCCACGACGAGGCAGGCAAAGTTGAAGATGCCCTTCTGATGCATCACCGGCAGTCCCAGCGTGACGACCATGCCTTTTGTCAGAGGGAGCAGGGATTTCAGCTGCTGCCATGCCTTGCGGTGCACGGCGGGGGAATGAAACGCGTCTTCGCACCCGTAGCCGGTGATGCACAGTTCCGGGAGGCACACGACCGATGCTCCGCGCTTCCTTGCTTCTGAAATGGCCGCGGCGATGCGGGCATGATTCCCCCGCCAGTCGAGCGGAGTCTGGTTAAGCACAGCGGCGGCGAGTTTGATGAGCTTCATGAATTTGGCAGCTGACTATGAGTCTCTCTCCCGATCTGTCTAGGCGGCTGTAGGAGGCATTAAGTCCTGCTAATGATACGTGGCCTGGTGGGTTTTGGGCATCAACTAACGTGCGGAAGCGACCCGCCTGTTGGTTTCGGCATTTCCTCGGAAATCGACTTCATGCTGCCAAGTGCCCCCAGAACACCTGTGGCTTCGCAGGGGACATATACCACTTTGTTATCCTTGCAGGAAGTCATCTCGCGCAGGGTGTCCATGCAGCGGGCTGCGATGAGATAAGCCGCGGCGTAGGTATTGGTCCCGGCGAGCCCTTCGCGCCCCGCTCGAAAGACTTCTCTCCGGGAGGAGGCAATGCGTTTCATGGCTTGGGCATCGCCCTCGACGCAGAAGGATGGTTTGTGGGTTATCCAGCGCATCGGCTAAAAGGGCAGTGATGGGCAGGGGTCTCAAGTGCCGGAGGTTGCAGTGGCTCTGAGGATGATGCTGCAAGCCAAAAGGAAGTAAAGCGCTGCGCTTGCGTCCCGCCCCGCGCCTGCAACCTGCCAGCATGGCCAATCTCATTCCGGACCAACTCCTCGCCGCTGGAAACGAACTCTGCGCGGCATTGCGACCGCTGCGTTTTTCACTGCCGGTCACCCACATCTATAATCCATTGGAATATGCGCGGCGGCCTCATGAGGCCTTTATCAGGAAATTTGCGGGCGGGAAAAAGCGCGTACTTTTTCTCGGCATGAATCCAGGCCCGTTCGGAATGGCACAGACCGGCGTGCCTTTCGGAGAAATCGCTGCAGTGCGCGACTGGATGGGTATTAGTGAACCGGTTGAACGCCCTCAACGGGAGCACCCCAAACGCCCTGTGACCGGATTCGCCTGCTCCCGCTCGGAAGTCAGCGGACGCCGACTCTGGGGCTGGGCGAAAGAAACGTTTGGGACCGCAGATGCCTTTTTTAGGGAGCACTTTGCCGTCAATTTCTGCCCGCTCGTTTGGATGAGTGACAGTGGCTCCAACATCACGCCGGACAAGCTGTCCGCTGCGGAACTGGCACCGGTGACCAAAGCCTGCAACGAACACCTCAAGCGGGTAATCGCTGCCCTCGAGCCCGATTGGCTCGTAGGAGTTGGCGGGTTTGCCGAGGCCTGTTTTAGACAAGTGGCTCCGGACCGCCGCATTGCGCGTATCCCGCACCCCAGCCCGGCCAATCCCGCGGCCAACAAAGACTGGTCCGGTGCCGCCATGAAGTCACTGCGGGAGGCGGGAGTGCTTTGAAGGTGGTCGCTGCCTCCGTCGCCTCCATGTGATTTTCCTGTGCGTGTTGCGGGCTCTGCGGATTTACTGCCACGTGGGCTAGCTGCGGAAGAGTTCTTCCGAGGCGCGGGCGATGGCGTCCCGGAGTTGCTGGTTAATGGTGCTGGGCGTGAGGTCATCCGCCGGATTAATTTTATCTGAAATGGCCATGGCGAGTCTTGGGGCGAGAGCGGCGTGAAACCCAGTCCTGAGCGAGATGACTTCTTGAATCGCATGTTCTTCTCCTGTTGCGCTCCATTTTTGTCGTGCGAAGAACACTTGCTGCTTCCGGGACGGCCGCCGGTGCTCCGCAAGGAGCGCTGGAGGAAAGTCCGGACACCACAAGGCAGCGTGCCGCGTGACGAACGCGGGCAGTGTTGGCGTAAGCCGGTGCTGACGGAAAGTGTCACAGAAAACAAACCGCCGGCGGTGGCTCCACAGTCTCTTTTTTCAAAAAGGGACTGCGTATCCACCGCCGGTAAGGGTGAAACGGCGGAGTAAAAGCCCACCGCCCCGGACGCAAGAACGGGGGCACGACAAACCCCACGCGGTGCAAGACAAACAGGGAAAACAGGCCGCCTGCCTGGCCCGCGGTTCACCCCGCGGATGTCTCCCGGGTTCGTTGCATCCGGCTTTACTGCTGGAGGCGCCCGCTTAACCGCGGGCGTCAGAGGAATGGCCGTCACTGCGGCGGGAAACCGCCGGGGACAAAATCCGGCTTACAAGGGAGCAGCACGTACTGATTCAGTCCGGTGATCCTGTTGAGGCTGGAAGTCCGCAGATTGGGCAGATTCCCCGTGCCGCCCTTTTTCTTAGCCGCCGTCGTCCAGCCTGCGGTTCTCGCGCCTGTTGATCCCGAACTGCGCAGCATCCCGCTCGTATACTTATTGCCAGCCGTATCCACCGTCAGCACGGATCGTTTGGCCACAAAGAAATTGAAGACATCGACATACGTCGCACTCTTGACTATGACAGCCGCCGAGGGTGTTTCATTCGAAATGATGGCCGACGCTGCGCCCGGAGGGCCATTTGGAAAATCATCCGTCGTATTCTGTGCAATAGCACCGCTTCACCATCCGGCAGCCAAAAAGGCAAGGAGGAGGTTTCTTTTCATAGTGCGCAGATTTTTCGGTGGCTGACGATTCCACTCAGGCATTATTTTTGACACGCGCATTGTCCCTCAATGCCTAGGAAAAAAGTGGCGAAGCTCACAGAAACCGCCTTCTGTGAGCTTCGGTTGAGTTTGTGGCACTCGGATCAGACGAATTTTGTGACGCCCGGAAGCGGCATGGGGGTGGCTTTGAAGGCTGAGTCCCACTTGAGGTCATCGGGTGCGAGGTCCGTCTGGCTGTTGCTGATCTGTTCCCATGTGAGGCGCTTGCCGGTGTAGGCGGAGTCGCGGCCCATGATGCCGAGCAGCGTGCTGTGGCACATCCAGTCGCCATCATACACCGGCTTACCGGCGCGCAGCCCGGCATACATTTCGATGTGCTCGTTCACGTACATATTGTTGTCCGTGGACTTGTCGAATCTCCAGCGGTTTTCGCCGGTAATCATCACTCGGTCGCCATTGATGATGCACTGACCCTTCGTGCCAGTGATGTAGTCGGCATTTTCCCCGTCGCACTGCGGGATCTGGCGGCTGCTGATGGTGGCGTAGCGGCCGTCACCGTAGTCATAGACGCAGGAGAAGTGGTCGAAGATGTTGTAGTCCTCAGCGTTGGCGAAGGGCACGGCGCGGCCGCCGTTGCTCATGCAGGAAACGGGGTCTTTGTCGCCGAAGGCCCACCCCACCTTGTCCACACTATGCACGGCCTGCTCCACATAGCCGTCACCTGAGAGCCATGAGAAGTTATACCAGTTTCGCACCATCCACTCCACATCGCTCATGCCGTCGGGGCGGGATTTGGCGGGAGCCATTGGCTTCACGGGGCCGGTGTAGTAGGTGGCATGGTAATGAATGATATCGCCGATGGCGCCTTCGAGCACCTTGGTCATGGCGGCCACGCGGGACGCGCTCTTTCGCCAGCAGAATCCAGCTACGATACTCTGACCGGCGCTTTTCCCCTTCTGCGCGGCGGCCAGCACTTTGCGCACACCCGGAGCATCAACGGCCATCGGCTTCTCGCAAAAGATGTGCTTTCCGGCATTTACAGCGGCTTCAAAATGGACCGGACGGAATCCGGGAGGTGTGGCCAGAATGACAAGGTCGCAGCCGCTTTCTAGCACCTTTTGATAGGCGTCCATGCCGGTGAATTGGCGCGAGGCGTCGACGTTTACCCGGTCCTTAAATTTATTCTGCAAATTACGAACGGCCCCGTCGATGGCGTTTTGATAAACGTCACCGCAGCTCCAGAGTTCCACATTGGAGTCTGCAGACATCGTATCATCGGCGGCACCGCTCCCGCGTCCGCCGCAGCCGACCAGGCCGATCTTAAGTTTGCGGTTATCCGGTGCGCCGAAGACAAGTCCGGGTGCAGAAATACCGGCGGCGACTCCTGCAGCGGAGGCGGTTTTGATAAAAGAGCGGCGGTTGGCAATAATGAGTTGGTTCATAAGTGTTTTGTAGTTTGCGTAATATAGAGGTAACGCAATTTGCATCCGCCTTTTACCGCGCATTTCCGGGTAGTTTTGATACTTTTGCCTGCCGTAGAGGATCGTGTCACGCTCGTCTATATTTTTGCCGTTATCCGCGGTGTAGGTCGCCGCCTAGCCATCATGCCCGGCCGCGCCGGCAAGACGCATCTGAATGTCTCCTCCTGCTACTTCAAACGCCGTCCGGCAAATGCGCCTGTGGTTTTTCCCATCAGCAAAGCCCTTCCCGCAGGCGGGAGCACCGTCGGGCCGGGGACTGGAGGCTTTTCTGTTGCCTCAGCGGCGAAAAGTGCGTAAGTTGCTTTTTGATGAATCTTACTCCGCACTCCCTTCCTGTCACCGGCGTTCTCGCCGGTGCGTCGTCCTCCGCGCGCGAGGCACTCAGTGGCTTCGGTAAATTTGCCGCTTACTTGAAGGGTAGCGTCGTGGTAGGGCAGGGCGGTCCGGCCACCTCGCTGCACATTGTCGTGGCCGGCGAACTGCAGGTCACTCTCCGCACTCCAGCAGAAATCGTGCCCCTTGGCTATGTGCAGGAGGGGGAAACAGTGGGCGAAATGGGTTTCCTTGAACACGACGCCATCGCCAGCGCGGCAGTGACTTCACGCACCCCAAGCGTCGTTTGGAGTATTTCCAGCGATGCATTCGAAGCGTTTCTCGAAAGCCATCCCGTGGCCGGGACCGAAATCCTCAAGGCCATTCTCAAACTGGTGGGACGCCGCGCCCGGAAAGGCAATGAGCGTCTCGCGGATTAAATACTCAAGCACGAAGGCTAAGCCGCTTGAGAATCCCTTCCGTTCCAAATGAAATAGGCCTGGCAGCCGCCTGCCGGGGTTCTTTGTTTTTGAAGAATCGCTGACGATGCCGACGGCTACCACCGGCACCTTGGGCGGTGGTGGTGGTGATAGTGACGATGTCGGCTGCCATTGCTCAACGCTACGGCACCGATGGCTACGGCCCCAACCAGTGCAGCGGCGGTGGCCGCATTCGCCTGATTTTGCTGCCACCCGGCATCATTGATTTGCATGCGGGTCATATTCTGACGGTATTCGTAATCAGAAATGTCGCCGCGGCTGTAAGCCTGATTGAGCGCTCCCATTTGGGCCTGATAGGGAGAAGTGCAGGAGGCGAATAGCGTCGCGGTAAGTGAAACGGTTACTGGACGAAGAAGTTTTTTCATCTGGGGAGGAAGCTAAGGGTTAAGATTAATTCGGCTGACCGGATTCGGAGACGTGTGATGCTGATCGTTATTCATTCTCCATCGAAAAACGAGTGGCATGAGATGCAACGGATTTTTGGACCAAATTTTTGTTAGTTGATGGTGTTTAAATCAGCCTCGAATTTGGCCGGGGTGAGGTAGCCGAGGGAGGAGTGTTTGCGGTGGGTGTTGTAGTAGGCTTCGATGAAGTCGAAGATCTCGGTCCGGG
>CAMAUV010000012.1 GCA_945861415.1 Akkermansia muciniphila | reverse complement strand
CGCTGCGGACTTTTACCCGAACGAATCACCTGCACCAGCAGGGTATTCTCGTCCGGACTCAACTTGATAGCGATCGCGTGCCTCATGCAGACACACTGCCACACCAGTGTCAACTATATGTTACACTATTTTACGCGCACTACACTAGGAGCCTAGGACTCGATGAAGTTGTCGCACTTCTGGACAAGAAGCCCAACTGATCGAATGCCGCTGCTTTTAACCCGCGGGGGCCAGTCAGCAAAAGCTGTTCTGGCCCCCTCAAAGTGGGCGGGGTCGACTGGCAGCTAAGCTGAGGCCCGCTAGCTGCGCCCAAGCGTTCCGCCTCCTACGGGAGCGCGAAGCCACATCCTTTAACAACTCAGGCGAAGGAGGGCGCGAAAGGGGTGAAAAACCGGGCCTTGAGGACGAGTTTGTCGCGCTTTGGGATGAGTTTGTCTGATGGCGGAAAACTACGGTTTTGTAGTAATGTCCGCCAAAAGGGGCAGAATGAGGGCAGAACGCCGCCTGCGTCACCTGGGTGTATCTATTTTGTATCTGCTCAAGAGTGCAAACTGCCGCTATTTTGTGCAATCCGGTGCAACTCCCCCGAAAGGGCGTTTTCTCGCTAACTCGTTGATTTAAAAGGGGCGGAGAGGCAAGGAATCGAACCAAGCCAGCCAAGGATCACTTGGCTACAACGGTTTTGAAGACCGCGAGGGCCACCAGGCGCCCATCACTCTCCATGTTCGGCGGAAGCGGGCCGTTCACGGGTGGTGTGTTAGCGGAGTTTGGTGCAGAGGGCAAGTGGTGCTTTTGCCCATGCGGCCTGCTTCGGCCGGGGCTCAGGCCGCTGGCAGACTGATCCACACGGTGGTGGCTTCGACGTCGCTACGGATGCCGAGAGTGCCGCCCATTTGTGAGAGCAGCACCGAAGCGATGGTGAGGCCGATGCCGTAGTGCCTGCTATCGCGCGTGCTGTGGAAGGGCCGGAAGACATCTTTGAGTTTCTCCACGGGAATGGCAGGGCCGGAATTGCGCACAAAGATATCCACACAGCCCGGCCTCCCTTCTGCAACTTTGCCGGGAGCGAGAATGTCCAGCGCCACCGCGGCCTGTCCTCCGCCCAAAGCAGCTGCCTCCGCAGCATTGGTGATCACTTCCGCAAGGATGTCCTTGAGGCGGCCGTTGTCGGCCAGAACCGCCGGGGTTTCCGGGTGCACATTGATCTGGCAGGCGACGCCTAGCCGGGTGCAGGGACCGCGCAAAGTGCCTTCCAACAGCGGGATGTATTCTCTCAAATTGAGCGGCTGGGGGTTGAGACGGACACAACCGGATGCGGCGAGCATGCGTTCTGCCAGACCGGCAGCGCCCTGGGCAGCATCTTTCATGTGGTCGAGATTCTCCTTTATTGATGGATCCAGCCCGTCAGTCATCAGGATCAAGCTCGAGAATCCCTGGATGACCGCGAGGAAGTTGTTCTGCTTGTGGATCAGGCCTCGCATTAAAGTATTAAAATACTCGCCTACCGGCGACCCCTGAATCTGGGGCGGCTGGGCCATAACATAACCGTGAGGCGTGGGTTCGGATGTTTGCATCGAAAGTTGAAGAGAATAGGTTTCTTATAAAAACAAGACTTAACTGTAATTGTAAAGCCCGAATGTTTAAGGATGGTGAGTAACTCTTGCTTTTCCGGCCTGAGACCTTGCTCCGCCCGTTCCGCTTGCGCAGCCCTCTCTCCCAGCCCAATCACGCTCCCTCAAAACTACCCATTTCACAAAGCATGCCCGCCGAGTCTTTTTCCAGCGTCACCGTCCACACCAAAGCGAATGTCTATTTCGATGGCCGTGTGGTCAGCCACACCGTAGTCTTGGCATCGGGGGAAAAGAAAACGCTGGGGTTGATCTACGCAGGCGAATACCACTTTGGGACGGGTGCGCCGGAGCGGATGGAAATTGTAGCCGGGGAATGCACGGTAGTGCTGGACGGGCAGACGGAGATTCAATCTTACCCGGTGGGCACTCACTTTGATGTGCCAGGAAACAGCGGCTTCACCATCGCAGTGGGTGCAGGGATTTGTGAATACATCTGCTCCTTCCTTTCCTGAAGTCCGCGCGGTGATCTGCGATCTCTACGGCACACTGCTCAAGGTGCTGACGCCGGAGACCGGAGACGAGTGGCAATCCGGCTGGGAGACCCTAATGCTGGGCCTTCCGTTTGTGACGCTGACAGAATTCAACGAGCACTGCCGCTGCGCGGTCGAATCCGAAAATGCACGCCGGCGGCAGCAGGGTGAAGCATTCCCGGAAGTAAACTGGCTGGAGATTCTCGCCGCGATGCCGTGGTCGCCGGAGTCGCAGCCTTTCTTCGCGGAGAAGGCGAAGGGGCTGAGTCGGTTGCACGCAGCGTGCTCGCGTAAGTGCATCGCCATGCCGGGAGCCCTAGAAGCCCTCAGCCAACTGCGCGCCGGCGGCATGCTCACGGGCATCGCCAGCAATGCTCAGGACTACACGCGGGAAGAATTCTCCGGCGCGGGTTTCCACATCGGCGACTTCTCTCAGGATATCACCTTCCTTTCCGGCGAGCGCGGGTTTGCTAAGCCCTCGCCGCGAGTCTTTGCGCACCTCTCAGCCGCCCTCGCCGCTCGGGGAATATCCCCGCAACAAACCCTGATGACCGGTGACCGCCCTGACAATGATATCGCACCGGCCTCGGCCGCCGGCTGGCAAACATGGCTCCTCACCGAGTCCCCCGGCGACGGCCGCACCGGCGGGACGTGGGAGCAATTGCGGGCGTTCCTGCTCCCGCCGCGCCACCAGTAGTCGTCGCGCTCAACGGGCCTCCCAGCCTGCTTTCTTCAAGACATCTGCAACTTTCACAGGAGCTCCGCCCTGCCGCTTGCTCTCGTCCGCAGCTTCCATGAAGGCGAACATCTCCACCGTTTCCTCCAGCGGGACCGGGGCAACTCCGGTTTGGAAAAACTTGATCACCTGCGCGATAAGCGGAGCATAGCTGTGCGTCGTTGGCTTTTGTTCCACCACCGTCTTGTCGCCGAAGAGCACCACCTTATGAGGCATGGGCCCGTTGCGCAGGGCAATGAGGGTGCCGCTGCGCCCGTCTTTCCACAAACCGGTCACCACATCTGCTCCTTCAGCGCTACTGCGGGAAACCGTTTCGCATCCGGCGCCCAGCACGGTGTAGAGCGCCTCTGTCGGGTGAATGCCATACCAGTAGAGGTCCGGATGATGCGCCTCCTTCGGCCCCGGGCCCCACGAAACCGCGCCCCGGATTTTCCCCGCGTCCGCTTTTTGCAGTTCGATCATGGTATCGTAGTAGCGATAGGCCGAGCCCGTAAAGCACGCTACACCGGAGGACTTCGAAAGCTTGTATATCTCCACCGCATCTTTCAGCGATCCGGCGATGGGCTTGTCGATAAACACCGGCTTTTTTGCAGCAAACACAGGTCTCGCCTGCCCAAGATGAGGGCGGCCGTCCACGCTCTCGATCATGACCGCGTCCACCTCCTTGCAGAGTTCCTCCGCGGTCGCGACGAATTTCACGCCCCACTGCTCCCTCAGGATCTTTTCATAGCCGTCCACCCGCGAGGCACTGTCGGGGATGTCCGCACTCCACGCCTTCACTGCCACGACAACTTTCGCACCAGGCACATGCTGGGGATGGTTAGAGTCATTGAGGAGCTTGGTGAACTCCGTGGCGTGCGAAGTATCGCATCCGATGATGCCAATGCGGAGTTCCGCCGCACGGAGTGTGGAAGTGGCAGTGAGTGCAAATGCGAGAGAGAATAATTTCATGGGCCACTACTACTCCCCCTTGGCGCTGCCCGCTCATCCGCAGATGAGGAGAGTCGCCACAGAAAAATGCCGGAGAGGTTTCCCCCTCCGGCATAGTTACCAGTGATAAATGAGTGTCGGGCGGGTTAAGCGTCAAGCTTCGTCCACTTCGCGTTTGCTTTGGAAGAGGCGACGACGGCCTCGATGAAGGCCATACCGCGGACACCGTCGCTGATTTTAGGGAAATCGTTAGCGGGGTCATCTTTAGCGAGCTTCTTCTTGTCGATGCGAGCGCGGATGGCGTTGGAGTAGTTTTTGTAAACGTTAGCGAACGCCTCGAGGTAGCCTTCCGGGTGAGACGGGGGTGTGCGTCCGGCGGCGAGGGCGGCGGGGCTGAGATAGCCGTTGGCGGTGCGGTAGACCTGCATCGGTTGGTCGAGCCATTTCACGAGCAGCGTGTTCGGTTCTTTCTGATGCCACTCGAGTCCGCCCTTCTCGCCATAGACGCGGATGTTGAGGTTGTTTTCCTCGCCGACGCTGATCTGGGAGCTGTGAAGCACGCCTTTGGCGCCGCCTTTGAAGCGGAGGAGCACGTTGGCATCGTCGTCCAGTTTGCGTCCTTTGACGAAGCTGGTGATGTCGGCGGCGAGTTCAGAAATATGGAGACCGGTGATGTATTCGGCGAGATTTTCGGCGTGCGTGCCGATGTCGCCCACGCAGCCGCCAGCGCCAGAGCGCTTGGGATCGGTGCGCCATGCGGCCTGCTTCTGACCGCTTAATTCGAGGCGAGTGGCCAGCCAGCCTTGCGGGTATTCCACGACGACTTTTCGGATCTTACCGAGCCTACCGGCAGCGACCATGGCACGGGCTTCTTTGACGAGCGGATAACCGGTGTAGTTATGGGTGAGACCGTAGATGAGGCCGCTCTTTTTCACAATGGCCTCAAGCTTCTTAGCTTCGGCGAGATTAAACGTAGCGGGCTTGTCGCTGAGCACGTGGAAGCCGTTTTCGAGCGCCATTTTGGCCGGCGGAAAGTGCATGTGGTTGGGCGTGACGATGGCGATGAAGTCCATGCGCTGATCGGCCGGGAGCGCTTTCTCTGCTTTGATCATCTCCTCGAAAGTGCCGTAGCAGCGGCCGGGCGGGAGGAAGAAGTCGGCACCGCTGGCTTTGGACTTTTCCGGGTCGGAGGAGAAGGCGCCGCCGACCAATTCAATCTGCTGATCCATCGCTGCGGCGATGCGATGCACTGCTCCGATGAAGGCTCCGCGGCCGCCGCCGACCATGCCGTAACGAATCTTTCTGCTCATGTTAGTAGGTAGTGTGGGTTGTAAGTAAAGGTGCGCGAGAGTTAGCGGGTCGCTGCCGCGAGGCAAGAAAAGAATCCCCCGGCCTCACGCGGCAGGGAAAAGCAGTGCGTAATCCGCGAGGGCACGCTCGTGGGCAAGCAGCCAGCGCTCCCACTCCAGCACGCTAGCGAATTCAGTGTGGGATCCTGTCTGGCACACCACGCGGTGACCGGGCGCGATGATGGAAAGAGGATTGCGGCCGATGGCGTACGCAATGTGGCAGGGGCCGCCGGCGAGGGTCAGAGGCGAGTCCAGAGTGGTGTATGTGATGGCGGATTCCATGGCGGCTGCTCTAAGTAACGGGGCTTTTGGTTTCCATGGCCATCCGTATTCGCCGCTACAGAGTAGCGGATGAAGCTTGAATCCAGCAAACGGCCCGCCTAAGTTCACGCTCCGTGATTCGCGCACTCGACCAACTCTCTTTCCTTCTGTTCCTTATCGGCTGCCTGCTACTGGGGGTTTTCGGCACATGGCAGGAGGCGGCACCGTTCTGGCCGGGCGCGGCGTGCCTTTGGGTCTCGGCGCTGCTTGGGGTGTTCACTCTTCACTGGCGGCAGCGAGGCACCATGAGCCGGACCTGCATGGGGGCCGTGGTGGTGTTCACCGGTTACATTTTCTGGCGCGGGCTGAACAGCGATGTGGCGTATCTTGCCCGGCACGATCTCGTCTTTTGCGCCACTGCTTTCGTTGCATGGGTGCAAATGGCCGCGCGGCATGAAGGAGCCGGCCGCCGCTATGCTGTCATGTTCGTTTGGGGTCTGCTCATCCTCGGCAACCTAGGCTGCGGGCTCTATCAGAAGTATGTCGACGTTCAGGCGAATCCCCTGAGCTTTCTTGGTTTCCGCCGGGACACGGGAGATGCCATTTTTTGCGGCTTCTTTCCCAACTCCAACCACCTCTGCGGATTCATGGAACTGACAGGGTTCTTCTTCCTCGCGGTGGCTGTGTTCGGCAGGGTGCAGATATTCGTGCGGGCGGCCTGCGGCCTCGTGTTTCTGGCAGCCACGCTGAATGTCGCGCTCTCCACCAGCCGGGGCGGTCTGGCATTCGGCATCGGGGCCGTTACTTTTGCTGGACTCGCTTGGGTGCTAAACTCGATCTGCAAGAGTGACCGGCGCAGTGCTGGGGTGAGGACGGGGCTGCAGCTTGCCGGGGCTGCGGTAGCCTGCGTAGTCGTCGGCTGGGTTACGTGGACTCAACTGGAGCAGAAGTTCGGCACAGGCAATGTTTTCAAGAACCTCAACGGGCGGGCGGAAGTCTGGGGCCGGGCATATGAGCAGTGGAATGAATCCCCCATACTGGGAACGGGGGCGCGCTCCTTCGAATACTTCGAGCGCTCCTACCGCAATATGAACTCTGACTGGATCACGTGGAGTCAAATTGATGTAGATGCCATCTTCGCGCACAATGAATGGCTCCAACTTTTGGCGGACTACGGGCTCATCGGACTGCTCCTCGGCATCGCGGTGCTGGGAATTCACTGCTGGAAGGCCATGTCCCACCTAATCCGGGAAGCCCTGACGGCGGAGCCCGGGCGGTCTTTCGCGGATCACCGCGGTATCATGGTGCTGGGTGCGCTATGCGGCATGATTCCCTTCGCCATCCACTGCGCCGCAGATTTTCAAATGCACATCGGCACCAATGCGGTGACCGCCGCAATGGTGCTGGCCATCATGGCCAATCCCGGCGTCCGCGCCAGCGAAAGGGAATCCCGGCAACTGGACGCCCCTCGGTCATGGCGCGCAGCCGCCATCCTGCTCGCGGCGGCTCCAGCCGGCGTGACGGGCTGGAAAGCGGTGGACTGGGCCATCGGAGACTACCACACCTACAGGGGAGCCGGCGTTCCTGATGCGGCCGCCGCCATGGATCCTTCCATCGCGACTCTAGGCATGCTGTTGGCCGGACAGCAGGACATGAGGAAGGCGGTGGTGGCGGATCCTTTGAATTATGCTGCATGGGCTCTGCTGGGGCGCACGGAAGGGGCAATCGGCCTCTATTTTGAATCCGAAGCCGCCAACGCCAAGCCGCCGGGGCACTCCCCTCTAACCCCGGGCTATTTGCGCACCGCGCTAACACGCTTCAAAAAGGCCTGCGCACTGTATCCGCAGAATGCAGATTACGCCATGTTCACGGCGGTGACGCTCGACCAGATGGGCAAAAGCGAGGAAGCAGAGCCATGGTGGAAGAAAGCTCTCCAGTGGGGGGACGGCTCCCGCCTCATACACCATGCCTACGGCGACCACTGCATGCTCAGGGGCAAGTATGAAGAAGCGCTTAGCCATTATTTCTGGGCGCTTCACAAGTCGGCCGGGCCCACGCGCGAGCTTCTGGACAGAAAGCAGAAGCGCGCGCAGGAACTCATGAAGAAGAAGGCCGCAGCAGGAGCGCCACCTTCTCCCTCATTCGCGCCTCCGCCGAATACTCCGCCAGTTCCTAACTGATGATTGAATCTGCACCTGCTATTGGCATCATCGGAGGCAGTGGCCTCTATGACATTGAAGGTTTTTCCGGCCGCAAGGAAATCCGTGTGGAGACTCCGTGGGGCGATCCCTCGGATGTCCTCACGGGCGGCACTTTTGCCGGACGGCGGGTCTTTTTTCTCCCCCGCCACGGACGCGGTCACCGCATTCTGCCCCATGAGATAAATCACCGCGCGAACATTTACGCTCTGCGCTCCCTAGGCGTGCGCTGGATCATTTGCGTCACAGCAGTAGGCAGCTTACGCGAGGAATATGCCCCGCGCGACATCGTGCTGCCGGATCAATTTTTTGACCGCACCAGCCAACGGGAGCGCCATACGTTCTTCGGCGGCGGCATCGTCGCCCACGTAGGCTTTAGTCATCCGGTCAGCGCCGGACTACACGCCATTCTTCACGAAGTGTGTCAGAAACAGGAACGCCGGGTGCACAGCCACGGCACCTATGTGAACATGGACGGCCCTGCGTTCTCAACGCGCTCGGAAAGTCTGGCCAACCGCAAGTTGGGATTCGATGTCATCGGCATGACTAATCTACCTGAGGCCAAGCTCGCTCGCGAAGCGGAAATCAGTCTCGCCACCCTTGCGATGATCACAGACTACGACTGCTGGAAGGAGGAGGAAGAACCGGTGAACGCCCATACCGTGATGGGCCACCTCGCCGCCAATGCCGCCGCCGCGAAGGCTGTGATCGCCGCCGCCATTACGCTCATTCCCGCCGTCCCGGACTGGCCGGAACACAGCGCCTTGGACCGCGCTCTGGTCACGGACCGCGAACTATGGCCCGCCGACACCATCGGTCGCCTCCTTCCGCTGCTGGGCAGGTTTCTGTGAAGATCGATACATTTGGGAAACCTGCGGGCGGGCAGCGTCAGCAGCCGGGAAAAATCCATTTGCAAAGCTTGGTCCGGCCATTATCACCACCTGTGTCCGCAACTTCGCGCACATGCCTCGTTAGCTCAATTGGTAGAGCAGTTGACTCTTAATCAATTTGTTTCAGGTTCAAGTCCTGAACGAGGTACCAACTTAAAAAACGCAAGGAATGCAGGGGAAAGCGGGATGTTAGAAATTGTCGGCAACGGAAGTTTCCCCGGCTGCCCGGGAAAGCGGTTCCCCCGCTACAAGTAGGGGTTTCCCCGAGAAGAAAGAGCTTGCCCACGTCCGGGCATGTCGCTTATTTAAGGGCTTCTAGTGCAAATTTTAAAAATTTCGCGCGCTCCCAAAAAACACATGCAACTTCGCCTCATTCTGCCTGCCGTCACGGCCATCGCCGCCGCCGCCGTGCCAATTGTGCATGCCAACGAAATCAGCCAGAAAATAGACGCCCTCGTGGAGGAGGGCTACAAAGCTCACAAAATCACCCCTAATGCTCCAACCACAGACGAGGGGTTCGTGCGCCGGGCCCACCTCGACATCATCGGCCGTATTCCCAGCATGGATGAGGCGCGGGAATTTCTCGACTCCACCGAAGCCGGCAAGCGGGGCAAGCTCATCGACAAGCTCATCGACAGCGAAGGCCACGTAAGCCACTCCTACAACTGGTGGGCGGATATCCTTCGCGTGCAGAGCAACATGGGCGGCAATGACTACCGCGAAGCCGGCCAGGCCTACGCCCATTGGGTCAAAGACTCCCTTCGCAACAACAAGCCCTACGACCAATTCGTTCGCGAACTCGTCACCGCCGAAGGTTACATCTGGGACAACGGCGCGGTCGGCTATTACATTCGCGACGCCGGGATGCCGCTCGATAACATGGGCAACACGGTGCAAATCTTCCTCGGCACCCGCCTCGCCTGCGCCCAGTGTCACAACCATCCCTTCGATAAATGGACGCAGAAGGACTACTACGAGATGGCCGCGTTCACCTTCAACGTGGACACGAACGCCATCGCCAGCCCGGAACTGATGAAAGACATCAAGGCCGCGCAGGACAGTATCGAAAACAAAGGCGGGGCCCGCGGCGAGAAAGAGCGCATGCGGCAGTCCATGCGCCGCGTCATCGAAGGCATCACCGAGCCCATGCGCGCCGGTGTCAGTGACGACAACGAGAAGAAGCTCAATCTGCCAAACGACTACAAATACGATGACGCCAAACCCGGCGAGCCGGTTGCAGCGCACACCATTGCCCTCGGAGACCGCGACAAGGGCGTGAAGACCCAAAAAGAGCAACGCGCCGCTTACGCCGCATGGATGACTAGCCCTGAAAACCCGCGCTTCTCCACCGTGATAGCCAACCGCCTGTGGAAGCGCGTCATGGGCATGGGGCTCATTGAGCCGATGGATGACTTCAAGGACGATACCTCTGCCTCAAATCCCGCGCTGATGAGGTATCTGTCCCAGCAGATCGTGGCCGGAAAGTTTGACCTCAAAAAAGTCCTGCGCGCCATCTACAACACGCGCACCTACCAGCGCCAGGTCACCACCACCGACGTTACCGAAGACAAGCCCTACTACTTCCCCGGGCCCGTGCTGCGCCGCATGACGGCGGAGCAAATCTGGGACAGCGTCACCACTCTGGTCATTCCCAGCCCGGACCTACGTCAGCCTAGCCAAGCCTACCGCGGTGCGCTGGAGCAGATGCGCAAAGAAGCCGAAAACTTGAGCAAAGTGAAATCCAGCGACATCGTAGCCGTCGCCCGCAAATATGCCGACGAGGACTTCCAGTTCGAACTCAAAGCCACCATCGCCCGCGAAAAGCTAAACAAGGCCCGGGATGCCAAGGATAACAAAGCGGTCGCCGCAGCCCAGAAGGAACTCAACGACGCCAACGGCGGACGCGATAGCATTGGCGCCAAAGCCCGCGAAGAACTGCTAAAAATGGCTGTCGAAGGAGTGAAAGGCGCATTTGTCACCACCATCAAGCCCATGGGCTCCATGATGGACAAGGACAAGGACAAGAAGGAAGCCCCGCTCATCGACTCCGCCACGGCCAGCCAGTGGAACGGCTTCGGGGATGAATTCTTCCGTGCCTCCGCGTTGCCCTCACCAGCTCCCGACGGGCACTTCCTACGCGAGTTTGGCCAGTCGAACCGCGAGATTATTGAGAACTCCACCACCGAAGCCAGCGTCAGTCAGGCGCTAAACCTCATGAACGGCCCGACCTTTGAAAAGCTCATGATGGAAAACACCCAACTCATGCAGCGCTTCAGTGGCGCCAGCAACGACGAAGGCCGCACCAACGCCATCTTCATGAGCCTATTTGCCCGCAAGCCCTCCGATGTCGAGCGCACTATCGTCAAGGACACCATCCAGGAGTTCGGCAAGCACGGCTGGAAGAACGTCATCTGGGCTCTCATCAACACTCGCGAATTCGTTTTCATTCAGTAATTCATCCACACTTTTACCATATCGAAGCCAAATCCCATTCTCCCCCTATGAACGACTCCTTCCTACGTAACACTGACGAGCTGAGCCGCCGGCGCTTTATGAACTACACCAGCAAAACGCTGCTGGGCGTTAGTGTCATTCCCTCCATGCTGACCGGTGTCGCCTTCGCCGCCGACAAGAAGCCTTCTGCCGCCCCGACCGCTCCCGGTCGCAAACCCACGGCGCGCAACATCATCTATCTCTACATGTCCGGAGGCATGACCCACTTGGACACTTTCGACCCCAAGCCCGAAGCTGGCGAAAAAGTGGCCGGACCCGTCAAAGCCATCAGCACCGTGGCGGATGGCGTGCAAGTTTCTGAATACCTACCGCAAATCGCCAAGCAGATGGATAAGATGTGTCTCGTCCGCGGCCTGACGACCACGCAGGGCGCGCACGAGCAGGGGAACTACTTCATGCACAGCAGTTACACCATGCGCGGCACCATTCAGCATCCGGGCATCGGCGCATGGCTGCTCCGCATGGAGGGCAAAACCAACCGCACTCTCCCCGGCAGCGTCTGCGTCGGCGGCGGGGCCAATGGCGGCGGCGCCGGCTTCATGGAAAGCAAATATGCGCCTCTCTTCATCGGCAGCCCCAACGATGGTGTGCCGAACAGCAAGGCCCGCAGCGGCCGCAATGAGTTCGACGATCGCCTCCTGCTTGCCAACAAGTTCGATCAGTCCTTCCACAGCAAATACGACGCCAAGAAAGTGCGCGCCTACAGCGACATGTATGACGATGCTGTCCGCCTCATGCGTTCAGAGGACCTTAAGGCCTTCAATTTGAATCTCGAAGACGCCGCCGTGCGCGAGGAATACGGTCAGAACGGCTTCGGCCAAGGCTGTCTGCTCGCCCGCCGCCTCATCGAAAACGACGTCCGTCACGTGGAAGTCACCCTCGGCGGCTGGGACACCCACAGCAACAACTTCCAAGCCGTGCAAAACCTTAGCGCCACCCTCGACCAGGCCGTTAGCGCCCTGCTTGTGGACCTCGACCGCCGTGGTCTGCTTGATGAGACGCTCGTCGTGCTCACTACGGAGTTCGGACGCACGCCCTACGTCAACGAAAACGACGGCCGCGACCATTTCCCGAAAGCGTTCTCCGGCTTCATGGCCGGCGGCGGCATCAGGGGCGGCATGGCCTACGGCAAGACCAACGAACACGCCACCGACGTGGTGGAAGGCAAGATGACCCCGCCGGACTTCAACGCAACCATCGCCTATGGTCTGGGTCTCCCGCTCGACGAAGTAATCTACAGCCCCAGTAAGCGCCCGTTCACCCTAGCCGACAAGGGCGCCCCGGTCACCAGCCTTTATGCCTGACCCCGTCAGCGCAGATTCATTGCATTCAAAGGGCCGCAGCACGGATTGGCTCGAAGTCACGGTAATGCCATGTCCGCTAATCATAGGCCTCAGCGTTCTCCACTGGCGGCCGATTGGCCCGGTAGTAAACGTAGAGGAATCCACCGCTGAGAAGAGCGCAGAGAACGACGAAGGTGATCGCCCGGCCCCTCCACTTGGCCTTTTCCGACAGGCGCTCTGCGGGATTGATCATCGGGGTCAGGATAGCTAGGAGAAACGCCGCCAGCACCGCGATAATGAGCACCGCTCCCGCCCGGGCAAGCACAGCGATCATGATAAAAACGCCAACGAAGATTCCGAACAGCCCGATGAAGCACCCCTTGTCGGCACGATCCGGCTCAGCGAGCGGCACCTGATGAGTTGCTGAAGCGTCAGGGGTGGCGTTTTCGCTGTCCGGAGGACAGGCGGATAGGGGTTCGTCCGGCATAGGCACAAAAGGGAACGCCCGAAGCCGCCTGCAAGAGACAACTCCGGGCGCTGAGAGAAGTGCTTACGCGCTAGGGATTGTAGGCATTTTCGCCGTGCTCAGCCTGGTCGAGGCCTTCACGCTCTGACTGTTCGCTGACGCGCAGGCCTATGGTTTTGCTAATGGCAAAGAGCAGCGCTGCGCTGATGGCGGCGGAATAAAACGTAGTATAGAGCGCCGCCTGGAGCTGCACGCCAAGGCTCGCAGTGTTGTTCAGCCCGCCAAATTTCTCGTGCGCGAGTAATCCCAGTAGGACCGTACCGATAAATCCGCCCACTCCGTGAACACCAAAGACGTCCAGCGAGTCATCGTATTTGAACCTTGCCTTGAGCTTCACAGAAAAATACCAGCACGCCGTCGCGGAAACGGTGCCGATGATGATGGCTCCCACAGGTCCCACGCTGCCTGCCGCAGGAGTGATGGCTGCAAGGCCGGCAATGCTGCCTGTAGCCGCGCCAAGGACGGTGGGCCGCTTGAGCAATACCCACTCAATGCCCATCCACACCAGCGTCGCTGTGCAGGCGGAAATGTGCGTTACGATGAGCGTCATGCCTGCCGCGCCATTGGCTGCAAGGCCGCTGCCGGCATTGAACCCGAACCAGCCCACCCACAGCATGGCTGCACCGGTGACGGTCATAGGCAGATTGTGCGGCATGAGCGGGGTTTTGCCGTGGTCACTCCGCCGACCCACCATGATACAGGCCACCAGCGCGGCGATGCCCGCGGTAATGTGAACAACGATGCCGCCCGCATGGTCAATGACCCCAGCACGGATGACCTCTCCCGCTTCATTTTTAATGGCCGTGAGCCCGAAGAAATCTCCCTTATACCACACCATGTAGCAGACCGGTAGGTAGACGAGGATGCTCCACAGTGTCATGAACAGCAGCAGCGCGGTGAAC
Organism: Akkermansia muciniphila; assembly: GCA_945861415.1. Lineage (GTDB taxonomy): Bacteria > Verrucomicrobiota > Verrucomicrobiia > Verrucomicrobiales > V1-33 > V1-33. The sequence continues at coordinate 65,712 of CAMAUV010000012.1, read as the reverse complement.
TTCATGCGCTCTACCACTGCTCCGATGATCAGTCCCGGCGTAATGACGAAGAAGGTCATCTGATAGGCAAAAAAGACGAGCTCCGGAACACCGCTGCCTTGGCTGTTTCCATGATAGGAATCAGGCCGTATTCCATTCAGGAAGGCCTTGCTGAGGTCTCCCATGAAAGTGCCCTCGCCAGCGAACGCCAGCGAGTAGCCCCCCGCCAGCCAGACAAGGCTGAGGACTGCAGTGAGCGCAAAACACTGCATGAGCACAGAAAGCACATTCTTTGCGCGCACCAAGCCGGCGTAAAACAAGGCCAGGCCGGGGATCATCATAAATAGCACGAGCGCTGTGGAGGCTAGCAACCACGCGGTGTTTCCCGTATCCAACGGCGGAGGCGCCTCGGCAGCCATGAGAGTGGAAGGTAGGGCAAGAAAAGCGGCGCAAGACAGTCGTCCTGGCCACCTGAGAATTCGGGTGGATAGCATAGGTTTTGGGATTGGGTTGCTGATAAGAAGCGATAAATAGCCCCTCCCAATGGCAAGCAATATTTATACCTTATATGAATAAAATTAATGGATTGCGGCAAATTCTTTCCGTTCCGACTTTCAGTTGGATTGTCCGCACTGACAAAATGAGGAAAATCGCGGATGATCACCGCCATGACCAATGAATTTCTCACCTCACGATGGGGCCTTTTCTTCACTGCTGGCGGCGACGAGATACTTGCCTAAGTGGCGATGGAACAGCTTTGCCGGGATGTTTGGCGCCCACTGCATGCCTGTGCCTAGGGCTGGGCTGCATGCCGCAGGATGTGGAAAGTGCAGGGCAAGGCTTTATGGCTTCGCCCCTAGTGCGTCGCTCCATCGCAAAAGTGGAAACCGGCCGAGGGGCTCTTCCACTCCCGTCTACTCGCGGGGATGCGCAATCACTTGAGCGATATAAAATAGAAGATCTTAACAGCACGGCGCGGCGGCAGTGTGCCGCTCGTCTCGTTTAATGCCGCAGCCGAGGAGGGCTATGCGGCTTCGTCCGTGGAAGGCGCCTCGCCGGAGCGAGTGTTCGAACACGTATGGGCCATGGACGTCATGGACCGCACGCGCCGGCGGCTGGCCGAGGAATGCGCCGGCGGCGGCAAAGTGGAGATTTTTGACGCGTTGTTCCCGGATGGCGGGGAAATGGCTGGCTACGCGGCAGTGGGGGCGCAGCTGAGACTGAGCGAGACCGCCCTTCGCAGCACAGTCATGCGGCTGCGTGGACGCTGGCGCGAACTCATACGCGCAGAACTCTCCCGGACGCTTAGCAGCAGCGAGGTCCTGAATAAGGAAATGCGCCCGTTGCAGGCAGCTCTATAGTAGGGCTCACGGTGGCCTGCACACGGTATCGCAAGCGGCCAGTTTGCATCAAGGCGTCCATGCGAGGGCGAAGTCGGCAGGATTCTCTCCCTCCTTCAACGCGATCGCCAGTTTCTCCCCGCTGCCGCGTGTTTGTTCGATCGTGGTAAGGAAACCATCTTCGGTGGCCACTCCGGGCAAGTCTTGCGCGCTGAGGGTCACGGTCACTGTGGTAGGACCGATAGGCGGGCCGTCTTTGGCGCTGAGGCTGTATTTGCCGTTTCGCGCCCGTGCGGTGACGATGGGTTGCGCCGGGTCCGCCGGATTGAAGCAAACTGTGGCCCATGTCACCGGCTTGCCATTGATGGTGATGCTGCCCTTCACCGCGGCCCGGGTGACTTTGCCGGAAAGAAATTCGTTGCTACGCAGCCATGCGGTGAGGAGGCCGGGCCATGTGCCGAGGATGGGATCACCGGGCATGAGTCCGACTCCGTGCGGGCCGTTCTGGTAGGCGTGCAGTTCCGTAGCCACGCCCGCCCGCTTCAATGCTTCGTAGAGGCGCAGGCTGTTTTCCACGGGTACGGACGCGTCGGCGGTGGTGTGAAAGAGAAAAACCGGCGGGGTCTGTGCGGTCACGTTTTTCTCGGACGACAGTTTCTCCCGCAAAGTGGGGTCGTCCGCGCGATCAGCGAGCAGATTCTTTACACTGCCTTTGTGGGTAATGGCGGGGTCGAAACTTGCGACGGGATAGCAGAGCACCATGAAATCCGGTCGACTGGAAACGCGGTCCACCGGATCGGCAGCAGTGGGACCGCCGGCATCGTAGAGGGTGCCCGCAGTGGCGGCGAGATGTCCGCCGGCGCTGAATCCCATGGTTCCAATGCGCGCAGGATCGATACTGTTCTCCCCTGCCCTGCTGCGCACGAGTCGTAGCGCGCGCTTAGCATCATTGAGCTGCACCGGGTGGTGATACCCGTGCGGGCCCAGCCGGTAGAAGAGGACGTAGGCTGTGACCCCGATGCTGTTAAAATAAAGGGCCGGTTGAAGGCCCTCGTGGTCGGATGCCAGCGCTCCATACCCGCCGCCGGGACAAACGATGACCGCGGCTCCATTGGCGCGCGCTTTGGCCGCCGGGTAGTATTCGAGGCGCGGCTGGTCGTTCTCGGTCTGCCCCTTGGCCTCTGGTGCTCCGCTAGGCCAAAGCAGGATGCGCGCGGGCCCGGCGGGCGCAGCGGGCGCGAAAAGAATGGTCAGGAGAAGCAGAAGCAACGGGCGCATGAATGTGAAGGTCATGCGGCCTCATTGCCGGGTGCCCTGCCGAGAGACAACGTCATTTGCCCCCGGAGCTGCGGAGGCTCTCCATCTCACCGCGCCCTGTTCTGGCAAAGCAGGAGCAGGATTCCGGAAATCATAATGGTGTAGAGCGGGCGTGGATACATGAGGGAAGAGAATAGCGTCAACTCCGTGCCGGGCCCGCAGAATTTCCATACGGCCGAAGTGAACTCTGCACACTCTTGCCACGCCGTAGTGGCAGCCAAGTCGATTAGCGCACCTCAGCTCCGCCCCAATTGAAGCCAGCGCCGAGCCACACGGAGTCCTCGGAGCCGCTGTCCTGAATTTGGTCGCGGTTATACTGCACACGGAGCCATGCATTGCGGGTGTCGTTGAGATACCATGACACCGCAGGACTGAATCTAGTGCGCTCCGGCAACCCGGCGGCACTCACGCCCTCGACCCAATCAGCGCGCAGGCCGGCTTCGAGAGTGCCGCGAGAGATATCAAATCCATAGACCACGCTGCTGTAGATGCCAACTTCATCGAAAGAGCCGGTGATTACTTCCTCTTCTTCTTCCTCCTCTTCGTGATGTTCACCAATGGCTTTCACATCACGCAGCATAACCTCGGTACGCCAGCGGAGATAGTTTCCGCCGGGGTCGGGGCCGTTTTTTTGCCACACGTATTCAACGTGCGCGCCAAACACACTGGCCATGCGGTTCCACGTGTTGTCTCCCCATGCATACGACAACCCGCCACGCAATTTGTGAAAATCATTCATCTCCCAAATGTTCGTCCAGTTTATGGTATAGAGCATGTCGTCGAATGCAGCGCCTTCGCCTTCGAACAGAGCCTCCTCGTGTTCCTCGTGTTCATCTTCTTCCTCGTGCTCCGGCGCCTTTGCCCGTCCTGCAGCCATGCTCACGGCACTGCTCCATTTCACGGGCAGATTCCATGTAACTTCGGCACCTTCGGTGTATTGGCCATCGTCGCCAAGGAACCGGCCATTCACAAGGAAATTGTCCGCCCAGTCCCAACCGTGAAGGTGTGTGGCGTTGTGCAGGCCAAAGCGACTCAGAAAACGGCCTGCGCGAATATCGAAACCACCCGTAAGGTCCTTCAACTTGAGAAAGTATTCCTCCAGCTCGTGACCAAAGCCATTCGGATCTTCATTTTCCCAGAACCCGTGCCATACTACATAAGTTTCAAAGTGGTCATTCCACCGCCCGGAGAAACCGAGCTCAACTCCCTGAACCGTCCATCCGTCCTCCACCGGATCGTGGTGACCGGCGCCCAACTCATGGCCTAGGCTCGAGTTTGTGCGCCCGTAAGCGCTATTTAAATGGACGTGGGGGAAGAGCACGCCTCCCAAGCTGACACCTTCGCCCGTCTGCCAGTTGACGGCAGGTGGAGCAGATGGCGCAGCCGAAGTGACCGCCGCACCTGCGTGATCAGAGACAGCGAGTAGCAACAGGACAGAAAAAGATGGGAGGTAGTTCATAAGAGCCATCTACTATACGTAATTGCAATTCGATTGCAATTAAAATCTGTAGTCTTCTCACCGCTGACGGCAAAATGCCGCTGTGAACAACTCAGGGAAAAATCGGCCACCTAACATGGAAGAAGGTCCTTATATCTGTGCCCCAAAGTTATCCCCGGTGCCGGGCTCATATTTATAACCATACATGGAGGCTGTGGAACACCAGAGCTAGGGCCGGGGAACAGAGTTCTTGGTGTTATTCACACCCCTTATGATTATTGATTCTCTGTACTGAATTAAGTCCTTTCATAAGGAAGGTAGGGATTGTGTTGTAGTTCGTTCCTACCACCCCTGCCTTCTGAGGCAAGCATACGCATGCCGCATAGGTCAGACAATCCACGAATTCCCACTGGACGGGAGTTCATCGCCACTCTTTAAGTGCTGTATGTTCAAATCACTGCATCTGCTCGTTCTCACCGTTGTTGGACTTCGTGTTGCAGAAGTAGTGACAAACGGCCGTCAGATGCTTGCTGGTAACTGGTAGCATAGGTCCCAGTTTTACGCCGCCAAAAACGGGCGATCGGTGATCGCGCCGACTTTGGCAGCGGTAGGAGATGATAGCGTATCGCATTGCCTGACGACAAGTGCAATCCGTTCCAAGTTCGGGTAGTGAACCCACTCACGGGAAAGAAGGGGACGGTGAGAAATGTTTGCTCAACTTCGATGCCCGCCGTTCTCCCGGATTTCTTCACCTACGGGAATAGCCCTTCTGGAGCGCGTTGAGCGCATACGGACCACTGACATCGCGGTAGAGGTCACGGAGGTGCAGAAAATGGCGCTTCCTGACGTCCGGGTGAGAATTGCCCTGCAACGCCGGCGGCTGGAATCTTATGGCCTTAGGCCCATGTCACGTCGCTCACTTTCACTGGGGAGCCTCCGGCGGCCGCGGATTTATCGGCGGCGAAGATCACCTGATGGCTGCGCAAGGCGTCCTTGAGGCTTGTAAGCGGCATGTCTTCGCCCTTCTCCAGAGATTTGAAAAATGCTTCAAACTGAGTCTGGTACGGGTGGTCGGCCACGTCACCGCTGTCGATGGGGTGAATACTCAGTTCGCTCCACTTCGCTTTGTTTAGCGAGGCGATTTTGTTCGTGTGGAATTTGCCATCTAGGAGGCTGCCTTCACTGCCGACGAGGTGGGTGTGGAAGTAGTAAGGCTGAAAGCAGTCGATAACGCTGGCGCACTTGCCGATGCGACCGTCCTTGAATTTTACGAGGCTGACAGTGGTCGTGGGATACTCGTAACAGGCGAAATAAGGATGCGTACTCTGCTGGTTGAGCGCGGTCACTTCCTCCACATCACCATCCATACACATGAGCAGAGCATCCATGGCGTGGCACCCGGCACTGAGCAGGCTGCTGCCGCCGCCGGACTTCTTCTGATTCCAGCGGTACTGGCCGTACCACGGGCCCACGCCGTGGTAGTAGTCCACTTCACCGTAATGCACGCGGCCCAGCATCCCGTTGTCGATCATACTCTTCACTGTCATGAATTGCCCGCTGTGACGCACTTCAAAGCACACGCAGGTCTTCACCCCGGATTTCTTCACCGCCCGGTCGATCTGCATGCACTCGTCCCACGTGAGGGCGATCGGCTTTTCCAGAATGAAATTCTTACCGGCCTCCGCGGCCTGCACGGCGTAGGTTGTGTGGTCCCACGGATACCCGGTAATGTCCACGACTTCCAGATCCGGCTGGGCGAAGAATGCCGCGGCGTCCGTAAAGCTTTTGATCGAGGTGCCGTATTTGGCGCTTAGCTCCGCGTCGTTCAGCGGACGGCTGCTCAGGATGCTGGTGACCTTCGACTGGCCGGTGGCGTGGAGGGCGGGGATATGCGCTGTAGCAGCCCAGCCGTAGCCAATGATGCCGGTGTTATAGATTTTAGCCATTTTGTTTGATGTAGGTTGATGGTTGCAAAGAAGTGGCAGGATTTCGGTCAGATTTCCGCAAATCGCAAACACTACCCGTGCCGGTAGAGATACTTTTCACGTATCAGCCTCAACGACCGCCACCAGATGTCTGGCGCTGCAAGCGACATAGCCACCTGCGCAACATATGCACAGTCATTGGCAAGGCGTGCGGTGATCCGCGCTGCGCCGTGCAGTATGCGTAACCGTGATAGAGATCAAACGGACACTGCTAAACCCATCCTAGTCCTCACTGCCGCCTTCGACATAGCGGCCCTGGTCGTGGTCCCATTGTCCCCACAGATGACTGGCTGGCGGACCTGTCGGGGAATGGGGCTTCGCCGTGTTTGATTTTGTTCCGTGGCCAAGGCTCCCGGGCTCTCTATACTTAAACATTCTCCGGCTCGTAAACCCGTGCGCAGAGGCGCAGCATTTTGAGGCCGGATTCCATTTCATCATGCACGACAGTGTCGGGCGCGAGTTCGCGGAGCGTGGCAGCTTCGTGGGGCCAGCGGGCGCGGCAGATGGTGAGGATGTCAGGGTTGCGCTCTTTGGCGATGGTGATGGTGGCACGGGCAACTTCGGCGCTGGGGAAGGACAGGATGATCATACGGGCTCGGCTGATGCCGGCGAGTTCCAGCGTGTCGGCCTGCGCGATGTCGGCGAAGAGCACGGGATGCCCTTTCTTGAGCAGCGCGGCGACAGTCTCGGCGTTGAGTTCGATGATAACGACAGGAATGCCGAGGCGCGTGAGGCCTTTGTGGATGATCTCACCTACTGTGCCATAGCCGCAGAGAATGGCGTGGTCCTCCATTTCCTTAACGCGCTGGCTGAAGCTGGCGGCTTTCTTTTGCCCGGGAAATGCAGCGACGGGAGCAGCCGCCTCGCGGCGGAGCGCAGGCGGCACAATGAGCTTCATAACCAGCGGCGAGAGGCTGAGGCTCAATGCAGTGACGGCGAGGGTGATCTGCAGAACTTCGGCGGTGAGCAGTCCGGTGCTCACACCTTCCCGCGCGAGCACGATGGCGAATTCCCCCACGCCGCTGAGCGCGGCTCCGGCCAGCAATCCGGTGGTGAGGGCGCCTTTGCCAAAACGCACGGCAGCGGTGGTGAGCGCTGTTTTCAATGCAAGAATGACCAGTGTGAGCGAAAGGATTAGCAGCCAGTGCTCTGCCAGCGCTGCGGGGCTAACGAGTGCTCCGACCGAGAGGAAGAAGATGGTGAGGAAGAAGTCCTTGAAGGGCGCAACGTCCGCCTGAATGCGGTGGCTGTAGACCGAGCCGCTGACAGCCACGCCTGCAGCAAAGGCTCCGATGCTTACGCCCACCCCAAGCCATTGACCCATGGCGGCGATTACTGCGCACACGGCCAGCACGGTAAGCGTGAAAAGATCGCGTGCTCTGGTGCGGCTCACTGTGCGCAACAGTTGGGGAATGCCCCAGCGGCTGAGTACAGCGGCAGCTGCAAGGAAAATCATGCCTTTGAGCGAAATCAGCCCTGCGGCCCCCGCCACGCCCGCGGCATCGCCACCTCCCGCGAGGCCCGGCAGCATGAGCAACGTGAGGATGACGATGAGATCCTGCACGAGGGCAATGCCCAGCACGGTGCGGGCCGCCGGATGCCCCGGGGCGCCGCAGTCTTCAAACAGCCGCACCCCTACGGCTGTGGAGGAAATGGCGGCGATGAGGCCCAGCAGCAGTGCGCTCCCGGCCGGCTGGCCGAAGCCCCATGCTGCCATGCCAAACACCGCCACCGAAATCCCCACCTGCCACAGGCCCGCTCTCAGCCCGCGCTTCCGCAGTTGTTTCAGCTCATGCAGCGAACAATCCGCCCCGATGCTGAACATGAGCAGCACCACTCCCACGTCGCCCATTGCCACCAGCAGATTAGCACTCGCCGAGCCCTCCGAAAGATCAATGAACCCTGTTCGCGCTAGGACGAATCCGGAGAGGAAAAAGCCCGCCAGCGCCGGCAGCTGCACGCGCCGTAGCACAAGGGCCGCGCCAACCGTGAGCAGAAGAGTAAGCCCCAGTAGCGGCAAAAAGCGCTCATGGGTATTGGAGGCAGCGAAGTAAAGCATTGGGGGCGGCGCGCTGCATAACTGGAGTTCTCCCTGCTGGAAACGGAGAATTCGCTAGCTTCCCTCAAGGCAGCAGAAAATCGCACACGATCATGCGGTGATCCGAGCGTTGCGTATGCACGGTGATGGCGCGCAAAGGAGTGAGCCCGCGCGTCCAGATGTGGTCGATGCGCAGCACCGGCGCGGCATTGGGATAGGTGCAGGGCCAGCCACAGCCCGCCACGGCGAAGGCATCCGTGAATCCCTTCAGCTTCAGCAGGTCAAATAAGCCGTCGCCCGCCGGTGCGTTAAAGTCTCCGCCCACGATTACCGGATAGTCCCCGGAGAACAACTGCTGCACGCCCATGAGCAGGCTGAGTTCCGTGCGGCGTGACTGCCGGTTGTAGTAATGACTGCGCCATGCGTCGCGGCTCCACAGTCTCATGGTAGTCTCCGCTCCCTGGAGGTGCACGCAGGCTAGTTCGACGCGTTTTCCGGGACGCAGCTCCACCACGCCCAACATGGAGTAGGGCTGGTAGCCGCGCAGCACATTGAGAATTTTAGTACGCGCCAAAATTGCACAGTTTTCTCCGGGCTCGAAGTAGCCGGGAATGCCGGGGAAGACCCTCACCACCGCCTTTTGCAGATCCGCAGGGAAGGGCGTCTCTTGGAGGAAGACGACGTCCGGATTCCATGCCACTAGTTCATCTAGAACCTGCGGATTCCACGCGCCTTGGCGGCAGTTTAGAGTGATGACTCGCAGGGGCACGATGCCGGCGGCATCCGGTGCCGGTTTTCCGGGCAGCGGCTTTTCTTTGGCAAACCTCAGCAGCGGGCGCGTCTCGTCCGAGCCCCCCACCAGCGTCACCAGCCACAGTCCAGTGAGCAGTGCCGCCAGCTTTTTCCGCGTAGTGATCCATGCCAGCCCGGCTATAAAAAGTCCAGCAAGTGCCCATATCCAGAAAGGAAACACGGTGATTGCCGCCGCCTTGTCCCAGCGCCTCAGATAGCAGGCGCAGATCACCAGATGCAGCCCCAGCGAGGACCATATGAGACCGGTGGTGAGAAGGAAACGAAAAAAGCGGGCCATGCAGGAGAAGACGAGGTAATCTGAGGGCCAATAGACTCTCCCGCAAGCCCCGCTGTTCAATTCTGCCGCGAACAGCATCCCGTGCAGCCCGCTGTGTTGGAAGTTGACCCCGGCTGCGCCGCGCTAACTTCTAACCCCGCATGGTTCTGCGATCCGGTGGGGCAGGCTGGAGGCCTGCGTTATTAGCAAGCGCTGTCGGAATGGCGTTGAAAAGCGGTGCCCTCAGCCACTGTTGATTTTGCGCAGTGGTTGGCCTCCATGAGCGGAATCACATGATCGATCTCTCCCGCCTCACTCAGAAAAGTGGTGACTACCGCCGCGGTCTTCATATCGCTGTTAGAGGCCGTGTGCTGCCGGTAGTGGCGCGGCCGGGGTCCGGCTTGAGTGACCAAGATCGCATCGACTGGTTGGAGCAACTCTCGCCGCCGCGGCTGGAGGCTTCGCTGGCTATGTGTTACAGCGACGGAAGCCCTGCGTGTTTTGTGCGTCCGCGGTTTGTGGTGGAAGTGGAGGCGCAGGCGGAGAAACGGATCGCCGAGACTATCACCAAGGGCTGGGATTTGCACGGCGCCCCCAAAGCGGAAACGCCCGCAGCGAAAAAATCGAAGGTGAAGAAAAAAACCTCGGCAATAATGGAGTAATTGCGCCATGCCGGAACTCGCCGAAGTCCTCTTCTACACGCGCCAGTGGGACGCAGGCATGGGCCAGCGCATCGTGCGCGTGCTTGTGCATCCGAGCGCCAGGGTATTCCGGGGCGGTCACGTCGGCCAACTGGCCGCAGGACTCACGGGCAAGACCTACCAGCGCCCCTTTGCACACGGCAAGAATATGCTCTTCGCGTTCAGCGGCGGTCACTGGCTGGGCGGTCATCTCGGCATGACCGGAGAAATGCTCGCGGCGGATCCCGCGCACACGCCGGAGAAGCACGATCACCTTGTTCTCTACACTGCCGCCGCCGCGCTGGTGTATCGGGACCCGAGGATGTTCGGCCACTGGCGTTATGAAAAGGGTGACGAGGCGCCCGCATGGTGGCGCGCGCTGCCACCGGAAGTGCTGAGCCGTGCTTTCACGCTGCGCCATGTGCAGCACATCCTCACCAGACGCGCCCGCACCCCACTGAAGCCGCTTCTCCTCGACCAGGCGTTCTTTCCCGGCATCGGCAACTGGATGGCGGATGAAGTGCTGTGGCAGTTGCGCCTGCATCCGTCCACGCCGTCTGGTGCCTGCGATGCCGCTGCCCTGCGTGCTGCTGTGCAAACGATCACGCGGACCGCCGTGAAAACCATCGGACGCGACTGGAGCGATCCCCCGCGCTCATGGCTCTTCCTTCACCGATGGAAAGCGGGCGGCCACTGCCCGCGCTGCCATGCCGCGCTGGAGCGCGGGGAATTCCGCGGACGCACCGCCTGCTGGTGTCCGCAGTGCGTGTTGCCTAACTCAGCACTGGACCGGAGGGTAGCACCATCCCGGCGCTGACCGGCAAAGAGTCTTGGTCGAGCTTTGAGAGATGGCCCGTATAGGGCACCCATGCCCAAGTAACCGAGAAAGTTGCGAAGCGGGCACATGCGGGCGCCTATCCGTTTAGAATAGGTGGTGTGCCCGCAGACAAGGCCTCAGCACCGGTGCCTTGGTAAGCCGCCACCTTCCCGTGCACCTTACCAGGGTGCTTAGGCAACACCTCGCGAAGCGGATACTTCACCTGCTTTGCCGCCTTCCGCAGACTCAGCTTCGCAATGTCATTTGTCCCCACCGTAGTCAGCGCCAAAGTCAGCCCCGTGATGAGCGTATTGAAAGTCGCCCCCAGGGTTATTCCCGATCAACTTCTGCGGTGTGTCCGTCGCCCCGGTCACCATTTTATTTGCACTGATTTCAACACTCAGAAACGGATTTTGGAAAATAGGGATCATAAAAGTAGTAAGTCGAGGCTGTGCCCGAAGATTGTCCCGTCGGCTGTAATATCCAAATCTTTCTCCCTCCCCCTCTCCCCGGCGCACGGAACTTGGTTCGGAATTTCACGAATGCCGTCCCATGCATTTAGAGAGTCATTGTAAAATCCACAACGCCGTCCCAAGCCTAGAGAACCCCTCGGCCGTAATGCGAACCTGTTTCCAACTGCTTGACCGGCCCTCTATAAATTACGCAACTCTATTACTATCAATTGCTTACAAACCATTGAAAAATCGATCTCCGGGAGAAGGAGAGTATGAAACCAGACCTTCACGTAGTGGGCCGCCTTGCTGGCTCCCTTCCAGTTCGCTTTGGTTGTCGGGCGCTAGGAGAGCACGATACCTGAGGCAATAATCCCCTTGTGTTCTTTTCCCTGCTTTTCCAGAAACACACGGCTGCTCTTCAAAATTAGGCCCCCGCTATCGCAACTGCGCTCCGGGTCGAGATGACCCTCTTGTAATGCCTTAGCGTGATCCACATCGAAGGAGATCCAGCGGGATTTATCCTTGTTCCATATTAGTAGAAAAGTATTCATGATGGACTTGTGGCCGAAGAGGATGGTGCTTGATCATTGGGGCCGGTCAAGCATTACGGAGAGCAGCGCAATATCCGCCGGTGTGACGCCTTGAATGCGGGAGGCTTGGCCGAGGGTTTGGGGGCGGATGGTGGTGAGTTTGTGCTGGGCTTCCTTTTTGAGGCCTTTGATGGCGGTGTAGTCGAAGGCGGGGTGGATGGGGCGGTCTTCCATGCGGGCGGTGCGGGCCACGATGTCATGCTGGCGGTCGAGGTAGCCGGCGTATTTGAGGTCGGTCTCGAGGAGGTCCCAGATAGGGGCGGGGAATTTGGCGCGGGTTTCCTCCGGGAGTTTGGGCCATGTGTTCTCGGGGCGGCGGAACCATTTCTCAAGGTGGATGCCTTCGAGGACCATCTCGCGGGCCAGTTTGTGGGCGGCGGCGAGGGTTTCGGCTTTGTCTGCGGTGCGCTGGGCGCGGTCGGGGGGGACGATGCCCAGCGCTGCGGCGGCGGGGGTGAGGCGGAGGTCGCAGTTGTCCTGGCGGAGGAGGAGGCGGTATTCGGCCCGGGAGGTGAACATCCGGTAGGGCTCGGTGACTCCTTTCGTGACGAGGTCGTCGAGCATGACGCCGATGTAGGATTCGCTGCGCTTAGGAACGTAAGGGGGCTTGCTCTGGAGCTTGAGGGCGGCGTTGATGCCGGCGATGAGGCCCTGGGCGGCGGCTTCTTCGTAGCCGGACGTGCCGTTGATCTGCCCGGCGAAGTAAAGGTGGGCGATTTTCTTGGTCTCCAGGGTGGGGTAAAGCTGTGTTGGAGGGCAGAAGTCGTATTCGACGGCGTAGCCCGGGCGGAGGATGTGGGCGTTTTCGAGACCAGGGATGGTGCGGAGAAAGGCGAGTTGAACTTCGTAGGGCAGGGAAGTGGACACGCCGTTGATGTAATACTCGGCGGTGTGGCGGCCTTCGGGTTCGAGGAAGAGCTGGTGGCGGTCTTTGTCGGCGAAACGAACGACTTTATCCTCAATGCTGGGGCAGTAGCGGGGCCCGACGCCCTCTATTATCCCGGCATACATGGGGGACTTGTCGAGGTTGGCGCGGATGAAATCGTGGGTGGCGGGAGTGGTATAGGTGATGTGGCAGGGGACTTGTTCCACGTGGAACGCCGGATCGGCCCAGCGGTTTAGGGTGAATATGTCCTCTGGGCCGCCGCCGATGGTGTCGGCCATGTAGGAGAAGAGGGGCGGCGGTTCGTCGCCGGGTTGGGCTTCACAACGGGTGAGGTCGAGGGTTCGGCCGTTGAGTCGGGCAGGAGTGCCGGTTTTGAAGCGCTTCACTTCAAACCCGAGGGTGCGGAGGCTGTCGGACACCGTGCTGACGGCGTCGCCCATGCGTCCGCCGGTGGTATTGCGCAGCCCGACATGAAGGAGTCCCCGCATGAAGGTGCCGGCGCTGATGATGATGGCGCGGGCGTTGAACTGGAGGCCGAGGTTGGTGCACAGGCCTGTGACGGTATCGCCCGAGACGAGGAGTTCGGCCACGTTTCCTTGGTGGAGGTCAAGGTTGGGGGTGCTCTCGAGCACGGCCTTCATCCGGAACTGATAGGCTTTCTTGTCTGCTTGGGCGCGCGGTGACCGGACGCTGGGTCCTTTGTTGCCGTTCAGCATTCGAAACTGGATGGCAGTGGCGTCCGTGTTGAGGCCCATGGCACCGCCGAGGGCATCGATTTCTCGCACGATGGTGCCCTTGGCGAGACCCCCGATGGCGGGATTGCAGGACATTTGGGAAATAGTGTCCAGATTTTGCGTCAGGAGCGCGGTCTGGCATCCTATGCGGGCTGCGGCGAGCGCAGCCTCGACTCCGGCATGGCCGGCGCCGACGACGAGGACATCGTAGTGTTTAGGGTAGAGGTAATCGGGCATTGGAAGGGAAGGGGGAGAAAATGTTCCATGTGGAACACCGAGGTGGTGAACAGAAGAGAACGATGGGAACGAAGGTTGAGTAACCTGCAGGGCTTCGGTGCCTTATGTTTAAGCTAGGCCTTATCCAGTATCCCCGTCTTCGCCCGTGGGAGCAAAGCGGCAACCGTGGACTCGAAGGTCGTCTCGTCCAGCGTGGCACATACGATCTTGAAATCCCCAAACTCGGCCATGACTTGCCGGCAGGCTCCGCAGGGGGAAATGGGTTCGCGAGTATCCGCTACAATAGCGATGGCGGCGAACTTTCTCACACCTGCGGCGACTGCAGCGCAGATGGCGTTGCGCTCGGCGCAGATGGTGAGGCCGTAGCTGAGATTCTCGACATTACAGCCGGTGAAAACGCGGCCGTCTTTCCCTAAGAGGGCGGCACCCACTTGGAAATTCGAATAAGGCGCGTAGGCGTTAAGGCGTGCAGCGATAGCGCGCTGGATGAGTTCCTGATCAGTCACTGAGTTATAAACACTTGATGTTAAATGCTTTATGTAATTTACGCGTTGGGCGGAAATGAGCTGAAAATTAGTGTGTTCCGTGTGTGAAAAGCTCGGAGATGGGGAAAGCCGCACGTATCCATTGCCGCGCGGTCACAGATTCCGCAAAGGCGCAGTTGCCGTGTGCGGCGGCGTCCGGCGACTTGTGGACCTCTGATTTTTCTTCTGCACCGAAAACGCCGACGGCAATGGCTCGAACTATACTGACCTGCGCGAGAATGTGAGCGAAACGAAGAATCCCGCCGCTGAACGGAACGCGCGCATCACCCGTTACCTCACCGACACAGAGGCCGTGGCGCCGGAGCGCAATCCTAATTTTAGAAAGCCTACGCCTAAAAAGCCCTCAGCAGAGAAGGAACCTGAAGAAACCCGAAATCCGAATGACGAAGCCCGCACGTTTCTTAGCGGTTTAGCTCTCGCCCTTCTGGTTTCGTCGTTGAACCCACTGTTTCCCTCCAGTAAGCCCGAACACGATGAAACAGTATCACGACCTTTTGCGCCACGTGCTCACCCACGGAAAAGCCCGCGTGGACCGCACGGGAGTGGGCACTATTTCTATTTTCGGGGCGCAGGCGCGCTATGATTTGCGCGCCGGGTTTCCGCTGGTCACGACCAAGAAGGTGCATGTGAGGTCCATTATTCATGAGCTGCTCTGGTTCATCTCGGGGGACACCAACATTCAGTATCTCAAGGACAACAAAGTGACGATATGGGACGAGTGGGCGGACGAGAACGGCGACCTTGGCCCGGTCTATGGCAAGCAGTGGCGCCGCTGGGAGGGAGCGAACGGCCAGAGCATTGATCAGTTGCGCGATGTCATTCACCAAATCCGTAACCGTCCCGAGAGCCGCCGGCTCATTGTTAGCGCATGGAATCCTGCGGAGGTGCTGCAGATGGCGCTGCCGCCCTGCCATTCGCTGTTCCAGTTCTATGTGGATATGGAGGAGCGCAGCCTGAGCTGCCAGCTCTATCAGCGCAGCGCGGATCTCTTTCTGGGCGTGCCTTTCAACATCGCCGGGTATGCCCTGCTGACGCAAATGGTCGCTCAGGTCACCGGCCTCACTCCGGGAGACTTTGTCCACACCTTCGGCGACCTGCACATCTACCAGAATCACCGCGAGCAGGTGGACCTCCAGCTCAGTCGCGAGCCGCTGCCGCTGCCTGTCATGCGGCTGAATCCCGCCGTGAAGGAAATCGATGACTTCCGCTTCGATGATTTCAGCCTCGAAAACTACGATCCATGGCCCGCCATAAAGGGGGCGGTGGCCGTGTAGTGGAACTGAACCGCTGATGCGGCGAGCCCGGCAGCGTTGTCTGAAGCCCGCGCGCGCCTCCCTGATTGCACCAGTCGTAATTACGGTGCAGACAATCTGTCCATTTTCCCCCGCGTGCAAATCATCAACTCCATCATCAACGGCCCGGATGCCTGTTCATACCTTAGCGGCCAGTACTCGGCGATGCAGTATGCTCAGATCGGTGAGATGTCGCCGGGGGACTACACTGAGCGGCTAGAGCGGGGTTGGTTTAAATTTGGAGCGTTTCTGCAGCGGCCCTTGTGTCATTGGTGTCGGATGTGTTTTTCCATGCGGGTGCCGCTGGAAGAATGGAAGCCCAGCCGGAGTCAGCGGCGGGTATTGAAGCGTAATGCGGAGCTGGAGCTTAAGGTTTCCTCTCCGCCAGTGCTGGGCACCGATCGTGTGCTACTGCACAACCGCTACCGGCAGGCGAAGCATGCTCTTTACGGCTGGCAGCCCAACTACCTCACGGAGGCGGGCTACCAAAGTGAGTTTATACGCGGCCCGGCCCCAATGACCGAGATTAGCATTTGGGAAAACGGGCGCCTGATCTCTGTCCTGATGGCCGATGTGGAGCCCGAGGTGATCACGGCCGTGACGCATTTCCATGATCCCTCGCTTTGGCGGCGGAGCATCGGGCTTTATACAGTGCTCCAAAGTTTTCTGCTCGGCCAGAGGTTGGGAAAAAAGTGGCTCTACCTCGGCTACTATGTGCCGCACAGTCCCTCCATGGGCTACAAGCAGCAGTTTAAACCCTGCGAGTTGCGCCAGTGGAACGGCGAATGGCGGCGGCAGGACTCCCCGAAGAAATGAAGCTGTCGAAGCTTGTGCCGGCGGGGCGTCCCGGTTAAAAAGGCCGATAAATCCTATCGCACCCATATGGCCCGCCTATTCCTTTTCGCTCTGTCCTTTTGTTTTCTGCATCTTGTGGCAGAACAAGCTAATGCTTATATCACCCGCGGTGCAGGAACCGCGGCCCTCAGAGGCGGGGATTTGACGGATCCGGAAAACAACGGCGTGGACGGGGCCATGACGAACTGGAACTGGATCGCCATCACTGCCTCCAGCGAGAACTCGTGGACCGCAGAGGGAGCCTACAACATTTTCGACAACTTGGTGGGCGGCGGGGATGAAAAGTGGTGCTGTGACCCTGCACCCCAGAGCATCGCGGTGCAGTTTGACCGACCGTATGTGCTCACGCATTTCACCCTCTCCTCGGCGAATGACGTGCCCGAGCGTGATCCCACACAGTGGTATATCGAAGGCTCGAACAACGGGACGAACTGGACGCCCATCTACAGTTGGACCAACGGCATCTCTCCATTCTCGCAGCGGCTGGAGGTGCTTGAGTTCACCGGAAATGGCGGGGACTTCCCGACGCCAGCTTCGTATTCATGGTTTCGCTACCGGGTGCAGGCCAACGGTGATTTGATCCTTCAGATTGGTGAACTGGAACTTTTCGGCGTGCCAGTCAAGGTCATCAAAAGTTTTGCTGCAAACAAGCCGCTGATTTTTCCTGGTGAGCCTTTCACGCTCTCATGGGAATTGGAGGCAGGCACCACGGCGGCGAGCATTGGGGGCATCGGGAGTGTATTGCCCTTCACCACGAACGGCATCGGAAGTGTCGCCGTGAATCCCGGAGCTGCGGCCACGACGACCTACACGCTCTCCGCGACGCATCCGCTTTCTTCGGCGACACAGAACACGACGGTGACGGTGACGAATCAGCCGATCGTCCGCAGCTTCACTGCCACGCCGCCGATCACCGGGCCGGGGGCGAGCACGAGGCTCGCATGGGATGTCGCGAATGCGGCGAGCGTGCGCCTTGATGGCGCTGCGGTGGGGGGCTCCAGCATTTCAGTGAGCCCCGCGACGACGCGGACTTACAACCTGAGCGCCACCAATCCCAACGGCACGGTGAATGCCACTACGACGGTCAGTGTGGTCATTCCGGGCGTGCCGGTGATCAATGAATTCATGGCGGACAATGACGGGGCACAGCTGGTGGATGCTGATGGGTTTGCCGCGGACTGGATCGAAATACACAACCCCGGCGGCAGTCCGCTGGACCTTGCCGGCTTCTTCCTGACGGATGATCCGGCGGATCTGCAAAAGTGGGCGTTCCCTGCGGTGACGCTGGCTCCCGGGGCTTACCGCATTGTCTTCGCGTCCGGCAAGAACCGCACCGGCGCGGAATTGCACACCAATTTCAGCCTCGATGCCGCTGGCGAATACCTTGCATTTATCAAGCCGGACGGTGTGACCATTGTGTCGGAGTTCGGCAGCAGCACGGAACCATTTCCGGAGCAGAAGGCGGGGATTTCCTTTGGGATGATTCCCGTGCCGCCGCAGCCCGGCTATTTCTCCACCGCCACGCCGCGAGCAGCGAACTCGGCCGGCTTTCAGGGGTTTGTGAAAGACACGAAGTTCAGCGTGGACCGCGGTTTCTACAGCACGGCGCAAACGCTCACGCTCACTACCGCAACACCGGGGGCCACCATTCGCTACACCACCAACGGATCGCGGCCAAGCGAGACTGCCGGCACAATTTACACGGCACCCATCACCGTGAACCGGACCATGCCGGTTCGGGCCATCGCCTTCAAAGCCGGGCATCGTCCGACAAATGTGGACACGAATACCTACATTTTCGTGGACGACGTCGTCACACAGACTCCGGGAAATACGCAGTCTGTCTGGGGTCTGCCGGCCACGTGGGGATCGCAGTCGCCGGACTACGGCATGGACCCCCGCGTGACGTCCCTGCACGGCGCCACCATTCGCAACGACCTCAAAACAGTGCCGTCCATTTCTATCGTTTGCGAAACGAATGATCTCTTCGGCCCCAGCGGCATCTACTCCAATCCTAACTCCTCCGGCGCCGCTTGGGAGCGGGGCATCTCGTTCGAGATCATCGACCCCGCCGCGCCGGATGGCAGCAAGAACAAGCAGGCGAACTGCGGTCTGCGCATTCAGGGAGGCGCCTTCCGGAGTTTCGGACTCACGCTGAAGAAGTCGCTGCGTGTCCTGTTCAAGACCCAGTATGGCCCGTCCAAGCTGAACTACCCACTCTTTGGGCCGCAGGCGGCGCAGGAATTCGATACGTTCATTCTCCGCATGGAATCTAATGACGGCTATCAGTGGGACAATCGCACGGATGTGCAGTATGCCCGCGATGAATTCGCCCGCCGCTCGGCCCTCGACGTGGGCATTCTCGCCTCCCGCGGCCGCTACATGCATGTTTACCTCAACGGAGTTTACTGGGGTCTGTTCAATCCAGTGGAGCGGCCGGATGCGGGATTGGCCGCCAGCTATCTTGGCTCAGTGAAGGAGGAGTGGGACGGCATCAATTCCGGCACTGCCACGAATGAAGGCAGCGTGGCTCCCTGGAACACCATGTTGGGCCTCGCGGATGACATCACCACGACCATCACCGAGAGCGCCCGCACTGCGGCGCTGATGAGGCTACAGGGTCTCAATCCCGACGGCACAGACAATCCCGCGTGGTCCGACTACATCAACGTGGACAATTACATCAACTACCTGCTGGTGAACTGGTACACGGGAAACAACGACTGGCCGCACAAGAACTACTACAATGGCCGGGAGCGTGACCTCATTGATGCGCTGCCGTTGCGCGGGTCACGAAGCAGCACGGGATTCCACTTTTTCATGTGGGACAGCGAGTGGGCCATGCTGCTTAATTCCAGTAATGACAAGACAGGCGAATTCAGCGGCGCGGCCGCACCGCAGCGGTATTTGAGCAACAGCCTCGAGTATCGAGTGCGCTTCGGCGACCGCGCTCATCGTTCTCTGTTCAACGGTGGAGCCTTGACACCGCAGCGGTGTCTCGACCGGTATGCGGACATAACGAAGGACCACCGCAGCATTATCATTCCGGAACTGGCCCGCTGGGGCGACCAGCACGGCACGCTGCGGACCATCGCAAATTGGGAATCGGCCTACAACAATGTGCGGAACAACTGGCTGGCCGTGCGCACGCCTGGGCTCATCACGGTGCTCAAGAGCGCCGGGCTCTACCCGCAGACGGACGCGCCCGTCTTCAGCCGCCATGGAGGCTCTGTGCTGCCAGCGACGCCAGTGACGATGGCGACGAACGCTGACAGGATATACTACACGGTCGACGGGAGCGATCCGCGGCTCCTCGGCGGTGCGCCGAACCCCGCAGCGCAGCTGGTGACCTTCGGTGGCGGCGGTCCAGTGCCGGTGACGTTTATGAACACCGGCCATGTCTGGAAATATTGGGCCGGTAGCAATCAGGGCACGGCATGGCAGGCTACGAACTTCGTGGACACGGCGTGGCCGTCCGGTCCTTCATCGCTCGGATATGGCGGAGACGGGGAAGGCTCAGGGACTCTCGTTCCCAGCGGCACTTCGCCCAGCTTCTACCCCACAACCTACTTCCGCACGACGGTCACTATTCCGGCGCCGGGAGACTTCGTAAACTTCCTGCTGCGCCTTAAGTATGACGACGAGGCGGCGGTCTATATCAACGGAACGGAAGTCATCCGCACTGCCGGGCTGCCTGCAGGAGCTGCCTATACCTTCTACACCGGCACCAACGTCGCGAACGAGGCTGCCTTCAAGGATTTCACCATCGCCACCAGTCGCTTTGTGCCCGGCGTCAATGTGATCGCCGTGGAAGTCCACCAAACCAGCGGCACCAGCAGCGACATCCGCATGGACATGTTCCTGCGCGGCGAGGTCAGCGTCGGTGGCCGCAATGTGAGCAATCCCCTCTTCTTCAGCCAACCGACCACGCTCACTACACGCGCGTTCAGCAGCGGTAACGGCGAATGGAGCGCGCTGAACTCCGCATTCTTCAGCATAGACACCGTCAGCGCCAGCGCCGCAAATCTCGTGGTATCGGAACTCTGCTATCGTCCCGCCGAGGCCACACTGGCCGCCGAGACCGCTATCTCCACCGACCGCGATGACTACGAGTTCATCGAGCTGCGCAACATCTCCGCGCAGACCGTGGACCTCACCGGCGTCAGTTTCCTGACCGGGATTACTTTTACCTTCCAGGAGAATACACTGGTCGCCCCTGGCGGGAGCATCGTGGTGGCGAAAAATGCCGCCGCATTCTCGCAGCGTCATCTTGGCGTGAACACCGCGGGCTCATACAGCGGAAATCTCGGCAACGACGGCGAGCAAATCGTGCTCACCAGCAGTCGCACCGGCGTCATCCGCGACTTCACCTACAACGACGCTCCGCCATGGCCGGCCGGAGCGGATGGCGACGGCTTCTCCCTCGTGCTCATCGCCCCGGTGACAAATCCCGATCACAACCTGCCGCAGAACTGGCGCACCAGCGCAGCGCTCAACGGCAATCCCGGCAGTTCTGACTCCACGGCCTATGCTGCATGGAAAGCAGCGAACGGCATCACTGACGATCTAGGCGACTCCGACCGGGACGGCGTGAACAACTTCGGCGAGTTCGCCATGGGCACCGGTCCAGCCACTCCTAGCACTGCGGGCTTGCCGGTGACCCGCACAGTCAATGTCTCCGGGGTGGACTACTGGGCGATCGATGTGCGCCGCAGCCTCGCCGCCACGGACAACGCGAATCTGGTCGTCGAGTCCTCCACGGGCCTCGGAGCATGGAACGCTGACCTTATACCCATCGGCGAGATCAACCATGGCGATGGCACCGCGACCGTCACGTGGCGTAGCGCGCAACCTTTCTCCGGCACCACGCGGCAATTCGTGCGCGCCCGCTTCGTGCTGCGCTGATCGTCACGGCGGTGCTCCTGCGGCCTGCACGTGGCAGCTTTGTAGGCCAGAGAGGGTGAAATTTTCGGTCAGGCCCGTGCGAGCGTGCCTGAGGTTGAATCTGCCGCCCGATTGATTTTCTGCGGACAGCGTGTGAGGCAGTATATTCAGCTTTCCCCCAACATCTCCCGACCCGTATGCACGCACTCATTCACTGGTGGTCCCGCAACCGCATTGCGGCGAACTTCCTTATGTGGGCGCTCATCGCTTTCGGTCTGCTGGCATGGGCGAAGCAGAAAAAGGAAATTTTCCCGGAAGTCTCGGCGAACGTCATTTCCATCAGTGTGCTCTACCCCAATGCGGCTCCGGAGGAGGTGGAGACCGGTGTTTGCATTCCGATAGAGGAAGCCATCGCGACGGTGGACGGAATCAAGCGCATCACCTCGCGGGCGGGGGAGAATTTTGGTGTGGTGTATGCCGAGGTGCGCAGCGGCTACAAGGTGGCGGAGGTGCTGGCCCGGCTCAAGAACCGCGTGGACGGTATCCGGAATTTTCCGGAGCAGGCGGAGAAATCTGTGATCGAGGAGATACCCATCCGCCTCCAGACCATGAGTGTGGCCATCAGTGCGGAGACGGACGAAAAGAATCTGCGGGCCGTGGCCGAGCAGGTGCGGGAGGCTCTCCAGTCGCAGCCGGGCGTCACGCAAGTGGATCTCGCTGGGGCCAAGCGCCATGAGATCGCGATCGAAGTGAGCGAGGACACCTTGCGGCGTTACGGTATTACCTTTGATCAGGTAGCGGCGGCGGTCCGGGCGTCCTCGCTAGATTTGCCCGGCGGTTCCATCAAGTCGAGCGAGGGCGAGATCCTCATCCGCACCCAGGCCCGGAAATACACTGCCCCGGAGTTCGAAGAGATTCCGGTCTTCACCCGTCCGGACGGCACGCGGTTGCTGGTGAAGGACATCGGGAAGGTGATAGATGGATTTGAAGATGTGGATTTGTTCACAAGGTTCGACGGCAGGCCTGCGATGGTGGTTAATGTCTTCCGTACCGGGGACGAGGACACGCTGGAAGTGGCCGCGGCGGTAAAGGCATGGATCAAGGATGCCCCAAAACTGCTTCCGGAAGGTATCAGACTGGAGGTTTGGAATGACTTAAGCCTCCTATTGAAGGGCCGGGTGGATCTGATGCTCGAAAACGCGTGGCAGGGATTTATCCTCGTGTATATCATGCTGTCGCTGTTTCTGCGTCCGGCGTTGGCATTCCATGTGGCGCTGGGCATCCCCATCGCTTTCGCTGGCGGGCTGATCTTTCTGCCTATGGTGGACGTCACAGTGAACATGATTTCCCTCTTCGCGTTCATCGTGGTGCTGGGGATCGTGACGGATGACGCCATTGTGGTGGGCGAGAATGTGCATGCGCGGATGGCGCGCGGTGAGCCTGCTCGCACGGCGGCACCGCGGGGCACCTATGAGGTGATGGTAGTGGCCATTTTTGGAGTCTTCACGGTCGTGGTGGCCTTCATGCCCATGCTGGGAGTGAGCGGGGTGGGAGGCAAAATCTGGCGTCAGATTCCGTGGGTGGTTATTCCTACACTGCTGGTCTCGCTCATTGAAACCAACCTTATCCTTCCCGCGCACCTCAGTCATCTGGGACCGGAGAAGCCGCTGGAGCAGATGAATTTATTCGTACGTTTCATCGTACGCATCCAACGCGCCATGAGTGCACTGGTGGATCGCTTCATTCGGCGGAGCTATCGTCCGTTTCTAGGCTTCTGTCTGCGCTGGCGGTATGCGACTCTCGCGGCATTCATGGCGGCATTTCTCGGCGTGATGGGGGCCGTAATGGGAAACTGGATTCCTTTCCGCTTCTTCCCGCAGGTGGAAGCAGAGGTCATATCCTCCAAAATCACCCTGCCGCCGGGCGTGCCGGTGGAGATGACTCAGGTGGCGGTGGCCCGAATTGAGGAGGCGGCGCGAAAACTGAACGAACAGTATAAGGGTAATGATGGCCAGCCGGTCATCAAGCATATGCTCAGCACCGTCGGCGCGCAGCCATTCAAAGTGGGATTCAATCCCATCGGCGCGAGCGATGCGTCGAACATTGGGGAAGTCACGCTGGAACTGGTGGCCGCCATGGACCGCAGCACGCCCGCGGACGAAATCATCGCCCGCTGGCGGGAACTCACCGGACCCATCCCCGGCGCGGTTGAGCTCGGCTACCTCTCCAACACCTCAAACAGCGGCAACGCTATCGACCTCTTCCTTCGTGGCGGGGACATCGGGCGGCTGAAAAAAGCGGCGGAATTTCTCAAGGATGGGCTTAGCCGAATAGAGGGCACTGCCGATATCACAGACAGCTTCCGTGAAGGGAAACGGGAGAGCAAGCTAGACATTCTGCCGCAGGGGCAGGCGCTCGGCCTCACGCATGCCGACCTCGCTGGTCAGGTGCGCCAGGCTTTCTATGGTGAGGAGGTCCAGCGGCTCCAGCGCGGCCGGGATGAAGTGAAAGTCATGCTGCGCTATCCGGATGACGAGCGTCGCAGCCTCAATAATATGACCGGCATGAATATCCGGACGCGCACCGGTGCGGAGGTGCCGTTCGGCGAAGTGGCAACGCCTTCGGAGGGCCGCGGCTACAGTTTCATCCTACGCCGCGACCGCGAGCGCGCCGTGAAAGTGAGTGCCGATGCGGACAAAGCTGTGCCGGGAGCCAGTGGGAATACTATTGCGGAGGCACTGACCCGTGCCCGGTGGGAACCGCCCGCCAACTGGTTAAGCCGTCTGCTGGATAAGATGGGACTATATCCCGAAGAGGCGGCGGCGGGCGCACTCACGGATATGGAGGCGGAGTTCCCGGACGTGCAGTGGTCGTTTGAAGGCGAGCAGAAGGACCAGCGGGAGAACATGGGCGAAATCGTGAAAGGCTTTTTCATCGCGCTGCTCGGCATCTACGTGCTGCTGGCCATTCCGCTGCGCAGTTACATCCAGCCCGGCATCGTGATGAGCATCATTCCCTTTGGCATCGTGGGTGCCGTGATCGGCCATGCGGTTATGGGATTTGAACTGAGCATCATGAGCATGATCGGCATCGTGGCGTTGAGTGGCGTCGTTGTTAACGAGAGCCTCGTCATGGTGGAGTATGTGAACCGGAATCGCCGCGCCGGCCGCAGTCCCCTCGAGGCCGCAAAGGAAGCCGGCGCCGCACGCTTCCAGGCCATCATGCTCACCAGCGTCACCAGCTTTATCGGCGTACTTCCGATTGTTACAGAAACGAGTAGTCAGGCAAAATTTCTCATCCCCTGCGCCATCAGCCTTGCCTTCGGCTGCTTGAGTAACCTGCTCAACACCCTCATCCTAGTGCCCTGCAACTATGCCATTCTGGAGGACATCCGCCGCCTCTTGTTCACAAAAGAAAAGCGCGCCCAGTGGGAAAAGGAGGAGCTGGAGGCCGCCGCTGAGCGGGGTATGGAGTGGATGGACGGCAGCGCTCCCCCGGGGAAATGATGACGAAATCAAAGGACCCGGGCCGCACGGGCTGCCTGACCCTTTCGAGCTTGGACGGAGCCGCTAAGCTCTGGGGAAAACAAGAGAGGCGGCAGACACGAGTGACTGCCGCCTCTGGTGGTGGGCTTCACAGGGGAGAAGCCCTCGTTTTTTATGGGGGCGGGGCTATTCGTTGAAGGATTTGACCTCGGTCACGCGGTAGGTGTAGAAGCTGTCCAGACGGGGAAGTGCCGTAGGCTTCGCAGAGGAGAACTGGGTCAGGTAGTCCATATTGTCCTTTTGAAGGCCGGGCTCATTGGGATCGATGCCGCGCTCCACGATGGCGGATCCACGCCATTCTGCAGTGATCTGGTCAGGGTCCGCACCTTCTTTCGGGATAGAGGAGAAGGTGCCAGGGATATTGGAATCCGCTTTCTTGAGAGTCTGCGCAACCATGTGAATCTTGTAAACGTTGGAGCGGACAGTGACGCGCGGGTAAAGGTTTGAGTAGGGGCGCTCACGCATGTTGTCTCCCGTCAGACGGTGGTCCTGCCAGAATTTCTTGATAGTGTAATCAAGGTCCCAGTCGCCGCTCTCATTGCCGTTCTTGTCCGGGACAAGCCAGAGTTCGCAGACCTCGCTGGCACTGCGGAAGGTGTTAAACGGGAGAGAATGGCCCTCGGCATCCCGGCCCCTCCAACGGAAGTCGGTGATTTGGCGGATGGTTTCTTTAGCGTTGATCCAGTGACGGTAGACTTTGCCGTCCGGCAGCTTGGCTCCGTCTTTGTAGTCTGTGGCGGCGCTGTCAGGTATGGCCATCATGCGCTCGCTGCGGAGCAGTGCATGAAGGGCTGTGGTGCGCTGAATGTAAGTGAAGGGCAGGATTTGCTGGTTGAGGTTGATGAGCCCCTTGGTGGCAAACCCTTCACTGATGGCCCAGGGTTCCACGATGGGCATCCAGAACATGTCGAGCAGCAGGTGGTCCTTGGGCCCGCAGTAATTGGAGAACGGGAAATAATGGTTATAGCCGTCGATCTGCTTCGGCTGGTGGGCCACGTTTTTGTATTGATTATCCCCGTACATCCCCGGGTCCGGGCGAAAGCGCAGCGTTTGCCACGGCACACGGGCTTGTATTCCGGAAGGGAGAGAACCGAATTCTACGGGTGAGCGCATCACCCGGTTGGGAGTGAAGCTGGCGGGATTACCTACAGCCTGATCTGTGAGCCTCGCAAAGTAAGGTCTGGTTGCATCCCGGGCATCTCCGTCGTCGGCAGAGTTGATATAAGGGCCGTCGGGAGCCAGAGCGATACCGTTATCAAAGTCACCGGTTTCGATCGGATCGGAGGAACCGCGATTTGGGATCTTATTAGGCTTGGCCCAGTCACGGGCGTAGCGCGGGGCCCCTTGCGAGGCCAGCGTGTCAGTAAACTGGTAGACGCCATCCCGGCGGCCATGGGAGAAGAGCTGGGCGCGATTAGGATCGCGGCTGGCCACATTGATAACATTTTGGTTTGGCTTCGCGCCTAGGTCAATACTAGGTAATTTCGAGGGAGCAAAATGCGGAGCGTATTTCTCCGGGATGGGGGGACCCGTTGAAGTAAGCAACGGTATTTGCGACATTTTGGCCGTCGGCAATTTAACCATTATTGCATCAGAACCACCGACAACTAAAGGCTCTGTGAAGCTGTTTTCCCCGGAAGCGTGGGGAACAAATATGCCACGTTCCACGCGCAGTGGTATAGTGGTAAGACGATAATCGCCATGGGGAACCACAAATGAACTAAATGTGGTCTTATTGGGCGGGAATTGGGGAGCATTTTGATTGAGGGGCCCGAGGCCATTCACCTCCGGACTTGCATTGTAGAGAGCAAAATTTTTCCCTGTATAATTCGCGCTAAGTTTGATGTCCCCGTCATCGGCCAGATCTATAATCTGAGTGATATTGCTGACGTTGGCTCCGCCTTCATCATAAACCGCGATGCGCAACACTTCCCCCAGCTTCCATTTCAGCGCGATAGTTACCCCGCTGGTTTCTCCGGCTCCCGGTCCATCGTAGATTATTGGTGCAAATGATGCTACGGTAGTGGCGGTGAAGCCAGATACTCGTGGGCCAGCATTACCCCCCCATGGTATGTGCGCTGGAATTCGCGATTCTGTGTAGCTCTGACTATCGAGGCCTAAAAATATCTGACGATCCCTTCCATCAAAACCCCCAGAAAATAAGAATGGCGCCATGCCAGTAGGCGGGCTTTCCGCGTTGTTTGCACCTTGATTTAGGACATTCATGAGTTTTATACCCGAGCTTGGAAATAATGGAGCCCAGCCTTGGCGCGCACAAAATGCGTTCATGACGACCCCAACCTGAATTTGAGAGACCCCTTGTTTTGCTGCACCCCACTTTGCCGCAGAGTCATCCGGCGGCAAGCCCCATGCCATGAGTTGACCCTCCTGCTTGGATCCTTTTTTGATAGCTGTCACATTTGCAAAGAAGGCGAATTCAGAGGGTCCATATGTCCGGCCGGCACCCTTGGGCGAATAATAGGTATGCAGAGCAGGATTGATGTTTAGAATAGTAGCATGGTCTGAGTTATTGTCGCCGGGACTTTTGATCCTCATGCACCCGCAAATACCGGCAACTTGTCCACCACCACTGGTATCGTAAATGTTTGGGTTTTGGAGGTATCCGGGCGCCATGTTGCTGGAACGCAGATAGTCCAGCATGGACAATAGGATCTGGGAGCGGTCCGAGGAGTCGAAGCTGTCCGGGTCACCCTTGTCATTCGGCTTGTCTCCATCCTTTCCGTTAGGGCCGGGATACTTCAGCTCAAAGGTGTTGAAATCGGCACTGAGTTCAGGATATCCCGGCGGAATAGAGTTGGTGAGTTGTTTCAGGTAGCGGAAAAGTTGAGCATCCCGCGTTACGTTTTTGAAAAAGTTACTGTGGCGGCTTCCCGCGTCCCCGCTCCGGCGCATGAAGTAGTATGGTTTCCCGGAACCGGCGACGCCCGGTTTCATTCCAAGGGTGCTGGCGGTGGCCATGGTGACTTCAAAGCTGCCGACGGTGGGATCCACTTGACCGTTGGCTTTACCCACTTCATCCTTCACCCTTTCGTTCATGGGATACATACAAATCCTCGGAGTGCCGAATACGGTAGCCTCCGGGCTGCTGCTGCGGGTGGTGAGGAAGAATCCGGCGCCCTGGAGTCGATCAAGGAGTCTGCCTCCTTGGTCCCTGTCGGAAACGCTCTCCCGGGGGCGGTCGATATTCTCGTCCAGCTTCTTGGCTTTGAAGTAGACTTCATCGGCCGTTGTGTAGAGGCGGTCGTTTATATCTAGGTCTACTGGCCGCATGCTGAGAATATTTACCTGTTTTGTACCGCCCTCCGAGCCGCCTTCGGCGGTGATGTAGGGCGCAATGTTCCAAACGAGACGTGCCCACTCCGGCGGCAGGGGGTTCTTGTCCCCGCCTACCGGGAAGATATTGGTATCCGGGGTGTAGCGGAAGCTGGGGAAAAGCACGGCACAGAGGTCCGTCTGGGCGGGGTGGCCGGGGTAGTGCTGGCACTCTCCATTGACTGGCTGGTGCTGGGCATACCAGAGGTCCTCGGCGGAGTTGGTGCGTGGCGTATCCCAAGGAATGGGCAATGAGGCCACGTTGATGTTGATTTTGCAGGACTCATCGTCCGTCCACCATGCGATGCGGCTCACGATTGGATTTTCTTTGCTGGGGCTGCCGCCGTCTTTGGAAATGGCGCGGAACTTGCCCTCTTTGTCCACCACTCCGGAGGTGCCGTCCTCGAGCAGGTAAATCCAGCGCACCGGCATGGCCAGCTGCATATTCGTGGCGTCCACCCCATTGACCTGCGGCATATCCAAACCGCGCTCACCGTAGACAAAGCCTTCTGTGTTGGAGGCTACGGCGCTCTTTTGACCGATATAGCGGCGCGGATCGGCGATAGGGTAAACCAGACGGGCCTTTAGTTCTGTGGCATTGGTCTCGATGGCGACCGCACTGGAGGGCAGGGAAGGCCGGTTGAGGTCCACATACATGTCCAAATATTCATCCCACTTCACATCCACATCCTTCTGAATCTCATTGAGCAGCGTGGTGCTCTTATCGCCGCCGTGCCCGATGCTGTCCAGCATCATGGTCTCAGCCGAATAGAGCTTGTACATCCGGGTGAGCGAAGTGTTGGAGCCGTGGTAAGTCCGGATGGCACCCGGCTGGGAGGTCCACAATACCTGCTGGCTGTCTGTGCCCTGCAGGGTGGTGGCCTGACGGATTTGGGCCATGACGAGGTTGGTCACGGTGTCCTTGAGGGTCGTCACGCGCTGCATTTCCACGGAACCGATGGCGGAGATCTTGGTGGACTGCGCCATATTGAAAAAAGAAACGACGAGCACTGCCATCAGTGAGATGATGGCGAGGACGGTGATGATGGCTACGCCCCGGCGGTGGCTATTGCCTCCCGGGCTGAGTCCAACAAGCAGGCGTAAGCGGAGAAATTTAGGCTTTTTCATGGCTGTCGCAAGTGGGCTGGGAATGATTAGGTAGGGGTGTTTATGTAATTACGATGGCAATACATGTTTTACATTGCAAATACCGACTTCGTCCAGAAAAATCTTTTGTTTTTTCAATTTCCAAGGGGTCTCGACCGCCAAATTATGAAAATAAGAGGGGCAAAAGGCCCACTTTTTCCCGGCTAAGCGCCAAGACCACGGGCTTCTGCGAAAATTCCCCCGTCCTCTTCTTCTTCATCGCCGTCGAAATCGAAAGCGATTACCATGGGACGGCAGCAAACCTCGCAGTCGTAGTCCCACTCCGCCGGAAGTTCGCTAAGTGCCGGCGGGGAAACTTCGAATTCCTCAAAACAGGTGGGGCAGATCACTGATACCATCCAGCGGATATAGCGGTGCTGCCGGGCAGGGCAAGCCCGGTCTGGCCGCCGGTTACCTAGCGTTACCGAACTCCCCGGCGAGTTTTTGCAGAAAAGAGTTTTCCTGTGATCCGGAGAGGACTGCAGGAGACTGAGGGCGCGTGCCATCTTCCGGCAGCAGCGTGCGGAGGCGTTTCAGCAACTCCTCATGGGTCGGACTGCGGCTGTTCTGCCGGACGATGGGAGCGCCATCGCTGAGGATGATGATGCTCCTTGGGCCTTGGCTGGACGCTGCTGCTCTGCCGATATCCAGCCGCGACACCACCGGGACGGACTATACCGTCATGGGCAACATCATCGGCGGCCTAAAACCAAGTCACTGAGCGCATCGGGAAGCACGGCACCGGGATGAAACTTGCGCGCGAAGAAACAACCGCTGGCCATGAGATCGCCAGCCAGAGCGGGACTGATGCCGTGGAAAGTGAGCGGGTGTTTGTCGGCGTTCGACAACCACATCGTCCATGTGATGTCCGCGTTGGCTACCCGCGTTTCGAACGGATAACCTGCGGCTTGCAGCAGCGTGCCGAAGGCGAATTCGTCCGGGGCGATACCGTCCTCAAAGCAGGACAGGAGCGCAGTATTCGCCACCAGCAGTTCGGCGGCTTCGCGTTGCAACAGTATCCACTGGCTGTGAAATTGAAACTGTCCCTGCGGGATGGGGCTGCCCGCTGGCAGGTGACTCAGCTTGCCTGGATGGTATTTTTCAACCTGCCTGGGGGTAGCGAAAGCAAGGCGGCTCCTGCCGTCACAGGACAGCAACCTCACCAAATCCGCCAGAGGGCGGATGGGTAAACAGCTTTCCGAGGCAAAAACGAAAAATCTGTTTCGCTCATCCTGCAGAGCGGCGGCCAGCAGCGCCATCTGCGCCCGCACAAGAGATAGCCCGCCCCAGCTGGTGGGCAGATATTCCGAGATCTGAGCGGCGGCCAGCCAGCCGTGTAAATCCGTGCGGTCTTTGCTATGGGCATAGACGCTAACCCTGTCAGGGTGAGCGGCCCAGTATTCTTCCCACAACTCCGCGTGAGAATGGTCCCCCCGCGTGAGAAATAGAAAAGCAATGCGGTCGCCGTCACCCAGAGGCTCCGGAGGTGGCGCCGGTTCCAGATGCGGCATCTGCGGCGGGAGGAGCTGGGGCGGCCAAAACCACGCGTGGGGCACTTTCGCTTCCGCCACCGCCTGCGGCCATGCGGACCCTCCCAGTGACTCGGCCAAGAGGCCGGGCAGCACCTGAATGCCGGGCCGGGCAGAGCCATCGGCATCGTAATTCCCCGCGAACCCTCCCAACAAATCACTGACGTCCTCCTGCTGCCATGCGAGGTTAGGGTAAGCGGCATACGCCGGCACACGCCGTGCGAGTTCTGTCAGAAGGATGTCCGCTGCGGGTAGAGGCCCCGGCTCATTCCAGCAACGGCCCGCCAGCGCGCGGCGCACTTCGAGGTAATAAGGTGCCCGCACCGCCCAAGCATGAGTATCCAGTGCTGCCCGCACGCGCACGAGACCTTGCGCGACAACGTCCGGCCGCTCGTGATGCTGGCAGCCAAGGTAAAGAATAGCCCAGTCCTCCGGCAGTTCCAGCGCAGCTAGCCGCTCATTGAGATCCGGCGGCACCACGATGTCGTCCTCCATGATGAGCACGGCCTCTGCGCCCGCGAGCGCCGCGCGCCGCAGGATCAAGCGTGTGCTAAGCGCGTGCGCATACCGGCCCGGAGATTGGAATCCGCGCGCCGATTTCACTACCCGCGCATCTACCGCCGGTAGCCGCTCAACCTGCCAGCCAAGGCTGGCAAACAGCTCCACACACCGGTCGCGCCTGTCCTGACGGCGAGAGAGATTGAGCAGAAACTTGAGAGGGAAAGTACGGTTTGCGTCCATGTCAGGTTTCAAGCACGTTGAGCAGAGTCAGCGCCGGATCGTAGAAATAACGCTGGAGGTAATGGCCGAATAAAAACTCCTGCCGCTCCGCCTCGGTGCCGCCGGTCGCGTGCAGCAGGGCGGCATCCCGGTAAAGTTTCCATCCCCCACTTTCCACCAGCGGATGGGCAATCTCCCGTGGCTCAAAGGCCTTCGCCCGCCAACCGTGTTGCGCGGCATCTCGGATGAGTTTGTTCCATGCGCCCTGTTCGCGCCGCCCTCCTGGGCGCAGCGGATCTGTGAGTTGAATACGGCCCCACTCTTGCATCACGGCAGTGTAGATATCGCCGCGCACGGCCCACACTCCGGCGGTAATCCCGCATCGCGAAGCCGGCAGCCCTTTCGTCCCCAGCTCGCGTGGTCCAGTCTCCTCCTCCGTCAGATAGGCTGCATACTCCACCTCCCATGCGCCGCGGCCCGGCACGGGCTGATAAAGGATATCCGCTTCCGGGCGTTCTCGCAGCAGATGTTCCAGCCCTCGCAGGCAAAGGCAGTCCGCATCGGCGAACATGACCCACTCGTAGTCCGTCCCTTTAAAAATGGTGCCTGCTTCGGCCTTTGCTGCCTGAGCAAGAGCCGCCAGTTCAGCCGCGCTCATCTCCGGCGTCTCAATGTATTCCTCCCGCAATCCGGCGCGCGGCACCTGAAAGATCGGATACGGGGCATTCACCAGCACCAATACTTCACCCGGCCAGAAATTCCTGACCACGCTGCCCGCAAGCATTTTCGCCAACTGCCTCGCGCCCGTGATGCCCGGAGGATCATAGGCTATGGTATAGAAAAGCCACGGACGAGCCACGGTCGCGGCGCTCTCAGGTTCATGCACTTCATTCATCTTGAGCGCCTCATGCACGCCCTTCGCGGAGATACAAGAAAAGACTCCGCCTTGCACAATGCCGCCCTCCCCG
This sequence comes from Akkermansia muciniphila, assembly GCA_945861415.1. Taxonomy (GTDB): domain Bacteria; phylum Verrucomicrobiota; class Verrucomicrobiia; order Verrucomicrobiales; family V1-33; genus V1-33. The sequence goes on along the minus strand of CAMAUV010000012.1, from coordinate 33,330 downwards.
CCACACGGCCGGTATGACGAAAGATTACTCGCAGAGATTTGGCGGCATTGGCCGGCTCTATGGACGCAGCGGCATGGAGCGACTGGCCGCGGCTCATGTCTGTGTCATTGGCGTGGGCGGCGTGGGCTCATGGACGGTAGAGGCGCTCGTTCGCTCTGGTGTGGGCCGCGTGACAACGGTGGACATGGACGATGTCTGCATCACCAATGTAAACCGCCAGCTCCCCGCGCTGGATGGCGCCATTGGGCGGCCGAAAGTCGAGGTAATCGCCGAACGGATGCGCCTCATTCATCCTTCGTGTGAGATAATCCCCGTGGCGGAGTTCCTAACGGTCCAGAATGCTACTCGCCTCCTCGCCGGACCTTACGATTGCGTGGTCGATGCCGTGGACCGCACCAGCATCAAATCTCTCATCATCGCCACCTGCGTGCGCGCGGGCATTCCGGTGGTGACGGCTGGCGGAGCCGGAGGACGGCGGGACGCCACGGCTCTGCGCAGCGGTGATCTGGCGCGCACGGGAGGCGACGAACTCCTGCGTCAGGTCCGGCGCGACCTGCGGCGGAATCATGGCTTCCCTGCGGGAGAGGCACCCCTTGGCGTGAGCGCCGTATACTCCGCTGAGCCTCAAGTATTCCCTTGGGCGGACGGCTCCTGCCGAGCCGAGGCCGAGCCTAGGGGCGCACTCAAAATGGATTGCGCCTCCGGCTTTGGAGCAGCCACGCACGTCACGGGCGCTTTTGGATTTGCCGCCGCCGGTGAAGCGCTGCGCCTCATCACCGCCGGGCGCGATTCAGCCTAACGCTGTTCCCGCGTCACCGGCGACCCTAAGGCCGCTCGAATAATAAACAAGAGCCATGCTTCCACGGACAGCAAAATACTCCGCGACCTGCTGCTCGTTCCGATGCGACTTCCAGCGATCGCTCTGCGGTGATCCTCGAAGAGGGGGCGTTAGTGGGAACGCGCACTGACTCCCGCATACCGTGACGCGTGTAGCCCTCGGCTCCGGCCACCATCGCGGCCTGAGCACCGCGAATGAACGGAAGTCGAATCCGCTCGGAATTGATCGAGGCGGGATTAGGTTGCGGGGCCGCAGCCTCGTTCCTTCACAGTGGATTGGGACAGTATTCGAGTCCCTGAGAACGAAACGAATGCAGGCTGCGTATGCTGCAGCAAACCACGGCTAGAGCAAATGTTGCTGCTAAGTAAATGGGTCCCGGGAATGACGAGGCGCAAAACAGGCGCAGCCAAATCAGGATGACGAAGCCCTAAATTCGTCAAGAACCTGATCGCTTTTCACCTGTGAGGAATAACATACTCCTATAAAACAGTGCCACGAAAATCCCGGGAAACCGGAGCATTCCCGCAACCCCGTGAGACAATTCCACTCGCCAAGTGTGCTGGCATCCCTGTAAAAAGTCACCAATCTGTTACTTCATTGTCATCTTAATTCAATCTATCACAAACTTCATGACCTCCCGCCGTTTCTTTCTCCAGTCCAGCCTTGCCGCCGCTCTCGCTCCTGCCCTCCGCGCTGCGGATGGGGCCAAAGCGCCGCTCTTCAAAATCTCGCTGGCCCAGTGGTCCCTGCACAAGACGCTCTTCAAGGGGGATATGAAAAATACCGAATTTCCCGTGAAGGCGAAGAGAGAGTTTGGCATTGAAGGGATTGAGTGGGTGAACTCGTTTTGGAAAGACAAGGCGAGGGATCAGGCCTACCTGGCGGAATTGAAAAAGATTTGTGAAGGCGAGGGAGTAACCAGTGTGCTCATCATGTGCGACGGAGAAGGCGCCTTGGGGGATCCTGATAACGCCGGGCGGGAAAAGGCCGTGGAGAACCATGTGAAGTGGCTGGAGGCCGCCAAATTCCTTGGCTGCCACAGCATCCGCGTGAATGCCAACACCGGCGGAAAAGGAAGCAGGGAAGAGCAAGCCGCCCGCGCCGCGGAAGGTCTGGCCAAACTTTGCGATCTGGCCGCGCCCATGGAGCTGAATGTCATCGTAGAGAACCACGGGCAGCTTTCCAGTGACGGTGCATGGCTGGCAAGTGTCATCAAAGCCACCAGCAAAAAGAACGCCGGTACGCTGCCGGACTTCGGTAATTTTAACGTGGGCCCCGGTGAGGAATATGACCGCTACAAAGGCACCGATGAACTCATGCCTTTCGCGAAAGGCGTGAGCGCCAAGAGCCATGACTTTGACGACAAGGGCAACGAGAAGCGCACGGACTACCGCAAGATGCTCGACATCTGCGTAAAGAAACACAAGTGGGCGGGATGGATCGGAGTAGAATACGAAGGCGGCAAGCTGAGTGAGCCGGACGGCATCAAGGCCACCAAAGCACTGCTGGAGAAGATCCGGGCAGAAATGTCATAGTGCGCCAGCCGGTTTCCTGTGCCCGCCGCGGATTTTGAAGTATGCTTCACCGTCCCGGCGGGCTTTTTTCCATTTATTTACCGGGCTGTCTGGCGCTAAAAGGTGACAGGCTAGCCGGAACCTGAACGATGCAGGCGGGGATGAGGTTGGTCTTGCTGCGGGTCCTGTCCGGCGGGGAGAAGGTGCACTTGGCCCTTGTTAATTTGAGCGAGATCGCGCTTTGGCTTTTCGGTGACCGCCTTGTGGAAGGCAGTGAAGTCGCCGTGGGTTTCGGGATCGCCGGTTTCGGGGACAAAGCCGCGCGGACCATCTCCGCCGTGGGCGCTCCAAATCTGGTCGTCCATAGACGGTTTCTGCCGCCGCAGGCGGGAGAGGCGGCGACCTCGTCCCGTATGACGGAGCCCGTACTAATTATATGCAGCGCAATCCGTGTCTTCTCCAACTCGACTAAAGTGACCACGCCCTCGCGCTCGACCTCGGCGGATCAAAGTGGCCGTTAGGCAGGATGCCCGGCCGCAAGTGATACCCCATCCAAGTCGTCTCAAAATACGTTAGTTATTCCACTCCCCCGAGCGCGGTCCAGCCGGCATAGCTCGGCTTGCTGGCGAGGATTTTAACCTCCGAATCCGCATCGCCCGTCTGGGGCGGTCGTCACTATGAGCAGACGAAAGCGGTGCTGGCAGATGTCGGAAGTGACGGCCGCTTGGATACCCAGCAGCGGCAGCGTGGCTATTTGGGCACGGTAAAAAAATTGCTACCGAGAAACTTCAGTCCATAGCCCGCGCCTATCCGGCAACCTTCTCTTCCTACGTCTTTACACAACACGAACGCGATCATGAAATTCCAAACCAACCTGTTTTTGCGCCAAGTTCTCACTCCGTTAGCCTGCATTCTTTCCAGCGCCCTCACTGTCAGCACAGCTCTGGCTGGTGTCGCGGCAGACATTATAAGCATTAAGGATATCTCGGTCACCGAGGGAGATACAGGCACCACGGCAGTCAGCTTTACGGTAACGCGCTCGACGAATACTGCGGAATTCTCGCTAAACTGGGCGAGTGCAAACGGCACGGCGATAGAGCCCGGAGATTACACGAAGGTCCTCGGCACGCTGAGTTTCGCGGTCGGTGGCAATCTCACAGAAACGGTAACTGTGACGGTCAATGGTGACATCCTCAGCGAGGCGAACGAGACGGTATTCGTCAGACTTTCGGCCTTGGCAGTGACCTCCGGCAAGGCCTCGATTATAAGTGCGCTGGGTGTCGGCACGATAACGAACGATGACGCCGTCGCTCCATTGATCACAAAGCAACCGGCGGACACGTCGGTCGTGGCCGGCAGCGCGGCGACACTCACGGTTGTTGCCACTGGCAATCCCTCACCGACCTACCAGTGGTACCGCGGGGCCGTGGGCGTCAACACTGCACCGGTGGGAACCAACTCCGCCAGTTTCACCACGCCTGGTCTCGGTGCGACTACGAGCTACTGGGTGCGTGTTTCCACCCTCGCAGGGACTGTGGACAGTCGCGTGGCCACGGTGACAGTGCCTGACGCGACGAACGCCCTGCTCGGCGGCCTCGCGCTCAGCCAGGGCACGCTCTCTCCGGTCCTTTCCGGCGCATCGCTCAGCTACTCGGCCAGTCTTGGAAATTCCGTGACGTCGGTGGATGTGACGCCGACAGTGGCCATCGCCGGTGCGACTCTCGATGTGAATGTCGCAGGTGCAGGATTTTTCCCGACAACATCGGGCAATCCATTTACAGTCAGCCTGAATCCGGGAGCGAACACTGTGGCCTTCCGGTTGACGGCGAGGGACGGCACGACGATCAGCACAACCAACCTGAACCTCTTCCGGGTTCCCGCGGTCTATACCTCGGCCATTCGGGATGTGGTCGAGCCGAATCAGGGCGCAGGGCCCGCGGCAGGCGTGACCATTGGCGGTTCCACCTTCATCAACCTCGGCCTCCAGGGCGTGGGCCGCGTGCCTGCCGCGATGAAAGATCCGGTGACGGGCGAGTCCGTGGGCTCTGTCTCTGACATGCAGATCACGCGCTTCGTGCGGAATACGAACGGTAGCTACACAGGCACCATGGAAATGCTGCCGGACCGCGGCTACAATGCGGGTACGATTTATTCGAACTACGCAGCACGCATCAATACCTTCACGTTCAGCTTCACGCCCTACACGGCGGCAGCCCCGACGACTGCACAGAATCAGATCACGCTGACCTTCGCAGGTTCGACGCGCTTCACCTACGATCACGATGCCAATGCCCTCACCGCGCCGGTATTCACCACGGGTCTGCTGGCGGACGGTCCGGCCACGATGCTCTTTGGCACGCAGGTGCCGGTCGTGCTCGCGAACACCACGCAGAGTGACGGCACGGTGGCGAATCGCCTGACTCTGGACACCGAGGGTCTGGCTTTTGACAAACGTCCGGGGAAGGCCGGCTCGGGCTGGGTTTCCGATGAATACGGTGCCTACATCTATCATTTCAACGCGGCCCGGCAGATCGACGGCCAGCTCCAGCTTCCTGCCGCGCTGGTGCCGCACAATCCCGTGGGCACGAACAATTTCCTGCTCGAAGGCGTCAATGGCCGCCGCATCAATCAAGGCATGGAAGGTCTGGCCGTTTCCCCGGATGGCACTCGCCTTTTCGCCCTGCTCCAGAGCGCCACGATCCAGGATTCCGGCACAGGTAACTATGGACGCTCCAATGCTCGCCTGCTCGTCTATGACATTTCCACTTCCGACACGCCGAGCGACCCGATCGCGCAGTATGTCGTCCAGTTGCCCCGCGCCGATGACACCGGATCCCTGACAAATGGCGTCACCGTAAACCGGAACTGCGCTCAGAGTGCCATCGTCGCGCTGAACGGCCATCAGATTCTCATCCTCGCCCGCGAGGGCAATGGTCGAGGCGTCCCGGGCTCGCCCCCTCCGGCCTTCAAGTCAGTGCTTCTCGCCGAACTCAACGGAGCGACGAACATCGACGGCACCTACGACGCAGAAGGTGCTCAGGTGGCTCCCGCCGGCACGCTGGCTGCAGGTATCACGCCGGTATCCTGGACTGAGGCGCTGAATATGCTCGGCAAGCTGGACCCGGCCCGGGCTGATGTCGAGAAATTCGGACTCAACCTCCTCGGCGGCCACGGTGATATCAACACACTGTCGGAGAAGTGGGAAGGTCTGTCGGTGGTGTCCGCCAATGATCCGGCCAACCGCAACGATTACTTCCTCTTCCTCGGCAATGACAATGACTTTCTGAGCACCACCGGGGCCTATATGGACGCCTCCGGCGCGCTGCAGACCTACGACGGCGGTGTGGAAAATGACACCGTCATCCTCGCCTACCGCGTGCGGCTCACTGGTCCGGACAATCAGGCACCGTTCCTCGAAACGGCCATTCCAGCTCAGAATACCGGTGTGGGTATGGCTTTCAGCTTTGCTTTCGCGGCCACTTCGTTCGCCGATCCGGAAAACCAGACACTGACCTACTCTGCGACGAAGGGAGATGACAGTGCGCTGCCTGCTTGGCTCACGTTCAATCCGGCCACTCGTCAGTTCTCCGGCACGCCCGCACTGGCGGACAGCGGCACACACACGATCAAGGTCACCGCAACGGACAGCGGCACACCCGCACTGAGCGCCACGACCACCTTCACCATCACGGTCGGCCAGCCGGTCACCATTGCGGCTACCTCGGTCGCGGAAGGCAACAGCGGCACGGCGACGATCACCTTCACCATCACCCGCACGGTCGCTGACACAGAGTTCACCGTGAACTACGCAGTCAGCGGGACAGCATCTTCCGGCTCAGACTATGTGGCCATACCGTCCGGCACGCTCACTTTCACCGCGGGCGGCCCGCTCGCGCAGACCGTCATCGCGACGGTGAATGGCGACACCACGATTGAAGCGAACGAGACGATCGTCCTGACACTTTCCGGCCTGGCGAATATCACCGGACTCTCGGTGCTGCCCGGCACCGGTGCTGCGACCGGCACGATCACAAACGATGACTTTGTCCCTTCGCGCTTCCCCGCCACTGGCGTGGTCACATCCACGGTGAAAGGCTTTATTGATATGGACGTTCCGCCTCTCACTGGTGGTGCGGAAATCCCGGCCTTCGACCCTGCATCGAAACGCGCGTTCACTTCCTCCGGCTCTGGTGTCCAAGTCATCGACCTCACCAATCCCGCCGCGCCGGCGTTTATCAGCACGATTACACCAGCCACGCTGGCAGTCGCCGGACTGACCAGCAATGATGTCTCCTCCGTGACTGTTCGCAAGGCCTCCGGAGCGAATCCCGCAGTGCTTGCGGCCTCCGTGATCGCCTCGCCAAAGACTGACCCGGGCCACGTGGTTTTCCTAAATGCCGCGGACGGCACGCTGCTTGGTTCAGTGCAAGTCGGGGCGAATCCCGACCACATCGCCTTCACGCCAGATGGCACGAAGCTGCTCGTTGCCATCGAGGCCGAGACGGCTGGAAATGTGGACCTGGACACGACCCCGGGTGGTGTGACCATCCTCGATCTCAGCGGCGGCCTCGCGGCACCGGCGGTCACGACGGCGGATTTCACCGCTTGGGATGCCCAAGCCGCGGCGCTGTCCGCAGCAGGGGTGCGGCTCTTCCAGGGCGGCATGCCCTCCACGGATCTGGAGCCGGAATACTTCGCCGTCTCCGCAGACGGAACGAAGGCGATGGTCACGCTCCAAGAAGCCAACGCAGTCGCTGTCCTCGATATCCCCACGGCCACTTTCACTGATATCAAGCCCCTCGGGAAAAAGGACTTCGCTCTCGGCGCTCACGACTTCAGCGACCGCGACGGTGCCGGCGCAGTGAACCTGGCAAACCCGATTTCCGGCCAGCCGGTCTTCGGTCTCTACATGCCCGACGCCATCGCCTCCTACACCGCAGGCGGGCAGACCTACTACGTCACGGCAAATGAAGGCGATGACCGCGACGACTTCATCACGCCTGTGGAAACGACCACGGTGGGTGCGACGAATTACGATCTCGACGACACCGTTTTCCCCAACGAGGCCGCGCTGAAGAATCAGGCCAGCCTCGGTCGCGTCACGGTTTCTAATGTCCCGGGCATCCGTGGTGACACCGATGGGGACGGAGACATCGATGAAATCCTCAGCTACGGTGGACGGAGCTTCTCCATTCTCGATGCCGCGGGGAACATGGTTTTCGACAGTGGTGACATGCTGGAAAACATCATGGCTTCTCAGTTCCTCTCGAACTTCGACGATGGCCGGAGCGACAACAAAGGCCCGGAACCGGAAGGCGTGACCATCGCCACCATCGGAGCCCGCACTTTCGCCTTCCTCAGCCTGGAGCGTTCTCACATGGTGGCCGTGTTCGATGTCACCAATCCCAACGCCGTGAAGTTCGTGAGCGGCCTGCGCCGCACGGGCGACACGAATCCCGAAGGATCGGTGATCGTTTCCCCCGTGGACAGCCCAACCGGCAAAGCGCTGCTCCTGGTTGCCAATGAGAAATCCCAGACTCTGACGATCCACGAACTTGACGGTCTGGTGGACCGTACCGTTGCTTCTGGTGACGTGACGCGCAATGCGGCCACGCTCTGGGCGCATGGCTTCGGCCCTGGCACGGTGACGTTCGAATATTCCACCGACGCGACATTCGCCACGGGGGTGACTAGCGTCATGGCGTCTGTGCCCGAGGCCCTCAAGCCGGCTTCCGTGAACATCACCGGTTTGACCGCGGGAACTGTCTATCACTACCGCGCCAGCAACACTGCCAACAGCACTGCGGTAGTGACCGGCATGTTCCGTACCTCTGCCGCCCCGATGACGATCGCGGGTCTGAAGTTCGGTGTCTCCGGCGATCAGCGCGGCGAACTCGCGCCGTTCCCGTCCATCAAGAATGCCGCGGGCAAAAGCCTCGAGTTCTTCATGCAGCTCGGCGACAACGTCTATGGCGACGTCGCTTCCCCCGCGCTGCCCACCGCGCAGGCCCGTTCGCTCACGGACTACCGTGCGCGCCACGATGAGATCTACTCGACGCGCTATGGCATGAACACCTTCGCTGATCTGCGCGCCACCACGCCGATCCTCGCGACCATAGATGACCATGAAGTCACGAACGACTTCTCCGGTGCCGAGCCGCGCACCAGCGACCCGCGCTTCGCCGCCGACACCGGCACGTTGGTCAGTGACACGCAGACGTTCCTCAATGGCATCCAGGCCTTTCGCGAATACATGCCGATGCAGATGCAGCAGTACGGCGCGACGGGGGATCCGATCATCGCGAACCGCGCGAAGCTCTACCGCTACAATACCTACGGCAAAGATGCTGCGACGTTCATGCTGGACACGCGCAGCTTCCGCAGTGCGCCGATCCCCGCCATAACCAACCCCTCGGACAACGCGCAGGTCTTCGGATTCCTTGTCAATGCCTTCGCTCCCGGCCGGACCATGCTCGGCACGGTGCAGAAAGCCGACTTCAAGAGCGACCTGCTTGCCGCGCAGGCTTCCGGTATCGTCTGGAAATTTGTCTTCTGTCCGGAGCCCGTGCAGAACTTCGGTCCGCTGGCTGGTGAAGACCGCTACGAAGGCTATGCCGCCGAGCGCACGGAACTGCTGAAGTTCATCGATGACAACAATATCTCAAACGTCGTCTTCGTCGCCGCCGACTTCCACGGCACGGCGATCAATCGCCTGTCTTATCAGATGGGACCCGGCCAGCCGCAGATTCAGACGGACAGCATCGAAGTCATCACTGGCTCCGTCGCCTACGACAGGCCCTTCGGCCCCACCATCGTGGATCTCGCCACAGGCTTCGGCCTGATCACCGCTCCGCAGCGGGCATTCTACGATTCCCTCACGCCAGCGCAGGCTCCGCAGAGAGAGGGCTTCATTCAGGGCATCATCAATCCCACGCTTGCTACCATCGGTTACAATCAGCTGAGTCTGACGACCAACCCGCTGCCAAATGTCACCCTGCTCGGCGGTCTCTACACAGCCACACACACCTACGGCTGGACGGAATTCACCATCGACCAAGCCACGCAGAAACTGAATGTGCGCACCTGGGGGATCGAGCCTTACAGCAAGGCTCAGCTTGATGCGGATCCAGCTGCAGTGACAGCCCGCATGCCGGCTGTCGTGAGCGAGTTCGAGATGACTCCGGAAGTGCCGATGGTAAATGCCGCGGCTCAGGCCGGCCTGACCATTGATGGCAACTGCTCGCCGCTGAACCTGTTGGCAGCATCCGGTGCGATGCCCCCCGGCGGCACCTTCTCCGGCACCGGTGTCGAGGGCGGCACGTTTGATCCCGCCACCGCGGCGCTCGGTGTGAATGTCATCAGCTACACGGTCGGCACGCAGAGTGTAAACTTCAACATCACCGTAACGGCTGCTCCGTCGCTGCCAGTCACGCAGACGAATGCGCTCGCTCTGACCATGAAGAGCACACTCGTCCTCACGGACACTGGCACCACGTCTGGCGTCGGCGGATCGGAAATCCCGGCCTTTGACGCCGTCTCCAAGCGAGCCTTCTCCGCTTCCAATGTCGGCGTGCAGGTCGTGGATCTCACGAATCCTTCGGCTCCGGTGAAGCTCGCCCCGATTGACCCGACCACTCTCGGCCTGACATCCAAAGACGTCTCGCATGTCGCGGTGAAGAACGGTGTTCTCGCCGTTTCCCTCATCGCCATACCTGACAAGACCATGCCTGGCACGGTGGCCTTCTTCAATGCAGGCACCGGTGCGCTGCTGGGCTCTGTCGCAGTGGGTGCTGTGCCTGACCAGCTCGCCTGGACGCCGGACGGCATGAAAGTGCTCGTCGCCAATGAAGGCGAAATTCCTGCGCCGTTGGTTATCCCGCCGCCGCCCGCGCTGCCGCCGGCTCCTCCATTCGATAGCGATCCGGAAGGTTCCGTCAGCGTCATCGATGTCTCTGCCGGCTTCGGCGCCCTCACGGTGCAGACGGCCACCTTCCACGCATGGAATGGCCAGGAAGCGATGATGCGAGCTTCCGGCATCCGGGTGTTCCCTGGCAATGCGGCCTCGGACGATCTGGAGCCTGAGTATGTAGCTATTTCTCCGGACGGCACGAAGGCGATGGTCACTCTCCAGGAAGCGAATGCTATCGCCACGCTGGATATTGCCAGCGCTACGATCACAGCCGTCACTCCGATGGGCCTTAAAAACTACGCCCGCGTCACTGGTGACTTCTCCGACCGCGATGGTGCGGCAAATGCCAACGCCATCGAGTTGAAGCCGAATCTACCAGCCTTCGGGATGTTCATGCCTGACGGCATCGCGTCATACTCCACAGGCGGGCAGACGTATTACATCACCGCCAACGAAGGCGATGACCGCAATGACTTCATCACCCCGGTGGAGACAACAACGCTCAATGCGACTGTCTCCACCACGGTCGGAATGGTGACCACCGTTACTCCGGTGATTGACCTCGACGATACGATCTTCCCCACAGAAGGCACGCCCGGCGGCTCTGGTGCGGCTGGTGCTCCGGGCACCGACCTAAAGGGCAACGACCAACTCGGTCGCCTGACCGTCTCCAATGTCCCGGGCCTGCGCGGCGACCTTGATGGCGACGGGGACGTGGACCGGATCCTCAGCTACGGAGGACGTTCCTTCTCCATCCTCGACGCGAGCGGTAAGCGCGTCTTCGACAGCGGAGACCTCATCGACCGCATCTTCGCCGCAAACTACCCGGCCTTCTGGGATGACAGCCGCAGCGACAACAAATCTGCCGAGCCCGAGGGCGTGACGGTCTCAGTCATTGGGGGCCGTGCCTACGCCTTCGTCGGCCTTGAGCGCTTCCACTCAGTCCTCGTGTTCGATGTAACCGATCCGGCGAATGTGACCTTCGTCACCGTGGCCAGCCGACGTGGTGATCTGAATCCGGAAGGCATGCTCGTGGTGCCTGCCGCGGACAGCCCCACAGGCTACCCGCTGCTGATTGTGGCCAACGAAAACTCTTTCACCCTGACGACCTACGAAATCACGCCGGCCACCCCACCGATGCAGCTTCAGGTGCTGCATTACTACGGCGAGAGCGGCCTGCTTGGCATCCAGACGGCCCCGACCATGGGCGCGATGATCGACAAGTTCGACAACGAATACCCGACCATGGTGCTCGCTGAAGGTGATACCTTCATTCCCGGACCGTGGCTTATCGCCGGAGCCGATCCTTCGCTAAATGCAGTGCTAGGTATTGGCGTCACGGCCCTTGGCCGTCCGGACATCGCGATCATGAATGCCTTCGGCACTACCGCATCCGCGCTCGGAAATCATGAGTTCGACCTCGGATCGCCTGTATTCCAGGCTGCGATCACGACGCAGACCAGCGGGGCTTCGACCTTTCCCGGCGCGCAGTTCCCCTTCATTACTGCAAACCTCGATTTCGCGTCGGACAGCTCGCTGCGGGGACAGGCAGACTCCACCGTGGGCGGAACCTCCGCGGTGGCCTTCCGGGGGGATGAAGTCACGAATATCCGTGCGCGTCTCGCTCCGTATGCCGTCAAGACTGTAGCGGGCCAGAGAATCGGCATCGTCGGTTCCACTACCTGGGAACTGCTAACCAAGTCCTCGCCGAACGGCACGCGTCCCAAAGATGACGCCAACGACGCCACCAGCGACATCCAAGAGGTCGCCGCCTACGTCCAGAGAGCCGTGGATGCCCTGCGCGCTACCGGGGTAAACAAAATTATCATGGTGGACCAGCTCGACACCCTTCAGCGCAACAAGGATTTCGCAGGTCTGGTCAGCGGCATCGACATCATGGTCGCCGGCGGCGGACACGAACGCATGGGCGACTCCACCGATACTGCGGTCGGCTTCAACGGCCACGATGCCGACTTCATCGGTGATGCTTACCCGATTGTCACTGTTGGTGCCGACGGCAAGCCGGTGCTCATCGTCACTACCGATACCGAGTATTCATATCTCGGGCGTCTTGTCGTGGACTTCGACGCCAATGGCGAACTCATCACCAGTGCGCTGAATCCTGTGGTGAACGGAGCCTATGCCTCTTCGCCGGCTCTTCTCGAAAGCATCTACAATAATGGCCAGACAGCCGCCCAAATCGTCGCCGCGAGCGCCATTGGAACCAAAGTGAAGGCGATCGTGGATGCGCTCAATGCCGTAGTCGTCGCCAAGGACGGCAACATCTACGGCTTCACTAAAGTATATTTGGAGGGTGACCGGGTCTTTGGCCGCGCACAGGAAGTGAACCTCGGCAATCTCACCGCCGATGCAAATGCCTTCAAGGCCCGTGACGCACTGGGATTGCCCACCGCCGCCGCTGTGGTCTCACTCAAGAATGGTGGCGGCCTGCGCTCCTCCATCGGCTCTGTGGCCGCAGACGGGTCCAAGGTCTCTCCACTCGCCAATCCGCTCACGGGCAAACCACAGGGCGGCATCTCCCAGCTGGACACTGAGAATGCACTGCGCTTCGACAATAAGTTGATCGTGTTCGACACCAACCCGGCGGGCCTCATGGCCATACTGGAATACGCAGCGGGTCTCGCAGCCGGCAATGGCGGCTACCCGCAGGTGGGTAACATTCGCTTCTCCTATGACAAAACTCTCACGCCGAAGGTCCGGTCGGTCTCCCTCATCAACGACGCCGGCGGCATTGTCGCAAAGGTAGCCGAAAACGGCGTGATCCTGCCTTCAGCACCGGTGCTCATTCAGGCGGTGTCGCTGAACTTCATCGCCAACGGCGGGGACGCTTATCCGATTAAGTATCTTGATCCCGGTGCAGTGCCGCGGAATCAGGTTCCGAATCCGGACACCGACAACTTCCGCTTTATCCTGAACAACGGAACCCTGTCCGCCCCCATTGCGCGGAATCTCGACTTCACCGCGGCCGCAAATGTCCCTATCAACGCCCTTGGTGAGCAGAGGGCCTTCGCGGACTATGTGGGGGCACTCCACCCGACTCTGGCCACCGGTTATGTCTTCGCCGACACGCCAATCCAGCTCGACACCCGCATTCAGCAGTTCTCGGATCGCGCCGCGGACACCGTGCTGATGAATTCCATCGAGGAATGGCGTCAGTTCTACTTCAACAGTCCCGACGGCATCGGCCCCGCGGCGAGCTCATCCGACTGGGACTTCGACGGCGTGGACAACCTGATGGAGTTCGCCCTCGGGACCAACCCGAGCAGCGCCTCGACGGGCGTGCCGGAACTTATCTTCAGCGGCACCTTCGCCGCTGGCACAGTGACCCTGAGAGGTCAGCCGATTCAGCGTATCGAGCAGATCCCCAACAGCGTGGACTTCCGCTATGTCTTCATCCGCCGTAAGGATCACGCCGTGGCCGGGATCACCTACAGGCCGGAATTCAGCACAGACCTAACGAACTGGGTGCCCAGCACGGCAGTGCCGCAAGTGCTCACTGACGACGGCACATGGCAGACTGTCAGTGTGCCCTACACCCGCTTCATCACGGGCAGAAAAGCCCGCTTCGCCCGGCTCACGGTCACCATGCCCTGATCCGTCTGCTCTTAACATAACAAACAAACTACCATATTATGAAACGTCATCTTCGCATTCTTCCCGCAGTATTCCTTACTGCCTCTTCCGCTTCCGCTGCCATCGTTTACAGTGGGGCCGTGAACACCTCGATCCCCTACAGCTTCAACGGGGTCTACCTGAACGTGCTCACCGGCGCGACCACCACCAGCCAACCGGCGGACTTCTACGGCAGCCCCACGGCAGCCTGGATTAATATAGACTTCGCCGGTGTGGATGTAGTCAATGGTGACGGGCTTCTACCGATGACCCTAGCCCCGGATAGGTTGTTGAATCTGGCCTATAATACCCCGGTCGATGCTTCCGGAACTTACGCCGCCGGCCCCAATGCCAGCAGCACGCACTTGGGCTCCGGCCCCAGCCAGTTCCAAGCATCCAGCCCGGGTTTTATCGGCTTTCGTATGAATCCGACAGGCGGCGGCGATCAGTTTGGCTGGCTCCGCGTCAGCCTGAACGATGACCCCAGCGGTGGCACCATCCATTCATTCGCTTACGAAGACACTGTGGGCGTGTCGATCGGTGCAGGAGTGCCTGAGCCGGGCACGGTCTCCGCCCTCCTGCTGGCGGCCTCTGTTTTATTGTTCGGCATGCGTAGCCGGCGCTGATTTGATGGATAGGCACAGCGAATTGCCCGGCGCGTCTCCGCTGCCTCATACAGCTGCTGGGTAATGGATGGTTCCACTGGGAAGCCGGCGCTTTACTTGCGCTGTTGTCATTAAACCCGGTTCGAGTTGCGCCAGAACATTACGCGTCGATGCCCGCGAGCGGATTGTGATTCAGCACTTTCTCCTGCCATGGTAGCCCGTATTTATTCATGTCATCCATGAAGGGGTCGGAGTCGTTTTGTTCCATGTTCCAGACGCCGGGCTTTTTCCATTTTCCCTCGAGGATCATCTTCGCGCCGATCATGGCGGGGACACCGGTGGTGTAGCTGACACCCTGAGCGCCGGTTTCGCGAAAGCACTCTTCGTGATCGCAGGCGTTCCAGACGAAGTAGTGCTTCACGTTGCCGTCTTTCACCCCAGTGATAAGGTCGCCGATGCAGGTTTTGCCGACGGTCTTCGCGCCGAGGCTGCCGGGGTCAGGGAGCACGGCTTTGAGGAACTGCAGGGGGATAATTTCGCGGCCTTCATAGGTCACGGGCTTGATGCTGGTCAGGCCGACATTTTCAAGCACACGGAGGTGGGTGAGGTAGTTGTCGGAGAAAGTCATCCAAAAGCGCATCTGGCGCGCGGTGGGAAAGTGCTTTGAGAGGCTCTCCAGCTCCTCGTGGTAGAGCAGATACATCTTTTTCTCGCCGACACCGGGGAAGTCGAAGGTGGTGCCGACGCTAATGGGATCGGTCTCATGCCATGCGCCGTCTTTCCAAAAGCGGCCCTTGGCGGTGACTTCGCGGATGTTGATCTCGGGATTGAAGTTGGTGGCGAAGGGCAGGCCGTTACTGCCGGCGTTGCAGTCCACGATGTCGAGTGTGTGGATCTCGTCGAAGTGGTGCTTCGCGGCGTGCGCGCAATAGACGTTGGTGGCGCCGGGGTCGAAGCCGCTGCCGAGGAGGGCAGTTAGGCCGGCTTTCTGGAAGCGCTCCTGGTAGGCCCACTGCCATGAATACTCAAACTTGGCTGTGTCATGCGGCTCGTAGTTGGCGGTGTCCACGTAGTCGCAGCCAGCTTCGAGGCAGGCGTCCATGATGCTGAGGTCCTGATAGGGCAGTGCAACGTTGATGACAATGTCCGCTCCGAAGGACTTGATGAGCGCGGCGGTGGCCTTCACGTCATCGGCATCAATGGCGGCGGTCTGAATGGTGCGGCTTTTCTTGGTGAGGATGTCGGCGGCAATGTCATCGCACTTCCGTTTCGTGCGGCTGGCGAGAAGGATTTCGCCAAAGACTTCCGGCACCTGAGCGCACTTGTGGGCTACGACACGGCCGACGCCGCCGGCCCCGATGATGAGAACTTTTTTCATGTGTTGGAAGTTGAGTTGGCGGTGAGTTGGCGGTGAGTTGGCGGTGAGTTGGCGGTGAGTTGCGGCAATGTGCTTGGGCGCGGAGGGTAGCATAAGAAGGGGGGTGTCAAGGGAGGGGG
The DNA here is from genome assembly GCA_945861415.1 of Akkermansia muciniphila. GTDB lineage: Bacteria > Verrucomicrobiota > Verrucomicrobiia > Verrucomicrobiales > V1-33 > V1-33. The sequence goes on along the minus strand of CAMAUV010000012.1, from coordinate 17,334 downwards.
CTGTGGAAATAAACGCGCCGCCATCCGTATCCCGGACTCTGAGGAACTTCGGAGTGGGGAAAGCCGGGTGAGAAGTCTGGAAAGCTCTGAAATTCCCAGGCCTAGGTGCGCGCCTTGCCCACGCGCACGACGGATGTGAACCCGAATTTTTCGCATCGTGCCGCCATCGCCGCAGGATCAAAGGGCTGCTGGTTACTGAGTATTAAGTTCAATGCAGCGGTAGAGGTAGTAAATAAGCGCAGAGGTGCGCTGATACCGACGGTCACCAACTGGACGATTAATGGCAGGAAGGCTTTGACCGCTCTATGTGAAGAACAGCTCGATCACCAAGATGGCGACGATGTTCACGACTTTGATCATCGGGTTGATGGCGGGGCCGGCGGTGTCTTTGTAGGGGTCGCCGACGGTGTCGCCGGTGATGGCGGCTTTGTGGGCGTCGCTGCCTTTGCCGCCGTGGTGACCTTCTTCGATGTATTTTTTGGCGTTGTCCCATGCGCCGCCGGCGCTGGTCATGCTGATGCCGACGAAGAGGCCGGTGACGATGGTGCCGACCAACATGCCGCCGAGAGCTTCCTTGCCGAGGGCGGGAATGCCGGCGACGAGCAGGACGGCGAGAACAGGGAGGAGCGCGGGGATGATCATTTCGCGCAGGGCGGCTTTGGTGACGATGTCCACACAGGCGGCGTATTCGGGTTTGTCCTTGCCGGTGAGGATGCCGGGGAATTTAGCGATCTGACGGCGAACTTCGATGACAACGGCACCGGCGGCGCGGCCTACGGCGGCGCAGCCCATGGCGCTGAAGAGAAACGGCAGCAGGCCGCCGATGAACATGCCGATCAGCACCTTCGGTTCTTTGAGTGAAAAGGCCAGGGTCTCACCGATCTTCTTTTCCAGTTCCAAATAGTAGGAACCGAAGAGAACCAGCGCGGCGAGGCCGGCGGAGGCGATGGCGTAGCCTTTGGTGACGGCCTTCATGGTGTTGCCCACGGCGTCGAGCGCATCGGTGCGGTGCCGCACTTCCTCCGGCAGGCCGCTCATGACGGCGATGCCGCCGGCGTTGTCGGTGATCGGGCCAAAAGCATCGAGCGAAATGATGATGCCCGCCATGCTGAGCATGGACATCACGGCGGTGGCGACGCCAAAGAGGTCGCCCCACTGGTAGCTGAAGTAGATAGCGAGAACGATGACGAATACCGGCAGCGCGGTCGCCATATTGCCGACCGAAAGTCCGGCAATGACGTTGGTGCCGTGACCGGTGACGGAGGCCTTCGCGATGTCGCGCACCGGCTTGCAACGGGTGCTGGTATAATAGTTGGTGATGAAGACCGCCGCGAAGGTCATCAACAGGCCGATGATCGCCGTGCCGTAGATACTGCCCGGCGTGAAGGTCTTGCCGTTGATGAGCATGAATCTCTCGGGCAGCAGCATGGTGGTGGCCGGCCAGTAGAGGAGTGCGCTGATGGCTCCGGAAAGCATGACGCCCTCCATGAGGCAGCGATCGGCTTTGGCGCTGTTGCTGCGCCAGTTCACATAAAGCACGCCGAGCACGGCGCCGATGATGGAGATGCCGCCGATGGCGAATGGATAGACCATCGCGCCGGGCACGTTGTCTCCGAGTTGCAGCGCGCCGATGAGAAGAGAGCCAATGAGACTCACCGCATAGGTTTCGAAAACGTCCGCCGCCATGCCTGCGCAGTCGCCGACATTGTCACCGACATTGTCCGCGATGGTGGCGGGGTTGCGCGGGTCGTCTTCGTTCAAATTCGACTCCACTTTGCCTACGAGGTCCGCACCGACGTCCGCGGCCTTCGTATAAATGCCGCCTCCAAGTCGCGCGAAGACTGAAATCAAACTCGCGCCGAGCGCCAGTCCGACGAGGCTGTCCACGGCGTGCTGGCCGCCGCCCATGATGAGGAAGAAACCGCCAACGCTCAGCAGCGCGAGGCCCACGACGAGCAGGCCCGTTACAGCACCGCCATTGAATGCCGCACGCAGCGCCTTCGGCTCGTTTTCGGTCGCCGCCTGAGTCGTGCGCACGTTGGCGAGCACGGCGATCCGCATTCCGATGAATCCGGCAGCCAGAGAACACACCGCTCCGATCAAAAATCCGCCCGGCACGGCCATGTCTTTCTTCCAGATGAGGAGCAGGGTGAAAATGATCGCGGCGATGATCCCGACGGCGACAAGCTGCCGGTTCAGATAAGCCTTGGCACCCTCTTGGATGGCACTGGCAACCTCCTGCATCCGTTCATTGCCGGCAGGAGCTTTTTTAATTCGGCCGATGAGCCAGCCGGCCACCACAAGGCCGAGCGCCCCGAGCACGAGACTCAGATTGATGCCGTTGTGGAGTAGGAAGTCGTTGGTGGTCGCAAGAACAGAAATCATGCCAGTTTTAGGGAAATTCTCGGTTAAATCCGGATAAAATAAGGGGCCGATCCTAGTAATCTCCCCAAAAGACGCAACTCCGATTTCCGCCATATTGGAGGAACGTCACTAACTGGAGGCGCACCGGACAAGCGGGAGGGAAAGGACCCGGCCCACAGCGTTGTGGGCGCTTCAGTCGGCATCCAGTCCGCGCAGGCCGTGCTTGAGGTGAACGGCATTCTTATGACCAGAACGGCGCAGGAGGGAGACGGCCTCTAGGCTACGCTCGCCAATGCTGCACACGACAACAAGCGGAGTGGCGGGCGGAATTTCGCCGAGCCGCTGCGCTAGCTGGATGTGAGGAATGTGCAGCGTGGCTCTGGCCCACGGCAAGAGCAGAAGCTCCCAGTCCTCCCGGATGTCGAGTACTGTCGCGCTCGCGGGAAGTGCGCGAAATTCCGCCACGGTCAGTTGCGGAATGGGGGCGGGCGGGGCAGGCAAGTTACAGGAGGAGCCCACTTCCTGCGGTGCGGTGATGGTCCTGTTTTCGCCGCAGGCAGGGCATTGCGGATCGGGTCGCAGTTTTAACTCGCGGAACTGCATGGTGAGTGTGTCCACATGCAGCATGCGCCCGGTCAGCGGCTGGCCGATGCCGGCGATGAGTTTGAGGGTTTCCGCAGCCATGATCATGCCGAGGAGTCCCGGCAGCACGGGCAGCACGCCGCCCTCGGCGCAAGTGGGTACCGTGCCGGGCGCGGGCGGCACGGGAAACAGGCACCGGTAACACGGTCCGCCAAGATGCGGAGCGAAGACGCTGGTCTGCCCCTCGTAGCGAAAAATGGCGCCGTAGACATTCGGGATGCGGCGCAGCACCGCGGTGTCGTTGCTGAGGTAGCGGGTGGCAAAATTGTCGGTGCCGTCGATGAGCACATGGCAGCCATCACTGAGCGCCATGGCACTGGTGGCAGTGAAGCGCGTGACGTGCGGTTCCGCGGTGATGCCGGGGTAGACCGCCCGCAGTTTTTCTGCCGCCACCTCTGCCTTGGGGCGGCCAATATCGGCATCAGTGAAGAGCGTCTGGCGGTGCAAATTGGTCAGGTCCACGCTATCGTCATCGACGATGCGGATGTGCCCCACGCCTGCGGCGGCGAGATAGAGCATCACCGGGCAACCGAGCCCTCCCGCTCCCAAACAAAGCACCCGGGCAGCGCGCAGACTTTCCTGACCGGCCGCGCCGAAATCCGGGAGCGCCATCTGTCTGGCAAAACGGCGGAGCCCGGAAGAACCGGACTCCGCCGCTGCGGATGTATCTGAATTTGTTGGGGTCACTGCCGTTTACGCGGCCTTCTTCGTCGGAGCAGGAGCTTCGCCGGGGAGCTTCGCCTTTCCGCCCGTAGTAGCCTCTTCGATCAGGCCCTTCAGGGCTTCGGACTGACCATCCTTGGCCTTGGCGGACTCTGCGGCGTAATCGAACGCGTCAGCGCCGGGCTTGATGACGATCTTCGGGCTGGCGCTACCACCATAGACTCCCTTGAGGAAGGGCTCGATAAAATTCACCACAGCCTTGGTGGACTTCTCGTTGGCGAATTCCTTTTCCACCGTCTTGACCATTTCTACGATCTTGTCCGGGAGGTCTTCGTCCGCAAGGATTGCGTCCACGAGACTGATGATCTGCTCGCCGCCGAAGGAGAAGGTGGCGGTGTTTTCGCCGGTCTTCTTGAAAACGGAGGACTCCGAGATGGTGCCGCTCACTTCGATGGTGCTTTTCATTGAGATGCCCTGAACCATCGGCGCTATGATGCCCTTCATGCCGGCCCATTGCTGACTGCCTTCCTTAAGACCGGTAGCGATTTCATCACGGTCAATGTTGGCGGAATCGCCCTCTTGGGGGCCTTTGCCCTCTTTGACCGTCATCTTGCGGAAAGCGTCGAGCATGTTGGAGATTTCATCAAGGCCGGCCATGGTGATGACGGAGTTGCCTGAGTTGTCGTCCTTCATGTCCATCATTTTCATTTCCGGAAGTTCATCCACTGGGAAGGGGAGTTGGTCACCGGCGGCGCCGAGGGCGTTCTTCATGTCACCCATTGCGCGGAAATCTTTGGTGAATCCGCCCAGCGTGATTTTGGTCGCAGCGCCTTTGGCTTCGATTTTGGCAACGCTCCAAACATCGACTCCGGCGTTCATGCTTTTCATCATTTCGACGAGCATTTTCTGGCCGGGTTCCCCGCTAAAGGGGTTTTCGGCCCCAGCATTACCCATCATAGCCATGACGGGAGAGAGGTCAATTTCTAAGGTCTGGGTGAACTTAGCTGAACCGTCCTTGTTGACGGTGTTTTTACCATCCACCTTAATGAGGGCGGATGAAGGCAGGGTGGTCATCGCTAGCGCGGCGGCGGCGCTGAAGAGTTTCTTTTTCATGCGGATGTGGTGTGGTTTCAGAATGTCGTTGATGGCGGTTCGCCGGAAGAGTCCGTAGATTGCTACGATAGACAATAACGAGGGAAAAGGGCTCTGCGAGCACTTTTCCTCCCATAAATTAGGCGAATTCGCTGCCGCCGCCCGTCTACAAATTGGCTCCCGTAGCTCTTTTTCCCGTCCCGCGGCTCGCGGCAACACCTTAGCGTGAATGGATAACTGCATCTCCCAAAGTGAATGAACTTGCCGGATGTCGGGGATTCCATTATGTGACAACGGAAATTCAAACTACACGCACGCGAAGAATGAGTCAGCGATACAAATTGAAGGGTAAAATCGGGCATGGAGGCTTCGCGGAGGTCTATCTGGCCGTAGATACTCAGCTCGGGCGGGAAGTAGCCCTCAAGAGAGTGAAATCCACCGAAGCCGGTGAGGAAGGCGCGGCGAATTTGGCAGAAGACTTGATGCGCGAGGCGCGCATCCTCTCCGCGCTCCAGCACCCTAATATTGTCACCATCTTCGATGTCGGCCGAGATGAAAACGGACCCTACGTCGTTATGGAACTGCTGAAGGGCGAAACGCTGGATTCTGTGGGTGCTCGCGGAAAGCTGAGTGTGGATGACTTTACGCAGGTGGCCCTGCAGACGATGGAGGGGATGGTCGCCGCGCAGTCCAGGGGGCTGGTGCACCGCGATTTGAAGCCTGGGAATCTGATGGTGAACTGGCTGGCCAGCGGGCGCTTTCAGGTGAAGATCCTCGATTTCGGGCTAGCAAAATTTTCGCAAATGCCCACACCGCAGGCGCAGGACCAAGGGTCGGGCATTTTTGGCAGTATCTATTTCATGGCACCGGAACAGTTTGAGCGCCTGCCGTTGGACGGGCGCACTGATCTGTATTCGTTGGGCTGTATATTCTACCTCGTGTTGGCGCAAAAGCATCCATTCGAGGGCCGTTCGCCAGTGGACGTGATGGTGAGCCATTTGCAGCATCTGGTGACCCCGCTGCATGGGCTCCGGCAGGACATTCCCCAGTGGATGGCTGACTGGGTGATGTGGCTCATGGCGCGCGACATGGACGCGCGGCCAACGGATGCCCAGCAGGCGCTGGCGTTTTTTGTTCAGCAAAAGGCAGGCCTTAAAACCGGCACTCCTGCACCTGCTCCGGCAACCGCCGTGCCAGGGGCGGGCCCTTCTGCATCCGCCCAGCTTTATAGCCCGGCCATCCCCAAGAAGGCCGAAGGTTTCGCCGCTCAGCCTATGGAGCCCGCACCGCCGCCGCCATCTGCCGACAGCAAGACCCAGCCGATGCCCGCACCGGCCGCGGGGGCAAAAACCGCCCCTTTAGCAGTCAATAAGCGCCCGAGACCCACCGGCCACATGAGCGCCCGCAGCAGCCGGCCCGGCGCCCACCGCGTCTTCAGAGAGCGCTTCAGTCCAATCAGTTTTATCGCCGGCACCGTCCTCCTGGCAATTTGCCTTGGTGCCACTTGGTACGTCTACCGCGATGGACAGAAAAAGCGCCCCACGCCACTTGATGTGCTGGAACTGGTCAAAGGCGAGTCCCCGCAGGGCAATTACCAAACGGTCAAAGATCTCGTGAACCTTGCCGCCAGCGGCTACGGCAAGACGCCCGAAGAGACAGAGAAAAGCATCGCCGATGCCCTCGCCGGTCTCAAGCGTGTGCGCGGCGAGAGCGTGGCCCCCACCATTGCTAAGGAACTCAAGGATTCCTCCGGCGACCTTCGCGACCGCCTCATCAGCATCGCCTCCTCCCACAAATCTAAAGACGTTGCGGCAGCCCTCATGGACATCGCTGAAAACGATGCCGGAGAGAACCGGAAAAAAGCGCTCACGGCACTAAAGAACGCATGCGATCCTAACGACCTTGATCTCATGATCCCTCGGGCGTCCAAATTCACCTCCGACGAAGACAGCCGCGCCTTCTGGGGATCAGTGGAGGGAGTGCTCTCGACGTTCAAACACCGCGGCAGTCGCGCCAAAGCGCTCGCACCTTTCCTCAAAACTATCGACCTCAACAGCCGCAGTCAGCTTCTGCGAGTCGTGGGGGCCAATGGCAGTCCTGAAGCCAGCGCCGCGCTCGCCACCGAATTCGGCGTGGGCGGAGAGCGCGCCGCAGCCGCCGCCGAGGCCCTGCGCATGTGGTCCAGCCCGGACGACACCGTGGCCGCCGCCGCCTTCGATGCCGCACGCACTGGCGACCGCGATCTATTCGTCGGGGCCTACGCGCGCACCATTGCCCGGATACCCACCTACACCCCCGCGGATGTTGTAAAGGGACTCAAGAAGATCTTGGGCAACGCCACCACCCTGCGTTCGCGCAAAGACTTTCTCAGCGCCCTAGGTAATCTCACGGGCAAAGAGGCCATTGAGTTTGCCACCGAACTCACCCAAAGCGCGGATGCTGCCATGGCGGATGAAGCGCAGCTTGTTCTGGAGCAGATAAAAAAGCAGACTGAAAGTGTCATCACCCTCATCCCCGGCGAAAACAAAATCATCGGTTCTGCCGCCATCATCGCCGGCGATGCGACCGAAACCCGCTGGGACCCCGTGCAAGAATACATCACGGGTTGGCGCTCAGCCCGCACGCGCATCGTGTTCGACTTCATCGTGCCGAAGAACGGCGAATACAAAATCGAAATCTTCCAGAGCGCCGTCGAAGAGGGCTTCACCTACTCCGCCACCGTAGGCTCCAATTCATTCGAGAACCCCGTTATGCGCACCGAAAGCTCCGACGACTTCCAGCGACTGCACGCCGGCACTTTCACTATCAATCGCGAGGGGCCTGTGCGTTTTTGGCTGGAGCCGGTGAAAATGGAGGACCGTACAACGCTGATGAATGTGCGAAGCATCGTCATCACCGCACCGTAACCCTGATCCGGCGCAGCCGGAACCAAAAGATTTATTGAACGGTGATTACTGCGCCGGGAATGACGAAACCAGAAGGGCGAAGCCCTAATTTAGTCACGAGCCTGTTCGCTTTTCACGAGTGAGACACTAAACCGGCTCTGCCGGCCTTGCGGCAGGCAGCCCAGCGGTGAAGCCGGATAAAGCTTCCCGTCCGGTGAGTCCCAGTGGTGCCACCGCAGCTGTTCCCACATCAAGTGTGCCGTCCCGGATGTCCAGCACCGCGAAGTCCTCACGCTTGCGGTAAAGCGCCGGGTGTGCAGCGCACAGGGAGTTGCCTGTTCTCTCCGGCCACATGCTAGTGCCGCGGAAGTAATGGTGGCCGTTGCGCTCCACATGTGGCACGCCCAGTGCGGCCATGACCGCCAGATCCTGGAGCAGGGCCACCGGGCCGATGTTGGAAAGGTCTTCGCCGCTGAGAATGCCGCCGCTGCGGCGCAGCAGCATGGCATTTGCCAGACCTTTGAGCAAGCCTTTGCAGTTCTTGTGACTGGTGCCTGCATAGCCCAGAGCCAGCGCGCGGGGGAGATCGGAAAGCGAAGCATCGGCTTCATCGATTATGACCGGCGGCCTCTGCGGCCATGCGGCAAAGGCGGCGGCGGTATCGGCATTAAATGACGCTTCACGATGCAGCGGTTGCTCCACCAGCAGCAGCCCGCGCTGAAGCCATGCCGCCAGTTCTGGGCGCGCCATCCAGCCATCCCAGTGCGCACGAAAGATGCGAATGTCCGGATAATTCTCATTGGCGTCCAGCGTGAAGCGCGCCCCGTGCGGCAACAGCGTGGAGAGGCTCACGAGCCGCTCCGCATCGCGCTCCGCATCACCGGCGAGTTTCACTTTGAAATGCGTGAGCCCGAACTCGCGGATATTGGCCTGCAGTGAGTGAGGCAGGCCATCGTGCAGCGGATCTGCTATCTCCGCATCCGTGAGCGGATCCGCAAGTCCCACCGTGTGGCGCACCGTGAGCCTCAGCGCGGGCGTTGCCGGCAGCGCGGCGGAGGGGGCAAAACCGGCTAGTTCCGGGCGCACGCGGCCCATCTCAATACCCGCGCCATTTTCCCTCCACAACGCGTGGATGCTGCAGCCGTGCGCCTGACAAACGGCATGCGTCACCGCCCGCTCGATCATGGCCGTGCTCATGTGCCCCAGCAGCGGCGGCACATTCAGCTCCGACTGCGCGGCATACAGCGCGCGCCACCAGTCAAAAAGTATGGCCGGCTCCCGGGGTTCCATGGCCGCGGCTGCCGCGTGCTCCAATGTGCGGCACATGTCCGGCAGATCCTGCGCATACGTGGTGGCGGGATTTTTCGTGAACCATTTGGGCACCCATGTTTCTGCGCTCCATCCGGTGTAAAATTTCCCGCCACATTCCACTTCCGCGCGCACCAGCACGTGCGGCGCCGTGGTCATGCTCGCGATCCCGTATCGGAAAGGAAAGCGCGTGCGCACCCACGCGTGGCTGAACTTTACCTCATGGACCTTCAGCGGCAGTGGCGTCATAGAGTTGGTCAGTTCACCGAGGCCCGGGACTTCACAAAGATGCTGGAGTCATACTTCTCTTTCCACTGCGCGGGAGGTACGGCCGGCTTCCATGACCACAGCTTCACCGCCGGGCGGTAACTCTCGGCGCGTGACATGACACTGATCTCCAGCGCCGGCGTAGTGACTTCGCCTGGGATCACCGATGGCGAAATGCTGATGAGGTTGGCTCCTTTTTGCAAACCGCCGGTGATGATGCGCCCACCGGTGTTGTTGCTCACGGTCTCAAGGTGGGTGCCCTTGTTTACGTCCACCTTCACCCGGCAGCCGCGGGCCAGAATGGAAAGAGCGGCGACTTGATAGGGTTCGCGGCAGGGGAGCGGAATGGCGGGGTAGGCGCCGTTGAGCAAAAATTCCTCTTCCTCCAGCCACTGCCGTCCGCCGCCGCGGATCTGGCGGCGCAGGTCTTCATCGCGGCCGAGGTTCACATACTGCAGCCAGTCAAACTTCCACCGGCCCTTCTCGCTAAGAAACCGCACTATGAGAGGGTTCTCCGGAGTCACCAGATCGCTCTCCAGCGCAAAGTCCACTTGGCCAAAATATACCAGCCGGGCTGTATCTCCGCGGGCCTTGGCATCCATAAACGTCAGGCGACTCACATCCGGCGCTTGGATGACGCTTTTGAATATGGCCGCGGGCCATGGCTGCCGCAGTGAGACCACCTCATTGCGCAAACACATCTGACGATAGCGGCTGGTATGATTGGAGAAGGCGGTGACGTCCATGCTTCGCATCGCCTGCAGCCAGTTGACGTATGTGCGCACCAGTTCCGTGCGCAGCGCGCCATCGGTCTGGCCAAAGCCGCGGCCCGCTGTCAGCAGGGAAGAGAGCAGCAGCAGCGCCCGGCGGCGGGTTGGGTAATCACGTATCACTGTCTTTCCCTAATACTGCCCCACGCTGCGGCAAAAGGGAAAAATCCGGCAGACCGGGACGGAGACTCCGCTTTTTGTGACGAAGGCCGCAATTAGCGAACTAATATACGAAACCAGTCTTTGTGCTGACTTCATCCCCAGAGCGGTGAGGGATACATCCCCGACTCCACAAGGGCCTGCACAGCAGTGACGACTCGAGCTTTATCCTCTTGGTAGGTGACGCCGAACCACTGGCTAGTGGTGGGCAGCACGCGGCAGGTGGCGCCCCCGGCTTGAATGGCGAGATCCACCCCAAGGGGGATGTAAAATTCGCTCTTCGTTCTATCCGCGCTGCTGTCCAGCCATGCGGCGAATGACTGCCCAAAGGAGTCGAACAACGCCGGGGTAAAGCCCCACATGTTTAGGGACACTGGCTCCTCCCCGGTGAGGGGTTCCGCAGGCAGGCCGTGAGTGCGATTCTCAGCGCCGGTGGCGCTGCGGTAAATGTCCGTGAGTTCGCGGACGCCCGTGAGCCTGCCATCCTCTACGGAACAGATACCGCGTGCGACCTTGCCATGTTCACTCAGCGTGCTGCTCAGGCGGAATCCAACCATGCTCCAGGCCATAGGGGCCAAGGGCGCGGGCTGGCGGAGGAAATCGGCGAGCACCGCAAAGGAGTCAGGGCCGTAGTAGTCGTCGGCATTGATGACGCAAAACGGTTCGCGCACCACGTCCCGGGCGCTCCAGACCGCATGGCCGGTGCCCCATGGCTTGGTCCGATCCGCCGGGCAGTTGTGACCGGGCGGGAGGTCGTGCAAATCTTGATAGGCCAGCGCTACAGGGAGGTGCGGCTCAAGACGTGACACGACCCGCTCGCGGAACACCGCCTCCGCTTCCTTTCTGATGATGAACACCACGCGTCCAAAACCCGCGCGCCGGGCATCATATACGGAATAATCAAGGAGCGTCTCGCCACAGGGCCCCATGGCGTCAGTTTGCTTGGAACCGCCGCCGTAGCGGCTGCTCATACCGGCGGCGAGGACGAGGAGGGTGGGGGGGGTGGAGGAGCTCATGCGCGCTGCGCGCTTAACCGCATTGTCCCTCGCGCCAAGTGGCTTGTGCCATGAAGTGCGACATTATCGCGTCTAGGGCAGGAGAACCGGCAGGCCTATTTGTCACCGAAGCTGATGCCAACCGCGCGTGCGGTTTCTACGACTTCGCTATTGGGCTCGACGAGGCGGGGTTTTTCGACAGCTTCCCGGATGAGGACGCTGCCCACGTGGTAACTTTGGTAGCTGACCATGTGGCCAAATTTACCTTCCTGGATGAGGCGCACGGCTTTCACGCCGAAACGGGTGCCGAGCATGCGGTCGAGGCTGGTGGGACTGCCGCCGCGCTGAAGGTGGCCAAGAGTGCAGTGGCGTGTTTCCTTGCCAGTGGACTCTGCAATGACGGCGGCGATACGTTCGCCGATCCCGCCGAGCCGGTGCTCACTGCCGGCGCAGTTTTCGAGAGTGACGAGGCCTCCATCCGGCATCTTGGCGCCTTCGGCCACGACGACCATCGTACTGTGCAGGCCTTTGGCCTCGCGGGCCTCGATGGTCTTGCGGATAGCCTCGAAGTTGAAGGGAATTTCCGGGAGTAGGATGATATTCGCGCCCCCGGCCATGCCCCCGTAGAGAGCGATCCAGCCCGCATGGCGGCCCATCACTTCCACCACCATCACGCGCTTGTGACTGTCGGTGGTGGTGTGCAGGCGGTCGAGCGCGTCTACTACAGTGCTGACGGCGGAGTCGAATCCGAAGGTCATGGCCGTGGCGGCGAGGTCGTTGTCGATGGTCTTGGGCACGCCTACGATAGGGATGCCGGCCTCCATGAGTTGCATGCCGGTGGTGAGCGAACCGTCTCCGCCAACAACGATGAGCGCACGGATTTCCAGAAGTTTCAGCGTCGCTTTGGCGCGGTCGATAATTTCCGGAGCAACCTGCATCACGTCGCCCACACCGACTTTAGCAGCGAAACTGCCTTTGTTGGTCGTGCCGAGAATGGTACCGCCGCGGGGGAGAATGCCGGCAATTTTATCTGGCTCCAGAATGCTGAAATCGCCCGGCGGCAGCAGGCCCTCGAATCCGTCACGGAAACCGACCACTTCCCAGCCCAGTTTTGAAGCAGCGCCGACGACGCCATAGATGACCGCATTAAGACCGGGGCAATCGCCCCCGCTGTTCAGAATTCCGATACGCATGAAGGAGTTTTTGGTGTTGGGTGTTTTGTTGTCTGCTGCTTAGAGCGCCGGTTCAGCGGTAGTAGCCGGGCGGGGCTACAGTGGTGGGCGGGGAAGGGTAGGGAGGAAAGGCGGGAGTGGAGGGTATGGCTGGAGCGGGAGGTAATGGCTGCGGCTGTGGGCGACGGGCGTCCAAGGGCGCAGGCACCGTCAGGGAACTGACGGACTGGGCGCGCCACTGGAAGTAGCCCGCCCACCCATCGTTAAGCAGTTGCCATGCCCGACCGAAGCGCTCAGTTGTGCCTAAGACCACGACGATCAGCCGGTGTTGCGTGACTACCGTGCTGCCGTCCGGGCGCTTTACCACGGTGCTGGGACGGGGTGAGGTGATGATGAGGCACTCGCCTGCGGCCTGCGTAGTACCGGTCTTCACTCCATCGATACTTCCGCGGCCGAGGAGTTCGTTGGTGTTGCGGATGCCCACGCCGAGCCGCGTGCCGGCGCGGTCGATAGCGATGCGGCGGTTGGGCTGGGAGCAGTAGAAGGAGAATCCCGGGACCTCGAGCGCGTGGGCGGTGAGTTTGGCCATGTCTGCGGCGGTGCTATAGCCACTGCGACCCCTGAGGTCCAGTCCGGGCGCATTGGCAAAGCGCGTGTTGCCGAGCCCCACCTTGCTGCAGAGCGCGTTCATTTGAGCGACAAAGGCGGCCATGGGATTGCTGCCGATACCGGAGGCCATGAGCGTCTGGCCAAGGTGAAACGCGACGGTTTCCGCCGCATAGTTGTCGGACCCAACCATGGCGGCGTAGAGGCCGTCACGCACTGACAGACGGTCACCCGGCTGCAGCGTAGCAGGTCCGGGGCCGCCCAGCAGAGTGACCTGCGGCGGCACGGTCATCATTTCTCCGGCGTCGATCCCGCCACTGTTGAGAATATCAAGCGCCACCACGGCGGTCGCGATCTTGGTCAGGCTGGCGACTGGTCGGCGCTGATTGGCTCTGTAGGCCAGCACGGCATGCTGGTCGTAGGCATCCATCACCACATAACTGGCAATGCCGGGATAAACGGGACCCATGTCCGCGATGTAATTGATGGGGCCCGTCCTAGTGCCGCCCATTCCGGCGCAGGAGGAAAAGATCGCAGCCACTGCGGCACTGAGCGGGAGGAAGAGCGTAAGAGTTCGGAGCTTCATTGCAGCGAGGGGAAATTGAAGTCTCCGGCCTTAAATGCCTGATTCCCAGTGTGCAAGCCCCCGTGCGGGTCCATTCAGGCTTTGTTATTAATAACGGGGCGAATATCCGGAGCCCCACCGTCAGGCAGAGGGGAGGCGGAACCGGCAGAGGCCCCCGCTTGAGCATTAGCGCTCGCTGCAGTAGAGGAAATCAACATCCATGCCAAGCCCGCCTCCCCCCAAATCCACCGGTATCACCATCACGGCCAGCCGTGCGGGCATCCATCTGCCGGAGGCGGATGTGTGGCTGGATGGGCATCGAAAGTGCGAGGTCTCCTTCATCACCCATGCGCACAGCGATCACGTGGCCGGTCATGTGCACACCGTCTGCTCGCCACTCACCGCCGCGTTTTTGCGGGAGCGCTATGACACGAAGTGCCGCATTACGGAACTCGCGTGGGACCAGCCGTGGGAGCACGGCAACCACCGCTTCCTACTCACGCCTGCCGGGCACATCATGGGCAGTGCCATGGTCCACGTCACCCGCCTGCGCGATGGGGCCACGCTGCTTTACACTGGCGACTTCAAACTCCGTACGGGACTTTGCGCCGAGCCGGCTCGGCCGCTGCCTGCAGAGGCACTCATCATGGAATGCACCTTCGGGCACCCGCGCTATCAATTTCCGGAGTTTGCCGCCGTCCGTGAATCCATGCACACGTGGTGCCACCGTGTGCTGGAGGAAGGCCGCACGCCAGTATTGTTAGGCTACTCGTTGGGCAAGGCGCAGGAAATCCAGGCACTGCTCGGCGGCGCGTTTCCCGTCGCCGTGCATTCCGCTATCGCCGCCCTAAACCGCACCTGCGAGCCGCTCGGTTGGCCGCTGCCGCCGTGGGAGGAATGGCGCGCTGAAACCCCGCCGGACCGAGTCCTCGTCATGCCGCCGGCAGCCACACGGCAACTAAAAAACACCCGCACCGCCCTCGTAAGCGGCTGGGCCATGGATGCCAGTGCGCGCTACCGTTATCGCTGCGAGGAAGCTTTCGCTCTCAGCGACCACGCCGACTGGCCAGATCTCTGGCGTCTTGTCGAACAGGTGCAGCCCAACATTGTCTACACCACTCACGGCCCCTCCGCCGACTTTGCCTCCCGCCTCCGCCGCGCCGGTTGGAACGCGTGGTCCCTCCGCGGCGGCGACCAAATGGAACTCGCCCTCGGCGGCGCGTGATAGGGCAAGTGCGAATCCGAGCCCGGGGCGGCCAGCGCATTGCCTTCCATACACAGCAATAAAGTTTCAGCCTATGCGGAAATCGAATGCCGGAAGCCGCTTCATCGTTATATCAACATATGAATTCACCAGTTCACGGCCACCCATTACGGGAACGAGCAGCAGGAATAAAACTCCGGCCGCCGCTGCGGGCCGCCAGCTCTACTGTTCCATGCCTGCAAAAGCCCAATCAGACTCCAATACTGGCGCTGCCAAAGCGTTGCCGGACGCCGCACTGGTGATGATCGCCGGCCGCTTCCGCGCGCTGTCCGAGCCAGTGCGCCTGCGCTTGCTGAACACTCTTATGGGCGGGGAACGGAATGTGAGTCAACTCGTAGGATCTACCGGCACCGGCCAAGCTAATGTTTCCCGGCACCTCGCCGTGCTGCGGTATGCTGGCATGATCGCCATGCGCCGCCAGGGTCTAACCACCGTGTGCTCGATTAGCGATCCGTCC
Organism: Akkermansia muciniphila; assembly: GCA_945861415.1. Lineage (GTDB taxonomy): Bacteria > Verrucomicrobiota > Verrucomicrobiia > Verrucomicrobiales > V1-33 > V1-33. The sequence goes on along the minus strand of CAMAUV010000012.1, from coordinate 2,125 downwards.
GTCCAGCAACTGTGCGAGATCATGTGCTCCCGCCTCCGCGCAGATACGGAAGCCCGGGCTAGGGCGCTGGGCTGAGCCTCACCAGCCGTGCCAGCACACGGAGTGGCACGGGAGGATGTCGGTAGACTGGCCAGAGCAGGGAAGGGGGTCGAACTGGACGAAAATTTCTCTTTTGCGTAGTTGACCAATCCCTGAAAAATCGTGCAGACTTTAATTAGTTCATTGAAAATACTTTTCTGATTTCCTGCGGTGTTCGAGACTCCTGGATCATATGAGCCCGTACCGTATATTCCTCATGGGGCCGGGCCGGCCTAACCTAAGTCATGCCTCTTACAGGAAGGCTGAAGTTGGTTTTGGCGGCTGCCAATTTTGTCCACATGGGAACGTGGTCTCTGCTTCCATAGACGGCATTGCGGGTCTTTTTCAGCGGCTGCTCCGGCACACGGGGCAGCCGTTTTTTGTTCAAGACTGCTCAACCTGCTGCTGCGAAGAGCGTCTCGCCACGGAGGCGTGCGATTTCTCCGATCGCGTGCGGTATAGGAGGAGGCCTGGCAAAACGGCCCCAGTCCATCCCTCCAAGCCGCGTCGCCGCTACTGGACGGCACTGCTAGACCTGAGCCAGAAAGGAGCTGAGCAAATTTCATGCGAATGAATTGCCATGACCGACCCGGAGTGCCGAAATCTTTTTCCTCCAAGACTGAAAAAATAAGTGGAATATCTACCCGGCCTGATGTTCGTATAGTCTGGGGACTAGGGCCGGAAGCCACAACTACCCAACTAAACTAAAAATGAAACTCGTACATATTGTCACGGCAATACTTTCCATGCTGCTCGTCGGCATCGGAATTGCCCAAGAAAAGACGGCCACCAAGTATCTGGTGGGCATGACAGGCGTAACCTGAGGAGGTTGCAAAAGGAGCGTCCGTGCGGCGTTCACAAAGCTTGAAGGGGTTGACGCACAATCCATCACCATTGAAGCCGGCGAAAAAGAGGGAACCCAGAAGGTCTCCTTCAAATCGACCAGCACCACCATTAAGAAGGAAGATGCGGTGAAGTCTCTTGGCGAAGAAGCCAAAAAGTACGTCGTCGTCACTTTCGCACCGGAGAAAAAGCTATAGTAGAGGCCGTTGCTCCCGGCTTCGGGTGCGTGACCTCATCTGCTTAAACCAAACCGTCTTCCGGCCTCTCTTCTCAACCCCCGCTGCTCATACCAGCGGGGGTTTTGTTTTTTCTTCGGGCCCGGAGGCACGGGGGACAAAATCCCCGAGCGGTCCATTGACACACCCGGCCTCGGCAATTAAGGAAGACAAAGCGTCGGCGGGGTAGCCAAGTGGTAAGGCAGAAGTTTGCAAAACTTCCATTCGCGGGTTCGATTCCCGCCTCCGCCTCCACTTCGAGAAAATGGCCTCGAAGTGGGGAAAGTAAGAACAATGGTAAGAACAAGTCTGCCAAAGTCCACGGAAGTCTCTCCTTTGCGGCGGCTTAGGAAATTGACAGTCTTGTCCCCACTGCTCCCTCTAATCAGAAAGCCCCTATGGACTTAATTATTATTCTCTTCGTTTCTGCCCTCGTTTGTGGCGTTCTCGGCCAAATGGTTGCGCCCCGTGACAAAAAGAACACTGGCGGCATTCTTGGCTTCCTGCTTGGCCCCCTCGGCGTCCTGATTGCAGCACTACTCAAACCGGAAACCACCGTTGCTGCCGTTGCCACACATCCCCAGAGCACGAGTAGCCCATCCCGCTTTCCTGATTCCCCTCCTCCTCTACCCGACAGCTTCCTAATCCGCCGGGGATTTGGCACAGAGACTCAACATTACGGCCCTTACACCCTCGAACAGGTCATGGACTACTTGCAGGATGGAACACTCCTGCCAACCGACCATTATCAGACTGCCGCCGGACACTGGGCTCTGCTTAGTAAAACAGGACTGATTTGAACTTGGTCTCCATACACAAGGTGTGTGACCGCAAAACCCGGTAGAATTGGCGTCCCCGTAAAGCGTAGCGTGGGCAGACAGGGAAGGCAGTGCCGGACTTGCGCAGGAATCATGGTTTGACCGGGTCGCACAGGTTTGGTGATCTTGCGCCCTATGAAAACGCTCTCTTCTTACTTCATCACAGCCTGC
>CAMAUV010000011.1 GCA_945861415.1 Akkermansia muciniphila | reverse complement strand
TGGCCTCGGGGTTTCGTTTTTTTTGCGATGCACCTGGTCCTGATCAATCAGTACTATCCGCCGGATCTGGCACCGACGGGGTGGATGCTGGAGGCGGTGGCGGAGGAGTTGGTGCGGGCGGGGCACCGGGTGACGGTGCTTTGCGCCGCGGGCGAGGGCTACGCGGGGCAGGACGCGGGCGCCGAAGGTCGAAGGTCGAAAGTCGAAGGTGGAAATCCGGAGGAGAAGCCGGAGTCGAAGGGGGCGCTGTCCCCTGCGGCGGCGGTGGCGTTTGAAAATCACCTCGATGAGTTCGCCGATGTGTTGGTCGGACTGTTGCGTCGGGGTGGCTTGGGCGGCGTGGTAGTAGCTGCTGCGGGGCACTCCCAGGACGTCACAGATCGGGCGGATGCCGTGGCCGGTGGATTGGCGGATGTCGTCAATCATTTCGCGGAGCTGGGTTGGGGTCTGGTGCCGAGGATGACTGCGGCTTTTTTTAAAATGTCGTTCTCCTAGCGGAGGAGGGCGTTTTCGCGTCGCAGGGCGCGCAGGTCGTCCGCTGCGGCGTTCTCGCCTACGGCTCGTCCGCCTTCGCTCCCGACCTGCGCGCCCTGCAAGCTGCTTTTCCACGAGTAAAGGAGGTTGGGGCTGATGCAGAGTTCTTCGGCGAGTTCGGCGACCGGCCTGCCGAGGGCCAGCAGCTCGACGGCTTGGGCTTTGAATTCGGGGGTGTAGCGCTTGCGTGGTTTCTGGTTCATCCGGTGCTTGGTTCTAGCGGTTGATGGTCCAGAAATCTAGCTCACCTCAATCTACTTTCCAGTCTACATCTCGTGGGTAGGATATAAAGGGCTGCCGATTCTTCCTATGCTCCCATGAACGATGTCCGCCTATTGCTGCATCCTACGGCCGCTTTTCCGGCTGCTCGTAGATGTGCGCAGTTATGGCACGGTGGCGCGACTCAGTATTGTGCCTGTCTGGTCGAATATCGACGGGGCGGCGGCCCCGGTGATGCTTTCCATCAATAAATGGCTGCCCGCCGGGTAAAATTTGTTGGAGCCTTTGTTGAGACTCCTTCGCCTGCCACGGGCGCTGTGCCGATGGTTCCGTCGATGATGCAGCCGGATGAGTTCCCAGTGATGCTATGCCGCGGCGGGCGACTACCTTCTGTCATCCTCACCTGCCCTGCGCAGCAATGCGTGGCCGAAATCGATTCCCTCTGGATTCTCAGTGACCATGAATGGCGGATGGTGCGGTGATGATGGCAATCCTGACGGGTGTGGGCCGTCCCTATGTCGCCCGGGCAGGTTCCTGCGGCACCCCCTTGCACGCAGTGCCTGAACGTGAAGGGTGGAATGGTTTACCAACTTTAATGACCGAAACCCCGACCACCCGGATCAACAACACGCGACCGCCAGCCGCGTGGGGGTCGCTCTGGAGAGTGGTGGAAAATCAGGCGCACAATGCTCTCAATGACAAAGTAGCACAGTTCATTCTTCTGGCGGTGTCACAGGTGCTGGCGGTCAGTGCCTACTATCCGCAAATCATCGCGGCGCTGCTGGTGCTGCCGCAGTTGTTCTTTGCACCCATGGCCGGCTGGCTCTCGGACAGGCTTTCCAAGCGGCGACTCATAGTCTGGTGCAGTCTATCGCAAACGCTGCTGCTGCTGCTTATCAGCGTCTCCTTTTACGTTCATCAATTTTGGATCGCGACGGCTCTGTTCTTCGGACTTGCGCTGCAGGCGGCGGTGTTTGGTCCGGCCAAAACGGGCATTGTGAAAGAATTGGTAGGCGAAAGGCACCTGACGATGGCTAACAGTTGGATGCAGATGACGGTGATCCTCGCAATCGCCGGCGGGCAATTGCTGGGAGGTAAAGCCTTCGAGTATTACCACGATAACGTCTTCAACCGGGACCCGTGGATGGCGGCCACTGCGCCGATGCTGCTTCTGGCCGCGCTGTCGCTGCTGCCGCTGCTGTTTGCCTCTCAGGTAAAGCCCACCGACTCGCATTGCGAAGAGAAGTTCCGGGCCAAACTGTTCACTGAGCACTTCACACATCTGGATGATCTTGTCCGTAAGAAGCACCTGTTCCTGCCAGCTCTGGGCGTGTCCTTCTTCTGGCTGGCTGCCACGATGGTGATGCTCATGCTCATCGAGATGGCGGCGGTGGTGGAGCCTAATGCGGCGGCGCGGGCAGGACTGAGCAGCGAATTTCTCCTGCTAGTGGCCGTGGGTGTCACTGTGGGCAGCGTGCTTACCGGCTGGCTTTCAGCGAACAAAATTGAGCTGGGGCTTGTGCCGCTGGGCAGCGTGGCGATGGCGGCGGGCTGCGTACTTTGCGCCATCGTGCCGCCGGGTGGATTTCTCTTCTGCGCCCTGCTGGTGCTCATCGGCATCGGCAGTGCGTTGTTCATGGTGCCGCTGAGTGCCTACCTGCAGGATAAAGTGGAGCCGCACGTGCGCGGACGCATTCTTGCCGCGGCCGGACTGCTGGATTCACTCGGCATGATGTTCGGTATTCTGCTCCAACTCCTGCTGATGAAGCTGGGTGTGGGCATTCACGGTCAGTTTGTGGCACTGAGCATTCTCTGCATTGTAACCGCGGCCTATGTGCTGCGCATCATTCCGCAGAACTTCATCCGCTTCCTTGTGCTGAGCTTTGTGAAAGTGGTCTATCGCGTCCGTGTCCTGCACGGGCACCGCATTCCGGAAACCGGCGGCGTGCTGATGGTGAGCAATCATGTCAGCTATATTGATGCGCTCATCATTTCGGCGGCCTGTGAAAGACAGGTTCGTTTCACCGCCTTTGATGAATTCTTCAAGCACCGCCTCCTGAGCTTCCCCCTGCGCATGTTTGGCGTCGTGCCCATATCCAACCGGCGGGCGAAAGATGCCATCGTGGCGCTGTCCGATGCCCTGAGGGCGGGAGATGTAGTCTGTATTTTCCCTGAGGGGCAGCTCACCCGCACAGGGATGATGAACGAAATTCGCAAGGGATTCGAACTCATCGCACGCCGCGGTGGCGCACCGGTGCAGCCGGTCTGCTTGGACGGGCTGTGGGGCTCGATTTTTTCCTTCGAGCGAGGCCGGTTCTTCAGCAAGCACCCTCATCACTTCCCTTATCATCTCAATGTGGTCTACGGCGAACCAATTCCGGCTGCGGAGGCGAGTGCGGAAAAGTGCCGGGAGGCATTCCAAGCGCTCGCGGCAGAGGGGCTCATGGGCCGCGGGCAAGTTCGGCGGGGGCTGGCCATAGCGCTGGCAAGTTCTCTCTGTCGGGACCCATGGAGGCCGGCTGTCCTCGAGGCGCACCCGGTGGAGCGGCAAGTGCGGCGCGGGGAATTGTTTGGCCGCGCCATGCAACTGGCCCGGAAATGGAAAAGCTTTCCGGCAGAGCGCATCGGCATCGTGCTCCCCGCTTCGCTGGATGCCATCACGGCCAATGCTGCGCTGGTTTTCGCCGGGAAAGTGCCGGTGAACATCGCCCCGGAGGCCGCGGCCAGTCCCGGCGCTCTGCATGAGCTGATGCAGCAGGAAGGCATCACCTCTGTCGTGACTTCTGTCTCCACCCGGGCGGCTCTGCCGCAGTTCCCATGGCCGGACCACGTGCTGGCAGTGGAGGCGGAGCTGGAAGAGGTGGATGAACTCTATTTGCTGGCAGATACCGGCATCGCATGGCTCGCGCCGCGATTCACCCTTCATTGGTGGATGCCCCGCTGGCGCGCATCCGGAGGCAGTGGGTATATCTTTCAGGGGCCGGACGGCCCATGCTTTAGCTTTGTGGATGGACGCGGAGTGCTGGCGCAGGTGGAGATGTTGCGCGGAACGCACCTGCTGCACGATAGAGACCGTCTCCTTTGCGGCGCGCCTTATTCCAGTGCGGCCGGATCGCTCATCGGCCTTTGGTCCTCCCTGCTGCGCGGTCAGCCCGTGCTCCCCCTGCCCTCCGGACTGGGCGAAACAGACTTTGCCAATGCGGTGGCGCGAATGGATGGCACGCTAGCGTTGGGAGATGCCGCTTTTGCGGAACGGTTGTGCAGGGCCAGCCGCGAAGATCAGCGCACGCTGCGCGCTTTCCTGCAAATCGGCCACGTTGCGGCCTCTCCGCCATCGCCGGAAACCTTAGTCTGCCCGCTACTCACTGGCGAAAGCGAAGGCGTGCTGCTGGCCATTTCCATGCCGCATCCCCCTGCCCTCACTTCCACGGCGGAACCGCAAAACGGCTGGATGGAGGGAAGTTACGGCCGCCTGCTACCCGGCGTTCGCGCCGCGGTCACAGATTACGGGGTGATCCTCACTTCCCCAGGCGCCACGAAGGATTCCCTCCTCCCTCCGCGCACGCGCATTGATGACGAGGGGTTTGTTTTTCTCCCGGCAAAAGCTGCGCCGTTAAACGGGCCAGACGCAGGCTAGTATTTCCTCCTGCCGCGCGTGCATGGCGGCACGCTCCGCAGGATCGCTGTCTTGGTGGCCGTTTAAATGCAGCAGACCATGAATCAGGTAGAGGGCGCACTCCCGCTCCGAGGAATGCCCGCCCTCAGTAGCCTCGCGCATTGCCGTTTCCGTGCTGATGAGGATTTCCCCGTGATGAAAGGTGATCACATCTGTTGGTGTGGGATCATTCATGAATTGTCCATGCACCGCAGCGATAGCCTCGTCAGTCACGAAGGAAACCTCCACCGTTTCGAGAGACGCCAGTTCCGCCTCATGCGGCCCCTGGGTTTCAAGGACCATAGGCAGGGCGTAGCGGCCAGTCTCCAGCAGACGGGCAAGATCCAGCGGCAGACTGGACTGGTGGTCGAAGAGTTCGATGTCGGGCATTAACGGCTGCTCTGTTACAAAATTGTGAGCAACACAAGCCGCAAGACTTTTTGACAATAAGGTCAAATCGGCAAAGCTTCTCTCCCTTTTCAACCAGCACACTAGTCGACCATGTTCCAACCGTCCGGTTTACTAATGGCTGCGGCCGCCACTGCCGCCAGCGCCGCCCCACTCGTCAATTTCAATGATACATGGCATTACCGCAAAGGCACCAGCGCTCCGCAAGCAGACTGGAAAACGGCTGCTGACAGCAGCCTCGGCTCCCCATGGCTCACTGGACCGGGGTGGATCGGCTACGGAGACGGCTCCGGGGCGAACGCCGCCGGCACAATGCTGACGGACATGCGTCGAACCACTACTCCTGCAAACACCGGTTACCGCACCGTGTATATCCGCCGAACATTCACCATCCCTGCGGGGACACCTGCGACGGATGAAGTGGTGCTCAATACTGACTTTGACGACGCCTTCGTGGCATGGATCAACGGGGGCACTGCGGTCGACAGTTTCGGTGTCCCTGCGAGCCCTGAACCGGCTCACAACACCGCCGCCAATATCAGCACCCATGAGTGCTCCTTCGGCAACTCCAGCAGCAGTCCCCAGCCGGTGCGCTCGACCGTTCTCGGGCAGGTTGGCACAAATTACCCTCCCGGCACCTACGTGCTCTCGGCCATGCTGCTGAACTCCGATTTGGACTCCGGCGACGGCGTAATGAAGATGTCCCTGTCTACCCGCGCTGCTGTGGCTCCGCCGAATCTGCACTGGGAGCTTTCCGAAAGCCCCATCGTTCTGACTTCCACCTTTAACGTCGCAGCCGGTCAGGAACTAATCATCGAGCCCGGCGTCGAGGTGCGCTGTCATTCCGGCAGCGATGCCATCACCTGCGCGGGTAAAATTACTGCTATGGGCACGCAGGCGCAGCCCATCCGATTCGCCCGCAGCGCGGCGGGCAGCGCATGGCGGCGCATTGTCCTCACCGGCACGCAGAAGAGCACCTTCACATGGTGCGATTTTGACGGGGCCAATACCTCCGGCACTATCCGGGGCTCCGGGACTTCCTCCATCAGCCCACAGGTGCGCCTCGAAAACTGCCGCTTTCTCAACACGAATGTCCAGATGGTGGACCTCGTCTACACTTCCTGCGAACTCATCAACTGTGAATTCGACTCCATCGGTGCACAGGAACTGATTCACTTCTCCAATATGCCTGCGAACGGTTACGCGCTGGTTAAAGGCTGCCGCTTTGGTCTGCCCGGGGTGCCGGCCACCAGCGGATACAATGACATCATCGACTTCACCGGCGGCAACCGCCCCGGGCCCATCGCTCGCTTCATCGATAACATCTTCCTCAACTGCGTGGATGACTGCTTCGACATGGATGCCACGGATGCCCACATTGAGGGAAACACCTTCCTGAACGTCCTCCAGGGCGCGCCACGCTCTTCCTCCAGCAATCCCATCACAACCGGTGAAGGCAGTGCAGTGTCCGAACTCGTCATCTGCCGCAACTATTTTTACAATTGTGAGCACCTGCTGCTCCTCAAAGACAGCGGCGGCGCAACGGTGCAGAACAACACATTTCTAAAAATGGTCGAAAACCCTAATGCGCTGCAGTCCACTGGCGGGACAACCATCCCGCCGGGCATTATCCTCTTCGGAGAACCCTGGCGCGGACGACCGCTCGGTGCCGGCGCTATTTATGAGGGCAATATCGCGTGGGACCTCGCGCCAGTCATCCAGACAACGCCTTTTCCGCTCTATAGCAGCGATTCGTCGTTCCTGCGGGTGAACTACTCACTGACTCAGGGCAATAACTGGCCGGGCACCGGCAACAGCACCGCCGACCCGTTGTTCGTCAGCACCACAGAGATCGACTACGCCACCATCAAAAGCGCACTCCAGCTCCAAGCGGGGTCTCCCGTCAGAGGAGCGGGACCCAACGGCATCGATATGGGGGCCTCTGTCCCGGCTGGAGCCAGCATCAGCGGGCAGCCTGCCGACACAACCAGCGCCACCGGTGCCACTATCAGCGTCGGCGGCCCCGGTATCTGGGTCTATAAGTGGAGACTGAACGGCGGGGCATGGAGCACAGAGGTCCAACTCGTGCCCGCCAGTGTTCTGAATGGCGGAGTTTTCTCCGCCACCATGCATGACAATCCCGCTCCCATCACCCTCAGTAATCTGACCTCTGGCAGCTACACGCTCGAAGTCCTCGGCAGAAACAGTGGCGGTGACTGGCAGGAGACACCCGTATCCGCCACATGGACGGTGCAACCCACGCCGCCGGATACCGACAACGACGGTCTGCCGGACGCATGGGAGGCCGCCAACGGCCTGAATCCTAACGACCCGGCTGATGCCGCAAAAGACGCCGATGGCGACACCCAGACCAACGCGGACGAATACATCGCCGGCACCGATCCCCAAAGCCGCACCAGCGTGCTGCTCGCCGTCGCCATGCAACTCCCCGGCGGAGTCCAGGTCAGTTTTGATGCCGTTGCCGGAAAATCCTACCGCATCGAAACCAGCGACTCGCTGACCACTCCCTCATGGTCCACGGTACACACGCTGCCCGTCCAGGGAGCCAGCGGCCCCATCTCATGGACTGATGTCACGGCGATCACGGAGAAGCGGAATTTCTACCGCGTCGCCACCCCGTAACGATTCATTTTGTCCGCGGGTTCCTGAGAAAGTAAAACCGCCCATCCTCCGCGCCGCCAAGGAAATCGGGCACGGTGTCGCCGTCGAAGTCCACGGTGGCAGGACTCACGTCGTGTCCTTCGATGTTTTTCGTGTCGAGAGTTCCCGCATTTCTGAAGACCCATGTTCCGTCCTTCGCCTCCACCTGCTGGAGCAGGTCCGCATTGCTGCTGTTCAGCAGAAGGTCGAATTTGCCGTCCCCGTTCCAGTCGGTGACGCAAAGCTTGCGGCGGCCGCTTTTTCCCGCAGTGCCGGAGTTGAGACGCAGTGGCTTTCCTGACTCATCCACGAAGGCGCGGCGCGGGGATTTCAGCAGGAGCCGGTCACCTGTTTTCGTGCGTTCAAAGAATGCCAGATAACCCTCCGTGTCCAGCATGGCGAGGTCGGGCAGGCCATCGGCATTGAAATCATGCACGACAGGAGCGGTGCGCCACTGCGTGAGCAGCGCTTTGCCCTGCGGCCTGCGCCAGCCCCACGCGAGCGTTGGCTGCGCACCTTCCCATTCAACCTCCACGGGCTGCGGCGCAGCGAGCACCGGAGCAGTCCTGGTGCCGGTGTTTTTCAGCCAAACCACGTCACCGAGAATGCTGTTCACCAAAATGTCCGGCAAACCGTCAAGATTCCAGTCGGCCACATTCAGCGTGGTATAGCCCCACTTGGCTTCTGCAGGACCCTGGATGCTTCCATTCGGGCCGGCCATGATGCGGAAAGTCTTGCCTCCAGCCTCAAGACGGCGCGGCGCGGCCCATTTTGGGCGGGAGGATTTGGGACCGCTCAGGTTCTCGAAAAATTCTATGTAGCCGGCGGTGTTGCCGCTAACGATATCCGTATCGCCATCACCGTCCCAGTCCGTGCCCACGGGAGTGGCCAGCGCTCCGCATTTCAGCGCATCCGCCTCCTGCTGAAAATACACGGGCTGCTTAAAGACAGGAACATGGTCATCAAACGCGCCGGTATTTTCCACGAACGCTACGCGGCCATCCTCGTCGCCCGTAATCAGATCCGGATGCCCGTCTTTGTTCCAGTCGAACGCAACGGGCACGATCATCTCCAGTTCCATCTTCACTTCCGTGCCCTGCGGGTCCTTCACCCGGCGGGCAGGCCCGTAGCGCGGCTCGGAGTTGGTCCCGATGTTTTCATAGTAAGTGAATCCATCAAGAAATTCCCCGCACAGCAGATCAAGATCATCGTCGTCATCAAAGTTCACGAAATTCGGCGACGGGCAGCCGAAAGTATCCACCGGCCTGCCATCCGCCTGCACCTGCACGGGATCGGCAAAGCGCCCGTCGCCCGTGTTGCGCATGACGAAGACGAACCCGTGCAGCGGACCCGCAGTCCAGTTGCCGGAGGCGTCGTAGTTGTTATCCCATCCGTAGTGGCTCCAGTCCTCTATGCCGAAGACAAGATCCGGGCGGTGATCCCCGTCGTAGTCGGCATAGCTCCACTGGTGGTGCCGGAGCCGAGGACCGCCGCGGGCGTTTCCCGATGGCCGATACCAGCCTTTGCTTACCGGCAGCTTGATCTTCTTTGCCGTGCCGGTTTTTTCAAATTCGGGATGCTCTGTCCATGGCGAGAGCACCCGCAGCTTGCCGTCCACCCAACTGGGCATGACGTAGTGAACGGTGCCGCTTAGCCTGCGCGCAGGCTTGAATGTAGGCAGCGGATTTTTTTTAGTGTCCCCAACAGCATTTTCGAAGAACCACACCCCGTTGGAGGGTTTGTCCGGACAGGAGACAAGAAGATCGTAATCCCCGTCCCCGTCCGCATCACTAGGCACCGGCCACGCCCAAAGCCCAACGCCCAGATCAACCGCGAGTCTTGGGTGATGGTATCGCAGCGGCTCTAGGGCAGGCGCCCCAGCAGCGATAACGAGGAAAGAAAATATCCGGAAGTCCATGATCCACAAAGCACTGATGATTGGCACTGGGTCAAGATGAGGCTGGCCCATTGATTGCGGCGCCTCCTTGTCTCGGGCGGTTAGCGATCAATGACTCGACCTGCGGTTGCAGTCGCCCGGCATCATACAGTCCGTGAACAAACCTGCCCGGGATTCGGGCCATACCGACAGCGGCCCCAAGCAGGGCGCCGACGACAGCTCCCCGGTGGCAGTTGTCGCCGCCGACGCTCGTATTGGCAATGATGCCGGCCTCAAAGTCATCTGCGTACTTCCACGCAAGGTAGAGCGAGGCGGGGAAGGCGTCGGCGATGTAGCACGCAGGGCTGATACGATGGCCGACAACGACTTCGTCCGGATCCCGCGACCACTGCTCTGCTTTGCGATTGGAGAACCAATCGGACCCGTGCTTGAAAATAGATTCGCGCAAATCCCCTCCCGCAGTCACAGAGCAGAGCATGCGGGCGAGGGCGTCTCCTGCGGTGATCACTTCGGAGCTGCGGTGGGTGAGGCCGATGTGTTGGCGGACGGCCTCCCGGGCCGCCACGACATCTGCCGCAAAGAATGCGCAAAGTGTCCCTACATGCGCGAGGCCGCCAATATGGATGTCGCTGCCGGCGCACCGGCGCGGCACCGCTCCGCGTGCATACGCAGTGAAGAATTTCCGGTGGTATTCCTCGACGTAAGTGTCGCGATGTTTCCCAGGAGTGAGCATGAATTCGACATATCGCTGGAGATAGTCATCGCCATCGTAGCCGCCTCGCGCGACAAGCGAATCGAGAAGCGCTTTCGCGAGTTGCAGATTCAGTGTATTTTCTCCGGCGCGGAGAAACTGATGGTAATGGATTTCAGGCTGACCCCAGAATTGCGCCTGATCGCGCAGAATATCTCCCCTCTCATTGACCGGCGAGTAACTTGAACGCCAGAGAATACTGCCCGGGTGCGGGTTGCGCGGCGCAACATAGTCTTGTACAATACCGTAATCACGCTTAAGCGCAGCGCGGTCGTAATACCAATGGACAGGCATCGCGACTGCATCGCCGATGAATGAACCCCACGCCATGCCTTGGCAGGCATCAACGGAAGCGCAGTAAGTCTGATAGTCGTTGGGAGTTGCCATCACCGGACAAAAGTGAACCCCGTTCTGGCGCCGGCACGTTCGAATGTGACGCCTGCCCACACTAGGCGAGTTTGTATTGTAATGAAATGATCAATCGGCCTGCCATCGAGCACGTAACAGACTGATTGGGCGGCTGTATCAATGGCCGAGATGCCTTTCGACGGTGTGGCGCGATATTGCACTTGTCTTGAGTAGCCGCTCGCCAATCGGGGGCGAAGAGTTGGAGGAGATTGAAGCATCGCTATTGTCTGATATACGCACTGCCGGCAATGTAAGGACGCGAAATGCCCGCCGTCTCCACCTCTCGTGGCTAGGGTATAATTGGGCTCCGACTAATTTCGTCGGCAGATTAGCTCGAAGCCAGTCGTACGACCAATCGGTTATGTAATGAGCGGAGGCAGTCGATCTCCAGAGATGGCGCGCTGAACGGAAATAAGCTCCTGCGCTCCCGATGAGGGAAGCGGTGGCATGGCAGAATAATCAGGAACTACGGAGCCAGCGTCACATGGAGCCTGAGATAGCGGCGCTGCGTGGAGCTAACGGGCGCGCTGTCCTTCACGATGACTGCGGTGCGGTCGCCTGCGCCCGGGCCAGTAGTGACGGTGCCCACGGGCAGTGCGCCGCCGCCTGCATCGGTCCAGTCGGCAGTCGTAGGGGTCTTCTTCGCCAGCGTGGTCCAACCGGTAAGGTTGTCACCGCTTTGCGCTTCATACGTCACACCAGGGCAGCCGTGACCTCCGGCGAGGGCGGTGTTGGGCAAATCGAAGGTAAGGTTGGCGAAGCCGCCGCTGGCGCCGGCGCTGGGCAGACGGTCGGCACCATCGGGGGCGTTGGGGCTGCGCGGGTTGGTGTTCAGCGAGAACTCCAGTGCGTTCGTCAGTCCGTCGAAGTCCGTGTCGAGCAGCACATCCGCGTTGATCAGGCCGTTGGTGGTGAGCCATGAGGCGAGACTGTCGTTGTGGGGATCGCTGCCCGGCACCCAGCTGTCGGGAGTGCCGTGGAGTTGCGTGGCGATGGTCCAGCTGTCGCGGTCGCCAAAGTCTTTGATGCCCGTCGCATTGCTCAGAAGCTGTAGGCTGTAGCCGGTGCCGTTCGTCATCCGCCAGGTGCTCTCGTAGCGGAAGCGGAGGACGTTAGCGTCCCACGGTGCGGGTAGGCGCAGAGCGAGCTGCTCACCGTTGTTGTCCAGCGCGCCAGTGTAGTGGCCTGCAACGTTCAGCGCGTTGCCGTAGCGGCTTTCGAACGTAGCGAGGTCGCGCACGACCACGACTTCTTCGCCGGAGGCGAGCATGGTGCCGCCGGGGAAAATGAAGTCTATGCCGTCGAAGAAAACCACGCCACTGAGGTTGAGTTCGGCTGTTCCGGTATTGGTGAGTTCGATGAACTCGTAGTTGTTCCCGCCTGCAGGATCATACATAGTCTCAGTGATGCGCAGGTGATTGAGTATGTTTACCATGTTGGCATCCGTGAGGCTGTTTGAGGCTCCCGCGGTGGCGAGGGTGAAGTAATCCAAGCCACCCAAACCGCCGGTGGTCACGCGACCCTGGCTGACATCTTCAACCTGCATCCAGACGCGCACGTTGTCCTGCTGCGCGCCAGCGGCGGAGAAGAGGAGCAGTTCCTCTGTGTAAGTGTCGATCTTGAATGAAGTGTGGTTTGCTCCTGCTGCCGCATTGCCGTCGGCGATCAGTTTAACGAATCCACTGCCACCGATGAAGCTGAGGGACGGGAACGGCGTCCAAGTGCCGAAGCGTGCATCGGTGAGCACCATGCCGCTGAGACTGGCAGGGAAGGCGGCGAGGTTGGCGAGTTCCACCCAGTCCTCTTTGTAGCGGATGCCCCCGGCAGCAAGCCACTCGTTGATGATGATCTGACTACTGTCGCCCATGCGGGCAGCCTCATTTGGCGCGCTACCGATCGTCGGGCTGGCGAGCTGCCAGACTGTCAGCGCCCCAATGCGGGCGAGCGAATATCCATCGGGCAACTGACCGAAAACGATGGAATCGCGCAATGTATTCGTGGCATCGAAGAGGAATAGCTCATCGCCGTCGTTATCGAGCTGGAAATTCACCAAGTTCACCGTGACGAGGCCGCCTGCGGCGAGAGTGCCGCTGAGCGGCTGCTCACCCGGTGTAAGCACGCTGTCGCTCATACTCCATCCCGTAAGATCAATCACCGAAGCACTGCGACTCACAAGTTCTGCCTGCTGAAGCGGATCACCCGCAAGTTCGCTGATAAAGACGAGTTGTAGCGCGCCGTCCACCGTCCATGTGCGGGTGGTTGGGGCGAACTGTGGCGCGCCGTCGTAGAGGCGGGCGGGGTCGTCGTTCTGCCAGTTGCCGGCCATGTCCTGACCGATGACTTCCAGCGTCTGCGGGCCGGCGGTGAGACCCGCAAGGGCGAGCGTGGCCTGACGCGGATTGGCTCCGGTGCGGCTGAGCAGGCCGCCGTTGCCGATCTGAATAGGCGCGCTCCATGCGCCGCCGTTGAGCCTCCATTTATAAGCCACGAGGCCCGGGCCGCCCACAGAAAAAGTCGCGCTAGTGTCCGCCACTGTGCCACTGAGGCCGCCGACGATATAGGCCCACTCCGGAATAGTCGCGCCGTAGCTGAGGCCACCGGGCGCAGTGCCGCGGGCGAGTGAATCATTGCGCAGCGAGTAGTCCTCCGCAACGGGATTCACAAAGCCAGGCACGCCGGCAGTGTTCGGGCCGTAGGTGCCGCTGAAGAAGCCGCCGGGGTGATTCGGCCCGATGACGGGATCGGCGATCTGATCCAAGAGGTTGTGGAAGAACTCAATCTTCGTGGTAATGCCGGTGCCGGCGGCGTTGCGGTCCGGACCGCTGAACATGTGCGGCACATTGCTCACGATGTTGAAACCCATGTAGGCGCCGTCGCCCACCGTCGGATTCGCGCCGTCACCGGGGACGAAGAAGTTGATCGGCGCACAGGTCACATTCTGCGTCACGGTCTCGCCCTGGAAGACAAAATCCGAATGGATGTTGGCCACAGTGTTGTGCTCGAAGATCGTCGCGGTGCGCGCCTTGCAATTAATGACGTGGTCGAGGTCGTAGCAGGTATTGCGCACGACCATGATAGTGGTGCCCTCACCTTTGTCTCCTGAGCTGATAGCGTTGGAGTAGCCGGTGTCGTTGGTCCAGTAGTCCTTGGCCGCGTTCTCGAAGACATTGCTGGCAATGTAGGCGTCGCCGCCGAGGTCCATGTGCTCATCGCCGCTGAGGCCGTAGAAGTGATTGTAACGGCAATCGATGACGAACTGACCGTTGCTCTGGTTATTGGTCACCGCATCGCGCAGAGCCCAGCGTCCGCTGTCGCAGTCGAACACATCTTGGTGGCCGCGATTGCCGTGGTATTCATTGAAGTAACAGCGCCAGTGACCGTTGAGCGGAAGGCCGTTGGGGAAATTCACCGCGTTGGCTCCGCTGACTTCGGGATCGCTCGTCGGATACTCCACCTTCATCGGCTCCATGCTGTTGTCCGCGGCGGCGATGAAATCAGTGGTCGGCTCCTCGATGCGGCCGAGCAGCGGATCGAAGATAAACATGTCCGGCATGTTGTTGTAGGTGAACGTCAGCTTGCTGTTCCGTCCATAGAGCAGGCGAAGGTGAGAGCCGGCGAAGGTGCAGTGATCCGCCCAGCCCCACGAACGAATGAAGCCGAGCGAGCCGTAGTTTTCCGAGCCGCTCGGCGAAATGCCCTGAGCATTGATGAAGTCGGCGTAACTCACGATGTTCTCCTGCGCCATGCTGTCCACGATGCGCAGGCCACCCCATTTTGGCACACCCGTCTGCGTGCCAAACTTAATGGGGTCCACGTCCGTAGCGGAGTTGGTGCCGGTCACATGGGAGAAGACGATACGCTGCGCCGCGGTGCCCACGGCGAGGATGCGGCCGTTCACAGTGATGCGCACGTTCTGATCCGCCTGCACATTAACGCCGGGATCGATGCGGAGTGTGGACGCGGCGGCAACGCTGATGCTGGTGGTGACGCGATAGGGCGAACCGGCGAGCGTCCAGTGGGTCTCGCCGGGTGCGGTGATGTTGCTGCTGACGAGGGTGCCCTGCGAAACAACGCCTGCCCCAGTGGGCAGCGCACCCATATCATTGCGCGATCCATCGGGGTCGTTGAAGGCCGTCGCAGAATCACCGCTGTTGATGCACGGACTGCTGGAGACGAGGCGGAAGTCGCGGTTCGAAGCATTCACGAACTGCGGATTCAGCGTAATGTTGCCGGTGCCGCTGGTGGGCAGGGGATTGTTCGGCACCACGCCGCCCTGATCAAAGAAGCAGCCGTAGTTTTGCACATTGAGCGGGAAAGTGCCGCCGCCATAGTCGTTGGCCACGGGTTCCTCGGCGCTGATGATGCAGTTCCGCAGGGCCACGGTGATGTTCATCGTAGTGGTATCGTACTTGTTCCGCGTGTGAACGCCGACGCTGTGGAAGGTTCCGTCGCTTGTATTCGTCGGATGGTTTTCCGCGATGATGGTGCAGTTCTCAAAGGTGTTCAGATACGGGGTATTCTCCTGCGCGACCTGGCACTTGGTGGAGACGCAAATATCGCAATCAATGATCTGCGTGCGGCGCACGGTGATATTGTTGTTCAGGAGACTGATGCCCTTATCAAAAGCGTTGCGCACGATGCAGTCCTCAATCGTGAGAGACCCTCCGAGAAGGTCCACGGCGTCGTCGGAGCAGTTGGCGAAGACGCTGCGGCGGAGCATGACGGGACGTCCCCCACTGTCGGAGATGTAAATATTGTCCTCATCGTCCGGCGTGCCGCTTTCGCGATACGCGGGCAACATGCCGTCGAAGTTGCAGTCCTCGATGGTGATGGCGCTGCCGTCGGTTTCCGGGCCCATGACGCAGCGGGCAAACTGCGAGCGGCGCATGATCATCGTCGTATTGCCGGTATTGGTCAGCGTCTTGCCAGGCAGGTCGGCGATAACGCCGTCGTCGAAGGTCCAAACCGCGCCATTGCTTAGACGGAAGGCTGGGCCCGTGTCGGTGTGCCCGCCGCCAGGGGAATGCGCTGCGTGGGAGACGAGACAGTAGTTCCATGTCGTCGTGGAGCCACCCGTATTGACCTCTCCCCAGCGCGTAGTGGCCTCACTGGCGGTGATGCTAATGGGCTGCGCGAGGGTGCCGAGGGCATTGATGATGCCGCCGCCGGTGCAGATAATGTCCGTCCCGCCGGTGTCGCCCGCGCCGCCGGTGCCAGTGAGGAGCACGTGGGTGCCGGGGGCCATTTCCAGCGTCGCGCCCGCGGGCACTGTGAGGTCTCCGGTGACACGCACTACGCCGCTCCAGTTAGTAGTGCCCGCAGGCAGCGCGCCGCTGAAACTCGTGCTGGCGGGGTTCGCGCCGAGACTGCTGATGGCCTTGCTGCTCAGGGAGGAACCCCTGGTGGCGGTGAGCGTGAAGTTGCCGGGGTCCGTGGTAGTGGAGAGCAAATTACCCTGGAGGCGAAGGTCAAAGGTCACGTCGCTGCTGATGGCCTCGGCTTGGTGGACCTCCACCGCGATGGTGTTCACTCCATCGTGCAGTAGGCCGGGCGGCACAGTGAAGCCAGCGGTGGCATTCTCCTGCGTGGGCGTGGCATTCGCATAAGCGGTGAGCGCCGCACCGGCGGGCAGCGTGGCCGTGCGGAGGATTTCCGTGCCGTTCACATAGACCGCGGCGGCGTCATCGAATCGAACCTGGCCCGTGACGCTCGCAAGCAGGGAGATGTCAGCGATAGTGAATGTGTTGCGGAAGAGATAGGCCGGTGAACTCTGCGTGCCAAAGTTACCAGAACGGTAGTCCACGCGAGCGAAGGCGCGGTTCTCATCATCGTCGCCGTAGCCGGTTTGCGTGACGATGGTTGGCCACGTGGAATCATCGTAGCCCTCGTTTCTCCACCTCGCGCCGACACTCGTGACGAAAGCGGGCAGGGTCACATTTGTAAAATCGCTTCGATAGCGCCATGTGCTGCCGGGCGTGCCGCTATTCGCCGCCGTGCTGCCGGTGCCGCCGCTGCCGTAAGTGAGATAATTAATGGTCCCGCCGCCGCTGCTGCTGCCCAGCGTGATGAGCGCGCTACCCATGCCATTGACCAGCGTGATGGTTGAAGGTGTGAGCGCTACGCTATTGGTGGCGGTGAGATTCACCGTCGAGTTCCATGCGCTGCGGTTGAGTTGGCCGTCTCCGGTTTTTAGATCCACGCGGACCAGCATCGGCACGCCGGGCACGTAGGTCTGAGGCGCGATGATCGTCAGCGCGTCCGGTGCGGAGCCGGTCCAGACGACTTTGCTAAGCAGTTCACGGACCACCGTTCCGGTGCCGTTCAGTCCGCTCCAGAAGCAAACCACCACATTGTTCAGGCCCGGTGCGAGCACCCCGCCGCCACCGGCGGCCACATTCAACTTCCACGTCCCCGCCGCATCCCCCCCGATCGTACGATAGAAGACCTGCGCGGCCACGCCATTCACTGTGATACTGTAAATTTTTGCCACATTGAAGGTCCCCGCGAATGTCGCCGCGCCAGTGGTGGAGACTTTATAGCCTTCGATACTGTCCACTGTG
The DNA here is from genome assembly GCA_945861415.1 of Akkermansia muciniphila. Classification (GTDB taxonomy): domain Bacteria; phylum Verrucomicrobiota; class Verrucomicrobiia; order Verrucomicrobiales; family V1-33; genus V1-33. The sequence continues at coordinate 64,930 of CAMAUV010000011.1, read as the reverse complement.
GTGCCCGTTGTGGTCAGTGAGTAAGTCTGCTGAATCTGCGAGAGCACATTGGCCCGCCGGGCATCAACATAGCCTTTAATGTCGGCGATGCCGCGGTTTGGAGTCGCGCCGGGACTTGTATCATTGGCCGGCACCCAGCCCTGCATGAGCCGATCGATCATGGGATCGATTGTGGCGTTGTTAAACCATGTATCGAGCGCTTCAAGGATCGCGGAGTAGTATTTCGGAAGCAGTGCCGGGTTGTTGAACATCCGGGCCAGTCCCTGCACGCCTGCGCTGGAGGTGTCGTAGCTGAAAATTGAGCGCGTCACGGAATTGCCTGCCCCGTTGCCGATGAAGATCACGTCATCAAGGTCGTGTGGCACAAATCGGAAGCGCGTGTCCACTGTGCCGCGGTAAATGCTCACATCATCCGCCCGGCCGCTCTGGAGGCCACCCTCGCGGTTTCCGACGACCGCATCCGTGGCGATGTATTTGTAGAAATGATCCACGTCCAGCACGGTGGCCACCGCTGCCGGATAGGCGGCATCGCTGATGGCGGGCTGATCCACGGTGCCGCCCGCCGCCGATGCACTGATGATGCGGCAGAGATTGATCAGGTCACTCCAGTCGTCTTCGTCCTTGTTCGTTTCCTTGAAGAAAGTGTCGCGGTAGAGGATGCCCGTCGTTGCCGGGCCTTCAAACGTGAACTCGCCGCTGCGCGGATCGCCCTGCGGATAGGCATGGTCGTCGAGGCGGTAGAAATTGCCGCCGGAGTCCGCGGGATAGTGTTTATCCGCCCAGTCCGGACCGCGGCCCTCCAGCATGGCGTAGCGGCCATACATGCGGGCGCCGGTCTCCGCGAGGTCCGCCGCATTCACGCGCAACTGGACCGCCACCGCATCCTGCGGAGCGATGCCCGCGCGGGCGAAGAGTGCATTCCCGAGCACCTGACTGTAGCCATACTGGCAGTTGAACTGCACAGCACCACGTCCGTTCCATTTGTCGTCACTACGGAAGCTGACGTGGAAGTTGTTTGGCGGCCCCAGCGCAGAGGAGAATCCGCGGTTCCTCACGCCGGCATTCTGCACGATCTTCGTGCCCGTGCCGTCGTGGGAAATGAAGGCGCAATTGAACGTCGCCTCACTGTCCTGCTGCCCGTCGGTTGTTTGTAGCTGATTCAACTCCGCCCGGTCTGGCGGCGTCATCACTAGGCGCATCACGGCCTGATTGCCTGCAGCGGTGAAATCTCGCGCAGGATTGAATGTATTGTCCACCTGAAGCAGGGCATTGGTGACCTGATCAGACGTCTCCGGCAGCACACCGATATCGCTGGTGCGCGCAGGCGCCGGCCACGTGCGCGTGTTGCTCGATACATCAGTGGCGGAGATATACCACTCGATCACCTTGCCGTTCTCCTGCGCGGCGATCTGCGCGTCGAGATCGCCGTCGCCATCCGCGTCAGCCATGACGATGGAATTGTAAGAGCCGGCGCCATCCACGCGCCAGCGCAGCGTAGCAGTGGCGCCCGCGGCCTCGTCTTCGATGGAGCAGGAGAAAAGGATCGCCTCCGTGCTCACGGGGATCTCCGGCTTGTGCCCCGGGTTCTTGATGAGGGGGGCCACATTGACGCTGGCCTCGCTGTTGGCAGCGCCCGGAGTGCCACCCGCAACTGCGCTCGGTGCCCAGTTCTGGCCACTGCCATTGCCCAGCGAGGGATTGATCAGTTCGATCGTACGCCCGCCACCGTCGGCAAGCGTTTCCCATATCCACCCACTGTGTCCGAAGCTCAGCGGCCCTCTGACGCGCCGCGCCCATTCGCCTTCGTCCGCGTAAGTCATGTCGTTCACCGCATTCCCAAGGCCATCCGCGATCTGCACCTGCTCCCCAGCATTCGCCATCGTGCTTCCCCATCCGCCGCGCAGCAACCCCGCGAACCCCGGGTAGGCCGCATTAAACTTCGCTGCATCCGCGGCGATGACTAGGTAGCCGCCCGCCGGGATCACAGTTGCTGCGGGGATGGTGAACGTAACACCGCGAGCCAGCCTGTAACCGGAGACGTCCACTGGATTCACCGTGTCAGTGTTATAGATCTCGATCCACTCTTTGCCCGGGTCTTCGGGACTACCGATAGACGACAACGGGTGATACATCAACTCATTGATGACGGGGACCCCGGCAGCAGGGATCGTGGCAAAAGCGGTAAGGAGGCTCAGGCAATGCTGCAGGCTTAGGGTGCGTGTTAGCTTCATAAAAGACCGTGCGGATTGGTTGGCAAGGGAGCGCTGTCCTACACCCTTTTTGGAGATGCGGAAATTATAACTATTGGAATTAGCACCTCATTAATTACAAAATAATTATTTTACCGTATGATGGCAATTTTCTGGGAATCCCCTAACTACTTCCGCCACCTTAACCCCCGGACACGCGGGATTGCCTTTTGTGGGATCAGGTTAAGGAGTAGGGAATAAGTTTTTTCTGCCGCCTTATGCATTTCGTCCGTCTGTTTTTCGCCGCCTCTTTTACTACCGTAGCTCACGCCGCGGAGAAGATGGATGCTGCTGCCACTTCGCCTGAGGTTTTTCCGGCCGCGGACCAGATCGCTTCACTGAGGGTAGAACCCGCGGAAATAAAGCTCACCGGGCCGCACAGCTATGCGCAACTCCTCATCACCGCGATCCGCAAAGATGGCACGGCGGCGGATGCCACCCGCGCCGTAAAATGGCAGACGGAGGGCGGCGTTGATGTCTCTCCGGCGGGCACGGTGACGGGTTCTGCTGGTGGGGCGGCCAAAGTGCGCGCCGTGCTTGGCAGCCAATCCATAGACGTGCCGGTGACCGTGGCCAGTATCAGCGCGAAACCGGTGCCTGACTACATTCGAGATGTGACACCGGTCATTTCGCGCATGGGTTGCAACATGGGCACTTGTCACGGCGCGAAGGATGGCAAGGCGGGCTTCAAGCTCAGTCTGCGCGGCTACGATCCCATCTACGATCTCCGCGCCTTCACCGATGACATCAAAGGACGCCGCACTAACGCCGCGAGTCCTGATGAATCGCTCATGCTGCTCAAGGGGACGGGCGCGGTGCCGCATGAGGGCGGGCAGGTGATGAAACCGGGGGACAAGTATTACACCATTTTGCGTGACTGGATCGCCGGCGGCATGAAACTGGATCTCGCGACGCCGCGGGTGACGCGCATTGAACTGAGCCCGCAGAATCCGGTCACGCAAATGCCCGGCGAGCGGCAGCAGTTCCGCGTCATCGCGCATTACGCCGACGGACTCGTGCGCGATGTCACGCAGGAGGCCTACATCGAAAGCGGCAACGGCGAGGTCGCGAAGCACGACAAGACCGGCCTGCTCTCTGCTCTGCGCCGCGGGGAGGCTCCGGTGCTCGCCCGCTATGAAGGTGCCTACGCCAGCACCGTTCTCACCGTGATGGGCGACCGCACCGGCTTTGTCTGGCAACAGCCTCCGGCGAACAATAAAGTGGATGAATTGGTGGCCGCAAAGCTCCAGCGCATGAAGACGCTCCAAAGCGGCATCTGCACAGACCTCGAATTCGTGCGTCGCGCCTACCTTGACCTAACCGGGTTGCCGCCCTCGCCGGAGACGGTCACCGCGTTCACTGCCGACATTCGGGACGGCCACTTGAAGCGGGAGGCGCTCATCGATGCGCTCATCGGCACGCCCGAATTCGTGGACCACTGGACGAACAAGTGGTGCGACCTGCTCCAAGTTAACAGCAAATTCCTCGGCGGTGAAGGCGCGACACTTTTCCGCGACTGGGTGCGCGTCCAAGTGGAGAAAAACGTGCCCTACGATCAGTTCGCTCGCGCCATTCTAACCGCTACGGGCAGCAATAAGGAGGTGCCTCAGGCCGCCTACTATAAAATACTGCGGGAGCCCGTGGAGATGATGGAAAACACCACCCACCTCTTCCTGGCCACACGCTTCAACTGCAACAAATGCCACGACCATCCCTTCGAGCGCTGGACGCAGGATCAGTATTACCAGATGTCTGCATGGTTTGCGCAAACGGGCCTCGACCGCGATCCCGCCAGCGGGGACCGCAAAATCGGCGGCACAGCAGTGGAGGATGCCAAGCCCCTGTTTGAACTGGTGGTGAACCGACCCAACGGAGAAATCAAACACGACCGCACCGGTGCCGTCACGCCACCGGCCTTTCCTTATTCGGCAAAGTTCGAAAAGAGAGAGCAATCCCCCCGCCGGGATGAACTAGCCGCGTGGATCACGAGCGCGGACAATCAGTATTTTGCCACCAGCTACGTGAACCGCCTCTGGGGTTATCTCACCGGCACGGGCATCATTGAGCCGCTGGACGACATCCGTGCCGGCAATCCGCCGAGCAATCCCGAGCTCCTCAAATGGCTAACGGAAGAATTCATCGCGCATGAATTTGATACCCGGCATCTCATCCGCACCATCTGCCGCAGCCGCACCTATCAGTTGAGCATCAGCACAAATCAGTGGAATGCGGACGACAATACCAACTACAGTCACGCCATGGCCCGGCGGCTGCCCGCGGAGGTGCTCTACGATACCATCTTCGCCGTCACCGGCTCAAAGAGTCCTCTGCCCGGCGGAGTACGCGCAGCGCAACTGGCCGACAATCAGGCTGGCCCGGCGGATGGCTTCCTCAATAACCTAGGACGGCCTGTGCGGGAGAGTTCCTGCGAGTGTGAGCGCAGCGGCGAGCTTCAGCTTGGCCCCATCATGGCGCTTATTTCCGGACCCACTGTCGGCGATGCGCTTTCCTCTTCCGGCAATGCGCTCGCCAAACTCGCAGAGACCGCAAAGGATGACCTCGAACTCGTCCGCTCGATCTACCTCCGCGTGCTCAACCGCCCTCCGCTGGTCGCTGAAGAAGAGACCGCTGTGGCAGCCATGACGGAAATGGAATCTGCGCATCAGCATCTCACCGACGACCTCACCGCACTGGAAGCAAAGTGGAAACCGGACATCGACAAGGCCGAGGCGGATCGCGTGGCAAAAGTCGCCGGATTGAAATCTCAGTTCACCGAGCACGAGGCCGCCATCGCCCCCGCCCGCGCGGAGATGGAAAAACAGCTGCAGGAGAAAATCGCCGCCGCGCAGAAAGCCATCGCCGATGCAGAATCCGCCATCGCGGCGAAACTGCCCGACTGGGACAAAGGTCATGACGGTGGGCAAACCGCGTGGGCATTCCTCGATGCCTCCGAAGCGCTCAGCACAAAGAGAGAAAACAAGCTGGAGAAGCAGCCTAGCCTTTCTATCCTCGCGCTGGGCGCCGAAGGGAAACAGGACTACACGATCAAGGCTCCGGTCACCGTTTCTCAAATCACCGGCCTAAAAATCGAAGCGCTCACCGAGCCCCGGCTTCCCAGCAGCGGCCCCGGCCGCAGCGAAAAAGGCAACTTTGTGCTCAGCGAATTGAAGGCCACCTTCACACCCAAAGGCGGTCAGCCACAGGAACTCACCTTCGCCGAACCCGGCGCTACTTATCAGCAGGGCGGCTACGAAGTGCCGCGCGCTGTGAATGGCCAGATTGGCGGCGAACCGGACGGCTGGGCCATTCATCCCGGTGGCGTGGGCAAAAACCAAGCTGCCATTTTCCCGCTCAAGGCCCCGCTCACTGCCACGGAGGGCGGAGAAATCAAAATTGTTCTGCATCAGCAATATATTGACGGAAAGCACCTACTTGGACATTTCCGTCTCAGCCTTACAGCGGTGCCGGCACCGTTGAACTTTGGGCTCCCGGCCCCCGTTGCCGAAGTCCTCGCCATAGTTGCGGAAAAGCGCACTCCGGAACAAAGCAAAGTGCTTATCACTCATCTGCGCGCCAGCGATGCTGGTATCAAAGCCAGTGAGGCCGCGCTCGCCGAAGCGCAAAAACCTCTGCCCGCAGATCCGAAGCTCGAAGACCTCAAAGCGCAAATTGCCCGCGCCGAACAGCCTGTGCCCGTCCCTCCGGTCCTTGCGCTGCTCCGCCGCGATGTCGAACTCAGCGCCGCCCAGCTAAAGTCCAAACGCCTCACTGCCGCGCAGGACCTCGCATGGGCCCTCATCAACAACCCAGCGTTTTTGTTCAACTACTGATCAACCTAGCGCCCATCCATTCGGGATGAATTGATCGAAAGGGAACGGTCCATCACCAACGATGGGACCGCGTTAGGATGTGCGGCGTATGTGGAATTCCACGAGCAAATTGGCTTGGGGCGCTATCCACATGCATTCATCCCCCGCTTCCAACCCAGCACGTCACCTCATGAATACTCCCGAAGAAAACGACCCCTCGATGGTTCCGCCGCCTGTCACCGCAGATGAAGCTTTGGCTGCCAAGGTGAAGGTGGTGTCGGCCTGCATTCCGCCCGGTAGCGCTCAGCTCGTAGTTGGCCCAACCTGCGCCAGCGGGAGACACGCGATTCCGGTGAAACCCACCGCGTTCTCCGCGCGTTCATTATTTTCCATGAAAACACGCTCATTTTTATCCCTCACCGCCATTGCCATGCTCACCGGAACACTCACCGCCGGTCCCGCTGCGGACTTCATTCAAAACATCCCCCTCAAGGACATCGACGGCAAAGCAACCAGCCTCAAGGCCTACAACGGCAAAGTCCTCTTGCTAGTCAACGTCGCCTCCAAGTGCGGCTTTACCCGGCAGTACACCGGCCTCGAAGCCCTGCACCAAAATTATAAAGAAAAAGGCTTCAGCGTGCTGGCATTCCCCTGCAATGACTTCGGCAGCCAAGAGCCGGGCACCGCGGAGGAGATCAAGACGTTCTGCTCCACAAAGTACAGCGTGACGTTTCCTTTGTTTGAAAAGCTCCACGTGAAAGGCGCCGAGCAGCACCCGCTCTTCGCCGCTCTCACCGGAAAAGACTCCCCCATACCCGGCGACGTGAAGTGGAACTTCGGCAAATTCCTCGTGGGGAAAGACGGCAAAATCCTGAAACGCTGGGACTCGGGCACAGATCCCGGCGCCAAAGAACTCACCGACGCCATCGACGCCGCGCTCGCAGCAAAATAGGCTGCGCGGGTAGTCGCACCTTAAGGACACAGAGATCGCAGAGGCAGTCGCTCCTAGAGGGGCTCGTCATCCGGCGGCGATGAAGGAAGAGACTCCTTTTGTTCAGGGGGACGCGGTTGCCGCAACTGGCGGCGTTGATACCTACGCCAATCACGGATGGCACCATATGCAAGGAAAGCGGCGGCACAGAGACGAAACCACGTCATTCCGTCGGTGCGGCCGGCTGCAACATCCTGCGCGCCCCGCCCAAGCATAAACAGCCCGAGGCCCAGATAGATCCATACATGGAATGGCGGCGAAGGCTGACCGGCGGTGCTCCTGGCGCTGGGCGTCAAGAACTTCAGCCCGCGATCACCGAGGCCACCAGCTTCTCCAGCTTCACGATATCGGCTGCAAACTTCCGGATGCCCTCCGCGGTCTTCTCCGTGGCCATGGCGTCCTCGTTTAGTTCGAAACGGAAAGACCTCTCGTCATAAGTTTGGCGGGGGATGTCCATACCGGCGGAGACAGCGCCATCCAGTTTGAGAGAAAGCGGTTCCTCACAGGCTTGGAGTTCACCCAGTAACGCAGGACTGATGGTGAGGAGATCGCAGCCGGCTAGCTCGGTGATTTCCCCTTTGTTCCGGAAGCTGGCACCCATGACCTCGGTCTTGTAGCCGTGCTTCTTATAGTAGTGGAAGATGCTGGTCACGGAGATTACGCCGGGGTCTTCCGCAGGAGCATAGTCCCTCTTGGTCGCGGCTTTGAACCAGTCGAGAATGCGCCCTACGAAAGGCGAGATCAGCGTAACGCCCGCTTCCGCGCAAGCAATGGCCTGCGCCAGAGAGAAAAGCAGTGTGAGATTACAGTTGATGCCTTCTTTTTGCAGAATCTCGGCGGCTTTGATGCCCTCCCACGTGCTGGCAATCTTGATTAGGATACGCTCCCTCGAAATGCCGTCCGCTTCATACATGGCGATGAGCTGCCGGGCCTTGGCGACGGTGCCGGCTGTGTCGAAAGAGAGGCGGGCGTCCACTTCCGTGCTGACACGCCCCGGAACGATTTTCAGAATTTCCTTTCCGAACAGAATGAGAATGCGATCAATGATGCTTTCCACCAGCGCACCGCCGTTGAGCGTGCTGCCTTTGTGCATGGCCACCGCTTCATCGATGAGCGGACGGTATTGCGGCTTTTCAGTGGCCTGCAGAATGAGCGAGGGATTCGTCGTCGCGTCCTGCGGTTTGTAGGCGCGCATGGATTCAAAATCACCGGTGTCGGCAACCACGGTGGTCACTTTCTTCAATTCGTCGAGCTGGCTCATTTTACTGATATGGTTGGTATTCTCCCCGGCTTGGCGGGCGATTATGCTATCGCGGATCATGAGCACGCAAGGGCAATGACATTCATTGGTCAATCCCTACTGGGCAGTCAGTGCCCGAGCGAGGCTAAAGCCTCTCGACTTTGACTTTGGCCAGTCCCTGAGCGAAGCCGAAGCCGAGCTTGGAGGCGGCTGCGGGGGTGAGGTCGATGATGCGGCCTTTGATATAAGGACCGCGGTCATTGATGCGCACAATAACGCTTCTGCCATTTTTAAGATTGGTGACCTTGGCCTTGCTGCGGAAAGGCAGGTGCTTGTGGACGGCAGCGAGGGCACCGGCCCGGTAGGGCTCCCCGCTGGCGGTGCGGCGGTCCTTGTAGATAGATGCTATGCCTAGCTGCACGCTTCCCCGAGGTTTGGCCTCCTCCACTTTTCGCGGAGTCTCTTTAACTGTGCTCCGGCCGTCCCTAGTGCTGGAGCAGGCTGCGGGAGCAATGGCGAGGCCCGCAATCAGAAAACGGGCCGCGAGAGGATGCAGTATTACTTTCATGGGTCGTGTCAGCGAAAGCAGTCCGTGAAAATCAGCGCACCTTGTCGTTGTCGTCATTCTGGAAGATGGAGTCCAGCAGATTGATCTCACCTGGCTTTTCCGTATGAATGATGACAGTTTGGCCGGGGAGAAGTTTGAATTTTCCGTCGGATGTCTTTGCGCTGTCCGGGTATTTGACGAGCACATCGCGCCCGTGGACCCGGCGGTTGGGCAGCGGACTGGTGGAATCCGGCAGATTGTTGATCCGCGGGGCCACCCTCAGGACGGTGGTCTCATAGAGACTGGTTTTATCCGCGGTCGATACGACGAAAACGGGCTGCCCATCCTTGAGATCATCCGCCTGGTCCTGCGGAAGGAATGCGACGATATGCACCGGGTCGCCCACCACTTTCAGAATGCTCTCACCCTTGGTAATGAATTCACCGATTTCTTTTTCAATGCGGTCCACGATGCCGCCGTGGTTCGTTCTGAGTTGGCAAAGTTCGATCTGTGTTTTGAGCCCGATGAGTTCCGCGTGCTCTTTATCGCGCAGGGAGGTGGCAATTTTTGAGAGGTCGTCACTCTGAGGATCAAAAGCGCCAATATCGGCAGACTCCTTCTCAAGCCTCGCACGATCTCCCTGGATGCGCTTGAGGATTTCCTCAACCTTTCCCTTATGCTGCGTGGAAAGGGCCTGCCTTGCCGTGGCTTTCGAAAGGTCCGTGCGGGCCCGGATCAGATCGGAATTAAAGAACTGCAAGTTGGGGAACTGGGGATTAGGCTGGGCCTTGGCCACGTCCGACACGACTTTGTCGAGTTCTTTGATCACCGCAGCATCCTCAGCTTCGGCAATCTGGATCTCCCGCATGTCCGACTCGAGCTTGATGATTTCGAGGTCAAGGTCGCGGAAATCGTCGATACGCCCGGCTGCAAATTCGCGCTTCCTGCTCTCAATTTCTAGGACGAACGTCAGGTCGTCCATCTGAGCCACTGGCGCACCAGGAGCGACACGCTGGCCGCGCTCGACAAGGATTTTGGCCAACCGGCCTTCCTCTACGGGCGCGACAGTCTCCGTGTAAGGATCCACCGCGCCGTTCATGCGGGTGAACTGCACACCGCCGCTGTATAGGTAGTAGGCGATGAAAAGCACGCCGGCCCAGACGAGGAGCGGCCAGCATTCGAAAACCTTGCGGGCCGTGAGTTTTGGCCGCGTGCGGATTTGTTTGGTCCGATTGGGATGAAATTCGCTCATACGTGGTGTTCAGGTGCAGTGCTAGATTTCCACGGTGGTGCGCTGCATGACGAGGCTCACCTCGCTGGCGTCAGGAAGCTTGGACACTGCGTCCACAAGGTCGACCTTGTAAGAGGGATCAATCAGACGGACCTGATATGCATATTCCAGCACTTCACCCTGAATGGCTTCGCGGGTGGCGATCAGTTCAGTGTTGGTGCAATATTGGGCAAAAATTTCAGGTAGAGAGGATGCAGCCTTACCGTCGGCAGGAAGCAGGAAGCGGAGCAGGCCTTCAAATTCCCGGCGACTGGCCCACGGAGACCATGAGAGGAAGAATGCGGTGAACCCGAAGAAAAGCGTCCCCATAATGGCGACCATGAAGACCTGCGCGCCACAGGAAATCCCGATGGCCAGAGCCGCAAAGATGAAGATGACGTCCCGCGGATCGCGGATGGGTGTACGGAAACGGACAAAGGCCATGGCTCCCAGAATTCCAAGGCCGCGCGCCATATTGTTACCGATAGCCATGATCATGATGCTCACGGCGATGGAGGCAAGGACGATGGTTTGCAGGAAGGTCCGCTGATAACTGAAGCCTTGGTGGGTCCACCGGTAAACATTGGCCAAGACCAGTGAGAGCACGAAGCACATGCACAATGAATAAAATATCTCGGTGGCGACCAGCGATCGCATGGCCCCGAGAGCGTCAAATAAGGGTGCTTCCATTAGTAAAGTGGTGGGATGAACGGTGTGAGGGGACAGAGTTCCGGGGCCGGAAAAGAAGCGCGCATAGTGTCTGCGGGGCCTCTGCGCGCAACTGGTTAAATCCAGTTCGGTGACGTGGTAACGGGTTCGCTGCCATCGGCATACTGAAAACCCCGGAAGAGCGTCTCCAGTCGCCATGCGGTGGCATACTTGCAGAAGCCGGTATTACTGAGGTTAAAGCGGCGGACGAGGTCCAGCATCCATTTGGGGGTGTCCCGCATGGCTTTGAGTTCGAAAATGTATCCGGCGTAGGGGCGACGCAGTCCGGTTTGGGTATCCATGGGCCGCCAGAACTTCCAGTCTGCGACCTCCTCCCCGGGCAACCGCCACTCCCGCGTGGGCCGGTAAGAGACCCGGCGGTCAAAGGTTATGCGGGCATAGTCGTCATTGGCTCCGAAATAACTCTCCCGGATGTAGCGGATGAGCATCTTGGGCGTGGCACCGATAGTCCGCGTGATCCGGCAAAATTCGATGAAATTATTGTTCTCCTTGGCGGACTTAAGCATGGGGGCCTCCTCCGGATGCTGAATGATCCGCGCGCCAAACTGTCCGCGCTTCATCCGGGCGCGGCTCTTTACGATGACGACACCGATTTTCCGCTTCAGCTCAAAGAACACCGGGTTCCCGGGATTGCTGTCCGTGCCATAGGTCCGGACACGGAGCTTGAAGCGAGCGAAGCACTTCCGCTCCTTGGCCAGCGCTAGATCCATAGTGGGGGTATCGAGCTGGAGGGTCGTGGTGATATACTCCGGGATGTCCCCGCGCCCGTTCGGGTCCGCGACGGTGAAGGATTCAAGGTATTTGCGAACCTGCGGCACCAACCGGGGGTGCATGACGAACTTTTGCTCAAACCTTTCAATGACGATGTCCTTGGCCCCCTTGCGGCTGGGGCCGGTAGCCCTGCGCGGGGGGGCCGTTACAGCAGCCGGATCGGCTGCGGCGGGATGTGTGGATGGAGTTGTTGCGGAGTCTGACATGGTGCGGTGCCGGATACTGCTTCCAAAAACTTTGTAATGTGACGGAATTTCCACCTTCTTGTCCAGAATTAACTGTCATCGCAAGCCTGATTGCTTGAAATCCCGCCAACAGCCCTAAAAAGCCGCCGACTCCCCCGGGACTCTCCTGCGAGGACTCCGTCTCTCACGGCCACTTAATATCACATGATATCATTACCTAAGTAGTTGGTAGCCGTGGCCCTGCCTGTTAGCAAAGCCAAGCGTTCGATTGCGACTCCCCAGCCACCGTGGAGACGCCACCGTGGCCGGGAAAGATCCGAAAATCCCCGGGCAAAGTAAGCACCTTCTCTCGAATCCCCGAAACCAGCAGATCGAAATCACCCCCCGGTAAATCGGTCCGGCCGATACCTCCGTCCATTACCGTGTCCCCGGAGAAAATGACCCGCGCCCTCTCCGAAATGAGCACTAGGCTGTCCGCCGAATGCCCGGGGACATGGCGCAGAAGAAAGCGCTCCCCTGCCAGCTCCACATCCGCGCGGCCGGCTAGGGGAAGGTCGACGGGATAAGGATCCACCCCCACCGAACGGCCAAGGTAGGCGGCCAGCATTTTCTCCAGCCTGTCCTCGGCGGTGCTCGGCCCCCACGCTGCCACTTCACAGCCAAACGCCGCCACCATCCTTGCGGCTTCCACCACATGATCAAGGTGGCTGTGCGTAAGAAACAAGACCGTGGGGACCAAACCGGACGCCTGCAGAAACTCCGTCATCCCTTCAGGTGCATCCACGGCGACAGCTCCCGCTGAAGCGGCAAAGCAGTAGCCGTTGGTGGCCGTAAAACCGCCGGTGTGTGAAGGGATAGAATGTGAGTGCATAGTTAGAGCTTAAGCAAGTTTTGAGCCTAATTCAATAAAGAGAGGGAGGCCAAATAGAGGAGGCGGGCGGGGGGGGGGTATAAAAAAATCACAAAAACCGCGTGCATTTTTCATAGATCGGTGCTTTTGTAGTCTCCTTCCGGACAATTAACTGTTCGGTAAACCTAAACATCAAGCAAACAAATGACCATCCGTAACACAATCAGCGCCGCGCTGCTCGCCTGCACGGCAATCTCTGCACAAGCTGGCGCAGCGGCTACCGCTGCTCCCGCTCCTCAGGCTCCCTCCAGTAGCGTCTGGACCGGCAGCGTAACCCTCGGCTACGACACCGACTACATTTTCCGTGGTCAGGAAGTAAGCACAGACAACGTGAGCACAACGCTCGACCTCAACTACGGGCTCAGCGCCGGTTCGACTCTGAACCTAAATGCGTGGTATACCAACTCCACAGACAGCAACTTCGACGAACTAAACCTCACCGCTACCGTCAACTACAAGCTTAGTGATTGCATGACCATTGGCCCCAGCCTTCGTCATTACAGCTACCCGACCTCGAACGCCAACACCGAACTCGAATTCGGCGTTGCACTCGGCACTGCTGTTGGCGGACTCCCTGTGAACCTCGCTGCCTACTACAACGAAGAAACCGAGGGCTACTATCTGGAACTCGGAACCAGCAAGTCCTTCAAGGTTTCCGACACCTTGAACCTCGTGACGAGCGCAGCCATTGGCTACATGGACATAGATGCTGGCGTCAGCGATCTCAGCCACGCTACCGTTTCCGTAGCGCTGCCGATCAATCTGAACGGCGTCACACTGACACCTTATGTCGCCGGCAACTTCCCGCTGGATGGCATTGATGCGATCACCACACAAGACGACGAAATCGTCGGCGGGGTCTCCCTCAAGGTTGGCTTCTAATCCAGCCAGCGTTTAATCGTCAGATTAATACTTAATGACGGCGGTGTCCCGGTTACGGGGCACCGCCGTCTGTTTTTACCCGCCATGCACTGTTCGCTGTGGCTGGCCCAATGAGCGGCTTGGCGAAAAGCAGACCCGGCTGCCCTCCGTGTGTTTCTTCCGGGAAGAATGAATAACTTTCATTCTGTAACGTCTACGTCCAACTGCACAATGTAAATACACCACATATGAAACTGCTGCCGTTCTTCTTCACTGCCGTTCTCGCCTCAACAGCCCTCGCTAAGACGCCGGTCAAATTCCCCGAACTGAAACTCGAGGACGGTACGGTCCTCAGGGAGGTGGAGGTGCTCAGGGTGGAGCCTGATGCCCTGCGTGTGGAGCACGGCGACGGCTTGCGCCGTATCAAAATGGAAAACCTTCCTGAGGCAGTGCAGAAGCAGTTTGGCTTCGATATGGACAAGGCCGTCGAATACCGTGCGAAGGTGGAAATTGAAAAAGAGAAGGCGGAGAGAGCAGCACACGATGCCAAAGTAATCGCTATGCTGGAGCAGCGCCGGGAGGACCAGGAATCGGATTTCACCCGCGGGCGCGAGGCCTTTTACCGCCTGATGGAGTCCGACGAATACAGCTACCCGAAAGTCGACCGGTCGCTCATCGACAGCATCGCTATCCTCAAGGATGCAGGCCGCGACGACCTTGCCGCGATGATCGAGGACGATCGCAAGTTCATTCGCGAACGCCAACTCGTGCGCCCCGGGGAAAAGCACCGTAAAGAGCGCGAGCAGTTGGTCTCCCGCATCCGCGATCTGGAGAATCAGGTGGCCCAACTCAGAAACCGCCCGCCGGATGTGCGCGTGATTCGTGATGTGGATACCATTCCTGTCTTCGTGGACCGGCCCGTGGTCATTGACCGCCCAGTAGTATATCCACCCTACTGCCCGCCGACACGGTCTCCCGTCTTCCAACCGCCATCACTCCGGTCCCCCCCCCTCGTTCAGCCCAATCTGCCTTCCGGCGGCGCACAGATCCACGGAGCACATCTTTATAAGAAGTGAGCTTCACGGCTGGATCTGACTTTGAACTTGCCCACCACTCCCGCACGCAGGAGCCGCTGCCCAGAACTTCGACCAATGATCCGCCAGCAAAGGACTCACCGGCGCGAACACTCTGCCCGTAGCGAATCCCGACAATGACGGCTATTCCAAAATTTATGAATACGTCCACAAATTGAGTTCCGCCGCCTCCAGCGCGCCGCCGGACAAAAGCGGCACGAAGAACATCGGTGGTCAGGAAATCCTCACGCTCAACTACTGCAACTGCCGCTTGCCCCTCACGCCGAACGAAACGAAGTTCATCCCCGCGTAAAGGCTGCCAAGCCCCAAACCGTTCTCAAGCACGCCGCGTGTGCGGCACTTCCGCCACGCGGTCCTGCACGGTCACCCACACGCGGTCGCCCGGTTCGCGCTCAATCAGGCGCAGCCCAGTGAAGCCGCCGAAGGCCGGAAGTATTAGCACTCCGCGACGCAGCCAGAAGCAGGGCAAGCGCGCCTTTCGCTGGCGCGGGGGGCCAAAGGCGATGCCAGGATGCAAGTGACCGCACAGCATCACCGCATCGCTCTGCTCCGGCGGATGGTGCGCGAGTTGCCATGGTCCGCAGAGTTCTCCTTCGCTGAGGATTTCCGCATCCGGCAGCCATTGCGCCCATGGCACGCGGCGGTCGTGATTGCCCGGCACGATGATCCATCGCAATCCAGCATGGGTTTGCCGCCAAGTATTCAGCGCTGCGACGGTCCGCTCCGTGCCGGGTGAACGCGCGTGAAAGACATCGCCGAGCACCGCCAACGTGCAGGCTCCCAGTCTTCCGGCGAGCACCGACAAGCGTTGAAGGATAGCGGCATCCGCGCCGTCCGGCAGGGTCAATCCCGCCTCCCGGAAGACGGCCGCTTTTCCCAGATGCAGATCCGTGACAAACAGGACGCGCTGCGCCGCGTCCCATGCGGCGCCTTCCGGCATCAGGTGCAACGTGTGTTCATGAAATCGAAGCTCTGTCATCTGGCAGCGGCGGTTTCCAGTTCTTCGAGCATGCGCGCCAGCACATCCGCGGGATCCTCTTTGCCCACCGAGTGCGAAATGCGGTCCGCCCAGAGCGGAAAGGCCAGAGGCGTGAGCCGCGGCGTGTTTATGAGCACCACCCGGCGCTGCTGCAAGGCGTGCAAGGTTTCTGAAAGACGGTTGTAATCCATCTGGCGCTCAAGCACTTCGCGCTGGCTCTGAGCGAGCAGGAGATTGCCCGGATCATAACGGGCAAAAACGTCCCACAGGAGGCCGCTGCTAGTCTGCAGGCTCTTTAGCGTAGGCGGGGAACCAGGCGCACCGCTAAGGATGAGGCCGGCAACGCGCGCGATTTCGCGGAAATGATGGCGGCCCAGCTCAGCTGCGTTTACGGAGGCAAGAATATCCTCAAGAAGATTGTCCGGCGATAGCAGTATGCCCCAGCCTCGCTCGTCGAGCAGTGGCAATTCACGACTGAAGAGTTCGACGCCATAGTCGTTAGGCGTGACACGAAGAGTGAGCGGCTGACCTTTGCCCAGCCGGTAGGCGATGAGGGTGCCCAGTGCGCCATTCACGAGCCGCCCGGCAAACGGGTAGAGGTAGCAATGCTGGCCGTCACGTGTGGAGGTGCGCTCAATGAGGAGTTCGTCAGGGCGGGGAACGAGCGACCATTTCGCCTGCGTGCTGAGGATCGGGGCGACTTTTTGCATTTCCGGCGAGGCATCGCGCGCACCGTCGCGAAAGCGCTGCAGTTTTTCGCCAACGGCGGCGGCGAGTTCGCTACTGAGCGGACTCTTGCTGCCCTGCCAGCTGGGGATTTCGCCGCGGGCTTTCTTTTTGTCCGGCACTTGCACGGTGGCCACGAGGCCATGAACGCGCACTAGTTCCCACGTGCGTCCCCCGAAAATGAAGCATCTCCCGGGCCGGATACCGGCGATGAACCACTCCTCCACACTGCCGAGGCGCCGTCCGTTTTTCAGGCGTAGCGAGACGGCGGCATCCGCCACAATGGTGCCAATGCTAAAACGGTGATGCCGCGCCATGACCTTGTCCGTGAGGCGGTGGATACCTTCTTCGTCCACGGTGACTTTACGATATTGCGGATAGGCATGAAGCGCGCCTCCGGTAGTGATGAAAGTGAGCGTCCATCGCCACTCGTCATCCGTCAGCGCGGCAAAGGCGTTGGTAGTGCGAACCTCCGCCAGCATTTCATCTGCGCGAAAACCGCCGCCGAGTGCGACGGTGACGAGGTGCTGGGCTAGGAGATCTAGTGGCTTCACAACCGGACGGCGGGACTCAATGCGGCGCGCAGCCATGGCTTCGCGGGCAGCTGAGAACTCGATTAGTTCCAACGCGTTGGTGGGCAGGCAGAACACGCGGCTTACTTCACCTGGCCGGTGACCGCTGCGTCCGGCGCGCTGGAGCAGGCGCGCAATTCCTTTTGGGCTGCCTACCTGAATGACCTGCTCTACGGGTGAAAAGTCCACGCCAAGGTCGAGCGAGGAGGTGCAGACCACGCATTTCACCGTGCCGTCGCGTAAACGCTGCTCCGTGAACTCCCGTTCGGCGCGATCAATGCTGCTGTGGTGCATGGCCAGCACATCCGCCCACTGCGGTCGGGCTTCGAGCAGCTCCTGAAACCAGATTTCCGTCTGCGATCGCGTGTTAGTGAAGAGCAAGGTGGTGCGCGCCGGTTCTATACGGTCCACCACGGCGCGGATGAGCTTGGTACCGAGGTGCCCGCTCCATGGAAATGACTCCACATTCTCCGGCATGAGCGTCTCCATTTCGATGCGCTTGGTGTCTTTCCCATGAATCATTAGGCCGTCGGGAGCGCGGCTGCCAAGAAGGATGCGCCGGGCGTCATCCAGGTTGCCGATGGTCGCCGAGAGCCCCCAGATGCGCAGCGCCGGGTTGAGAGCGCAGAGACGGGCAAGGCAAAGCTCGGTCTGCACTCCGCGTTTGGATCCAAGGAGTTCGTGCCACTCATCCACCACCACTGCACGCAGACAGGAGAGTTGAGCCGTGCGTTCGGCATTTGTAAGCATGAGCGAGAGGCTCTCGGGCGTGGTAACGAGGGCGAAGGGAGGCTTCGTTTTCTGGCGGGCCCTTACGCTGCTGGAGGTGTCGCCTGTTCGGGCTTCGACTTTGCGTCTCACGCCTAATCCATCGAGCCCGTCCTGCAGCGAGCGCACGGTGTCCGCCGCCAGTGCGCGCAGCGGAGTAACCCAGAGCACGCGCAGGCCCTCCTCGTCCCCGTGCGCCAGAACGGGCCCAACCCATGCGGCGAGGGTCTTGCCGAGACCTGTCGGCGCGTGAATGAGACCGCTTTTGCCAGCCGCATACGCTGTCCACGCTTCGCGCTGAAAAGCCAGCGGCTTCCATCCGCGGGTGGAGAACCAGCGCCTCAGTGCGGCGGGAACTTTGTCAGACATGGAGGGCAATAAAGTGCTCTGATCCATGCGGCAGGCTAGGCCGACAGGGAAAGCGCAACGGGACGAATCATCCGGGGCAAAAAGTAACGCCATTCACTTGATCCGGGATGCGCCGTTGCCAGCGATGACTTTGCAGATTCCAATCCCGGCGAACTATGCCCCACGCCATTCTCCTTGCCCATTGTCCCGACCAGCCCGGCCTCGTCCGCGCGCTGGCGTCATTCATTTCCGAAAACCGCGGGAATATCATCCAATTTGACCAGCATGTGGACAGTCTGGAAGGGGAATTCTTCATGCGAGCGGAGTGGGATCTGGAAAAATTTGTCATTCCGCGCCCGGAAATCCCCATCTTCATCCGCGCTCTGGCAGAGCCGCGGAAGATGACATGGAGCCTGCACTTCACCGACGAGCGGCATCGGCTGGCGCTTTTTGTCAGCAAGGATTCCCACTGCCTCTATGATCTGCTAAGCCGGCATGAATCCGGAGAACTGGATGCCGACATACCGCTCGTGGTTTCCAATCACGAAATCCTGCGGTCGGCAGCCGAGCGCTTTGGCATCCCGTTTCACCGCATGGAAGTCACGAAGGAAAACAAAGCTTCCGCAGAGGCTCAGCAGAGGGCACTGATGAAGGAGCACGGGGTGGATACAATTGTGCTGGCACGCTACATGCAGGTCTTGAGCGACAACTTCGCCTGCGATTGGGCAAACCGCATCATCAACATCCACCACAGCTTTCTGCCTGCCTTTCCAGGAGCCAAACCCTATCACAACGCCCATGCGCGCGGCGTGAAAATAATCGGTTCCACCAGTCATTATGTGACGGGCGATCTGGACGAGGGACCCATCATTGAGCAGGATGTCATTCGGGTGACTCACAATCATACCGTGGCGGACCTGATCCGTCAGGGGCGCGATCTCGAAAAGATCGTGCTGTCCCGCGCAGTGAACTGGCATGTGCAGCGCCGCGTGATGTCTTTCCGGAACCGCACGGTCATCTTCACCTGATGCGACCGGAGGCTACCGTCACTTCCGCTGCACCACCAGCAGGGTGATGTCGTCATGCTGCGGCTGGGAGCCCGCGAATTCCTTTACTGCAGATTCGAGGGCGTTGACTACGGCCTGAGCGCCGTTTGGGGCAACACGGCGGAAGGTTTCCAGCAACCGGTCGGTGCCGAATTCATCGCCTTCACTGTTCATGGCCTCGTTAATACCGTCGGTGTAAAGTAGCAGGCAGTCGCCGCTCTCCATTTCAAAAGAGTGATCCTTCGTCACGCGCTCGAACACTTTGCCGCTGTCCACTCCGAGCGCGAGACCTGGTGATTTGATGGTGGTGATTTCACCTGTGCGTTTGGAATAAAGCATCGGGGCATCGTGCCCGGCCCGGGAGAGGGTAACGCTGGCGCTGCGGCGGTCGATCACGCAGTAAGCGAGCGAAATAAACATATCCTCGCGGACATCGCCCCAGAGGCGGCGGTTCACGCGGCCGAGCGCCGCGCTGGGGGAAAGCTCACCTTCAGCCATGCCGCGCAGCAGTGCCCGGCAGGTGGCCATGACGAGGCTGGCAGGGAAACCCTTGCCGGAAACATCCGCGATGACCACACCCGCGTGGTCTTCGTCCAGAAGAATGAAATCATAGTAATCGCCACTCATGACTTTGGCCGGAGTGTTGGCGGCGGCAATGAGGTAGTCGCCCAGTTGTGGCGGGTCCTTGGGAAGGAGAATGCGCTGCACTTCACTGGCCGAGCGGAGTTCCTCCTCCATGCGCCGCTTATCCATGGCTTCCTGCTGCGTCATGGCGCTGGCGAGGGCGAAGGCGCACTGCTCAGCCACGGAACGGAAAATCTCGAACTCGTGCCCGGTGAACGGCTCTTTTCCGGCATCTTGGACGGCGGCAATGATGCCCAGCCTCCGGCTACCGCTGGTGACTGGGGCGACCATCACGCTCATGCCCGCCTGAGACGGCGCGAGCGGCCCCTGCCAGTTCACCCCGGGTTCTATCGGTCCGGTATTTACCGGCGACTGGCTGGCGTAGCACTTGCCCAGCAGACCCTGCGTGCTACTGGCGGCGCGAAGTTGCAGATGACTGTGCATCATGGTTCGGGAGAGCACCGCCCACTCCGCCGGCAGTTCAATGAGCGCAGGGCACTCCGGCGTAAGCGCGGCGGGCACAAGCGCCGGGCCATTACGCTGATCAAAAAGATAGAGCGCTCCGGCATCAGCTCCCACGACGCGAGCCAATCCATTCACAATGTCCACATGCAGTCGCCCCATGCCGCGGCCGTGCGCGAGATTTTCTCCCAGCTCATTCAGAAAGGAGAACATGCGACTCTCTTCCGTGAGCAGCTCCTCTTTTTCCTGCTCCAGACTGGCGATCTGTTTCATCCCACGGCGGCGCAGCACCCATGCCACTGCAGCAGCGGCAGCAAAGCCAAACAGAAAATAGACCAGTGGGTGCATGACAATTAGGAACCTTGACTCTAACCACGGTTGCGCCCCGCGCCAGCAGGGGAATTGGCGAAATGCAACTTTTCGCTCCGCTAGGTCCTGTGGCTATGGGATTAGATCACCGCTCCGCTGCGGACACCCACCATGGCACACCTGCAGGAACTCAGCGGCAATCCGCCGCGATGCCCGATAGCATTTCAAAAAGCGGTCTTCTTTTGGGGATCTCGGCAGCAGTTGCTCCCGTGGTCAAGAGAACGCGGGAGCTAGGATGTCCGCTGGCGCTCTACAATCACGACGGCTGGAACAGTGAACCAGAGCACTTGGCAGCCATCGCGAAGTGTCTGCGAAAGCATCACGCGATTTCGCGGGGAACCGGCACCAGCCCGGGCGAATAACGCCGGCAGCACACGCCCAGCAAATGATCACGGCGCGAGCACCGCGCGCAGCCGCCAGTACTGCCGCGCCGGACCGGCGTGCGGCGTGCGCAGGCGCACTGTCCGGGTGGCATCGGTCTGCGAGATCAATTCCTCCACCATCGCAGCGGCAGTCCATGCAGCAAGATCGCCGGAGGACTCGATGCCCCATGTCAGGCCCGGCGCGAG
This sequence comes from Akkermansia muciniphila, assembly GCA_945861415.1. GTDB lineage: Bacteria > Verrucomicrobiota > Verrucomicrobiia > Verrucomicrobiales > V1-33 > V1-33. The sequence continues at coordinate 43,811 of CAMAUV010000011.1, read as the reverse complement.
GCGCGGACGGGTGATGGTGAACTCCACTTCGCTCGCGGTGATGACATGAGCGGGCGGCTGCGGGGAGGCGGACGAGTGCGGGAGAGAGGTGAGGCCGAATTCCGTCAGATTGGGCCAGCCGTCTTCGTCAGGGTCGGCGGCGGGGCCGCTGAGCAGCGGATCGCCGAGTGCGGTGGCGGAAAAGTGCGTGTGTCGCCAAAGCGTGAAGTCGTCAGTGAAGACCGGACCATTGCCCGCGCCCGGACTACCGGCGGTGGAGGCGCTCAAGGCCCACGAGGCCGCGCGGCTCCAGGCAGCGGGCGGCTGGGAGGGATCGCGCAGATTGAGGGAATGTCCCGCACCATCGGCGCGCGCTGTCCAGTCTTCATCGTAGCGGCAGCGGAGCAGTTCCATGCCGTCCACTGCGCGCAGTACAATGGTGTCGGCGTCGTTGTCGAGATTGCCGGTGAACTGGCCGGCGATGGTCGCGCCATTGCCGTAACGCAGCGCGAAGGCAGTGGCGTTTTCCACCACCACGATGTGCGCACCCGCGGCCAGCACGGTGCCGGCGGGGAAAGTGAAATGGACGCTTTCTGTGAAGGTCGCGCCGCTGAGATCGAGCGGACCGGCGCTGACATTGCGGAGTTCAAGAAACTCGAAATCGTCATCGCTCAGGGCGGGTATAGCCGCGAGTTCCGCGGGGGAGGCCGGGTCGGCGGGATGGTAATGGATTTCCGTCAGCACGAGCGACGCCGGTGCTGCGGGGATGCCCGTGACGTAGGCTCCGGTGCGCGGTGCGCCCCATACGGCGCCGTTTTTCGCCCGCGCGGTGACGATGGCGGAGGTGCTGACGGTCACGCTGCCGCCGCTGCTGACACTGAGTGCCGCGGGATTCACCGCGCCGCCGGGCAGCCGCGGATCCTCGCCGTTTAGCATGTAGTGAATCGTCTGTCCCGCGGCGGCGGTGAGCGTTACGCTGCTGCCGGCGCTCACGCCGCCTGGCGCGCGGCTAAAGGCGGGGCGCGGGGGAAACTGCGACTCCATCCACGCGCTGCGCTGCTGCAGCCAGGTTTTGAGGTAATCCACTTCGCTCTGATAAGTGGTGCGCGCAGCATATCCCGGCGGGCTGATGACGGTGAGTCGCCCGAGCTGCGGCCACTTTGCGAAGTTCCGCTTCGCGGCCTCCGCGCCCAGCATCGCGGCGATGGCATCTATCTCCGCATTCACCGCGGTGTCGGCGAGCACGGTTTCGCGCAGCACGCTCCAGCGGTCGATGAACTGCTGCCACCAGTCGGCCTCCTGCTCCATGCGCAGCCACCACGGAGCCCATGTGCCGAAGTTGGTGAAGCTGCGATTCCAGCCGTCGGTGCGGTGGCCCGGTAGATCGCCGCCCTCAGCGTAGTTCACATTGCCGAGCGCCCAATTGTAGTCCCAGAGCGGCCCCATCGTGAGCTGGCCGCCGCGCGGCACATGCCAGTAGGTGCTGCCGCCGTCGAAGTTCCGCGCCCATTCGCGCGCGATGCGATAGTCCACCTGCGAAGCGATGTTCGTGTAGCTGCGCCAGTTCCGGCCGTTGGAGGGGTGGACAAAGTTCGCGCCGTAGAGCGCACTCTCGAAATCCGAGGCGTAAGTGCGAATCCATCCGTTTTGCGCGGCGTTCAGTTTATTGAGACCGGGATCACGATGCTTGTGACCGACCTGACGGCCGCTGCCGGTGGTGTAAAACTCCGCGTCATCCGACGGCCCGGTCTCCACCATAAACCCGCCGGTGATCTGCGCCGCGTCGGTTGTATTCTGCGGCCCGTCCTCTTCCGCGCGGTCAAGGTCCGGAGGTTCCACGAGCAAATAGACGCCGACATAGTCGTCCGCATAGGAAAACTGGGAATCGCCGTCGTCATTGATGAAGACCTCGACGAAACGCCAGTTCAGCGTAGGCCAGCCCATGCGGCCCCACATGAGATACGTCAGGGCATTCCGCATGAGTGATTTGTCAGTGTAGGGGGAGGAGAGCACCCAGTCGGAGGACGCAGCCATGCCGAGGAGCGGCGCATTCACCTCCCGGCCGGTACTGTCCCATGTTTCCAGCTTGTACTGCTTCTGAGGGAACGAGAGCGAACTGCGCCCGCGCAGCCGCAGGCCCACGCGTCCACTGTGCGCGGGCAGGCCCGCGGCGGCGGCGCGACCGGTACCGGCATCCGCGGAAATGAAGTGACCGCCCGCTCCCGTGAGCGTCGTGGAACTCGCCCCGGCAATAGCGCCGTCGGTGTGCAGCAGCACGAGCGGCAGGTTGGAGCTGAAGCCGGCGAGGTCCGCGGCGAGCTTGAGATAATCGGCGCGCAATTCCGGCCCGGGATCCAGTCCTGGCGCGAAGACCCGCGCCCGCAGTTTCGTCGTCACGGAGAACGACAGAGCGCTGGAGTAAGCCGGCGAAGCTACCACCGGTGCGCTGCCGTTGGTGGTGTAGCGGATGACGCCGCCCGCCGGCAGCGCCGCGCTAAGGGCAACAGTGACAGTGCCCGCAAACGCCTGCGCCGGCGGTGTCGCCGTGACGACGGCGGACACGGCGTTGAAGAATCCATTCGCCGCGCCCGGCGTGGGACTCGTGTAGGTGCCGTAATTCACGCGGTCCGGCGTGCCGTGGGAAATGTCCGCGGTCATGGCCGGCAGCGTCATTGCCCTGACAACCACGCCGTCCGGCCTGATCAGCGCGCAGTATTCACCGGAGGCGCTCAGCGCGAAGTTCGTGTGCAGATTGCCTGCGGGGTCCACGTGCTCGTTGTTGGAGGCAAAGACCACGAGGTATCCGCCCGGCTCGATGAGGCGCGGCGGAAAGACATACTTCCGCGGCGAACCCTCGGAATCCGTGAGCGACCAGTCGCTCAGATCGATGGCGGCGGGGCCGTAGTTGTGCAGTTCGATCCAGTCGGAAAAACGCCCGTCGCCGTCGGCGAGGATGGTGTCGTTCGCGGACATGACTTCCGTGATGTCGAGCGTCCACGCGGGCTCGATCACTTCGATGGTGAGGTTGAAAGTGGAGCCCGGATAGCCGGTGAACGACGCCGTGACGGCATAAGGCGTCGCCGCCGCGGCGACGAGCGGAGTGCCGGAAATGACGCCCGTGGTTGGAGCCAGGGAAAGCCCGGCCGGCAGTGGCGGCGAGACGGTATAGCCGGTCGGCAGTGGCCCCAGAACCACGGGATCAACCGGCACGGCGAGGCGCCCGCGCGTGAACGTCGCCGGACTGCGGGTGTAACCGGCAAGGCTCGGCGCGACGACGGCAATATTGACCGTCGCATTGAGTTGCGTCCCGCCAGAGTAACTGGCGGTGACCGTGTAGTCCGTCGCCGCACTGAGCACCGTCGGTGTGCCCGCGATGCGTCCGCTCGACGTGCTGAATGTCAGGCCTTGCGGCAGTGCGGGCGCGATGCTGAAGGACGCCGGCGTAGCACCCTGCAGCGCGGGGTCCAGCGGGCCCGCCGGTAATTGTACCGTGAAGGCCGCTGGACTGCCGGGGTAGCTGACCGCCGGCGGCACCGCACTCCATGCCTCCAGTTCCGACATGGCAAACTCGGCCGCACTGGAATTGATGCGCACGCGAAGGCCCGTCACGGCAGTGAGTGGCGCGAAGGAGTAAAGATGCCGAGTGTCCACGGCGTCGGCGATTTGCAGCAGGTCGAGCGGCAGCCATGCTTTGCTGTTAATCACCGCGGGATCGAGCCCGAGGTTTACGTGGGCCGGCACCGCCGACAGGTCGTCGCGCGTGTATTCGAAGATCAACTGTCCGCTGCGGCGGGCTCCGAACTGGTTCTCAAAGCCCACGCGGTCCAGTGTCACCGGCGCAGTGAAGCGCACACCTACAAACGAACTCAGCGTGGCTCCGATCCATGGTTCCTGAATGGGCGGAGCGCCCTCCGGGGCATCGGCGTAGTGGCCGTCGTTGGCGCGGAACGGCCGGAAATTTCGCGGATCCGCCGGCCCGATGAAATCCTGCGCGAACGCCGTGCCGCCACGGGTGGCGAGCGCCACATTCACGCGTCCGCTGCTCACAGGCTCCGACGTATTCAACAGTGTGGACGGCGCGCCGCCGCTGACGTGGCCGGTCTCGATCTGGGTCATCGCGCCGGTGGGCTCCGCGATCACGATCGCATATTTGGTGTTCAGCCACCGCCGCAGATCCGTGACCTCAGCCGCCGTCAGTACCCGGTCGTAGATGATGACCTCGCCGATGTGTCCATCCCATGCCTCAGCGCGATTCGTGCTCGACGGCGTGTCGCGGTCCAGATTTCCAATCCTCACACCCTGGAGCGCTGCGGTGCCATTCCACTCCATCGCCGTGCGCGCCGACTGCAGCAGCCCGAAATCCTGGCCCGAGGGTAAAATCTGCACTCCGGCCATCGTCCACGCCCCGGCGGCCATTGTGCCCAGCGCGAGGTCCGTATTCCCCGTCGGCCCGCCGCTGTAGAAACGGCAGCTTCCGCCGCCCTGGCGATAGAGCACGCAATCGGTGCCCGACGCATTGAGACCCGAGAGCATGTGCCCGCTGTCGCCAAAGCTCCCGGATTTCTCCGCCACGACCACGACAGTATATCCCGCGGAAAGCGAGAGCGCGGGAATGTCCAGCTTGTCCTGCGACCCGCCAATGAACTTCACCGCATGGTGCCCCGCCCTCACCGACGCGGCGCGCAGCGGATTCCCGTTGGTCCGCGATGCAGAGGTCGTGCCCATGCCGGAGGACTTGTCGGCCCACGCCGTGACCGCCGTGCCCGTGACCGCCGCGTCCACATTTCCGTCGCCATCGAGGTCGTCGCCGTCGAGCCACAGGACATGGCCGGGGATATCCAGCGGCGAAGTGATCTGAGCGCGGAGGGTGAGCGGCGCGCAAGCAAAGGCCGGTAGCGCCGCCTTGAGGATGAATGGGCGAAGGGTGCGGATCATGAAGTCAGTGTGGCGGAGTCGGAGGAATGGAGCGATGAACAATGGCGGGCAATTTCTTATACAACGGCGCACCGCTCATTGTGAAGCCTCATTCTTGCACTGCCAGGCAAAGGATGGCAGAAGCACGCATGGAGAACCGTCCCCCGCATGTCGCGCTAATCGTCGAAACCTCCAAGGTTTATGGCCGTGAAATCCTGCTGGGAATCAGCAGGTATCTTACGCTGCACGGTCCATGGAGCATCTTTGCCCAGGAGCGCGGGCAGGATGACGATGATCCCGCATGGCTGGCGCGCTGGAAGGGCGACGGCATCATCACGCGTGGACTCAATCACTCGCTTTGCCGGACCGCTCAGCGGCGAGGCATTCCGGTGGTGAGCCTGCGGCACCTCCAGGAGGCTCCGGCCTTTCCCACGGTATTCCCCAACCAGCGGCTCATCGCGATGCGCATCGCGGAGCATCTGATGTCGCGTGGATTCCGTCATTTCGGCTACTGCGGAGTCGCCGGAGGCAAACGCTGGGAACGAGACCGGTTTGCCGTGTTTTCGGCGCATGTGGCGCAGCATGGCGGCGACTGCTGCGAATACGAGCCGCCCGGAGGATGGGATCAGCCGCAGAACTGGGAACGCACCCAAGCATCACTCATCAAATGGCTCCACGCCCTGCCAAAACCCGCGGGCGTCATGACGGCGCACGACAGCCAGGGCGTCCAGGTGCTCGATGCCTGCCGCCGCGCTGGCATTTGCGTGCCGGACGATGTCGCGGTGGTGAGCGTGGACAACGATCCGGTGCTTTGCGAACTCGCCAGCCCGCCGCTTTCCAGCCTCGACCAGAATGCTCAAAAGCTCGGCTACGAAGCCGCCGCGCTGCTCGACCGGATGATGCGAGGCGAAAAAATTCCCGCGGCGAACTACTTCTTCGAACCTGGAGCAGTGGTGGTGCGGCAGTCTTCGGACGTGATCGCCGTGAAGGATGCGCAGGTGTCCAAGGCCATCCGCTTCATCCGCGAAAACGCCTGCCGCGAAATCGACGGCGCTCTCATTGCGAGGGCGTCCGGCCTTTCCCGCCGTGCCCTCGAGAAGAAGTTCCGCGCCCTGACCGGCCATACGCCCATGGAACAGGTGCATGAAATCCGCCTGCGCCGCGTGAAGCAGTTGCTGGTGGAGACGGACTACACCCTGCCGGTGGTCGCCGAGCAAAGCGGTTTCGATTACCACGAATACATGTGCCGCTTCTTCAAGAAGCAGACCGGCACCAGCCCGGGCGAATACCGCCGCCGCTATGGAAAGGGAAAGTGAGGTTGGTGCTGGTGTTGATGTATAGGCTTCAGCCGATCTAAACCAAACTGCGGCGCAGCCGCCACACTTCTTCTGAATTGGAACAACTCCACGTCGCTCGGCGAGCATTGAGTTGAGAAGTGGCGGCTTCGCCGCGGGGAAGGCTGATCGGCTGAAGCCTATACACCAACCAGCGCCTCCAGGAGGTTTTCTACCGCACCGATCATCGCCCGGTCGATACTCTCCCGGGTGTAGCCGCCGATGTGGGGCGTGGAGAGGACTTTCGGATGCTGCACGAGACGCTGATCGGTAGGAGGCTCGGTGTCGAACGCATCGAGCGCGACCCCTGCGAGGCGGTCGGAATCGAGCGCGGCGAGCACGGCGGCGGGATCGAAAACATCGTAGCGCGCGGTGTTGATGAGCAGCGCGCCCGGCTTCATCAGCTCCACGGCAGCGGCAGTCAGAACCGGCGTGCCGTCAGCGTTAGGCGGGCAGTGCAGGCTGAGGAAATCGGCGGTGGAGACGACTTCATCGTATCCGGTAAATCGAAATCCCGCGCCGGGCTGGAAACCGGCGTCGGGAAACGCATCAAAGGCGACCACGCGCATATCGCAGCCAAGCGCCATGCGCGCGACCAGCCGCCCGACGCGGCCGCAGCCGATGAGGCCGAGCGTTCTGCCTTCTATTTCCATGCCGGCAGAGCCGCGCTCCCATGCGCCGCGTTTCAAAGCGGAATCAGCCGGCGCGAGACCGCGCGCCAGCGCTAGCAGGTGGGCGAGGGTGAGTTCCGCGACTCCGCGCGCATTCGCACCATCGGCTCGCAGCACAGCGATGCCGCGCGCGGCGGCGGCGGCGAGATCAATGTTGTCCACTCCGGTGCCGTTGCGGCTGATGGCGCGAAGATCGACTGCTGCGTCCAGCACCCGGGCGGTGACGGGTTCCACGCCGGCGAGGTAACCGGCGCATCCCGGGAGCAGGGCGCAGAGTTCCGATTCGTCAGGCTGCTGTCCGGGCTTACAGAACACAACCTCGCAGCCGGCGGCGCGCAATTTATCCAGCGACGCATGGCCGCTGCGCGTGACGGAGCGCGGAGTGACAAGAACTTTCATGATTCACTCGACAATGATTTGACCGCCGCGGTGAAACACCCGTTTCGGAAATCCCTCGCGCTCGATGTCGCCGTAGTTGTGGCCGGCGTCGCCGGGATAGACGCAGAAGGAGATGAGCGGCTCGTCGCCGGTGTTGATGCTGCGGTGTCCCCAGTAGGGCGGAACATAAACCATGCGTCCCGGCACGAACTCCTCCCACCGGCACTGACCGTCCGCCGTTTTCATCATCATGAACCCGCGTCCGCGCAGCGCGAGGTAAATCTCGCCGGTATTGATGCGCGTGTGATAGTGCCCTTTGGTCATGAAGCACTCATCGCCGACACAGCCGGGCTTCAGATCACTGATGCAATACATGAGGTGCCCGTACTCATGCGGCACCGCACGCTCGAAGACTTCGTAGTGCACGGGATCGCCGTCCGCGATGAGCGCGTCCAGCGCCGCCGCATCACGATAGTATCCGCGCATGTCGGAGGCGCGGCGCGTGAGTCGGCTCGCGGGATCCTTCATCACGCCGGCGGCGAGATCGATGTCCACACTGAAGGGTTCGATGAAGGTGGTTTCCGGAAGGAGAAAGTTCATAGGTTTGAGTTATGGGCCGTGATGATCATTACCGGCTCTCCGCCGCGATACGCGATAGTTCGTCGAAGAGCGGGCCGCTTTTGGGTATATCGGCGGCAAAGACGTCCGCCATCACGCGGGTCCAGCCGTGGAGGAAATACACCCAGCCGTCTTCGATGTGGAGGCGGCGGGTTTTTTCCTGGGCGCGCGCCTGGTCGAGGAAGACGAGGTCGCCGCGGTAATTGAATTCCCAAACCACGCCGCTGCGCGGGAAGAGCACATCGTTGGTGAGCGGCGAGCCGGGCGCGTCTTTGCCGAGGCCGGTGGCGTTGACGACGAGCGAACAGGGCGGGAGTTCCGCGACGACGGCATCGGCGAGCGCAGGCTGCGGGACGTAGTGTGTGATGAGTTCCACGCCGCTTTGCCAGCCGGCGTGCAGTTCGCGCAGATGATCAAGTCGGGGCCGGCTGCGGTTGGCGACGTGAATGCGTTGCGGTCGGATGATGCCGTGCTCCACGCGGCAGAGGTGCCATGTGAGGGCAATGGCCGAGCCGCCCGCGCCGAGAATAAGGGCTTCGGACAGTGTATCCTGCCAGTGCTGCGGAGGGAGAAAGGCATTGAGCGAATCGCCGACGGTCCACGGATCCACGGCCCGACCGTGCAGTTTGCCGTCGCGTTTATAAATGCTGCTGATCTCGCCCATGGAGTCGGAGAGCGGATCCAGCACATCGAACAAATCGCGGCACGCGGCGAAGAGGTCCATCTTGTGCGTCGTCACCAGTGCGCCGAGCGCCAGCGGGTCGTTTTTGATGAACGCTACGGCCTCGCGATAGGCGGCGGGATCGGCGTGCAGCGGGAAGTCCATGCCGCGCAGTTCGCAGTCGCCCAGACCCAGCGCGGCGGCCCAGCGCGGGAAGACGCGGTTGATGGACGACTTGCCAGTCGTGACGCCGATGAAAAACATCGTGGGGCGGTTGCAGGCGGAGTAATTCATGAGGGTAAGTCGAGGTTCGCCCAGTCGTTCAGCCCGTGCAGCAGCGATTCATAGCGGGCCACGCGGGACTGGTAATAACCGGCGGTGGCAGCGGCAGGCTCGAAGCGTCGGCCGAGTTGAGCCCACTGCGCCGCGGCGGACGGAAAGTCGGAGAGGATTCCCACGCCGATGCCAGCCACCATGGCCGCGCCCATCGGCGTGCCGCCGCCATTCTCGATCTGGACGATGGGGGTCTGGAGCACATCCGACTTAAGCTGATTCCACACGGAACTGCGTTCCCCGCCGCCGGTGATCCGCAGTTCGGAAAAGAGGGTGCCGGGGAGCAGTCGGCGCAGCGCACGCTGATAAAGGGCGTATTCGAGCGCCACGGATTCGAGCACGGCGCGGAAGAGTTCGCCGCGTCCGTGGTCCCATGTCAGGCCGGCCCACGATCCCCGCAGCGATGGCCACGCCGGGGAGACGCGGCCGCCCAGATGCGGCACAAAGAACGGAAGATTGTCAGACGGTTTTACTGCTGCGGCGAGCGCGTTGAGTTCCTCAAAGTCTGCGCCGCCGAACTCGCGGCGAAACCATTCCAGATTCATTCCGCCGCCGTTGATGTAGGCATACGGATGCCACAGGCCCGGCGTGGCCGATTGCCCGCAGCCGAGCGTGCCGCTGTCGAGGTCGGCGGCGAACGCGTCGGTCGTCGCGGCAAAGACCGAAGCCGTGCCCGCAACGTCCACACAAATTCCCGGAGCGGTGGCTCCACAGGCGAGAAACGCCGCCGCCGTGTCGCCACAGCCGCCCATGACCGGTGTACCGGCGCGCAGTCCGCAGGATTCGGCCATTTCGCGGGTGAGCGAACCCGCCCTTTCCGCCGGGCGGACAATGCGCGGCAGCTTGTCCATGCTCAGACCAAATCTGGCGCAGAGTGCGGCACTCCACCGGCTGTGTTGGTTGTCCGCGAAGCCGGAGAAATGCAGATAACTCGTATCAATGAATGCCTGCGAGGCGTCGAGCCCGCAAAGCCGCATGGCAACATATCCGCCCGGCTGCACGAATTTCGCGATGCGGGCGAAAACGTCAGGTCGTTCCTCCCGCCACCAGAGAATCCTAGGGCCGTGGTTGAAGCTGGGCGCATTGCCCGTCGCGTGAAGAATCTCCGCGCCGGCCTCCGCCTGCATCCGCGTGATTTGCAGGCCGCAGCGCGTGTCCAGCCACGAATCGTAGGGCGTCACCGCCCGGCCATCTTCGCCGATGCCGATGACACCGGCCATCTGTCCGGCCACAGCGAGCGCGGCGACACCGGTGTCCCCGGCCTGCTCCACGCAGCGACGCAGGAGCCGGCATGCCGACTCGAGTTGGAACTCTGGATCCTCCTCCACCACTCCCGGAGCGGGACGGTGCGGCTGCGAGGGCTCGAAGGCTTCCACCACACAACGACCATCCGCCGCATACAGCGCCGCCTTCACGCCCTGCGTGCCGATGTCGAGGCCAGCGAGCAGATTCATGCGGGAAATGACAGGCAGGTTTTGAGTCCGCGCTTCTTCGCAAGGCCGGTCATGGCCTTGTCCGTCTCCGCCAGCGGATGCGTGGCGGTGACGAGATCGGCGAGGCGCAGCACGCCGTCGGTGACCAGCGCCAGCGTGGCCTGAAACTGCCGCAGGCTTTGCCGGGTGGTGCCGGTGACCATCAGTTGACGGTAGTGAATAAGGTTCGCATCCAGCGGCACGACGGCGCGGTCTTTGGGCAATCCGCCGAAGAATACGACGCGGCCGTTCACCGCCGCCAGTTCCACCGCCAGCGGCAGCACCTCCGGCGACGGACACGCGGTGATGATGACATCCGCTCCCTCGCCGCCGGTGAGGCGCATCACTTCACTGCGCAGATCGCCGTTCACCGTGACGAGTGCCGGATCGATCGCGCGCGCCATCTCAAGACGATCGTCATGGCGGTCGTTGAGGATGATTCGCCCGGCACCTGCCAGCCGGGACATCTTCACATGCATGACGCCGATCGGACCCGCGCCAATAATGAGCACGGTATCACCGGGGCCGGTGCGGGCTTTTTCCCATGCGTTGTAAACGCACGCCATCGGCTCGACGAGGGCCGCTTCCTGGAAAGACACGTGATCCGCGATGGAAAACACATTGCCCTGCTGCACCGCGAGGGCGGGAATCCTGACAAACTCGGCGAAGGCTCCGTCCTCATGAATACCCAGCGCGCGGTAGCCGGGATCGAGATGCCCGTCCCCCGCGATGCTGAGCCGCGACGGGATGGGATGCCAGTTCGGAGCGATGCAGACGCGCTGCCCGCGGCTGAATCCCGTGACGCCGGCACCGGTTCGCTCGACGGTGCCCGCCAGCTCATGACCGATGACGAGCGGACGCTCTGCACTGGCAAAGAAATGGCCGTGTTTCCACATGCGCAAGTCCGTGCCGCAGATGCTGGCGCCGGCGGTGCGCAGGAGGATTTCGCCAGGGCCGGGTTCCGGCACCGGCATGTCTTCCACGCGGAGGTCGTTTTGTCCGTAGAGTCGGGCGGCGATCATAAATGGATTTAGTCGAGAGAAACAGGCCGGCGTTCCAGGATGGAGCGATTACCGGCGTTCACCACGGCGACGGCGGCGCGACCGTCGTGTCCGGTGACGGCGGCAGGCCGGCCTTCGCGAATGGCGGCGATGAATTCCATGTCCTCGGCGAGATAAGCATCGCGATACAGGCTCGTCCACGAAACCACGGATGGCTGCCGGATTTCCTTTTCGCGCGTGACCACCACGGCAGTGCCGGCATTCAGTCCCCCGATGCTGATGAGCCCGTGGGTGCCGACGATTTCCACGCGTGAGTCGTAGGCATACTGCACACCCTGAGCACCGCTGATGCTGCCCTGGGCTCCGCTGGCAAAACGCGCGCTGAGCAGCACCTGATCGTAGAAATCCGGAAACTGCACCGCGGCCTCCGGAGTCCGGTAATTGCCGGCAAGGGCATAGACCTCAGTGAATTCACTGCCGGTGAACCACCGCAGCGTGTCAATGTCGTGACTGCACACCTCGGCGAGCGGACCGTTGCTTTGCTCGAGATCAAACATCCACGGTTTCGGATAAGTGGGCCCGTGCGTGCAGGATTTCACCAGCACCACGCCGCCGATCTCGCCCGCCTGAACCCGGGCGCGGGCGGCAAGGAAAGAGGCGTCGAAGCGCCGCATGAACCCGATCTGCAGCACTACGCCTGCGCGATCCGCCGCAGCGATCATTTCGTCACACTCCGCCGCATTCATCGCCATCGGCTTCTCGCAGAAGATGTGCTTGCCTGCCGCCGCCGCATCCAGCGCGATCTCCAGGTGCAGCGCGGTGGGGGCCGCGATCACCACGCCCTGCACGCCGGCGTCCGCGAGCAAGTCGCGATGAGAGGCGAACGCCGGCACGTCGCCGAAATCGCGCGCGGCACCCGTGCGGTTCGCCTCCGAGGCGTCCGCCACCGCCGCCACCCGCGCACCGGGCACCAACCGCGCGAAGTTGCGCGCATGGATCATCCCGGCGCGACCGCATCCAATGATGCCGATACCAATGTTCTGCTTTGTCATGCTCCTCCGCTATGCCGGGCACCGCTCCGTTCCAATGACGAATCCCGTCCGGGTATTATATTCTGGCGAAAGCCTTCCGCCCCCCCTAGCCGCAGCTGTATAATATCTTTGCCGTAAAGTTTATCGCAGCTGCGCCCCCACCTGTTATAATCTTTACATATAAGGCTAATGTCCGAACCCCTGCGATGCCCGCCACACCGCGGTGCCAATCACAAAACATCCACCCAACTCCACATCCATTAACATCATGAATAAACCTGCTTCTCTCCCTTCAGTCCTGCGCAGCACCGTGGCATTCGCGGCCGTCGGTCTCGTCCTCTGCGGCACAGCCTCCGCTGCGCTCATCATGACCAATTTCACCAACGTGACGCTGGCGGCCAGTCAGGTGGAGTCCGGACCAGACGACAGTTCCAACCCCGACGTCACGGGCGGGCTAGGCGGCATGCTGGTGACCTACACCGAGACCGGCTCCAACGCCTACGGCTGCTGCGGTGGACGGCTTGGCACCTACGGCGTCCACAACTTAAATGACGGCGACATCGGCGTCTCGGCCACGAACCAGGATGGCACCTATGCCATTCCGAATTCCGGCCCGGGAGCGGTGGTCATCACGTTCGCTGGAGGACCGACACTGATCGGCGGTGTCTCCATCTACAATGGCTACGCCAATCGCGACGACGGCGCTTACACGCTCAAGGATGCTGCCGGCAATGTCCTTGGGGGATGGACTATCTCAGGCACCGGACCCGGCGGAAGCAACGACGGCATGGATTCGTTCTGGCTGACCTTCAACACTCCGGTGAACACGAATGGGCTGGTCATAGACACCGTCGTGGGCGACTGCTGCGCCACGCCGACGTTTCGCGAGATTCAGGTCTTCCAAGCAGTTCCCGAACCCGGATCGGCCGTCGCTCTGACACTCGCCGGCCTCGCGTTCGCAAGCCGCCGCCGGCGTTCATGAAAGTCGGAATAGACTCCTACTGCTACCATCGGTTCTTCGGCGAAGTCTATCCCGGGCAAAAGCCCGCCGCGACGCCGTACACCATGGACTCGTTCCTCGACCGGGCGAAGGCGCTGGGTTGCGACGGAGTCTCGCTGGAGTCCTGCTTTTTCCCAGAGTTCGGAGAGGAATACCTCACCGGCTTGCGGCGGAAGCTGGACGATCTCGGATTCGACCGCGTCTATGCGTGGGGGCACCCTGACGGACTGGAAGCGGGCGGAAGCCTGAAGGCGAAGGCGGAAATGATCGCGCACATCGAGCACGCGCGGCTCATCGGCGCGCCGGTCATGCGCGTGGTCGGCAGCAGTCTGATGTTCCGCTTCGCGCCGCACGAGCCGCAGTTGGCGATTCTGGCTGAGTGGTTTCGCGAAGCCACGGACATCGCTTCCAAACACGGCATCCGGCTCGCGGTGGAGAATCACATTGACTACAACTCTGACGAAATCCTCTGGCTAATCAACGAGGTCGGCTCGGAGTATTTCGGCATCAATCTGGATACGGCGAATTTCCTGCGCGTGCTGGATGATCCGGTGGAGGCGACCCGCAAGCTGGCAAAACACATCTACGCGACCCACGTCAAAGATCTGCGGCCCGTGAAGGGAGTGAATGCGCGGGAGTGGTATTATTTTTCGTGCGTGGCGGCCGGCGAGGGGTTGATCGAGATCGAAAAGATTGCGCAGATTCTCAAGGACACGGGTTACACTGGCTTCCTCGCCTTCGAGTCGGACATGCCGCATCCGGACTATGCAGAACGCGAAGAGGAGATGGTCGAGAAGAGCATCGTCCATCTCAAGGGTGTCGCCGCCGGTCTCAAATAGAGTGATTTCAGAGAACTCATGAGCGCACCCAGCAAAGAACTCCGCGTGGCCATCATTGGCTGCAACTTCATGGGCAAGGCCCACAGCAACGCATGGCTCCAGGCCTCACGCTTTTTCGATCTGCCGCTGCGGCCGGTGCTCCAGGTGGCCTGTGCCCGCAACGAAGCCAGCGCGCGCGCCTTCGCCGACAACTGGGGCTGGAAACATGTCGAGACCGACTGGCGCAAAGCCATCGCGCGTGACGACGTGGATGTGGTGGACATCGCGCTGCCGCAGCACCTGCACCACGAAGTCGCGATCGCCGCGGCGCAGGCGGGCAAACATCTTTTCTGCGAGAAACCGATGGCCCTCACGCTGGCCAATGCCGAAGCCATGCTGGCGGCGGCGGCAGCCGCGAAGGTCGTGCATTACGTGAATCACAACTACCGCCGCGCGCCGGCGGTGCGGCTGGCGCGGCAGTTGATCGATGAAGGAACGATCGGGCGCATTTTTCACTGGCGCGGGGCCTATCAACAGGACTGGATCGTGGATCCAGAGTTCCCGCTAACGTGGCATTTGCGCAAGGAAACGGCGGGCAGCGGACCGCATGGCGATCTCAATTCGCACAGCGTGGACCTCGCACATTATCTCGTCGGGGACATTCGCACCGTTTCGTGCCTGACCACGAATTTCATCAAAGAGCGGCCGCTGCCCGGCGAGGGTGCGGCGACATTCAGCGCAGGCTCCGGTGCGGCATCCACCCGCGGCGAGGTCACGGTGGAGGATGCTTCCCTGATGATGGTGGAGTTTGCCAGCGGCGCGATCGGATCGTTCGAGGCCACGCGTTTCGCGCCGGGACGCAAGAACCGGAACACGTTTGAAATCTACGGCAGCGAGGGCGCGCTGACCTTTGATCTGGAGCGGATGAATGAACTGCAGTATCACTCTCGCCGCGACCCAGAACATGCGCAGGGCTTTCGCACCATCCTCGCCACCGAGTCGTGCCATCCTTACATCAAGCACTGGTGGCCGCCGGGACACGTCATTGGCTACGAGCATGAATTCACCCACGCCGTGGCGGACTTTGTCACCGCCGTCGCGAACGGCACGCCCATCGATCCCGATTTCCGCGACGGCGTGAAGTGCATCCGCGTGCTGGAGGCCGGTCTGAAATCCGCCGCCAGCGGGCGAAAGGAGAGCGTGTGAGGCCGCGGATTGTTCCCGTCTTCTTCGATCCCGGACGCGACGGCGGGTTCGATACTCAACTGTCGGCGCTGCGTGCGTTGTTCGGCGGCGAAGCGGAATTCCTTGCGCCCGTGGCCCTCGGGCAGCCGCTCCCGGAATGCGATGCCGCCGTGTTTCCGCAGCTTCTCGGTGAAGCCTATCGCCGGCTGGAAGACTTCCGCGCACTCAATCTGCCGGTGCTCGTGCTCACGTCGGAATTCGGCACTCTGTCCATGTGGGACTGGGAGATCATCACCTGGCTGAATGGCGAAGGTGCTGGCAGCCGGATCATTGCGCCCTACGACGCGGAGCAAACGCGTGCCGTACTCCGCGCACTCGCCGTGAGACTCCAACTGACATGCTCGAAGTTCGTCGTGTATCAGGACAATCCCGGCGACGGCATGCAGGCGCCCATATTCAAGCGCTTCTACTGGTGGGAGAGCGAATGCGTGCAGCGCATCATGGAGAAATTCGGACTGAGTATCGAGAAACGCAGCTTCCGTAAACTTGGCGCCGACGCCAAAGCCATTCCGGATGCCGACGCCGCAGCGGCGCGTGCGGCTTCGCCCGTGCCTGCGGCGCTGAGCGACTCCGCGATGAATGCGGCGATGAAACTCTACCTCGCCGTGAAGCGCGACATCGGAGACGATCCCACAATTCAGGGCGTGGGCATCAACTGCCTCAACGAGTCCGCCTTTTCCGACTGCACTCCGTGTCTCGCATGGAATCTGCTTTACGAGGAGCGCGGCCTCATCTGGGGCTGCGAAGCCGACATCATGGCCATGCTCACCAAACTCATGCTCCATCGCTCGCTGGGAGCGCCGATCATGATGACGAATCTCTATCCGTTCCTCATGGGCCAGGCCGCTCTGAAACACGAACGCATTGCCGATTTCCCCAAAGTGGAGGGCGATCCCCGCGACCACATCCTCGTCGCGCACTGCGGCTTTCTCGGCGTCGTGCCGCAGGCATTTGCCACGGAATGGACGCTTCGGAAGAAAGTGCTGGGCATCGTGGACGAGAACGCCAGCGCCATCGATGCCCGGCTGCCGGAAGGCCCGGTCACTCTCGCCAAACTGCACCCTGACATGAAGACGCTGACCGTCGTGGAAGGTGAACTGACCGGCTACTGGGGTGATCCGGCTTCCGACTGCGTGAATGGCGGCATCATCCGCGTTCCCAATGGCCATCGCCTCATGACGCACCTCGCATCGCATCACTACCTACTCCTCACCGGCCACCACGCCGCAGGCATCGACATGTTTGCGCCGGTGTTTGGATTGGAGCCGCACGCGATCTGAACTTTTGATGGGAGAGAGTGCCGCCTGGCATGGAGTCACCGGCGGTGAAGGGCCGCTGGTCTCCGGGCGTGCTCATCGTTTTGGTTTCGTCAGCGCCTCGATCTCCGCGCGGTCGCGTTCGAGGAAGGTCATCAACTGCTCCGCGCTTGGCAGCACCTTGAGATAGCGGGAGACCGAAGAGCTTGTTGTCCATCCCCGCCGTAGCGAACTCCACCTCCGCCCCGTCGTGGTCGCTGCATAGCAGGATCAGAACCCCTGAATTGTTAGTCACCGGTGGTTTTCATCAGTCCGGATAAGCTACCAACGCGATCCGGCGGCGCGGCGCGCCATGAATTCGGCAATGTGGGCGCTCCCTGGCGGATTCGTGAACCATGTGCCGGCGAGGGGCGGGGCGAGGTGATAGAGCTGTTTATCGTCCGCCCTTTGGATTACCAGCCACTCCTGGAGGATTTGGGCGATAGGGAAGGGGCCGCGACGGAGGGAGACGGCGCTTCCGTTTTCGTCGAGCAGGATTGCCAGGGGCACCGTATCGGCCGGAGTGCGGTCAAACAGCGCGGCCTGGAACTGGTGGAGGCGCGCGGCGGACGGTCCATCGATCAATCCCCATGGGAAAGGAAACTGCAGCCGGTCGATGAGGTTATAAACATGCGACGCCGCATCGGCAGGTCCCATTAGTTCGTCAGTGGAGAGTGCCAGAAGATCCAGGCCTGCCGCGCGAATCGACTGCGCCGCACCGGCGATGTCACGCAATTGCCTGCGGCAGTGCGGGCACTCGCTTGACCAAAGCAGAAGCAGGCGCGGCCTGCCATCCGGTCGCACGGAGCTTTCCCGTGCAGCAGGATCGCGGAAAGTCAGGGCGGGCATGGGGATCCTCGCCGGGAAAATGATTCGAGCGGTCCCGTCGTCCCGGGGCACTGGCATCTCCGCCGGCCGGGCGGCGTCGAGCGCTGACTTTTCTCTCGCCGTTTTCCCCTGCCAGACCACGGCTTTTCCCGCGCCCTCTTTCAGAAGATAGCGGCCCTCGACTGCGAGACCGGAGAACGTCTCCTTCGCTCCGTGCGGCCATTGCACGATTGCTTGCGTAATCGCCCCGGCGCCGGCGAGACCGAAATGGAGCCACTTGCCTGATTGCGAGAGAAACAGGTCGCCGGCCCGCACCGAGCGGACGAGCCGAGCCGTCGTTCCCCCGGTCTGGATTTCCACGACGGCGCCGATGCCATCACGATTGCAGTGCGTCCCCTCGAGCCGGATGGCCACCGACTTCGACGGGGCTCCGCGTGCGGAAACGGTGCGATTCTGCATGAAGCGGAGGCGGGGCGCGGTGCGATTGCGGAACCAGAGGTCGAGGTCGCCGTCATGGTCCCAGTCCACGACCGCAAGGCCGCGGCCGTCGTCGGGAAAATCAAAACCTCCCAGGCGCGAGGCCTCGAGGAATCCACCCCGGGTGTCATTCAGGAAAAACCGGTTCCGCTCGCTGCCGCTCCATGAGTGACCGTTCCGCACGAGTTCCATCAGCCCTGTCCAGCCATCGGCGTATCGATTCACCCGTGAGGTATCGGAGAGATCGACCGGTGAGGGCGACACGACCTGTCGCCAGAAGAAGCTTCACAAGTCGTCCTCGCGGGTGTTCGTCAAATAACCATTTGCGACGGCGATGTCCTCCCACCCGTCGTTGTTCAAATCGGCCATGGCTGAACTCCATGCCCAGCCTCCGAGCCACGCCCCCGCGCCGGGACCCGCGTCGGTGAAGGCCCCGCCGTTCCCTCCTCCCGCGAAGAGAGTGTTTCCCTGCGCCATCCGCCGGAGTCCTGTGACCGCCTCGATTTTCTGTCCGGCGGCGAACTGCGGCTGGTAACCGACGCGGCTTCCGGCAGAGGAGAACATATTGCCAATGTACAAATCTGCCGCTCCGTCGCGATTGTAATCGCCCCACGCGACCGACATTCCCGCCCCCATATCCTCCACACCCAGCGCGGCGGCCATCTCCGTGAAGTGGCCAGCGTCGTTGCGATAGAAACAATTACTTCCGAAATCATTCGCCACATACAAATCGGGATCACCGTCGCGATCATAGTCCTCCCATGCGGCGGCGAAACTCCAGCGGGTGTTATGCACGTCAAGTCCCGCCGGACCGGTAACATCGCGGAATCCGAAGCTGCCGGAATTTTCCAGCAGGACGTTCCGGCCGCCGTTGTTCGCATCGTTGAATGGGATCGGGGCGCGGGCCTCGAAGCCGCGCTTGCCGGTCAGCGCGTCATCGCCCGCGCCATAAACGCAGGCGTAAATATCCAGATCGCCATCGCCATCGAAATCCGCCGCACTCAGCGAGAAGGGATACTGCGCTCCGGGATAGCCACCGCGCAGAACGAACTTCCCTGCGCCGTTGTTCTCCGCGAAGGCGATCATCGCGATCGTCGCGACAACGAGGTCTTCGTCGCCATCGTTGTCGAGGTCCACCAGCAGGGCGCTGCGCGAATCCTCCAGCCAGTCCACACCCCATTGCGCTGCGACCTCTACGGCGGTGCCGTCCGGTTGCTGGAGGTACAACTGATTGGGCAGGCTTCCCGCTTCGCAGACGTAGAGATCCTCGAGGCCGTCGCCGTTGACGTCGCCGGTCGCGAGTCCGTGATGCCCGGTCATCGACATGTCGCCAAAGAGCGTCAGGCGTTGCGCCCAATATTCGATGCCCCGAAGAACTTGGGCGTGGCAGCGCGGGTTACTTCCCAGAGCGGCCAGGGTGCGGTCGTCGAACCATGGTTTGCGGGTCCGCACCTCCTCGAATTCGTCCAGCCTGATGCTCCGCAGGCGGGGCGGTTCCGCCCGCTGCCACTCGCAGTCCCAAATCCCGCTGCATTCCACAGGCACGCCTGCGGAAAGACTTTCCGACTCGAAATGCACGCGCGTGGAAAAGTGATCGCCGTCCAACTCCACTCCGATCATCTTGAACTTCAAGCTTTCCGGTTTTGCCGTGATCGGTTGGAGCAGTTTGCCCATGTCATCGGCGGACACAAGCACCAGAGGTGCGTCCTTGAGATCCTTCGTTTCGAAGCGCCGCGCCGTAATGTTTTCATCACCTGGTCCGGCAACAAATTGCCACGTTTTCCCTCCGCCGGCCGGAGGATGGAGGGCCGTGGATCGAAATCCCGGGGCCAAAACTTCCGCCACATCCTGACCGGCGGCCAGTTTATTCAGTTGGGCCAGCGCCTCCCCTGACAGTTCCTCACCTGACCACTCCGTCCCGGGTTTAAGTGCCGCCTCCGCGCGCTTCAGTGTCGGTGACGCCGCCGCCAACGCCCGCCCGGAAACGGCGGCTCTCCCGCCATCCTTGTCTGGCAGTCGGTCTTCGCGCGGCAGCGTCCGGATGCGCAGGGACACAAGTTCGTCACGGACTACGCTCCTGCCTTCCGGTGCCACCGCAGCCCTTTCTCCCCATCCGGTGGCCAGCCCGCAGAGGCAGGCGAGCGACAGCAATCCGTGGAGTCGGGAGATCATTTCTTCAATGGGAGAGCATGAGCGTGCGGGACGCAAGAACAGAGGGACGGCAATCACCCCGCCTTCATGGATCAGCCCACTCGCCATGAGCCCCGTCCAAAAAAGCCCGCCGAAAAATGCTTTGCGGCGATTCAGGGCCGTTGCACTGACATGGTCGCGTTTTAGAAGCAGGAAATGGCAAAAGTCTTGAAAGAGTCCGGTCGCAAGCCCCTGTCCGATGCCGGGGAGCGATTCGCGCGGATGGCCGGGGAGCGTCCGCCGGGATTCGCGCGGGAATTTTGGGAATTTCTGAGGCAGAACCGGAAGTGGTGGCTCACCCCGATCCTCGTCATCCTTGTGTTGCTCATTGTCCTTGTGATTCTCAGCCAGACGGCGCTCGCGCCATTCATCTACCCGTTGTTCTAAGTATGAAGAAACCGGTCACTGCAGACAGCCTCGTGCCCCGCCGGCGCCTCCCGCTTTGGAAGAAGGCCCTCTACTCCGGTCTCGCGGTGCTGCTCTTTTTCGGGCTAACCGAAGGCGTGCTCGCCCTTTTCGGGGTGAAGCCGCTCCTGTTCGACGACGATCCCTACGTTGGCTTCGCGGCGAAGCTACCACTCTTCGTGAAGGACGGCGACACCATGGTGACGGCGAAAAACAAGATAAAGTGGTTCAATGCGCAGAGTTTTCCGAAGCGGAAGGCCGGGGGCACGGTGCGGATTTTCTGCATGGGCGGCTCGACGACGTTCGGGCACCCCTGCCGCGACCCGACCTCATTTTGCGGATGGCTGCGGGAGTGTCTGCCGGTGGCGGACGCGTCGAAGCGCTGGGAGCTGGTCAACGCCGGGAGCATCAGCTACGCCAGCTACCGGGTCGCCGCGCTGATGGAGGAACTGGCCAGCTACGAGCCTGATCTGTTCATCGTCTACTGCGGGCAGAACGAGTTTCTTGAAGACCGCACCTACTCCGGGCTCATGGAAATGCCGGCCGCGGTGCGGGGGTTGCAGGCGACCCTGGCGCAGTCGCGCACCTACAGTCTGATCTCGCGCCTCATCAAGGGAGGCAAGCGCAGCGGCGGCGCCCCCGGGAAACTGGATGCGGAGGTAACCACCATACTGGACACCGTCGGCATCGACAAATACTCGCGTGACGAGGACTGGAAACGAAAGGTCGTGTCCCACTACCGCTTCAACATGGCGCGGATGGTGGACATCGCGCGGGCGAACGGGTCGAAAGTCGTGTTCGTCATGCCGCGTCGAATTTGCGGAACAGTTCGCCTTTCAAAAGTGTGAACGATGCCAAACTGAGCGCGGAGGATTTAAGAAAATGGGAGAAGCTGTATGCTGAGGCCCGGGCAGCCCATGCGGGAGGCGACCATGCTGCGGCGCTGGCGGCGATCGATCAGGCGGTGCGGATCGACGGCCTGCATGCGGACGCGCACTACCTCCGCGGCCGCATTCTCGAAGCGTCAGGGAGGATGGCGGATGCAAGGGCCGCCTGCGATCTCGCTCTCGAGAACGACATCTGCCCGTTGCGGATGCTTGCCGGAATGCGGACCATCCTGACCGAAGTTGCGGCCGCCCGCGGCGGGGCGCGCGGATTGGAACGACTCCATGCCGCCCGTTCGCAGGTCCCCGCCGTGACCCATGTCGATGACTCGGCCCGCGTGCAGACGGTCGATGCCGGGCGGCACGGCTTCTACCACCGCCTCATCCGGGCCTTCGAGGCGCTCACCGGCTGTCCGATGCTGGTGAACACGCCTACATCGAAATGCTTCGACGTATTGGATCAAGCGGGGCTCATCCTCGAAGCCGGAGCGCTATTTCAAGCAGTTTTAAAATCAGGTAACATTTGCCTTCCAGTTTCTTCCCGAATTTGAGAGGCTCGTTTTCTAAAGTTGGAGTTTTTGATCACCCGCCATTCGCCCCCGCATGAAGTCATCCCACAGTTCGAAAATTCGTTTCCGCATCCTCGCCGCAGTCGTCGCGGGCATTCTGGTCACCCCCTTCTCCGGGCGGGCCACGAATGCCGCCTACGTCCACGTCCTCAAGCGGGACACAGGCGACACCCGCCTCCACCTCGCCGAGCTGGAGGCCTTCGCCAACGGGGTGACTCCGAACAATCTTGGCGGCGCGACCTTCGGCGGCCTCACCACCAGCACCAATGATGTCACCGCCGCCGGCACATTCGGCAACGGCAACACTTTCCCGCTGATAGGCACGACGACAGCACTCGAACACGGCGGGGGGAGCACCCTGCCCAACAACGCGCTGGAATCCGGCGGCGCCGTCTGGTCCACCACGAGCGGCCTTGGTTCGAATGCGCAGTACACCCTCGACCTCGGAGGCACCCGCGATGTCACCAGAGTTCGGCTCTGGCCCCGGGCAGACAGCTGTTGCTCGAACCGCTGGCAGAACCTCGAGATTCAACTGCTCGACTCCAACCGGGTACCGGTCCCGGGCACGCGCAACCTCCACACCGCCGACACCGGCAATGTCCCGCGGGAGTTCAGTTTCCCGGTGGCCTCCGCCATCAACAGTTTCACCGCCAGTCCCCATACGATCGCTTCGGGTGTGCCCGTGACCCTGTCGTGGAATTTCGCACCTGCCGCCACGGTGGCCGGCATCGACAACGGGGTCGGCAACGTCCTGCCGCTGAGCACCAGCGGCGTGGGCAGCATCCTCCTCAATCCAGGGCCGCTGGTGACGACTACCTACCGGTTGTCGGTCACTTCCGGCGGGCAGTCCTCGACGGCCAATGCCACCGTCACCATCGATAATCTCCCCATCATCCACGCTTACGATTCCACCCTCACGAGCATCCCGGCCGGAACGGACGTGACCCTGTCGTGGAATGTCACTAACTTCTCCACCATCCGCATCAACAACGTCGAGATGCTGCCCGGTGCCACGTCTCTCGTCGTCTCGCCCCTCGCGACCACAACCTATACTCTCTCTGCGGCCAATCCCTCGGGTACCGCGACGGCCGCCATCACCATCATCGTCGCCAATGTGACCGATCTTCTCGGCGCCACCGGGCGCTTCATCGAGGTGGTGAAGAACGACACCGTCGATACGCATCTCCACCTCTCGGAAATCGAGGTCTTCCCGTTCGGAATCGACCCCAATGACGCCGACGCCGACGGCACCAGCGGAAACGACATCGTGCAGGCGGGCAATCCGTCCACTGAGACGCCGCCGACCACCACCGTGCTGCACCACGGACTCCCGGCCTCGGTGTTCGATGGGGACATCGAATCCGGTGCCGATGTCTGGACGACCGCAGCCGGACTGGGCGTCCCACCGCGCTACATGCTGGACCTTGGAAACACCAACACGATCAATACCGTCCGCATCTTCGGCCGCGGCGACGCCTGCTGCCTCGAGCGGCTGCGGGATTTCACCGTCAATCTTTACGCGGACAACGGCTCCGGCAGTCCCGGCGCCCTCGTCAACTCCGCCCGTTTCCCGGGCAGCGCCCCGGCTGGACTTTCCGGCCACGTCGAACTCTCCCTCGCCATCCCGGATCCCGGCATTCACAGCTTCACGGTGAACAATTCGTTCATCCCGCAGGGCGCCCCCATCACGCTGTCATGGATCGTCAATGCCGCCTTCACCTCCGTCTCGATCGACCACGGGATCGGCAATGTTACGGCGAGGACCAATGCCAGCGGAGCCGGCAGCATCCTCGTCAATCCCGGTCCGGCGGCGACCACGACCTACACGCTCACCGCCGTGCGGCCCGCTGGCACCAGCGTCTCGGAAGTCGAGGTCGAGGTGACCGACCAGCCGCTCATCTACGCCTTCAGCGGCGCCGCCGGCATGGTCGCTCCGGGCACTCCCGTCGCGCTCACATGGAATGTCGCCAATGTCACCGCTCTCGATCTCAATGGCGCCAGCGTCACCGGCCAGACAGGCACCACCGTGACCCCGGCCGTCTCCACCACCTACGTGCTGACCGCCACTAACGCCAACGGCACCGTCTCCCGCGAGTTGCGCATCCGGGTCGTCCTGCCAGGCGAACCGGTCATTTCCGAGTTCATGGCCGACAACCAGACCGGCCTGCTGGACGCGGACGGCGAGGCTTCGGACTGGATCGAGCTGTGCAACCCGACCGGCACCACCGCTTCCCTGAACGGCTACTACCTGACCGATGATCCGTCGGACCTGACCAGGTGGCGTATTCCCGCCGTCACCGTCGCTCCTAACGGTTATCTTGTCATTTTCGCCTCCGGCAAAGACCGGGCGGTCGCCGGCGCGCAGTTGCACACGAACTTCAGTCTCGACGCCGCCGGAGAATTCCTTGCCCTCGTCAAGCCGGACGGCGCCACCGTTGTGACCGAATTCTCCCCCGTCTTTCCCAGCCAGCGCGCCGATGTTTCCTATGGCCTCGACAATGTCGCCTTGATCGAAGGATATTTTATCACTCCGACGCCAGGTGTCGTGAATGGCGGAGGGTTCACCGATTTCGTCGCCGACACCTCGTTCTCCCGTGATCGCGGCTTCTACGATGCGCCAATCGCCGTGGAAATCTCGACCGCGACTCCCGGCGCTGAAATCCGCTATACCCTCAACGGCGCGAAACCCACCACGACGAACGGCCTGACCTATTCCGGTCCCATCCCGATCGGGCAGACCACTGTCCTTCGCGCGGCGGCCTTCAAAGCCGGACTCGTAGCGACGAACGTGGATACGCACACCTACATCTTCCCCGCCAATGTCATCGCGAATCCCAACATGCGCACCAGCGTCACCCAGCATCCGGTTTACGGACCGCAGATGGTGAATTCCCTGAAATCGGTCCCGACGATCTCGCTCGTGTTTCAGGGTGACGTCGAACGGGTCGAGAAAGAGACCTCCATCGAGATGATCAATTTCGAAGCCGGGGACACGCAACTCGATGCCGGAATGGAGCGGTTTGGCAGCTACGTCACCGACTTTGCGAAGCGCGGCATCCGCGTCAACTTCCGCACCCTCTACGGACCGGGCAAACTGACTTTTCCCGTCTTCGCCGGGCACGACTATCCGATCCCGCCGGCCGCGAAGGTGGACGCGATCGACCTTCGCGCAGGCAATCACGACATGAGCGAGCGCGGGGCGTATATGTCGAACCGGTTCGTGGATGACGCCATGCTAGACATGGGCCAGATCGCTCCGCACGGGCGCTTCGTCCACGTCTATCTCAACGGCCTCTACTGGGGCCAATACCATCTGCGGGAACGCTGGAACGCGGCCATGCTGGCGGAGTACTACGGGGGAATCAAAGAGGACTACGAGGCCGTCAACGCCAATAATTCAGGCGACGAATTCCTGACTGGAACCGTATACGACGGGACCGGCCGGTACTGGGCCGAAACGCAGGCCCGTCTCGCGGGAGCAAAGCCGTTTTCCTCCGCGCGCAGTCACATCGACATGGCCAATGTCTTCGATTTCATGATCCTCTGGGTGAGCGGGAACTCCGAGAGCGAATTTCGCAGCGCGGGATCCGTGCCGCGCGGAGTGCCCTTCAAGTTCTTCATGAAGGATGCGGACGGCTTCCTGCGTCCCCCCGGTCGTGGTGTGACCCACAACGGGCCGCTCAACGTGATGACGAGGCTCCGGACCGAAGGCGACCCCGATTACAAAACACTCCTGGCGGATCGCATCCACAAACACTTCTTCAATGGCGGCGCCCTTACGCCTGCGAAGAACATCGCAAGGCTCCAGAGCCGCGTCAGCGAGGTGCAGTTGAGCTTCCTCTCGGAGTCCGCACGCTGGGGATTTCGCACTCCGGACACCTGGCAGGCGTTCCAGACGGATCTCATCAACAACCAGTTTCCATTGCTGACCAACACGATGATATCGCGCTTCATGTCTGCCAGGATGTATCCCTCCACCGTCGCGCCCTCCTTCAGCCAGCACGGGGGCACCGTTGCGCCCGGCTTCCAGCTCGCCATCACCGCCCCTGCCGGCACGATCTATTACACCCTTGATGGCAGCGACCCGCGCCTCGCCGCCGTTCCCGTCCAGCAGGATCCCCCGGTGACCCTCGTGACCGAAGCCGCCCCGAAGAAAGCTTATGTCCCCACCACCGCGAACGACCGCTTCACCGACGCGGCGGGCAAGGCGTGGAACACAGTCGGTTACAACGACAGCGACTGGATTGCCGGAACAGGGGGCGTCGGTTTCGAGGGAGGCACCGGGTATGAGAGTTACTTCGGCATCAATGTGAGGTCCATGCGGAACCTCAGCGCATCGTGCCTGATCCGCGTGCCCTTCACGATTGCTCCCGGTGCCTTAAAGGGCAAAAACGGAGCCGAACTCCGGGTCCGTTACGACGATGGCTACGTCGCCTACCTCAATGGCACGGAAATCGCCCGCAAGAACTTCACCGGCACCCCGAACGGCGTCTCATTCGCAAGTGCCGCTAATCCCGACACCGCGGCCATCCTACTTGAGCCCGTCAATGTCTCGTTTGCTCCACTGCACGAAGGAGAGAACGTCCTCGCGATCCACGGTCTGAACCAAGCGATCGGCTCGTCGGACTTCCTCATCTCCGCGGACCTGCGGGTCACATCGGCCCCCGCCGCGGGAGGTGCGCTCTCCCCCACGGCCATCGCCTACACGGGTGCCGTCCCGATCAATGCCCGCACCGTGGTGCGCTCCCGGGTCCTCAACGGCGCCAACTGGTCAGCCCTCAACGAGGCCACGTTCGTGCAGAACCTCAACGGACTGGTGGTGTCCGAATTCATGTACAACCCTTCGCCCGCCACTGCTGCGGAAATCACCGCAGGATTTGGCAACAGCGAGGACTTCGAATTCCTCGAATTGCTGAACACCAGCCCGGGAACACTGGATCTGACTGGCGTTCGTTTCGTGGACGGCATCCAGTTCGATTTCACCTCTGCGGCGAATAAGTCGCTTTCTGCGGGCGGACGCGTCCTTGTCGTGGCGAACAGCGCCGCCTTCGCATTCCGCCATGGCCCGGGCCTCCCGGTCGCCGGGCACTACACCGGTAAGTTGAAGGATGAGGGCGAGCACCTTTCCTGCGTTGATGCCCTCAATCAGGTGATTCGTGAATTCACCTATGACAATGTCGCGCCGTGGCCCACCGCCGCCGCCGGTCAGGGCTCGTCCCTGGTGCTTGTCAATCCCGGCAGTATTCCCAACCACTCGCTTCCCGCGAGTTGGACTGCGGGCCTCGTCGGCGGGACGCCGGGCCTCCCGGAACCCGTGCCTCAGACCTTCGCCCAGTGGGCGGCCGCATACGGCGGTGTCGATCCGACTGCCGATGTCGACCTCGACGGTCTCGACGGTCTCCTTGAATTCTTCCTCGGTGGCGACCCGCTGGTTCCATCGCCGGCTCTCCTCCCCGTCGCCTCCAACATCGACGGTCATCCCGCGCTGACCTACCGGCGGAATTTTTTCGCGGTCGGCCCCACCGCCCGGGTCGAAATCTCCTCAGACCTGGGGACATGGACCAGTGGCGGGGCAGTGGAATTCGCAGGAGAGGTCAACCACGGCGACGGCACCGTTTCGACTACCTGGCGCAGCGTGACACCGATCCACGCCGCCTCCCGCCAATTCATCCGCCTCCACGTCACCCTCGTCCAATGACGCCCCGGGCACTCTCCGAAAACAAAAGGCTCAGAACTCCTGACCTCCGCCTGACGGCGAGGAGGTAACCTGGAAACGGGATAAGCCGCAGGCTCCGTGGACTGCGCGCAGCCTGCTGCCGCTCATTCAGACACTGGAATCATGCGGCTCCGGGAGCGCCGTCCGTCACGGTGGCCTGCGAACAATAGGCAAGGCCGCACTTCACCACTGAATGGAAGAGAGGTCTTCGGCATGGCAATGAGCGGCCGCGACGGACGGTGTTCCCAGGCTTGCCCGGCTATTGCCACATGATTCCGGGGCCACACCCGAAGCTCCTCATCCGTCTCAGCATCTCCCGGCTGCATCCTTTGACACCCTTCGCCGTGAGGTCCATCGCCAGCGCGGGAAGCAATCGTTCACCATATCTGGCGCGGTCGGAGCCGTTCTGCTCATAGTCACGAATGCAGGCACCGACGATCTAGTTCCGCAGCACCAGAGCCTGATTGGCGACGCTGGCCACGCGGGTGACCAGGCGGGTGCTCACCCCGGCAATCGCTTTGACGAGTTGACGGTTTCCGGCGCCGCGTTTGACGGGCGGAGAGGCGGAGGGGACAGATGGGGCTGGGCGTTTCTTCGGCATGACGGGTCGGGTATGAGCCGGGGCGCTCCCTCACGGCAAGCAACGGTGCCATGCGCAATTGTTCAGGAGTTTGCCGCAAAGCTGCAATGGCGCGGGCGGGTTTGCCGTAGCAATATGGACCATGATCACGATTCTCCGCGCTCTCCTCTGCTGCATCCTGCCGCTGACACTTCAGGCTGCTCCAGACCTCTGGGATCGCGGAAATCTCGACGCGTGGTGCATCGTTCCGTTTGATGCTAAGAAGCGCACGCCGGCGCAACGGGCGGAGATGGTGGTGCGACTCGGGTTGAAGAAAGTGGCCTACGACTGGCGGGATCAGCATGTGGCGGAGTTCGAGGACGAGATTCTCCAATATCAGAAGCACGGCATCGAGTTCTTCGCGTTCTGGGGTGAGCATCCGAAGGCGTTCGAGTTGTTCGCGAAGTATAAACTCCATCCGCAGATCTGGCTCATGGCTCCGAATCCGGAAGGGGCGACGAACGAAACGAAGGTGAAGGCCGCCGCGGAACAGTTGCTGCCGGTGGTGGAACGGACACGGAAGCTGGGTTGCCAACTGGCGCTTTATAATCACGGCGGATGGAACGGGGAGCCGGAGAACATGGCAGCGATCTCGGGCTACCTGCGCAAGAATCACGCTGCGGCGCATGTGGGCATCGTTTACAATTTTCACCACGGCCACTCGCACATCGCGGACTTCGCGCGACATTTTAAAATGATGCAGCCGTATCTGCTGGCCGTGAACCTCAATGGCATGGAGGCGGGCGGCGATGGAAAGGGACGGAAGATTCTGCATCTCAGCGAGGGCGACCAGGAGCTGGAAATGA
Source organism: Akkermansia muciniphila (assembly GCA_945861415.1). GTDB lineage: Bacteria > Verrucomicrobiota > Verrucomicrobiia > Verrucomicrobiales > V1-33 > V1-33. The sequence continues at coordinate 14,567 of CAMAUV010000011.1, read as the reverse complement.
TGCGCATCATCGAGCGAAGCGGTTGGCGCGGGCCGGTGGGGATCATCGATCACCGCGAGACCACGGACAGCGAGGTGACGCTTCGCAATAATCTGCTCGGAATGGACTGGTTGCGAAAGGAACTAGTGAAGCCTAGATCAGGTGGTGCGCGTCCGGTATTCGAGAGCGGGGAAATGCCAAAGCCGGCGGAGAAAGGCCGCGGCGTGGTGCAGGAGGGCGACACGCGGTTCCGCCAGTTCCCGCTAACCGTGGAGTGCCGCGCGAAACTGAACAGCGCGCGTGAATTTAATATCTTGGTGGCCAGCGATCCCAAGTCTTCCGCCGCGCACTGGGAACTCTACAGCTACGCCGGCGGCGGCGACCTCAGCGTGTATCTGCCTGGACGCGGCGGTGAAGTGCGCAGCGGTGTGAATGTCTGCGATGGCCAGTGGCACACGTTAGGTGCCGTAATGGAGGAAAATCGCGTGCGGCTTTATGTGGACGGCCTTGAAGTGAAGAGCGCGCCGCTTTCCCCGCAGAAGGGGGAGGTGCAGGGCTCCGGCATCGCTTTCGGCCAATTGGTGGAAGGAACGGTCGGTTGTGACGGCGTTCTGGAGACGGTGCGCATCCGCCGCGGCGTTCATGACTTGACAAAACCCACGTCGCTCACGCAGCGCGATGACAGTGTGCTGGAACTCCGGACATTCGAGGCGGCGAAACCATCGCCGAAAGCGGCGTCATTTCCTCTCAATGCCGCCCCGCTCGTGCCCGGGCACTGGCCCAACAGCACGCATCCAGTGAACCGCGAGCGCGTCTATGATTTCTACCTGAAGCAGGCGCAGCACTACCGGCAGCAGCAGCCGGCACCTGTGTTGTTGCCGGAGTATCCGGGGCTCGACGGCGGCGTGCGCGGGCATTGGGGGAATCAGAACGAGGAGACATGGCGCGACGGCCGGCTCAATGTCATGGACTTCGGGCCATGCGTGGCGGGGGTGTTCCGCGGCGCAGGCCACACAGTGGCGAAGGGTGTGTGCGTGCGGATCGGCGAGTTTGCGGCGTGCTACGATCCCACGGTGGATGAATGGCGCGCTCTATGGCGCGGCGGATTCTTGAAATTCAGCGACGTGCGGCACGGACTCTTGGACGGCCTGCGGCCTGGCGGAGAGATCATGGATGATCCGCTGACAAAGCCAGTGCCGCGGAAGCGCGCACCGGAGATTTACCGCGGTTACTATAGGCATGGTCTGAAGACGGTGTTCGCCTTCGATCTCGCGGGAAAGGAACAACTTAAGTCGCTGCGTGTCGCCGATGGTAAAGTGCAGCGGGAGTTTGGCGAATCGCTGCGCGAATTCACCAAAGGCGGCCCGGCGCAGTGGCCGCAGGTTTTGGAAACAACGGGCACGCTGGGACAGTCCGTGGCCGGCTGGCCCTATGTCGTGGACACGCTGACGCTGCCGTTTGACAATCCTTGGAAGGCGCTGCTCTTCACCGGCGGTCACGACTTCTTCTCCAACGGTGACATCGCACTCTGCACCATGACCGGAGATGTCTGGCGCGTGACCGGCGTGGATGCCGCGCTTTCCAAACTGCGCTGGAAACGCATGGCCGCAGGACTGCATCAGCCCTTGGGGCTCGTCGTCGTGGAGGACAAAGCCTACGTGCTGGGGCGCGATCAAATCACGCGGCTCCACGACTTGAATGGCGACGGCGAGACGGACTTTTACGAATGCCTGACCAACGACTTCGAGACACCAACCGGCGGACATGACTATATGTGCGGACTGGAGCGCGACAAGGCAGGGAACTTCTACACCGCGTCCGGCAGGGATGGCCTTCTGCGCATTACCCCTGGCAAGAAGCCGGAGGTGATCGCGACGGGATTCCGCAATCCGGATGGCTTCGGCCTCGCGCCGGACGGCAGACTGACGGCGCCATACTCCGAAGGCGATTGGACGCCGACGAGCGCGATCGCACAGATCACGCCCGGCGGATTCTATGGTTATCGCGGTCCGCAGCCGGGAAAAAAAACGCTACCGCCGCTGGTGTGGTTGCCGCGCGGGCTGGATAACTCTGCAGGCGGTCAAACCTGGGTGCCGGACGACCGCTGGGGGCCGCTAAAGGGGCAAATGGTTCACACCAGCTATGGTGCGGGAACTCACATGATGATTCTGCGGGAGCAGATCGGTGATACCTGGCAGGGCGCGGCCGTTCCGCTGCCGGGAGACTTCAATGCCGGGGTCCATCGCGCGCGCTTCAGTCCGCATGACGGGCAGCTTTACCTCAGCGGCATGTGCGGCTGGGGCACCTACACACCTCACGACGGCTGCCTGCAGCGGGTGCGTTACACCGGCGGGCCGGTGCAACTGCCCGTGGCCGTTAAGGCGCGCGACAATGGTGTGCTTCTGACTTTCTCCGAAAAAGTCGACGCCACCGCCGCCGATGCGAAACAGCACTTCGGGCAATGCTGGAACTACCGCTACTCCGCAGCCTACGGATCGCCGGAACTTTCTGTGCGTTATCCTGACACGCCAGGCCACGACGCTCTAGAAATCACCTCTGCGCATCTCACTGGAGAGCGCGGGCTATTTCTGGAAATTCCGCAACTGCAGCCCGCGCACACTATTCACCTCGCCGTGCAGACTAAGCCGGGTGAATGGCGGGAACTGTTCCTCACGGTGCATGCGCTGGGTTTACCGTTCACAGATTATCCGGGATACGAAGTCATCGCCAAAACTGCGTGGAAGCCCCAAGCCGGTCTGCAAGAACCGGCAAAGCTGATTCCGAATCCTTTTGCCAAAGACCAGCAGGGCCGGGCACTCCGAGTGGAAGCGGCAGCCGGTCTGCAATTTGCCACGCGGGAACTCAAGGCCCGCGCCGGGGAGCAACTCAGCGTGACTTTTGCCAATCCTGACGTGCTCCCACACAACTGGGTGCTGCTCGCGCCAGACTCATTCGAAAAGGTCGGCGACCTGAGCAACAAAATGATCAGCGAGCCGGAGGGCTTGGCGCAACATTACGTGCCTACTGTTCCGGAAGTGCTGGCCTACACGGATATGGTGAACCCCGGCGGCTCCGCGACCATTCATTTCACCGTGCCGGAAAAAGCAGGAGAATATCCATACATTTGCACCTTCCCGGGCCACTGGATGGTCATGAAGGGCGTGCTTCGGGTGGAGCCGTAGCGTGCGCGCGAGCGTCAGGAAACCTTTGGCTTCTTGAAACGCTTAACGAGGGGCTGAATCACGAACTTTACCAACGGGTCCACGAGCGCTCCCACGACTAACCCGATGACAGCGGAGATGACTGTCTGCCCCAGCCATGATTTTGCAGCGCTCTTAGTCGCCTCCTCCGGTCCGTGCACGCCAAGCTCATGCAGCCCGTGGATGAGAATGCCACCGCCTACCCAGAGCATAGCGACCATGCCGACAAAGCTCAGTACTTTCAAAAAGATGGGCATGCCGCGCACGAGAGAACGCCCGGCAGCGCGGACGAATCCAGTTCCTGAGCGGGTCAGCGCTACTCCCGCGTCGTCCGCCTTCACGATGAGGGCCACGGCCCCATAGACCAGCAGCGTCATCCCCAATCCCACCACCCCGAGCACCGTGGCCTGCATCCAAATTGATGAGGCACTGACTCCGGCGAGAGTGATGGCCATGATTTCCGCAGACAGAATGAAGTCCGTTCGGATCGCACTGCCCACACGCTCCTTTTCCAGTTCCTCCACCGTCAGCGGCAACGACGCTTCCTCTGTGTTGGCGTGGTGTCCTACCCTGATCAGTTCCATAACTTTGTGGAATCCTTCAAGGCAAAGGAAAGCGCCGCCAGCCATGAGCAACGGGGTAATGCTCCAGGGTGCGAGGAGGCTAAGAGCAAGCGCTCCGGGCAGAAGGATGAGTAGCTTGTTCTTCAGAGAACCCTTCGCAATTTTGATGATGATGGGCAGTTCACGGTCGGCGCAGAGGCCCACAACGTAGCGTGGAGTCACGGCGGCATCATCAATGACAATACCGGCCGCCTTTGATCCCGCCTTCATGGCCATTGCTCCGACATCATCGATCGAAGTGGCAGCAACTTTCGCGAGAGCTGCAATATCGTCCAATAGGGCAATAAGACCGGAACTCACAGATCCCCTCCTTTCCTGCGCAGGAATTGGGAAAAGCAAAAGGCCGTGTCACGAAAGGACAGGAGGCCGGGCATTGAATGGCATGGGTTCATACAGAGGGATTCGCTATCACGCATTGTAGACCCCGGTCAAGCAGGTCTGGCGTTGTGAAGTCTTGCTGCGTCCAGACACAGGCCGAACCGCGCCCGAAGCACGCTGTTATCCTATCACCGTTGTTGCGGAAGTCTGTGTCTGGCCACCACAGCCTTTGCGCACCCGGGCCGCCTGTTGCCGGACGGCCTCCTTTTCCTCCGTGCTGAGGCGCTTGAGGTTGCGGACTTGCATAACGATACGCGGGTTCTTCGCGAGCGTCGGTTCGTGTTGCAGCAGAAAATCCCAGTAGAGCGTGGTGAACGGGCACGCGCGCGGGCCAGTCCGCTCAGCGGGATCGAAACGACAACCAGTGCAGTAGTTTGACATGCGCTGAATGTATTTTCCGGTCGCAATATAGGGCTTAGACGCCATCACGCCGCCGTCAGCGTATTGCGACATTCCAAGCGTGTTTGGCAGCTCGACCCATTCCACGGCATCAACATAGACGGCGAGATACCACTCGTGGATCTCACGCGGGCGCACTCCGAGCAGGAGCGAGAAAAGTCCGGTGACCATTAGCCGCTGGATGTGATGCGCGTAGCCATAGTCCAGAGTCTGACGCAGTGCTTGTCGCAGGCAATTCATCTCCGTGTCGCCCGTCCAGTAGAATGGCGGCAGCGGCTGGTCGGCCCCGAGCGCGTTAAGCTGGACGTATCCAGGCATGAACCGCCAGTAGATGCCGCGCACATATTCGCGCCAGCCTAGAATTTGCCGGATGAATCCCTCCACGCTCGCTATGGGCGCACGCTTTGTGCGCCAGGCCTGCTCGGCAGCGGCGAGCACATCGCGAGGATTGAGCAGCTTGAGATTCAGCGCGGCGCTGAGGCGCGAGTGATAGAGCCACGGCTCGCCAGACCACATTGCATCTTCCCAGCGGCCGAAGTTGGGAAGCCGGTTCGCAATGAAATCATCGAGTGCCGCGCGCGCATCCGCGGCGGTCACGGGCCAGTCAAATTTCTCAATGTCGCCCGGGTGCTTTGCAAATCGCGCCGACACCAACGCGAGCACGTCGCGGGTCGTTTTGTCGGGTGGAAAACGCCGCGGCGCCGGGAGCAAGCCGGGGCCGTCCTTACCGAACGACTCGCGATTGTCGTGGTCGAAGTTCCAATCCCCGCCCGCAGGCCCGTCGCCGTCCATGAGTGTGCCTGTCTTCACCCGCATCTCGCGGTAGAAGTATTCCATGCGCAGTTGCTTCCGACCTTTAATGTGCTTCGCGAATTCCTCTCCCGTGCATAAGAAATGCCGATCGGCGCGAACCTCCAGCGGGACACCTGCGCCGCGCGCCACCGCGGCGATTTCCTCGCGCACGCTCCATTCGCCCGGTTCGACGCAGATGAGCTTTCCCGGATGGGTCTGCGCGATGGTCCACGCGAGTTGTACTGCAAATGTCTCGCCAGGCGCGCCCTTCCCCGTCAGCCCGCTCCACTCCGCGAACTCCGCCGTGAGCGTGCGGTAAAAGACCCGCCAACCGCGCTCCAGCAGGACAGCGCGAAAGTGCCGCATCGCGGCAAGAAAAATGGCGATGCGCGGCTTAGCTACCCAGACCTTCTGGGATTCATGCGCGACCTCAGCCATCCAGACGGCGTCCGTCTTCGGGTCAAAATCATCGAATGCCGAAGACTTTTCGTCGAGCTGGTCTCCGAGGACGAGTATGAGGTTTCTGAGTTTGGTGCCGCGAATCATATATCAAATTACCCCATCCATACGTGTCTCGGTTTGCTCCAGTCTCCCGCAACAAAACAAACTTTGAGGACCGCAATTAATAGCTGATCGGGATGGGAACATTTGCGTCTGCACCAATGAATGCGGCGTAGTAAAGGTCGTTATCGCTACAACGCATTCAACTTCCATGAATCTCACACAGCTCAAACTCCTCAGCAAGCTTTGCTTCATCCTCGGCTTCGCTTCAATCATCGGCTCAATAGCCATTTGGTTTCTGACGGGAGGGACCGAGGCCGAAACAAAGGCGCATGCCGAACGATTCGGTATCTTTGTAGGACTATGGGCACCTACATTCTTCATACTTTCGAGTCGATTTGACCGTTTCGCGCAGAAACCTAGTTAGTGCGAACGGCGTTTGCCTAAGCCGGACTTTGACTCCCTATATTAGTGAGTGTCCCATTAGCACTCAGTCGTGATCGTGCACTTGCCCAGTGGGAGGGTTTTCGTCCTCTTGTCGGAAGCTATGCAAGCTGCAGAAGTATGCTGAAACAGGGGCACGGTAACGTCTCAAAACTCAGCGCTGCGCTCCGCCATCGCCTCATCACGGAAGACGAGATAATCCATGGCACTCTTACGCATTACAGCTTCGCCGGAGCGGAAAAGTGGCTTCAGGAAGTTTGCTGGCGCCGCTATTGGAAAGGTTGGTTGGAGATGCGTCCGCAAGTGTGGACCAACTGGCGTGCGCGTGTGCGTGAACTGCGCGAAACCTTGCCACGCGAGGTCTTAGAAAAGGTAGAAGCAGTGGAGTCGGGCCATAGCGGCGTTGCCTGTATGGACTTGTTCGCCCGTGAATTGATCAAGACGGGCTATCTTCACAATCACGCGCGTATGTGGTGGGCAAGCTTCTGGATTCATGCAGAAGGCCTGCCGTGGGAACTCGGTGCGGACTTCTTTTACCGTCATCTCCTTGATGCCGATCCGGCTAGCAACACGCTATCGTGGCGCTGGGTCGCTGGCATGCAGACCCCAGGAAAGACTTACATCGTGAGACTCTCAAACCTCGAAAAGCACGCCGATCCCGCTCTGCTCAGCGACCGCAGCGGCAGCCATCGCATCGCCGATGGTGCCGTCCAGCGCTCGCTCCAGCAAGACTACGCCGATACCTCCATCCATTCGCTGCCGGAGTTTTCCGCAGCGCTTCCGGCGCGCTCCGGGCGAGTAGGATTGTGGCTACACGCCGATGACCTCGCACCGGAAACGGGGCCGCTAGCGGATCTCGCTCCCGATACCATAGCCGCTTTCACAAGCGCCCGTCTCTATGACGAGCCCTACCGACTCGCCGAAAATCGCATCGCCGCTCTGCGCGCAGTTGTGTCCGATGGCATCGCACGGGCAGCAAGTCACTATCGATGCCCCGCTCAGTTGAGCGAAGTGGACGACACCGGCGCCGCCATCGTTGCGTGGGCCCGCTCGGAACAACTCGCGGAGATCGTGGCTTTCGCGCCCAACGTCGGCCCCGTGGGCGAAGTCGGCCCACGCCTCTCAGAGCACCTCGCCAGACGAGCGATTCGCCTGACGCTCATCCAGCGGGAATCTGACACGCACGCCTTTCGCCTCGCGAGCGCTGGCTTCTTCCCCTTCTGGGAAAAAATGAGTGCCCACCTCCGCGCGAACTTCTGCACATGAAAACCCCACTCCCGCCTGAACAGGTATCCCTCATCGTCCGCCTCGCATGGGAAGACCGGACCAGTTTCGAGGAAATCGCCGAGCGCACCGGACTCAAGGAGAGCGACGTGATCGGAGTGATGCGTCGCGAACTGAAACCGTCGAGCTTTCGCCTATGGCGCAAACGGGTCAGCGGTCGAATCACAAAACATCGCCGCTTGCTGGAAGGGAGCTTGAGGAGACCGCAGTCAGGTGCACGGGAAGAGTGAGAGCCGGATGCGAGACTACAGACGCTTTCCTACAATAAATCATCGCTGAGTGTGGCTGTCTCTCACCGCGCTCCTTGCGGCCTTGCTTTGTTCATCCGGCAGCGGTCGCTGCAAAACTTTACCTTATCCCACACGCGCTCCCATTTCTTGCGCCACCTGAACGGGCGGCCGCAGCCAGCGCAGGGCTTTTCTGGGAGATGCTGTTTCTTCACGCCTTTCATTGCTCTTCCGGGGCGGGTGGTTGTTGCCCGTTCAACTTCATAAGCGATTCGAGATACGCATTTTTCGGCGCGGGTTTGGCGGGGCGTTCCGTGGTTTGCAGCATCTTCTCCACGCGGCCGCGGCTCCCGGAAATCAACTCGGCGATAAGCGGCGCCTCGGGGAGATTCTTCCAGTATTTCTTCGGCATTTCTGCCTGCATCGCCTGCACTTTGAGCCGCGCGGGATTGAATATGCTGCCGTAGTAGGCCCGCCAAAGGTCGTCGAGCGCGTCGCCATCGGGAGCTGCGCTGCGGGGCAGGCCGGGGGTGAACTGCAGCGCACTGCCGTCCCAGTGCGCGCACTCATGCGGCGTGAGAATCGACCAATCCATGCCGGCGAATCGCTTTTCGAAAAAGCCAACAGCCAGCCGCAAGATGCGGTGATCGGGCTCAAACCACGCGACGAATTGCTCTCGGCCCGTGGCCTCGTCGCGGCCCACGAGGCGAAAACGGACAAACGCATGCATTTTGTGAATGTCGCGACCGATTGCTTTGCACCATTGCGCAAGGTGGCGCACGTCGCGGTCGGTAGGCACGGCGAGGAGATGACGTTCACCACCGTGGGTGAGCCGCCACAGCACGCGGTAAAGCACACCCCAGCGCCGCGCATCAGTGTGCGCCGCGACCCTGCGGGCCATGTCGAGAAACGCCGGCGGCACTTTCGGCACTGGGGCGCGCGGCGGTGCATCTTGCGTCGTGGCGAATAGGCCGGGTTCCTGCGCCTCGTCGGACCACAGCACTTTGTCCGGAGGAACTCCCAACGCGAGCAGTTCGCGGGCGCGGGCGCGCCATTCCTCAAAGACCGGGTGGATGACGACGTTGCGCATGACTAAAGCTCGCCGGACCGCACGGAATGCAGGTCGCCCGCGGCGGGCGGCGGCGCGTCGAAGTTCAGTTCCGCCTGACGCGGCGGCGGAAGGAAGCGCGCACGGAGTGCCTCGTCATCCAGCCCGAAACGCGACGGTGTGTGGTCCGCGGCGATGATAAACGGCAGGACTTTCTTCATCGCCACCCGCAAGCGCAGCAGGTCGGCGAGTCGCAGTTGCGTGTAGCGGCGCGCGCGGAGGATGCGCTCAACATTGCGTAGACCAAGTCCCGGCACGCGGAGCAGGATTTCACGCGGGGCCTTGTTGATGTCGGCGGGGAAAATGGCGCGATTGCGAAGCGCCCATGCGAGCTTGGGATCGAGGTGCAGATCGAGATTTGGCGCGGTGTCGGTGGCGATTTCATCCACCTTGAATCCGTAAAAGCGCAACAACCAATCCGCCTGATACAACCGGTGCTCGCGCACGAGCGGCGGCGGCTTGATAGGCAGCAGCGACGACGGTTCGGGAATCGGACTGAAGCCAGAGTAATACACGCGCCGCAGCCGGTAATCGCCGTAGAGCAGATCCGCGCGCCGCAGGATGATCGCGTCGGTTGAATCATCCGCGCCGACGAGCATCTGCGTGCTCTGCCCGGTCGCGAACGGCGGCGGCTTTGGCGCATCCGGCTTCCGCTTTTCCGCGTGCCGCTCGTCGATTTTACCGCGGATGTGACCCATCGCTTCCTGCGTGCGCGCGAGGTTCTTTTCCGGTGCGAGTTTTGCGAGGCCCTGCTGCGTGGGCAGTTCGATGTTAATGCTGATGCGGTCCGCATAGCGCCCCGCCATCTCAATGAGCGCCGGCGACGCCTCTGGAATCGTCTTCAGATGGATGTAGCCGCGAAAATGATGCTCGTCGCGGAGTTTCCTCGCTACTTCGATGACCAGCTCCATGGTGTAGTCCGCGCTGCGGATGATGCCGCTGCTGAGAAACAATCCCTCGATGAAATTTCGTTTATAGAAATCGAGGGTGAGCCGGACTACTTCGTCCGGCGTGAAGCGCGCACGCTGCACATTGCTCGAGCGCCGGTTGATGCAGTAGTGGCAGTCGTAGAGGCACACGTTAGTGAGCAATACCTTGAGGAGAGAAATGCAGCGTCCATCGGGCGCGTAGGAATGGCAGATGCCCGTGCCGCCGGTGGAGCCAACGCCCGGGCTGCCGCGCGAATCTTTCCGCACTGCGCCGCTGCTCGCGCACGAGGCATCATACTTGGCTGCGTCGGCAAGGATTTCGAGTTTCTCCTGCAGTTCCATGACGTTGCTAAATGGCTAGCCGACTTTTGCCCCTTTCCCGCAGGAACTTGAAAGGAGAATGGTCATTGCCGCGTGGCCGTAAGGGAAGGGGAGTTGGTGGAGCTTAGCATGAAAGCATTACGCCCAAAAGATACGCTCCGTGACCATGGCTGGTGACAGCAAACATCCCGTAGATGGGGTGAAAACTGTGCGCCTGAGGTTGCTTCGCGGACGTAGAGACTGGTGTCTAATTTTTAGAATGAATGCCACTCATTACACAACGGACGTATTGGTCATTGGTGCCGGAATCGCCGGGCTGATGGCGGCGGCGGAATTACAGCGCGAGGGACGCCGCGCGCTAGTGCTTGATAAAAGCCGTGGGGTAGGCGGACGGCTCGCTAGTCGGCGGATCGATGGTGCAACGTTCGACCATGGGGCGCAGTTCATCACTGCGCGCGACCCGCGCTTCGTCACCGTGCTGGAGCAGGGGCGGCAGAAAGGGGCGATGGAGGAATGGTGCCGCGGCTTCGCAGGCGCGGACGGTCATGCGCGCTGGCGGGGAATGCCCGCGATGTCCTCCGTGGCCAAACATCTCGCAGTCGGACTCGATCTTCTTTTGGAAACCCCGTTGCTGGCACTGCGTCGCACCGATGATGGATGGCATGCGGAAACCACGACCGGCCGCACCTTCACCGCCGCAGCCCTATTGCTCACCCCTCCCGTGCCTCAGTCGCTCGCGCTGCTGGACGCGGGCGGCATCGTTCTCGCCCCGGAGCTGCGGACCCGCCTTGACTCCATCGAATACGAGCGCTGCCTCGCCGTCATGGCCGTGCTGGATGGCCCGTCTCGGATTCCGCCCCCCGGCGGACTCACGCCCGTCGACGGACCCATCGCGTGGATCGCGGACAATCAGTTGAAGGGAATCTCCGCGCAGCCAGCCGTGACCATTCACGCCACGCATGCCTTCAGCGTAAGCCACTGGGATCTCGACCGGCATGAGAGTGGCCGGGTGCTGCTCGACGCCGCAGCGCAATGGCTGGACGCGGGAGTAAAGACGTTCCAGGTGCACGGCTGGCGGTATAGCAAGCCGATGCGTGTTGAGGAGGAGCATTGCGTTGTCGTGAGCCAGTCACCGCCGCTCGTGCTTGCCGGCGACGCCTTCGCCGGCCCGCGTGTCGAAGGCGCCGCGCGCTCCGGCTGGGCGGCTGCGGCGGCGATTTTAAAAGCTAACGCTTAGCCGAGGAGCGCGTCGGCAGTGCGAAGTCCTGAGGCGACTGCGCCTTCAATCGAAGTGCTGGTAAGGTGATCCCCGCATACAAAGATGCCGTCGATTTCCCGAAAGCATGGGCCGGGCGATCCCGCGATGGGTGGTTGCTCTGGGAGGGCGCGCTCGATGCGGTCGGTGCGGAGGTGTCGCCAGTTGCGCACTGCGGGACCGAACCACGGCTCGAGTTCGGCGAGGACTTGCGTTTCGATATCCGGAATCGCGGGCACGCCGAGAACGGAGATGGAGATAAGCGCCTGGTCCGGCGGTGCGTAGGGGGGCGCGACGTCGGAGAGCACACAGACGTTGTTGACTAGGCCGCGGCCGGTGCCGTTGAGGGCAATAATGGCTTCGCGGAGGGGTGACTTTTCAGCAGCGAAATAGAGCCCGGTGACGGCGCGCCATTCGGGCTCTTTCGTCGCGAGGCCAGGGATGAAACGGGCGGCCGTAGTCGCATCGGCGGCCACGACGACGGCCTCGCCCTCGAGGCATTCGCCGGATGAAAGCGTGATTTTTCCCGGGCGAACTTCCGTGACCCGCGCACCACGGCGGATCGCATCCGCCGGCAGGCGGCTGGTGAGCTGGCGGGGGATTTCCTGCATGCCCTGCGCGGGGAGGGTTGCACTTCCCTGCGAGAACATTTTGAACGTGAACTCGAACATCCGGCTCGATGTGCGGAGGTCTCGTTCGAGAAAGATGCCACCGTAGAAGGATCGGAAAAACACGTCGATCATCCGGCGCGAAAAGCCCGCGCGGCGCAGACAGACTTCGGTCGTGAGGTCTTCGTGAACTGCGATGTTTGCGAGGGTCGAGCGGCTGATACGCCACTTCAGCGCGGCGACCCGCAGCTTGTCGGCCAGCGAACCGACAGGCGCGAGCGCGCTGGCGAACAAGTAGCGCGGGTCACGGAAAACGTCCATCACACGGTGCAGTCGGCCATCGAGATAGACGAGGGCACCTGGCTTAAATGGGCGCAGATCGAGACGCGGTAGGTCGAGGAATTTTCCCGCCTCCGGGTAGGCGTCGAGATAGACCTGAAAACCGCGATCCAACCGGAAGCCATCGACCAAGTCGGTTCGCACACGCCCGCCGACATCGTCGCTTGCCTCAAGGATCAACGGCTGTGCTCCAGCTTCCTGCAGCCGCACGCCGCAGGCGAGGCCGGCCAATCCCCCGCCGACGATGAGCACCCGCTTCTTCGCGTTCGTCATACGTGCGGCGAGCGGCGGCTGGCGAGGTGGTTTTGCGAGGGTATCATCGTCTTCCTCTACGTCGCGCACAGGAACCTGGATACCTTAACAGGAACGCTGCGGCGTAGGCAAATTGCGGCAAGGTCATAGGGCGGTAAGGAAAATGGGCAACTTGCTCCCCGGGCTGCGACTATGCAACTGCTGGAGAAACCAGCTTTTCAGCGTCCGGGAACGTGGCATCGTGCGTTAAAAGGGTAGTAATTTCATGACTAGGACCACTTCCGCACCGCGCTGGATGCGCCATGTTCTCCTCGCCGCGGGCATTTACAATGTGCTCTGGGGTGCGTTTGCCGTGCTGTTTCCGGCGGCGATGTTTCGCTGGCTCGACATGACGCTGCCGAACTACCCGCAACTATGGCAATGCATCGGAATGATCGTGGGAGCTTACGGGATCGGCTACGCAATTGCCGCGTTCGATCCGTTGCGGCACTGGCCCATCGTGCTCGTCGGACTGCTGGGCAAGGTGCTGGGCCCGCTCGGCATGGTCCAGGCGCTGTGGACGGGAGACTTGCCATGGGGTTTCGCGTTGAACTGCCTAACAAACGATCTCATCTGGTGGGTGCCGTTCACGCTCATTCTGATGTATGCGTGGCAGCAGCATTGCAAGGAGCCCAGGGCTGACGATTTGCCCGGCGAGGCAGACCTGCTCGCGGAGGCCAAGGCCGGCGACGGCCGCAGCCTCGCAGAGCTTTCACGCGAGCGGCTGGTGCTCGCCGTTTTCCTGCGCCATGCGGGCTGCACCTTCTGTCGCGAAGCGCTCGCGGATCTCTCGGCGCGGCGCGCAGAGATCGAGAAGAACGGCGCGAGGATCGCACTTGTTCACATGGGCACGCCGGATTCGTTCGCTTCCTTCGCAGGCAGATACGATCTGGGCGATGTGCCGGCAATTTCCGATCCGGAACGCCGGCTCTACCGGGGCGTCGGGCTCCGCCGCGGCAGGCTTTCACAACTGCTCGGCTGGACAGTATGGCGGCGTGGGGCGCGCGCGTTTTTCTCCGGTCACGGCGTTGGAAAGTTGCAGGGCGACGGACGACAAATGCCTGGCGCCTTTCTCATCCGCGACGGCCAGGTGGTGCGCCGGTTCCTCCACGCTACCGCAGCGGACCGGCCCGATTACGTTGAACTTTGCGAACTCCCGGCCCCGTTATGACTGCGCTGCTGGCAGTGCATTCCGCAGCGACCTATGCGCTCGCCGGCCTCATCTGGACAGTACAACTCACCCACTACCCGCTCTTTTCGAGCATCGGCACAGAAAATTTTCGCAGCTACCACGCCCGGTACACAAGGCAAATCACATTGATCGTCGCGCCGCTAATGGCTGCCGAACTTATCACTGCTGCGCTCCTCTTTACCCGCGGCGCTAGAGAGCCGTGGCTGCTCGTGAGTTTCATACCGCTAGCATTTAATTGGCTCGCGACTTGGCGCGTCCAAGTGCCGCTGCACCAACGCCTCGGCGAAGGCTTCGACGCAGCAGTGCATCGCCGTCTCGTAGGCAGCAACTGGTGGCGCACGGCGGCATGGACCATCCGTGGCGTCTGCCTGCTTTACGGGGTCAACTGAGAGGCGGCATCATACTTGCAATTCATTGCGCTCCGCGTTGCGTTCATCGCCGCAGTATTGAAAGTCCTATTACTCCCGAGTTCCTTGAGTCGCCAGCCAGCCATCGAGAGCATATGGGCACAAAAAAACCACGCGGCTGAGCGCCGCGTGGTTCGTGGATCTGAGGTGGACGCCGAAAACCAGGCCACTGGTTAAGCTATGATTGGGCTGGACCTTGGCGCACGAAACCGCGAACGCAATAGCCACCCAATGAAAGCCAAACGAAAGAGACATGATGCCGGATTTAAAGCCCGTGTAGCGCTGGAAGC
>CAMAUV010000010.1 GCA_945861415.1 Akkermansia muciniphila | reverse complement strand
TGATGTGATGACGGACTGGCTGGGCGGATGACGGATGGATTGGTTTGGTTGACATAACAACTCCACATCAGCCCGTTCCCGCCGTCCAGCCAGCCCATTTCCACTCGCATCTAACTCAAGCAGCCTTCAGCACTGTAGGACGCCAGTAGTTTGATGCCATGATACCGATAATCAGCAAGAGAACGCCCAATGCAACGAAGCCCACGACAATGTATGTGATAATCTTGCCTGCCTGATCCAGCTTCTTTGTGTCTTCGTAGCCTTCTTGAAATACGAGACGTCGAATCCCAACAAGAAGGTTGGCAATCGGAACGATCATGAGAAGGCACCACCATGGGTTCATTCCGATATTCTTAAGACGATAGTATACAGGAAAGAATGAGCCAACAAACACCGCCAACACTAGGACACTACTTGAATCGATCGTGGAAAAGACCACCTGTAGGAAACCGAGTCCCAATGCAATCCCGAAATATGGAAGGCGTCGGATTCCCCCATAATGGCGGGTCTGCGCTACAACGGTTGCTTCGGTATATCCATGCGATTGTGGCGGAGTGTATGGATTTACAGAGTGAGACTGTGATCGAGAGCCGAGGATTCCTGGAACGACGACCGCTGCCTGGCAAGTGGGGCAATTGGCGGACATCCCAGCATAGCTTTCATCAGCATCTATGCGCTGTCCGCAGTTGGAGCAGTAGAATTTTGGCATATGATTATTGTGTTGACCAACGGCGGAATCCGATTTCAGGTTTCGCCGGTTCAAACTCAATTACATGATTCTTGGGCTCAGGGATTCGCGCCGGGTCGAACGGACACCCACCCTTGTGTGACGATGTGGTAATCATCGGATGCACAATTGAGTCGTTAGCTAACTGAGAATCTTCAGTGAGCTTAGTTCTCAAGAACCGGCAGCCGAACTCAAACAGCACTTTAACAACATCAGAATCCGATAGCTTCCAGGGAGTCAAACGACTCCGGGATATTGGAACGATGATTCGGTGTTCGGATGTCTTGTGTGTCTCTTCCGGAGAGCCAATAAAGCTTGCGTCGATGATCGAGAACGGAAACGACCATTGCTGCTAGGAATTCGCTTTCGCGTCCGCCGCACCGGAAACGGTCAGAATGGGGACGGGCGTCGGGGAGTGAGGGGGTCTGGGGGGAGCGAGGGGCGAAAAGAGGATGAAGCGCGCTGGCGACGCTGCTCCGCACGGGAGATTTCGTGGGGCAGGATGTGGTCGCGGCGAAATTCATACGTTCAGACGTTGTTCGCGACAATGACCAGCCGCTCCGCGTTGCCAAGTCTTTTTTTGGCAGCGGTTTTTTCTGGTGCGGCGATCTCCGTGGCCTCAGTCGAAATCGAGGACGAGGATGGAACCGTCTTCGCGGCGGATCTCGACCGGCTTGACAGAGTCGGGGCGCTGGTCGAACAGGTCGCCGCTTGGCTCCACATCGTCGTCGGGAATCCATTCCCGGATCGCCTGCCACGGCGGCTCGATGGGCTCGAAGGTCTCGATGTCGAAGGGCGGGTCCGGTGGTGGCGGGATGTCGATGACTCCCTCCCAAAGTCCGTGGAGGCGGAGGAAGAATTCGATTTCTCCCGGTCGGAAGAAGGTGTCCACGACTTTCATGGTGGCTTTGCAGCACGGGCACTGGAGCGGGTCGGCACCCCAGACGCGGAGGATGAGGTCGCGCCAAAGGGGACGCATGGCGCGGGCGGTGACTTTGGGCGGCGGTGGGACGATGGGAGGTTTCGCTACGGGCTGTTTTTCGCAGGCGGGTTCTACTTCCGCGATGTTCCGGCGCGGCGAGCCGCGGCTCCTATTCGAGTAGAGGCCGTAGTAGCGGATCGTCTGCTGGCCTCGGGGCGGGATGTGGTCAATGGCGGCGGCGAGGAAGTCGGTGGCTTTGAAGACTTCAAAGTTGCGCTTGGTGCGCCAACTGCGGCGGGAGCGGTAGATGACGGTCTTGGTCCTGGGGTTCCAATGGATTTTCTGGAGGGAGAATGGGGCGCGCAGCAGGTATTCGGCGAGGCGCTGGCGGCCTTTGATGTCGCCGGGGGCGACGGGTTTTTCCCCGCCGTCGATGTGAAAGCCGCTGTGTTTCCAGGAGAGGAGGTCGGTGACTCTTTGGGCACTGAGGTGTTTGGCGTCGCGGAGGATTTGGAGAAAGCGATTGCGGAAGAGTTCGGTGACGGGGGCGAGGCCTGCGGCGGGCAGGCAGTGGAAGCGGCCTTCTTTGTCGAAGAGGCCATCGGCGGCGAGGATGTGGAGGTGGGGGTGGAAGAGGAGGTGGCGGCGTTAGAGCAAATAAGAGGCCTGTCCTGAATGGCGCTAAGGCGCTAAGCTTAGATTCCCCAATTCCCAATGTCCTATTGTATTCCCCAGCTCTGATCTCCGCGGGCGGACGGGCTAAGATTTCCGAAAGTAAAGCTTTACGACCCTAGGGAGAATCCCTAGTTTCCAGCTTCCTTCAACTTCTTCAGCCTATGAAACTCTCCGCTGCGCCGGTCCGCTCAGGCTTTTCCCTCATCGAACTCCTGCTGACCATCGCTCTGGTGGCCGTCCTGGCTCTCATGGCGTTTCAGGGCTACGGGATCTTTGCCCGGAAGGGAGAAAACAAGGCGTGCTATGAAAAACTGAGAGCCCACGGTGTCGCGCTCGCAGGTTATCTTGGCGACAAGCACACATGGCCCCAAGAGCCGGAAGGCGAGGAGGGCAAACCCGTCCCGGAAAATCAACTGTGGGAATGGTGGTTTACTACCATGAAACCCTATGGCATCAGCGAGGACTATTGGTTTTGCCCGGCGGAGCTTCGCGAACTCAAGAAGCTGGAAAAGGAAGGCAAACTGAATGAGAAGGACGATCCTTCGCCAAGCTACATCCCCGCAAAATTTCCTCCGGGCACATCTGCTCCTTTCGATTATCCCAACCAGCCATGGATGTGGGAGCGTCAGGACTTTCACGGTGACGGCATCAACAAGCTGATGCCCGGCGGATCGCGCATTGAGAAGGAGTACAACTTTAAAGCCCTGCCGCGCGGAGCCGCAGGGCAGGGATCCTCTCCCAAATAACCGGTGATGCCTAATATTGCAGGCGTTTCTGCAGAGCTGGGACTGACGGAATACCACCGTCATATCTTCCTCTGTGCAGACCAGACCGCGTCTCTGTGCTGCTCCCGAGAGGTCGGTATTGAGTCTTGGGAGTATCTAAAACGCCGCCTTAAGGAGCTGGGGCTGGCCGGTCCGCACCCGCTGGTCTACCGCACCAAAGCTAACTGCCTGCGCGTCTGCCAGCAGGGACCCGTCGCAGTGGTCTATCCGGAAGCGGTTTGGTATCACAGTTGCACGCCGGAAGTGCTGGAACGCATCATTTCCGAGCACCTCATCGAC
The DNA here is from genome assembly GCA_945861415.1 of Akkermansia muciniphila. Classification (GTDB taxonomy): domain Bacteria; phylum Verrucomicrobiota; class Verrucomicrobiia; order Verrucomicrobiales; family V1-33; genus V1-33. The sequence goes on along the minus strand of CAMAUV010000010.1, from coordinate 88,737 downwards.
GGCCGGATTGTTGAGGAGTTTGCTTTTGCTGCCAATGCACACTGTGGCCGCAGTGGTGCGTCATGAAAGTCACCCCGGCATGGAGAGAATGGGGCCGGACTGCACTTGGCCTGCTCTATCCTGGAATCTGTCCGGTCTGCCGGACTGAAGTTTTCCCCAAAGGCGCACCGGGCCGGTTTTGCCGCAATTGCCGTCAAGAAATCGTGCGCATCCGGCCGCCGTTCTGTCGAATTTGCTGCGAGCCTTTTCCGGGAGAAATCACTAGCAGCTTTGTCTGCCCCCGCTGCTCCGGGTGGAAGTATTCGTTCGACTTTGCCGTGAGCCCGGCGCTGAGCCGTGGCCCGGTGCGCGAGACGATCCACAGGTTCAAATACGGCAGCGACATTACCCTGCGTCGCCCGCTCGCCCGGTTGATGCGCAGCGCCCTGCTCGATCCCCGGCTCAAAGGCGTGCCATGGCTCCTCGTGCCGGTGCCCCTCCATCCCCGGCGTGAGCGTGAGAGGCAATTCAATCAGTCCGTAGAACTGGCGCGATCCCTCGCCTCACTCACTGGGCTTCGCTGGCTGCCGGCCCTCAAGCGCATTCTCTTCACGGAATCGCAGGCTGGCCTTGAGCGGGAAAAACGCCTCCAAAACCTGAAGGGCGCCTTCGCCATCCACCGCCCAGTTAAAGACCGCGAGATCCTGCTCATTGACGATGTCTTCACAACCGGGGCCACCGCGGAGGAATGCGCCCGCGTCCTGAAGCGCGACGGCGGTGCCCGCCGGGTGGCCGTGCTCACAGCGGCCCGGGGCTGATCCAGCCGGACTGAAAACCCGCCGTTGCAACGGGGGTTCCGACATCGCATGGCTCGCGCCTTCCTAATATGAACCCGATACTCGAACTTCTGCAAAAAGATGCCCGCCTCACCGCGGAGCAACTTGCTCTCCAGGTCAACGCCGCACCGGACGAAGTCCGTGCTGCCGTGGCCGCATGGGAGGCAGACGGCACCATCATGGGGTATCAGGCCGTCGTGGATCCAGAAAAGGCGGACGACGGTGATGTGCTGGCGCTCATTGAAGTGCGTATCACGCCGGAGCGCGGCGGCGGATTCGACCGCATCGCCGACCGCATCGCACGCTTTGACCAGGTAGTAAGCTGCTGGCTCATGAGCGGCGGTTATGACCTCACGGTCGTCGTGCGCGGACGCCAAATGCGAGAGGTAGCCCGCTTTGTGAGCGAGAAACTGAGTACGCTCGAAGGCGTGCTGAGCACCGCGACCCACTTCCAACTCAAGGTCTATAAGCAGGACGGCTTCCTCGGGCGCTACACCACCGAAGGCCCCCGCCTCGCGGTCACTCCCTGATCTCACCCTGCCATGAGTCTGACAGATAAAATTTCCGAGCGGGTCCGCGCGGTCCCGCGCTCCGGCATTCGCGAATTCTTCGACCTCGTGCTCGCTGCTGGCGATGTCATTTCCCTCGGCGTGGGCGAGCCCGATTTCTCCTCCCCGTGGCACATCCGCGAGGCCGCCATCCATTCGCTGGAGAAAGGCCAGACCAGCTACACGAGCAATCTCGGCCTGCTGGAACTACGCCGCAGCATTTCCAAATACGTGAAGAACTTCTTCCATGTGGAATACAATCCCAACACGGAAGTGCTCGTCACCGTGGGCGTGAGCGAGGCGCTCGACATCGCCTTCCGCTCCCTACTCAATCCCGGAGATGAAGTCATCTACCACGAACCGTGCTACGTCTCTTACAGTCCCACTATCTACATGGCCTACGGAGTGCCCGTGGTGGTGAATACGAAGGGCGAGGACGACTTCGCCCTGCGCGCTGCGGATGTGGAAAAAGCCATCACGCCGCGGACGAAAGTCATCATGCTTAACTTCCCCACCAATCCCACCGGCAGTGTCATGCCGAAGGCGGAACTGGAGGGAATCGCCGAACTAGCTAAGCAGCATGACCTTATCGTCATCACGGACGAAATTTACAGTGAGCTACTCTACGATGACCGCGTGCATCACAGCATCGCCGCTCTGCCCGGCATGAAGGAGCGTAGTATTCTCATGCACGGCTTCAGCAAAGCCTTCGCCATGACCGGATTCCGCCTCGGCTACGCATGCAGCCCGCCGGAGCTGACCGAGGCCATGATGAAGATCCACCAGTACTCCATGCTCTGTGCCCCCATCACCGCGCAGATTGCCGCAACCGAAGCCCTCGAGCACGGCGCGGGCCCTATGGAGCAAATGCGCAAAGCCTACTGGCGCCGTCGCAACATGGTCGTCAGCAGCCTCAATGCGTCAGGCCTCAGCACCTTCATTCCCGGCGGCGCGTTCTACGTCTTCCCAGACATCCGCAGCACCGCCCTGACCAGCCGCGAATTTGCCACCAAGCTGTTGGAGGAGGAAAAAGTCGCCGTCGTGCCCGGCACCGCCTTCGGCAAAGCCGGCGAAGGCTTCGTACGCTGCTGCTACTGCACCAGCGAAGAAAAGCTGGCCATTGCCCTCGAGCGCATCGGAAATTTCGCAAAACGCTACCAGCGTTGAGTTGAGCGGTGCACCCAAAATGGTTCAGCTCATGGCCTAAAGTGCTAAAACAGTAACATTTACAAAAAGAGCCGCTATTTTCCTTCGTCGTGAAAATCACACTGCGCACCATCACTCCGTTTCTGCTCTGCGTCTCGCTCCTCAGCGCCGGAATGACCTCGCCAGCCCTAGCCTGTTGCGCCGTGGCAGGCCCCGGCACGCCGGTGGTCAATGCAGACCAGTCCGTCATCATCATTTGGGACCACGCATCAAAACAACAGCACTTGATCCGCAAGGCCGGCTTCAAAACCACAGCCACAGATGTAGGCTTCCTTGTCCCCACACCATCCAGGCCCGATCTCTAGGAAGCGGGCAGCGAGGCCTTCCCCTACCTTGCGCAGATCACAGCGCCGATGGTTTCCCGCCGATCTTTTAGCATTGGCTGCAGCGCTGCCATCCCTGTGTCGAAGAGTGCGAATTGGGTGCATATGGTTGAGGAAAAGACCGTAGCTGGTTTCCACGCCGTGGTGCTGGCATCGGACTCGGGCACCGAGCTCTCCGCATGGCTGCAGGCCCGCGGGTATCATTTGTCTCCGGAGGTTACCACGTGGGCTGAGCCCTACCTGGATCAACGCTGGTATATCACCGCCATGAAAGTGGCGGCGGATAAAAACACTCCGGACAAACCCATCCTCGCCGACGCCTTGCGTATTTCATCCAAGACCAACCGTCCCCTCTTCCCCTATCGCGAACCGGACTCCCGCAAGGACGCCCGGAAGCTGAACGTCGAGGATCGCCTTCTCCGCATCTATTTCATCGGCGAAACCCGCTACGCCGGAACCCTCGGTGCGGGCCATGCATGGAGCGGCAAACCCGTCTGGAGCGGCCCCCTGCAAGCCGACCAGAAAAGCGCCCTTCTTCAAAAGCTCAGACTCCCCTCCTCCACTGGACCTCAGAACTGGTGGCTCACCGAATTTGAAGACGACTGGAAATACGGCACCGCACCAAGCGACCTCTATTTCACCCCCGCTGGCAGAGAACCCCTGCGTCGCCCTGTCGAGTATGCACGACACGGGGACGCAAACGGCTTCGACCTAAGCCTTTGCGCAACCGTGGGCATAGCCGTGTTGATGCCACTACGGCGCAAAAGAACAAGGTCCCACAGTTAGGCCTCTACCTCCCCCACAAATCCCTCCTTCGGCGGCGAGTGGCGTAAATTTATGACTTTCCGCTCTACTCATACCGCAGCGCAGAGGTAATGTGCCGCGTGATCGACAGCCGCGCCGCGAGCCAGCAGAAGACTAGCCCGCCGGCGAGCAGTCCGGTCAAAATGAGCACGAGCGTGCCGACGGGCATTCCGCCGGCACCGGCAAGTTTTAGGTTGGGCCACACAGCGAGCAGCGCGGTGCCTGCGCCGAGCACGATGGCCGCAAAGAACAGGAACCAGTGCTCCGCCAGCACCATGAGCCGGAGCTGCCGCGGCATGAAACCACATGCGCTCAGCACCGCAAACTCGGCGCGCCGCTCCATCACATTACGCGCCACCAGCACGCCGAGCCCCACGGTGGAAAGCAGTAGCGCGAGCCCCCCCAGCGTGCTGAAGATCGTGAGGTAGGTATTCTGAACGGCCTGAAACTGGGCTAATCGGTCAACCGCCGGAGTGAGCGCAAAGTCTCGCGTGCCCAACTGCTGCACCGCAGTCTTTCGGAACGCCTCCTCTTTTCCCGCCGGCACATCCACGAGGAAATACCGGTAGCCCTTTGTATCCGGGTAAAGTTTCACAAAGTGCTCCTCACCAATGACCACATTACCTTGGAGCACCGAACCCGCAAGCAGTGCCACGATTTTCAGCTTCACCGACGCTCCGTTACCATCGGGCACTGTGATGATGTCGCCCTGATTTTTCCCAAGCGCAAACATGGCCGAGTATTGATCCATGATGGCCGGGATGCCTTCCTCCGCCTTACCTTCCAGCGCCATCCAGCGGGCCTTCGAGTCCACTGCGCTGGCGAATGAGAAGGCGTCTTCCGGAATGGCCGCCGCATTCAGCCCCATCACCCGGGGCGTCTGTGCGCGGTTCAGATTCAAGCACGAAGCCTCTTCGCCATCGCGCACACGGAAAGGCACGAATTTCACGCCCGTCAGTTCCTCCGGCTCGAAGTCGAACGTCCTCTGCCCCGCCGGGGAGTTGAGGTCTTCGTAAACAGGCAGCGTGCTCTCGCCAACGAAGGCAAAACCGCCCGCGCCGCTGGCACGCGTGTTTTCCGACAGCCGCGCATCCTGACGGAACGCATTGAGCGCCGTGACCATGAAGATGCCCAGCGCCAGAAGCCCAGCCAGCGCCAAACTACGCCCGCGCCTCCGCGTGGTGCTGCGCACGCCCAGCGACCAAATCGTAGCATGGGCATCCTGGCCGCCGGCCTCCATTTTTCTGAGACTCCAGTTCAGAACCCGCAGCCCGTCCACCAGCAGCAGAAACGCCGCGCCAAAGAACAGCATGGGCGCAATGTGCTGCGGAGCTTTGGGAGTAAACGCCAGCATCCCGGCGGCCAGCACTGCGGTGCAGCCAGTGGGCACGCGGTGCAGAATACGGCGTATAGGCCCTGTCCGCACTATAGACCCTGCTCCTAAACTCCCTGCCAGCAATTCCCGCGGCTGCGCTTTGAGCAGCCGCCGCGCTGCCCACCAGACCACACCCGCCGCTAGCACTAGCGTCACCGCCGCCGCAATGGCCAGCGACAACGGCCGCAGTGTAAAATAGAAACGCATCCCCAGCGCCGCGTCTGCCCAGTCCCGCTCCAGTTTCCCAAGTGTCCACTGTGCATAGAGCAGCCCGGCCAGCGACCCCAGCGCGGCAGCAGGCACCGCGATGGCAAAAGCCTCGCGCAGAAAAAGCCCGCGCACTTGTTTACCCGTCCAGCCCGTCGCCCGCAGCACGCCGCACTGCCTCGCGCGCTGCTCAATGCCAAACACAAACAACAGCGCCGCCAGCAACAGCGCCGCCGCGATGAGAAAACTGCTCATGGACGCGAAGAGCATCCCAAAATCCATACTCTCTCTTACCGCCTTTGCCGCCGACTCCTTCACGCTAACCACTGCGAGACCCGCCTCCGCCGGTGTCAGCGCCGCCGCGAGTTTTGCGCTCATTTCCTCCGTGCCGCCCGCGGCGGGAATGAGAAACGACGTGAGCGAACCGAACCGGTTGCCCCACAGTTCCCGACCAAAGTTCAAATCCAGCCATAGCTTAGGCGTGCCTTTATACTCTTGCCAGTAGTCGTTGTCCTTCGCGCGCATGATGTCCTGCTTGATATCAAATCCCGGTTTCCAGTCGCGGCAGTCTTTCGCCTCCATGATGCCCGGAAACCGCGGCGTCCAGTCGCTGCGCACGATGGGATCAGTCATCGGGAGAATACCCTGAACCTGCAGCTCCGCCTCCTCTTCTTTGAGGTTCCGCGCGCGGGTCACGCGGAAAAATTTGATCTTCACTTTGTCGCCTTCCTTCAATTCCAGATCATCGGCGAGCCACTGGCTCACTTTAATCCAATTGGGTGAAGCCAGCTTCAACGGCGTATTATTAACAGGAACCGCACTCTCCGCCGCGGTCGCGAAGCTGTAGGGCGTAAGCTTGCCGTTCGCGTGGATTTCATTCACCAAATAAGTCAGAACACCTTCCGCCTTAGGAAAGATCTGCCGCACCTTCGCCACGATTTCATCAGCGAGAAAAATCCGGCTGGTGCCGAGCACGTGGCGTTCACCTTCGCCGACGAGCGTGAGACCCGCGTCCTCAATGGTCAGCGATTCATCAAGCGCCTTTTCCAGTCCGGCCCCGTCCGAGTGATCCGACAGCAGCAGGTTCGCGCGTTCGCTCATGCCGGACCACTCCTGAAGCACCGGCAAGCTCACCCATGCATTCAGGGCGGGCCCCTGCCCTGAACCCAGACTGAAAGTGCCCATCTCTTCATCCCTCACGATGCGCTTCACCGCGATGCGTTGCGTCACCGTCTGGTCCGATTCACCGGAGAGCGGGGCGTCCCGGGAAATGAAGCCCGGCTTTTCAAACCGCAGGAGCAATTCCGTTCCCGCTCTTGCTCCGAGGGCCGCCGCCAGTGCCCGATTAATATAGAGCCCACCATCCCCGCCAGTCGCTGCGGTGAGCGGCCGCGGTGGCGGTGCTTCCCATTCTTGGCCATGTGGAGGGGCCGGAGGCGGAAGAGAAAAGTCAAAGAAGCGCTGGCTTACTCCGTAAATGTTCACGCCACTGGCGCGGGCCTTCGCGCCGCTTTCAGAGGCACTACCCTGAAGATAAAGTACCGGCTCCACCGCCGCGCCGAGCGGAAGCTTCGCCCGCACTCTCTCTGCCAGCGCCTCCGTAAAAAAACCGTCTGCAGCAGCGGCAACCGCAGCGATTTTCCCCAACCGCAACTCCGCCTGCCGCGCCAGCGTTGCGCGTACCGAGTCCCCGGTGATCAACGATCCGCTGATGACCGCCGCCGTGAGCAGCACGCCCATGAAAAGACCTAAATGCCAGCGCCAGTAATGCGCGAGGCTGCGAAGGGTAATGGAAGAGCGCGTCATACTCGCAACCTGGTGTCCTCCGGCGCGGAAGTCAACGCGCGCGGTCTCTGCTCTCACCGTGGCAACTGTTCGTTCGCACGATCATGCTTTCATGCCGCTATGGTGGTGCCGGATCGCTTGCAAGCACGGCCATGTTGGGGCAGTCTTGAGGATGAGTACGCACCCTCCACTCCCGGAAGCTGAAGTAAAACGCCCCGGACTTTTAGCGCTGTCATGCCTAGTTGGCACGCTGTGCGTGCTGATGTCCCTGCCTCTGCTCTGGTGGAAACTGACCAACAACGGGCCGGAACTTTACGGCGGGGGATTCTTTGCCGACATTACCCTGCGTGCCCCTGAGGGAGTGCCGGAATGGTTTGGTTCGCTCCGGGCAGCCACTATTCTGGCCGCTTTCGTTGGAATGCTGCTTGGTGTCATCGGCCTTATTCTGGGACATTCTAGGAGACTGGGCGCTATCGGGGCGGTGTTGTGTGCGGCCGGATTGCTGGGAGCCAGCCCCGGTTTGGCGGTGGCCCTAGGTGTGGCCGTGCTGGCACTGATGATCGCCCTTTTGGCTCTGGGGGTGGGCTGAACCCGGAGCCCCGGGGCCTTCGCTTCCGACCAACACTCTCCTTGCCAACGTGGCAGCCTGCGGCTTGCTCCCGCAAGAGCGCACCTATGAACAAGCACATCATCCTTGGCATTACCGGAAGCATCGCCGCGTATAAGGCCGCCGATATCGCGAGCCAACTGACCAAGCATGGCTGCAAGGTCACGGCGGTGATGACTGCGGATGCCCTGGAGTTCATCACACCGCTAACCCTGCAGGTACTTACCAAAAATCCGGTAGTCACCAGCCTTTATGACGAAAAGCAAAGTTGGCGACCGGGCCACATCCAGTTGGCGGATTCCGCTGATTTAATGCTCATCGCGCCGGCAACGGCCAATGTATTCGCTAAACTGGCCGCCGGATTTGCTGACGATGCGCTCACTGCGATCTCGCTAGCGACTCGCGCCCCCATTCTTCATGCGCCTGCGATGAATGGGAAAATGTGGAGCCATCCGGCCACCGTACGAAATGTGGAGACCCTGCGGTCGTGGGGGCACTGCTTCGTCGGTCCGGACGAGGGCATGCTAGCCTGCGGATATGAAGGCACGGGCCGTCTTTGGCCAGTGGAGGGGATTGTGCTACGGGCGCTGGAGGTGCTCCAAGGGGGGTAAAAGCTCAGCCTGCCTTACGCAAGTCATCCATGAGTCGCCGGGTAACGGCGATGCTGTCCACGCCTTCGCTTTGGGCGGTGAAGGTGGTCATGAGGCGGTGGCGCAGCACAGGCTCCGCAACGGCGGTAACGTCTTCCATGCGCACCATGTAACTGCCGTAGAGGGCAGCACGGGCTTTGGCTCCGAGGATAAGGTATTGCACGGCGCGGGGACCGGCGCCCCAGCCGACGAGGGGTTTGAGCCAGTCCGGGGCATCTGTGCTGGCAGGGCGGGTCTTGCGCACGAGATCGACGGCGTAGGAGTAGATGTGGTCCGGCACGGGCACGCGGCGCACGAGGTCCTGATAGGCCAGCACTTTACTGCCATCTAGGACGTGCTCCAGCGTGGCCAATTTCATGCCGGTGGTGCTGCGGGCGATGGCGATTTCCTCATCGCGGCTCGGGTAGTCCACCCCGATCATGAACATGAAGCGGTCGAGCTGTGCTTCCGGCAGCGGGTAAGTGCCTTCTTGCTCAATGGGGTTCTGAGTGGCGAGCACGAAGAACGGGGCATCGAGCGTGTAGGTGCGGCCAGCAACTGTGACCCGGTGTTCCTGCATGGCCTCGAGCATGGCGGCTTGGGTTTTGGCGGGGGCGCGGTTGATTTCGTCGGCGAGCACGATGCTCGCGAAGACGGGGCCTTTGGCGAATTCGAACTGGCGCTTCCCGCCCGGCAGTTCTTGGAGGATGTCGGTGCCCGTGATGTCCATAGGCATGAGGTCCGGGGTGAACTGAATGCGGCTGAAACTCAAGGACATGGTCTCCGCGAGTTTGGAAATGAGCAGTGTCTTGGCAAGACCGGGCACGCCCATGAGCAGCGCATGGCCGCGGGCGAAGAGACAGATGCACAGCTGCTCGATGACTTGATTCTGGCCAACGATGACTTTGCTTAGCTCTGCTGCCAGTTTGGCATAGGTGCCGCGTAGTTGATCGATCGCGGCGACGTCATCGGTAGGCAGGGCGGAGGAGGGAGTGACAGACATGATAGGGACGGGTAGGGCCAGACGGAGTTTCCCAAGAGCCGTAAGGAACGCAACATCTTTCCTGACTCCGGATGCGAATTGTTGTAACCCTCACGGACGGGTGACTCTGAGCCTCAGCGACCAAGGCTTCGAGGGATCGATAGGCAATTGGGCGCGACGGGACTGACGGGTACCGGTGGTGCTGGCGAGGGTATCGTTGAACCCGGCAGGCGCATCGGCCTGTCCCAGCGAATACCATGTGTGGAGGTCGGAGGAAATTTCGGGAGCGACCGTGACGCCTGACCTTGATCCTTCCCGGGCATAATCCAGCACCAGATTGCCACCCTGTCTGACCGGCTGGGGTAAGTGGTGGCCTTCATATTGCGTGGCGCTGAGCCCAAGGGCATAGGCGACCAAATTGGCCACGCCGTCTTTGTTGTAATCGGCGGCGCCATTTTCGGAGATGGTGCCAGCGGGGACACCGGCAGCAGTTTCCTGCTCCGAGGCCCAGGTTGAAAAAGCAAGCAGCGGCGGCGGCGCCACTGCGCTCACCGTTAGGTTGGGGCCAAAGGCAAGGGTGCGTCCGTTGATGACCGACCGGGCGGCGAGCAGCCATTCGCCAGTGGCCGGGGGAGCAAAGGTGATCGTATTGTTCCCTGCCACACTGGAACTGACCGCGCCTTCAGTCTCGAGCACATCTGTGAAACTCACGGAATCAATAAACCATCCGGCGCCGCTGCCGATGGCGAAGGAAGTGCCGGTGATGGCATAATAGAATCGCAGCAGGAAATCCCGGCCGGCCACGGCCGAAAGGGAGACAGTGCGCTGGCTGAAACTTCCCTGGCCCGAATCTCCGGTGCCGGATTGCGTCTCGAGGGTGAGCCATGTATGGCCGTTGTCGGTGGAGGCTTGGACGAGGGCTCTATCCGTCGTGAACGCTGCCGCGAGCCGACTGTAATAGCGTAGCCCAAGTGCACTGCCAGCGACCCGCGGGGCGCTGTAAACAACGTATTCGTCCTGGCCATTGAGATGGTGCAGGCGGTAGCTGGAAGATCCTTCCTGTTTGACGCTGGAAAGCACAGGACTCAGCGATGAAGTGATGCGAGACGTATCATTGGCCCCGTCTGTAGCGGCAGGAATACGCCGCATGTAACGCCACTGGTGCGAACTAGCCCCCGGCACTGGCGTGAGCACGTAGATGTTCGGAAAGGAAATCACCGGCATAGCAGGCCCGATGAGGGCAGGAGGAGTATAAAGGGGTACATAATCAACCTTCACACTCCAGATGGATTTGATCTGGGCGTAGGTGGTGCGGAGAAATCCGTTTCCGGAGAAGGTCACCGCCCGGGTGATGGGAGTAGCGCCCGACGGAGTGGCCGGGACTGGGAGGGCATAACCCCCGGAGCCCGCAGTGAGGCCGTGGTAGGATGCACCCTCGACGGTTACTGTGAGTCCGCCAAGACCTTCATCAGGATCGTAGAAATTGTTTCCGTTGAAGTCGTAGTAGGCCACACCCGTGAGGAAAGGCGTGGGGAGACCTGCGGGAACCGCAAAATCCTGCGTCACCAGCTGCGGCCCGCCCGCGCCATTAGTGCCGTCCACAATACCAATGCCCACCTCCCGGTAAGCTCCGTGCATGATAGCCCGGTGGGCCCGCTCAAGCTGCATACCGCCGGTGCCTCCTGGTCCCCAATCCACCTCGAAACCGGCGTGACCGAATTCTGTAGATTTAGAGGCGTTGTATATGTTCTCAGCAATGAAGGTCGGGACGTAGCCCTGATCAAGTGCCCGCTGCTGGATAGTTTTCCCGCCCGGCTGGTCGTGCTCCTGCAAACCGGAGTTTAACATCCAGCTTGAGTGACCTCGTGCCGAAGCAAGGAGCTTGGCGTTCATCGCCAGCGGCCATGCGCGCGGAATGCCCGCCATCTCTGACTTCATCATGTCCAAGTTCACACCATACTGGTCGTATGCCTGGAGGATGGCTGGATCAGTGAGCGCCGCCAGTCGGATGCCTTCGTTTGTCGGGTTGTCCCGGGCCCGGTTGATCAGTTCGAGATAGAGCTGCTCCTCTCCAGTTGGGTACCCAATAGTCCACACAGCCGTGCGCGGCGATGGTCCGGGCAAGGCCTTGGGATTGGATTCCTCTGCGGGGGGGGGCGGCGGCACAATGGGCTCAACGAAGCCCACTTCGGGCTCTTCGCTGGCAATCGCCATGCAGAGTGTAGATGCGAATAAGATGACTGGTCGATTCATCCTTTGTTGGGAAACCAATTGAGTGAATTCTGGAAAAAACTAAATTATAGAAATTATAAGCGCTTTCGCCAGTCTTTTTTTGTCTCCCGTCAAAAAATCAGAATTTGCCCTGATCTTCAACCTTCCTCAGACGCTCCACCAGTTCCGGTAGTCTGCGCACCAGCACTTGCTGTCGTTGATGATCCCGAATCAACTGCACTGGATGCCCGGCGTAGACTCCCTTGGAGGAAATGTCCCGAGTCACCGCTGCTTTGGCCGTGATGGTGATTTGTGGTCCCACCTCAAGGTGTCCGGCAATGCCCACCTGTGCGGCGATGACCGTGTAATCCCCCACCCGGCTGCTCCCAGCGATCCCCGCCTGCGCGACCACAATAACATGCCGCCCAAGGACTACATTGTGAGCGATCTGCACCTGATTGTCGATTTTGCAGCCCTCCCCGATCCATGTCCGGCCAAAGCGCGCGCGGTCCACCGTTGTATTGGAACCGATTTCCACATCGCTGTCGATCTGGACAATCCCCACCTGATCGATCTTCTCATGCCGGCCGCCGATGAATTCGTAGCCGAACCCATCCGAGCCTATTACCGCGCCGGAATGCAGGCGCACCCGGTCTCCGAGCACACAGTCATGGTAAATAGAGACGCGGGAAAAGAACAGGCAGTCGCGCCCGATCTTCGCATTTTCCCCCAGCACGCACCCGGGGCCGATCTCGGTGCCGTCGCCGATCTCCACGCCCGCCTCTATGACGGCACAGGGTCCGATGCAGACCTTGGCGGGGTCCGCCTTGACCGAGGGATGCACTACGGCCGCAGGGTGGATACCCGGGCGGAATTGACGTGGAGGCGTACGGAAGCGCCTCACCACTTCCGCAAAGGCCGCCGAGGGATTCCCGCAGACCACAAGTGCGGAGCCGCAGACATCCAGTGGAGTATTTACCGGTACCAGCACCGCAGCAGCGCCGGTCCGGCGCAGATCATTGATGTAGCGCTCGTTTCCGAAAAAACTGAGGTCCTCTCGCCCCGCTTCGCGCAGCGCGGCGATGCCCTTGAGCAACGTCTGCGGATCACCGCGGAGAATGACGCCCCCTGTTAGGGCGGCAAGCTGCTCCAGCGTGATTTCCACGGCGCGGCGGTAAGAGTTATCCTGAAGATCAAATCAGAGCGGCCTACTTCGGCAGTAGTTCGCTGCCTTCCTTCACTGCTTCACCGGCATCCTTCGGCGCATTCTTATTGAGAACGCCAAGGACTTCCGTGCTGAAGTCCACTGCGTCCTTGCTGTGGAGGAGGAACTTCACGTTCGAGGGGCTGACGCCGGATTTGTCGAAAACGAGGTCGTAGTTGTCACGCTTGGACAAGTCCTCCACCTGCTGGGAGATGTCTTCGAGAAGGCCTTTTCGCATGCGCATCACCTGCTCCTGAAGCTGTTGCTCGCGGCGGCGGCGGAATTCGTCGATCTCACGCTCCAGAGCTTTGGCTTCGCTTACGATCTTCTCCGCTTCGGCCTGCTTCTGCACTTTGAGGTCCTGATTGACGAGGGGGTCCTTAACAATTTTCATCGCGTTCTCCCAGTCGCCGATGAGCTTCTGGTAGGTGCCGCTGCGGGAGTCCAGCTCCTTCTTGGCCTTGGTCTTGTCTTCGTTGACCTTCTTTTCGGTTTCCTTGGTCTTGTAGTATTCTTGGAAGACGCGCTTCATATCGATGATGCCGATTTTCATCTGCGTCTGGGCGGAAGCGCCCCCGGTCATGGCAAAGCAGGCGGCGAGGGCGATAAGGAGTGAACGGAATTTCATATTGGAATTTGGTAATTGAGCTGTTGGCGGAAGGTTTGTGACAGCTGACCCCGTCCGTTCCTTCAAACAACCTGTGAAAAAGACTTCCGCAAGTTGAAAAGCCACCGCACCCGGTGAGGATTCACCCCGGGCCAAAAAGGAGGCCCTCAGTCGCAGATTGCAGAAAATTCGGAGCCAATGCCGCATTGTAGTGGGAAATCAGGGCGTATGGTGGACTATGGACATCCGCCACCTCCTATCCGTTGCCCTGTTGATGCTGCCCTTGGTCTGCGCGAAGGGGCAGGCTCCTAGCGTTCCCATTGAGGGCCCTGGTTCCGAGACACAGAATACGACCCTACTGGAAAAACTCGCCGCGCTGCGGGAAAAGGGTGGAGCCCTTAGCGCCGCAGGGGCCAAAGCCGCACTCGACAAACCCACGCCCGCCCCTGTCGCACTACCTCCCCACAGGACTACAGCCCTGCGGTCGGCGGAAGTCTGGCAGGCCGCTCAGCGTAGCCGCATTCGCATCGGCTGGTATTATCTTTGCCACAAATGCGACCACTGGCACATCAATCTCGCCGGTGGTTATCCGGTTACCGCCGACGGCGTCATCGCCACCTGCTACCACGTTACCGAACCCGGGCCGGAAGTCCGCGAAGGCTGCCTCGTGGCCGTGGACAGTGCAGACGCTGTTTACCCCATCACCGCTGTGCTCGCCCGCAGCCGCACCATGGACGCCTGCCTCCTCCGTGCCGGGGGATTGAAGACCGATCCCCTGCCCCTCAATGACCATATCCACCCCGGCGATCCAGCCTTTCTCTTAAGCACCCCACTAGAGACCAGCGGCTATTTCAGCACCGGCACCGTTAACCGCTTCTACTGGAATCCTAAGACCGCCCAAGGATTCAACCCGGAAGGCCAAGACGCCCTCAAACACCTCCGCCTCAATGTCAGCACCGACTGGGCACCCGGCTCCAGCGGTTCCCCCGTCCTCGACAACTGCGGCAACGCGATCGGCCATGTCGCCGTCATTTCACACCTCGGAGACGGAAAAAACTCGAACGGCAAAGGCGTCGCGCACATCACCCTGCATGAGGCCGTTCCCGCGCGCAGCGTCCGCTGGTTGGCGGAACAGGCCAGCCGCCCCGTCCCGGCTCAGCCCCTGGAGCCCAGTCTCGCCCGCGTCCGCGAAGCCCTCGAATCCCGCGACCACACCGTCGCCTCCAAACTCGCCGACGAACTCGAAAAGGCCGGTGTCCCTGACGCCGACAAGCCCGGCCTCTCCATGGCGCGTTTCCATATTGCCCTTGCTGCAAAAAATGAATCCGCCGCCACTACAAGCGCCACCGTTTTAGCTGATGGCCCGGTCTCCTCCAACGGCCCAGCGCTCAACGAAGTCGCATGGAAGCTCGTCACCCTTGTGGAGACGCCACAACCAGCCACTCTGGAAGCCGTGGAAAAAATTGCACGCCGCAGCGTCGAACTTCAGTTGGAAAAAGATGCCGCTTCGCTCGACACACTGGCCCGGGTCCGGTTCCTGCAGGACAAGAAGGATGAGGCCATTCAGTTCCAAGAAAAAGCCGTCAGCGCCGCCCCTGAGCCACTCAAGCCCAGCCTGCAAAAAACCCTTGAGGACTACCGTGCCGGCAAAGTCCCTCCCGCAGCGGGGTAGGCATCAGGGGCTGTCCACTTGAGGCCCGCTGGTCCGCGCTTCGGGAAATTTCCCCCGTCATTCCGCCTCCGGCCACTGCGTGCCGTCGCTGAGTTGAAAAGTCACAGCGTGATCCACAGGCCGCGCGGCAAAACCCGAGCCGGTGAGGGCCGGGGTAATGGACGGATCGTTGAGCGGCACGCGTTTTCCCTTCTCAATCAGCCGGCGGTGTTTCACCAGAAACGCGCGCCATGCGTCCCGTATCGCGAACCTTTCCTCACGGGTCGAATGGCTGTTTCCACCCATACTGTCGGTCCCGGGAATCTCCAGCGTGCCCTGACAAAGATGCTGCAGGGCTGTGACCATGCTGGACTCGTCTGTGATCACCTCGGTCCACGCCTCCCAGAGAGGCAGCCTTGCGCCCAGAGCGACTGCGGCCTCGTGGGCCGATACCTGGACAAAGGTCTCATGGATGGTCTCCACGACCTGACACAGCTGGGGGATGAATTCCTTGCGCCCGCTGCGTCCGGCGGCCTCGCAGGCAGCACGGACCACGCCCCAGTCCTTGTCATCCAGCGCGGACCGCAGTGGCTTCACCGCAAAATCGGCGGTCATCGGCAGCGCCCGCAGCGCGCTTTCCTTCAGCACCGCGGGGCCGTTTTCCACCCACGTGAAGGACCGCTCTATATACGCGGCATCGCTTTCGTGCGGGATGGACTTGTCTCCAAGTTGCCTGAATTGCGCGACCATTTTCGCCGTGCCAGCGCCCGCTGAAGCGATTCCAGCACCATCGGCGCCTCCTCCGCACCTCCGCGCGCCTTGATGAGGTCTGCGCCCGCCCCCATCAGTGTCTCGTCCCCGTGCTTGAGCAGACTGCGGGCACCGGCCAGCAGGGGCGCATCCATGGCCGGTTGCCAGTGCTGGCTAAACGTTCCGCCGTTGTTGCGGTCAAAGCCTCCAGGAAAGGCAGGCTGCGTCGGATCGCTGAGAGATGGCAGCCGCATGGCGAGGGCACGCGCCGCGGCTTCCGCGACTTCCTTCTTCTCAGCGGTCATCAATTCCAGCAGAGCCTGACAAGCCTCGGCGGAGACGATACCGGAGATGCCGTTCACCGCCGCCGCAGCGCCTTTCATCGCCTCATCCGTCAGCGGCTGGAGAAAGAGAAGATGCTTTAACGAATACAGCGCCCATGCATTTTCCCGCGTGTCTCCGGCGAGCAGCTCGCGCACGCGGGCCGCCGCCTGCGCGGCGTCGAGTAGAGCGAAAGTGATAGACGCCTTCGCCACCGGATGCGGGCGGGCGAATCTCTTCCGCAACGACAAGGGCCAGTTCACAGACATCGCCCGCGAGGCCGGCATGGAGAATTCCAGCTTCGGAATGAGCACCGCATGGGGCGATTACGATCGCGATGGGCACAACGATCTCTACCTCGCCGGCATGTTCTCGTCCGCAGGCTCGCGCATCGTGCCGCAGGCGGGATTTCGCGCCATGGAAGGCGGCGCACGCAAGGACACCTTCATGGTCATGGCGCGGGGCAATTCCCTTTTGCGCAACCTCGGCGGCAAACTCGAAGACCGCAGCGTGGACGCCAATGTTAACATGGGCCGCTGGGCGTGGGCCACGCGCTTCACCGACCTCAACAACGACGGCTGGGAGGACCTGCTCGTGGCCAACGGCTGGCTCAGCAATGCGCTGCGCGACGACTTGTGAAGCTTCTGGTGGCGGCAGGTCGTGTCGCTTTCCCCGATGGATGACTTCACCGCTTCCGCCAGCGATGCCTTCATGAACGCGACGCGGCGGCTGGATCAATTCGTGCGCGCCGGCATGTCGTGGAGCGGCGGCGAGCGAAATGTGACGCTGCTCAATACCGGCGCGGCAAAGGGCCGGCAGCCGCGCTTCGCCGACATCAGCTCGCTCAGCGGTTACGACTTTTCCGACGATGGACGCGGCATCGGCCTAACCGACTGGGACGGCGACGGCGACCTTGACCTCTGGGCCATGAGCCGCACCGGCCCGCAGTTGCGCTTCCTGGAAAACACGTCGCCGCGCAGCGCCGCGTGGCTTGATCTCTGGCTCGCCGGCGACGGCAAAAAAGTGAACCGCGACGCCGTCGGCACGCGCGCCACCATCACCGTCACCGATGCCAGCGGCGCGCAGCCGCCGCGCCTGCAAAGCGTGCGCCGCGGCGAGAGTTACATCTCGCAGTCGTCGCACTGGCTGCACTTCGGACTCGGCGCATGGACGCCGCAGCACCGCATGGATCTCACGGTGCGCTGGCCCGACGGAAAAACCGCGACTTTCAAAAACCTCCAGCCCCGCACGCGCTACCGCCTCACCTATGGCGGCCAGCCGGAGAAAGTCGCGCCGCCCGCACCGGCGAAAGTCCTGGCCGAAGCCAAAGACGAACCCGTGGTGCTGACCATCGCGCCGACCCGCACCACGTTCTCCACGCGCCTGCCGCCGCCGCGTTTGCAGTGGAAGACAATGACCGGTGACCAGCCGCGCTCGCTCGGCGATTTCAAAGGCCGCCCGGTTGTGCTCGCGCTCTGGGCCTCGTGGTGCGCCGACTGTGCGGAGGAGTGGAAACAAGTCGCCAAAGACGCCGCCGCATGGAAAGCCCTCGGCCTCGATGTCATCGCGCTCAACATGGACGCCGCGACCAAGGAGAACGGCGGAGACTTCGAAAAAGCCCGCGCCTTCTGGGCCTCCGCCGGCGTGCCGTTCGAGTGCGGCGTGGCCGATGCCGACCTGCTGAACCGCATTGAGGTCTTCCGCACCGCGCAATTCTGGGTCGCGGGGCCAACACCCGTGCCGTCCGCGTTTCTCTTCGACGCCGAAGGCCGTCTCTCCAGCCTGCTGCTTGGCCCGCTGCGCCTAGAGGCGATGAAAGCCGAACTCGTCCGTCTCGCTGCGCCGCCGGATAAGTGGGTGGAAGCTGCGCTGCATTTCCCCGGCCGCCGGTATGGCTCCCCCAAACCTGGCGAGATGGCGGAAGTCGCCGCGCGCTTCGTCGAGGACGGCGCGCTCGCGCTCGCGGAGGATTATCTTTCCACCCACGCCGTGGAACTTCACCGCCGCTTCGATGCCGGCGAACGCATCTTCCTCCCGCGCACCTGGTATCACATCGGTATCGAATACAGCAAACTCAACCAGCACGCGTCCGCGCTGCGCGCCTACGACGAGGCGCTGAAAATCCAGCCCGACCACCCCGACGTCACATTCAACAAGTCCCTCGTGCTCGCGAAGCAGGACAAGAAGGCGGAAGCCCTCGCTGGCTACGCCGCCGTGCTCGCCAAGTATCCCACTTACCTCAAGGCCCTGCAAAACCGCGGTCTGCTCCACCAGGAAGCCGGCGACCTCGATCGTGCCGCCCTTGATTACGAAGCCGCGCTCAAGCTCGCCCCGCAGCATCCCGACCTGCTCAACAATCTGGCCAATGTCTTCACCGACCTGAACCGCCCCGACGACGCGCTCCCCCTGCTCGCCACCGCCGCCAAAGTCGCCCCCGCCGACAGCCGCACGTTTTATAATATCGCACTCGCCCAGGAGTCCGCCGTCCACTGGACCGAAGCCGCCGCCGCCTACGAACGCGCCGCCGTGCTCGCACCGAAGGATGCCCGCCCCGTTCACAACCTCGGCGTCCTCCGAGCCCGGCAGGGCCGCTTCGCCGAAGCCGAGAAACTTCTGGAGAAAGCTGTCGCTCTCGACCCGCAGCATCCTTTGGCCGCCACGAACCTCGCCAAAGTCCGGGCTGCAAAGGGCGCGCAGACTCCGCCGCGCTGAGCCGGTGCGCCCAAAAAACAAAGAGAGCCGCTGCGCACCCTGATAATACTGCAGGGAACACGAGTCGGTGGCAGGCGGGATCGCTCTGCGAAATCCTGGCTAGCGATGGACGGCGCACAGCGTCGCGCACAGCTTTCTGGTGACGCAGGATGCGGATGCATGGACATGGGGTCTGGCGTTGCAGAGTTGTGGCTTCGCCAGCTTCGTGCTCTCCCATAACAGCACCGTGCGGCCATGGCTCTCCACTGTCCCCGTCCGCAGCGCGGGCAAACGCTACGTCCACCTGCGTGTGACCGTGCGTTGAGCAGGCTGCGATGATCGTCATAGTGCACATGCAGGGAGCTGCACTGGCCGTGCTGCGCCCACTCCACCCGTCACCAAAGGCCTGCTCCAGCTACTTCATTAGCAGCCGCAGGCTATTGAGTACCACGAGGGCGGTGCTGCCTTCGTGAGTGCTGACGCCAAGCCATAGGGGAATCTCGGTTAGTGTGCTCACAATGACCATGCCGGCGGCCATACCGAGGGCGACGATGACGTTCTGCCGCATGATGCGCACGGCGCGTCGGCTGAGGCGCCATGCGTCCAAGAAGGCATCGAGGCGGTCGCGGCTGAGCACAAGGTCGGACTGCTCCAGCGCAGCGTCGGAGCCGCGCAGGCCCATAGCGATGCCCACGTTGGCGGCGGTGAGAGCGGGGGCGTCGTTCACGCCATCGCCCACCATGGCCACGTGGCGGCCTTCACTTTGGCATTTCTGAATGAGCGCTGTCTTGTCGCCCGGGAGCAGGCCGGCGTGGACTTCGCGCACGCCGGTCATTTCCGCCACAGTGGCCGCGGCTTGCGGGCGGTCGCCGGTGAGCATGATGGTGTGCAGACCCTCGGCGTGCATCTGCGCGAGGAGTTTATCCACTCCTGCACGCGGCTGGTCGCGGAGGAATAGTACGCCACTGGTGCCCGGACCGGTGATCCATACTTCGCTGTGGACCGGGGCGCGCAAGGTTTCGTCGGCGGAGGGGATCGCAGTGGTGGCGCGCTGCTCGATCCATGGACGCCTGCCCATATACCAAGTACCGCCGCCTAGACCGCCGTGGACGCCGCTGCCGGGCACATTTGTGTAAGCATCGGGTTCCTCCACAGAGCCGAGCACAGCGAATTTTCCGGCAATGGCACGGGAAAGCGGGTGCGTGCTCTGGCGGGCGAGGTTGTAGGCCGCGTGACGAAGTTGCGTTTCGTCACCGACGAATGTGTGGATTTCCTCAACGGTGAGTTCGCCGGTGGTGAGGGTGCCGGTTTTGTCCAGCGCCACAGTGTCCACTTTGGCGAGATCTTCGATGGCGGAGCCCCCGCGGAAGATAACGCCCATTTTCGCCCCCCGAGCGATGGCAGCGAGAATGGCGGACGGCACGCTTAGCACGAGCGCACAGGGCGATGCGACAATTAGCACCGTGATGGCGCGACGGAAGGCGCTCGTGGTCTCTCCGTCGTCAACAAACAACGGAAGCTTGAACCCCAGCCACCACATAAATAACAGTAGAGTGCAGCAGCCGAGCACGAGCGCGGTGTAGCGGGTTCCGAACTTATCTGTGAAGCGCTGCGCATACGCCTTCCGCTGCTGGGCATCGCGGATGAGCGTCATGATCTGCTGGAGCGCGCTTTGCGAAGCGGGCCGCAGCACTTCTGCGGTGAGCAGGCCGGAGAGATTGAGCGTGCCGCCCATAGCTTCGCTGCCGGGGGATTTGCCCACGGGAATGGCCTCGCCAGTGAGGCTGCTCTCGTCGCATTCACTCTCGCCGTTGAGCACGCGCACATCCACCGGCACAAGCTGGCCGGGCTGGATGCGCAGACTCATTCCGGGCGCCAGCGCCTCCACGGGTGTCTCCACTACACTGCCATCGGGCAAGAGGCGCAAGGCTGTGCGTGGAGCCTCGCGGAAAAGAGAGGCGAGAGCGCTTTCGGTGCGGTGATTGGCGTAATCTTCCAACGCTTCAGAGCCAGAGAACAGCACCAGCAGCAGAGCCGCCTCCTGCCAGTGGCCAAGCGCTGCAGAGGCCACGGCCGCCGCGAACATGAGAAAGTGAATGTCCAGCCGAAGTGCCAAGAAGTCGTCCCAGCTTTCCTCCGCCAGTCCCCAGCCGCCGGGAATGCACGCGGCTATCCAAAGCCAAATTGCTGCCGAGTCTACCCCGAACCCCGTGGCAATCCAGCCGGCGAGATAGAGCGCGAGGCACAGGACCGCACGCCGCGCAGGGGGTTTCCATGATTCGGAAGGACTGGTCATCCACGTTAGAAAATTCACGGAAGAGCAAAGGGAAATCGCTAATTCACGGAACCGCCTGACAAATCTGTTGGGGAGCGTTCCGGGCTTTGAATTCCGGCAATTGTGAGTAGACCCCTACCCCATGGCCCTTATCCTTCTTGCTGACGATGACGACGATATGGTCGAAATCTGCACCCGCCTGCTGCCGCGGCGCGGGCATCAACTTATCGTGGCGCACAATGCGGCGGAGGCGGTAAGTCTAGCGGTGGAAAAGAATCCGGATCTCATTCTCATGGACATGCGCATGCCGCTGCGGGCTCATGGCGAGGTGCATGACCAGGCTGGACTGGATGCGGTACGCCATATCAAGTCGCTGCCGGAGTTCTCCTCCGTAGCCATCGTGGCTCTAACGGGGCACATGATGCACAAATTCCGCGAAACCATTCTCGAGGCCGGTTGTGCCGCACTGTTACCCAAGCCCATCGAGCAGTTTGCCGACCTCTTCGCGGTGATCGACCGGCACTTGCCGCAATGAGCACGAAAAAGGGGAAGGCGCGAACGCCTTCCCCTCTGTTCTGGAAATCCATTCTTCTAGGCTCAGGAAGCTGCAGGCTCTTCGCCGTTCTCTGCCGCAGACGCGTCTTCGGGAGCGGACTGGCCATTCCCGTTGGATTCAGCTTCGGCGCCGCCGTATTGAGGCAAGGGTTCCCTCGGTTCACGAGCTTCCCGCTGGGGAGGAGGTGGGGGGCGGCGAACGCCCATTTCTTCGATGAGGAAGATTTCCGCGAGGCGAAAACTGCGGCGGGCGAGTTCGCGGCCGTCGTTATCCGGGAAGAGTTCGACGCCCTCTTCGCTCACTTCCGCGAGGAAAATGTCGCGGGCGAGCTTGCAGAGGTCGTCCATAGGAAGGCGGGCGCGATCTTCGACTTCCCGGCGGGCCTGCTCCTGCTGGCGGCGGCGGGCTTCCTCTTCGCGGCGCCGGGCCTCCTGCTGGCGGCGGCGGTTTTCTTCCTCCCTGCGCTGCTGGTCCTGCTGGCGGCGCTGCTGGTCCGCCTCACGGCGGGCTTGGTCCTGCTGGCGGCGAAGCGACTGCGGGTCTTGGGATGGCTGATTTTCGGGCTGTTGGCCTGAGGGCGGGGCGGCAGGGGCATCACCGGGCGGGGCCGGTGTGGCGTTTTCCGCAGAGGCACGGGCCTCCGCGGCAGCTTTTTCCTGCTCCGCCACCGCAGCCTCAGCGATTTCCTGGACGATCTCTGCGGAGAGTTCGCCCGATTCTTCTGAGTTCGATTCCATGTCGGCTGAGTCGGGTGTAGAGTTCGTAGAAGTGTCCGGGCGGCCTTTAAACCGGCGCGGACGCTTCTTGCTGAAATATTTGGCTTCTTCGTTCATTACGGGGTGTAGGGGAGTATTCGATGCATGGCCGGGAAGCGCCGGGAGTCCAGGCTTTATTCCGGCGGATGTGAAATGAAGTCCAAAAACCGAGGAATCGTCCCCAACGAGCATGAAAGGGGCGGTTCGTGCGCTGGCCCGCCGATTCGGCCTGCCGATGTCAGTGGAGAAGACGGTCACTGAACAAAATCAGCAGGGAGAGACCGCCTTGACCGTGCGCATTCCGGCATGGCCACCATGGAGAGCAATCCGGCGGCGTCACCGATTAACGCGCGGCCACCCATGACTCAAGCTGTTCGCGGTCGATGAAATAACGCCGGGCACAGCGCGGGCAAGTCGCATGCAGGACTTCATCCCCTTGGAAAATGCCGTCCATGTCACGCGAGGCGTGCGGCAGGAGCGCGGCATAAAGTTTCTCGATCGTGCAGCCGCAGTGCCAGCGGTAGTTGCGCACCTCCAGCAAACTGAGGGCTTCGTCGCGGTCGAGGGTTTGAATTTTGTCCACGGTCAGGCTTTCCAGCCACGCCTCATCGCACTGCGGTTGGGCGGTGATGAAAACATAGTCCTCATCGCCGAATTCAGAAAACCGGGCCATTCGCTGCTCACTCCGGGCGTAGAACTTTTCCACAGCGCGGAGAAAACTGCCGCCATCGAAATCGATAGTGCTCTGGCGCACTGGGAGATGGGCTTTTTGCACCTGCGAAAAGAAGAACTGCTGATCACCTGCCCTCACATTTTCCGTGAAACAGCGCCCGGTGATACCGGAGTTGCGGTTGTCTCCAGTTACGAAGATATTGGCACGCGGATCATGGAAATTGACTGTCCATGCGTGGGCTTCATTCCACGGCCTTGAGGCACAGTGCAGGGTGACTCCTACCAGCGCCTCCTTCATGCGCACATCCAGTTCTTCCTGCAGACGCAGATTGTGGTCCGCTACGTGCAGGTAGTAATCCATAAACATGGGGCCAAACTCCGCCCGTACCAGCAACGCATTGCGCCCGCGCACAAAGTAAGAGCGCACCTCCACAAGTGAGGTCGAATCAGGGTCGAATTCTGAGGGTGTTGATTCCATATCGAATTAGTCGGGAAAGAACCGCTGGGGAAACTTACCGGCTGTCAGCAGCTTGATTATTTTAAATACTTAGTGGATTTGCAGATGCGGGCAATTGGAGACTGCTGCGTTCACAGTCGCACGGTGAGCCTTCGCACGGGTTTGAAAATAAGTCCCCGCACAATCGAAGGTGACTCCCGTCACCATCCCCACAGCGTGTTCCATATAAAAATTTCATCTCCTCTGGTTGAGGCTCCTTTCGAAGATCTTATTAGACTAGCCAGTGCAATCACCAAAAGAGTGCCCCTGCAAATGGATACAACAGCGCCGATACTCTTCAGATTTCTCGCCCATACCATTGCGAGCCAATAGTTTTCATAAAGAAGCTCCACCAGCTTATCGCTCCTAAGGGGCGATGCCGAACTGATGGAATCCCGGGGAGTTTGCGCGCTCATTATTATGGCGAAGAACACGCGAGAATGACGATGGCCCAAGGTGCACAGGTGGCAGAGAGCAAAGGGAGGATAATCCGATGGCGAATGGGCTGCGCATTTACTTGAAAATTATTGAAATTCTACCTGCGAGATTAGCAATTAGCCATTCAAGCCCCCGTTCCCATGAGGCTTTCCGTCTGTGCCAGCACCTCGCAAAAAGGCACGCCCGCCAGCAATCCGAAGGCATCGTGCCGCGTCAGTCTTCTACGAACCACCGCTGGGCTTGTGATGCCGCACAGAAACCTCGCCATGGGACGCGCGGAGCGGAGAGGCGCAAGATTTTCCGCACGCAGTGCATGGATGGCGGCTGCGTCCTCCGCACGGATGCCGGGCACGGGCGAGGCCGGAATTTCCGGCGGCTCAGTTCGCGGCTTTCGGCAGTTTCCGCAATGGCCGCAACTCGCGTCCATAGATTCTCCAAAATGCTGCAACACATACCGGGTGAGACAGCCAGGGTGGGCGGCATAGCGAAGCACGGAGTCCAGTCGCTCCACATCCCGCTGCTCACGCTCAGCAAACCGTTTGGTCAGAGCCTGAGCAACCTGCTGCGGGTCCTGCGTCCGCGCTCCGTCAGAAAGACGGTAAACATGCCGCAGCGCAGTGGGCTTCACGATGATATCACCGGATTCCTCCAGATGAGTCAGGGCCTTTTGAATGTGCTCGCGGCTCTCCCCAGTAGCGGCTTCCGCCTCCTCCATGGTCAGCGTCAAATACTTATAGCCGCGCTTACCGGCAGAGAATAGTGCGCGCAAGAATTTCTGCCGCGCTGCACCATGACCGGAGATGATGCGCTCTTCGCTCTGCACAAACTGGACCCGGCGCCCGGCATAGAAAGTGCCCACCGGGCGCAACACGCCCTCCATTTCCAGATAGGTGATGATCGTCTCCAGCACCAGTTGCCGCACATCGGAAGAGTGACTCAGGTCGTAGCGGGAGATATCGAACTTATCCCCCTGGCGCAGCAGGTGATCCACCACATTGCGCACCGCAGAGAGTGAAGGCGTATCGCCATAGGTAAAGTTCTCCAGCACGATCCGGTCGTCCCCGCAGGCGAAGAGCATACAGAACGAAGGCCTGCCGTCGCGCCCGGCCCGGCCCGTTTCTTGGATATAATTCTCCAGCGATTTTGGCAGATTAAAATGGAAGACGCCCCGGACGTCCGCCTTGTCGATCCCCATGCCGAAGGCGATGGTGGCCACGATGATTTCACACCGCCCGGACATGAAGAGATCCTGTGTCTCCGCCCGCTGATCATCCGGGAGTCCCGCATGATACGCTCGTGCGTCCAGCCCCGCCCGCTGCAAGTGCGTCGCTACATGCTCCGCTGTTTCCTGCAGGGTCACGTAAACGATTGCCGGGCGCACTTTGGCACTCATCAGCCGTTTCGTCAGCATTGCCAGCCGCCGCGCTGCCGGCGCAGGCACAATCTCCAAATTTAAATTCGCTCGGTGGAAGGAAGTCTGTGCGTGTTCCTCCGCCGCGATTCCGAAGCTCAGCCGAATGCTCTCCGCCACCTCTGGAGTAGCCGTCGCCGTCAGCGCCAGCACGGGCGAAACCTGCAGTTCTCGCGCCACCGCCGCCAGCCGGAGATACTCCGGGCGGAAATTGTGCCCCCATTCTGAAATGCAGTGCGCCTCATCAATGGCCAGCAGCGACACTTTCATGCGCCGCAACCGCCCGACGAATGTCTCGCTCGAAAGCCGCTCCGGCGCGATGTAGAGCAATCGCAGCCGCCCCGCCGCCATATCAGCGTATAGTTGTGCCGTCTCCGCAGCTGACAGCGTGCTGTCCATCCGGGCCGCGGCGATGCCACGCCGGTGCAGGGCCTCCACCTGATCCTTCATCAGCGCGATGAGCGGAGACACAATCAACGCCGTGCCCTCCCGCACCATGGCCGGAAGTTGATAGCACAGAGACTTCCCCGCCCCGGTCGGAAACAGCGCCAGTGCAGAGCGGCCAGCACACAAGGACTCAATGACCGCCAGCTGACCGCCGCGGAATTCAGCAAAACCGAAGTGCTTTTTCAGCAGTGCAAGATAGTCGGGCATGAGAACTTCAGGGCAGCAAAAACCGCCAATCTGTTCCACCTGACTTCAATGCCTGCAAGGACCATGCGATGAAGCCAGAAAGAATGCCGGACTCCACAACAATATGGCATTTTGAGCCGGGACAGCTTCCGCTGCAAGAATCACCACTTCCAGCGAACTGGTCAACGTTGCTGCACCCGCTGGGCACCGGCACAGGCGCCTCCTTAAAGCCGGAAGAATGCATCCGCCGCGCCGCCGGTGACGGCTGCGATATGTTTTATGCTGACGCCACGCAGGCGGGCAATAGCTTCAGCTGTATGACGGACATAAGCGGGTTCGTTACGCTGACTCCGATGCGGAACCGGGGCGATGTAGGGGCTGTCGGTTTCCAGCATGAAACTTCCATCCGGAACGGCCGCTGCGGACTCATGCGTCTCAGGGGCTTTGGGATAGGTGGCTATGCCGGTGAAGCTAATAAGATGGCCGTTTTCGACCACCGGTGCGGCCTCCGCCCACGGGAGGATCCAGCAATGGAAAACGGCACGCAGCTTCCCGTTCCATGGCGTGACAAGCCGGACGATATCCCGCCAGCACTCGAGGCCTTTGCGGTCACGCTGGTGGACCACGACGTTTTTCCCGGTTTCCGCCGCGAGAGCGAGCTGCGCACTGAAGAACTCGTGCTGCCGGGCCTGATAATCTTTCAGACTCCAGCCGTCCGGGGGATCGTGATAGTAGTCGAGCCCCATTTCTCCGAGCGCAGCGCAGCGGGGATGCCCGGCGAGCTGGCGGAGTCGCTCCTGCCAGTCAGGCTGCGTCACTTCCGTCACGTAGCAGGGGTGCACGCCTACGGTAGCCCATACCTGGGGAAAACGTTCCGCGATATCCAGGCAGGAACGGCTGCTTTCTATATCGCAGCCGATAGCAACAATGCGTGTGACCCCGGCCGCCGCAGCACGCTCGAGCAGTGCGGAAATTTCGTCACGGAGCTGACAGCTGTCGAGGTGTGCGTGGGTATCTATGAGCATGTTCTGGGCTCAAGGCGGCAAGGAGGCCGACCGCAACAGGAGAGGCGTGTGCTATTCGCCGCCGGATTGAAACTCACCCAGACACTTGATGCCTTCCGCGCTGATCTCAAAGGCCTCTCGGCTCACCGGCCATGTGGCTTTCTCGAACCTCTCCACGATCGCCGGGCCGAGTTTCTGGAAATCGCCAAAACTCCGGGCGAAGACGTAGACGGTAAAGCGGTCGGGCATCATGACGACCAACCTTTCGCCAAAGGTTTCCTTGAGCTGCACAAGGAACTCAGGACACAGCACCACACTGGCTGTCAGGTGGCTGTCTGATTTCAGCACGGCATATTCCGCCGCACCTTTATCGCTGCGGTGGATGTCTGGCTTCAAAGTCTTGAGGTGTGCAGCGGCAGCGGCGAGGGCTTTGGTTTTGCATTGGGCAAAAGTTTGCCCGGCAGCTGCCAGTTCCGCTTTACTGAGGCGGCTGAGCCCCAACGCGGCGTCCTCCTTCGCAGGGCACACGACCGTGCGGCGTGATCCCGATAGCAGCTCCGCTGTCTCCGTCCGCAGTTCCACCGGCTCAATGCACAACGCCCATCGGTCCCCGGCGCGGAGCGGCAGCAGTGCTAGGAAGAATGCCAGCACGCGCTTCATGCCTCCTCCTTCTCCTTAAATCCTGCCGCACAGAGCTTCGCGTAAAGCCCGTCCCGTGCGATGAGTTCGTCGTGCCGTCCGCACTCGATGATCTTTCCTCTCTTGAGCACACAAATACAGTCCGCATCCTTCACGGTAGTCAGCCGGTGCGCGATGACGAAACAGGTTCGATTGGCCCGCAGGCGTGTGAGCGCTCCCTGAATGAGCTGCTCCGTTTGATTATCCACGGCACTGGTCGCTTCATCAAGGAGCAGCAGCGGCGGATTCTTGAGCAGAGCCCGGGCGATGGACAGCCGCTGCCTTTCTCCGCCGCTGAGCTTGCTGCCGCGTTCACCTGTGACGTAACTCAGCCCGCCCTCCATGTTCTTCACAAAGGTCTCGGCGTTGGCCGCGCGCAGCACTTCCCACAGATCTTCATCCGTCGCCGACGGCCTCGCCATCAGCAGGTTTTCGCGGATACTCGCATTGAAGAGAAAGCTCTCCTGCGTGACGTAGGCGATATTGTCTCGCAGCCACTCCTTGCTCAGAGTCTTCACATCATTTCCGTCCAGTAAAATGCGGCCGCTGTCCGCTTCGTAGAGACGGGTGAGGAGGTTGAGCAGCGTGCTTTTCCCCGCCCCGGTAGGCCCCACCAGCGCAATCGTCTGACCGGGCCCGGCCTCAAGGCTGATGCCGCTGAGCACCGGCGCCTTGGCCGCGTAGGAAAAACCGACATCGTCAAAGACAACATGGCCTTTAAGCAATTCCGGCCGCGCTCCCTCCACGAGGTTGGGCTCATCCGTGAGGTCGAGGATGCTGAAGACACGCTTCCCTGCCACAATGCCGGCGGTAAACATCTGCGTCAGAGGATTCACCCGGCTGATCGGATCGTAGAGCAGCCCCCATGACATCAGGACCGCACTCATGACCCCTAGTGTGGTCTCTCCATTGATGATCCAGTAGGCACCGAACGCGATGGTAAGCACGATACCGCTCTCCGCGACCAGGGAAACAAACGGCCAGATCGCCGCGTTGGCTTTTACTACGCTCATGTGCGTGCGCGTGACCCTGCGGCTGCGGTCGTCAAAGCGCTCCAGTTCCTGCGGCTCAATAGTGTAGGTCTTAATCTGCCGAATACCGGCGATGTTGTCATGCAGGAGGGAATTGAGTGCACTGCTCGCCTCGCTGGATGCTTTGTAGCGGGGTTCAGCATAGCGCTGATAAACCATGGTGGCCAGAGCGACGATGGGCAGCGGAGCCACACTCAGCAGAGCCAGCCCGACGTGCTGGGAACAAAGGTAAGCGAAGACGATAGTGAACTGAAGCAGGCCACTCAGCCCCTGATCAATGCCTTCAATGATGACGCGCTCCATGGCAGGCACGTCGATGGCCAGTCGTGTCATCACGTCACCGGTGGGCTGATTGTCGAACCACTTCATCGGCAGCCGCTGAATTTTGTCGTAGAGCTGCCGGCGAAGATCATGCAGCACGCGCTGTTCAAAAGCGTTATTGAAGAGCGACCGCGCTGTAAAAAGCCCCTGCCGCAGCACGATAGCCCCAATAGCCAGTGCCGCGAGGGGCACAATTCGGTCGTGTTGGCCGGATGGGATCACGACATCCATGAACTCTTTGGTCACGCCCGGCAGCACGAGAACAAGCCCTGTGCAGGCAACGGCCAGCAGAAACATCCCCATCGCCCGCCATTTATAGCGGGAAGTATAGCGGAAGATGCGAATGATGGTGGACATGAGGGAGAAGAGCGCAACCCGGTAGAAGGTGCAATGCCACAGCGGTGCTGTAGGCGCTTCTTTCTCGGGCTGAGTTCGCCACTTTATCGCACCGCCATTTTCCAGAGAAGGCCAAGGACCGCACAGCTAAAAATCACTGGAATCAAGCCCACACGGAAACACTTTAGTGCGACAAAGGCGGCCACGCCCACCACCGCCACGAACAAATCAAAACCGCCACCCTCTGGCCAAAGTGCGTGTTTGGCAAACAGCACTCCGAGATTTAGAATCACACCGACCACAGCAGCGGTAACGGTTGTGAGGGCCGCCCCCAACCGCGGCTGGTCACGCAGTTTCTCCACATGCGGCGCTCCGAGAAAGACGAACAAGAAACACGGGAGAAACGTCGCCCATGTGGTCATCACAGCCCCTGCCGAGGCCCACGCGAGCGGAGAGGCACCCGGGGGCACCGCATTCCATGCCGCCACGAATCCCACAAACTGCAGCACCATGATCAGCGGACCTGGTGTCGTCTCGGCGAGAGCCAATCCGCTCATCATGTCCCTGCTGCTGAGCCAGCCAAGGCCCACGGCATGGTGCGCCACATAAGGCAGCACCGCATAAGCTCCGCCAAACGTCACCAGTGCCGCCTGACTGAAAAAAGTGCCGAGCGCAAATGGCCGGCTGTCCCATCCCAAGAACGCACCCAGCGCAAGGATGGGCATCCACCACAAAGCGAGGCACAGCCCGGCCACACGGAAAGAGCGCCCCCACGTTGCGCGCGGAGCCGGTGGCAAAACAAGGCAGACATCCGCCACGGCACCTTTACTCCCATGATTTTTTCCGGGAGGGAACTGAGACGACGCCAGACGCGACCCCGCCCATCCCAGCAGTCCCGCGCTCAGAATGATCAGCACGAAGGAGACCTGAAGGAAGTAAATGGAAATAAAGGACACGGACGCGATGGCCCCCAGAGCCAGAGATTTCAGCGCCTTCTTGCCAATGCGCAGCACTGCCTCGGCGACGATCGCGATGACGGCAGGCATCAGCCCGTAAAGGACGCCCGCAATCCACGGGATATTGCCGTGCACCATGTAAAGCCAACTTAGGGCGAAGAGCAGCACAGCTGACGGAAGCACAAACAATGCACCAGCCGCCAGTCCGCCGCGCCAGCCATGCAAGCGCCACCCGAAATAGGTGGCCAGTTGCTGCGCTTCCGGACCGGGCAGCAGCGTGCAAAAATTCAAAGCGTGCATGAAGTGGGTTTCACCAATCCATCGACGGCTCTCCACAAGTTCCCGGTGCATGATGGCGATCTGTCCCGCCGGTCCACCAAAACTGATACAACCCATCCTGAACCAATACCGCACCGCCGAACTGAGGGCGGGCATTTCCGGAGGGGCTTGCGTGCTTTCAGTCATACTTAGGGCTGCCACGGTTTTCAAAATCCTCCTCCGAGGGCGAGGCAAAGGTCGATTCGCGCCTGCAGCAACTGATTCTGCGCGCGCAGCAGACCGCTGCGGGAATCGAAGGCCCGTCGCTGGCTTTCCAGCACCCGGAGGATGTCCGTTAAGCCCCGTTCATACTGCGACATCGCAAGACGCTCGGCCTCCGCCGATTCTTGGACGAAGACCTCCTGCGCGGCGATTTGTCCGGCAATGTAGCGCTCGGCAGCAAGGGCTGTCTCCACTTCCCGAAACGCCTCCAGCGCTGTCGCTGCGTAGCGAGTAGCGAGTTCTCTCCGCTGTTCTTCGCTCAACTGCACCGCTGCTTTCAATGCTCCGCCGGCAAAGATCGGCTGCGCAAGGGATTGCGCGAGCGAGGCGACCAGCTTGCGCTCATCCAGCAGGCTGGACAGTTCACCCGATGCGGTATGCAGACCGCCCGTCAGCCTTATGGACGGGAGCAGGGCTTTGCGGGCCACGGCCTCAGCAGAGAAAGCAGCAGCCACACGCCGCTCGGCGGCCTGTATATCCGGACGCCGCAGAAGCAGCGAACCTGGCAGACCTACCGGCGCTTCACGCCGCAGCGCAGGAAACTTCCCGCCGACATCAATCACCCCGGCGGGATAACGGCCTAACAGCGCTTCCAGATTCCGGCGCGCGGCGTCCCGGGCGCGCAACCGGCTCTGCAGATTGCTTTCCCCGCTGGCAAGGCTTGTGCGGGCCAGACGGACGTCAAGTGCAGTGACGTTAGGTACGCCTTTGTTGAAGTTGCTGTCCACGGTCTGCAAGCCTTTCCGGAATGTAGTGACGGACTGCTCTGCCAGGCTCACCTGCTGGCCAGCCTCAAGAAGATTGCACCACGCGCGGGCCGCATTAGCGGCGAGAGAGAGCCGGGCTGCGGCAAAATCTGCCTCCGCAGCCTGTGCCTCCGCCGCGCTGGCCTGAGTGCGGTCACGGAGCCGCGCCCAAACATCGGCTTCCCATGCCACATCAAGCGACAGGCTGTAATCGGTTTCAAAGTTCCAGTTGTCCGCACCGGCTCCGTTGTTTCCGGCTCGAAGTCCGGAATTCACTGATGGCAGACGCGCTGCGCCCTCCCGCACCTCACGGATACGTGCCTGGCGCATGCGGGAAGCTGCCGAAGCGAGATCAGGATTGGATTTTATCGCTTCGTGCACTGCACTTCGCATCGCGGCGTCGTCAAATTGCTCCAGCCATGCCACTGGCTCAGCCATGGAGTGGCTAGAGTCCTGCGCCGCCCATGTGCTGCCGGGTGCGGCTTTTTCGGGCAAAGACGATCGCATCTGCGGACGGGTGCCCCCGCAGGAAGACAAACAAAGAAGGGCCAGCGCGGGCGGGAGGAAACGCCAAGTCATATAATAGCCGTAAGAGTCGATCAACGACTTCCCCGTCAACCTCTCATGTAGGGACCCGTGCGCTCCTGCGGAGCTTCGCTTGCCGCCGTAAAATGTGAGCGTAGGGACGCTTCCTCATGGCTGCCCCGCGCATCGCTTTTCTGGCTCCCGCCCGGCTCACGAACGGCTACACGGCTGCGCGGCGCTTTGCTGCGCATCTGCACGGCAAAGCCAATGGTATTTCAGCATGCACATCTGTGCCGCTGAAGTCCCATGCAGAAATCATTCAGGCGGCGGCCGATGGCGCCGTGGATTACGGCGTCATAGCGGTCGAAAATACTCTAGATGGCATTATCATAGAATCCATTCGGGAACTTGAGCGCCTCTTTGAGAGCGAACAAAAACGCCGACCGTTTATTTGCTGGGAGGAATTACTACCTATCCGTCACCTTTTGCTGAGCCGCAGCGGTGACTTTACTAAAATCCGTCGTATTGCGAGTCATGCCAGCGCGCTGCGCCAGTGCTCACGATTTCTCTCGGCCGTTCAAAAAGCACTGCCGGGCGTAGAAATCACCACGGCCCTCAGCACGGGTCAGGGCGTAATTGATGCGCTCGCAGACGATAGCGTCGCCGCCATGGCTTCCCATGAGGCTCTGGAGGCGAACAGTGATGCGCTTCGTGAGGTCAATCTCAAGCAAGCCCGGGATTTGCTGGGACTCGACTGGGACAGCAATAGCCTCACGGACTACAGTCACGGCCTGACCCGTTTTTGGGTGCTTGGCCCGGGGCCAGCCGAATCCATTCTACCGACCGGAAATCGCATCGTCGTCACTCAGCGAGACCAACTCGCGCAGGTCACCGGCACGCGCGACCACCATATTCAGAAAACATGCTATCTTCTAAACCTGCCGGACACCGCTGGTAGTATGCATCGCGCCCTTGGCGCTTTCGCCCAGCGCGGCATCAGCGTCGCGGTGCTCTACCCCTACCCGCGCCTTGAGCGGGCGTTCGAATACTTGTTCTTTGCAGAGATTGAAGGACACTGCGACGACCCCTTGGTAGCGGAAGCGGAAGCGGAAATCAATGGCCCCCTGACGGCGCGTCCGTTACATGAACGCCCGTGCATATTGCTTGGGTCTTATCCCAATACTCCGCTCCTGCACCGACATCCGCAGCACCGCGACGCCTTCCGGCGGAAGTTTTATCCAGATGATTTTCTCTGGCCCGATTGACCGCCGCAACTCCGGACTTGTCACCCCGCAGCCTACCGGATAAAGCCATCCACAATCCCATGACAACTCACCCGTTAAACTTAAACCTATGAGCAATATTCGATTTGGAAGTGAAGTCTATACATGGTTCATGCAGGGAACCGGCAAAGGCTATGACAACAAGCTCGATCACATGATCAAAGTGGCGGCCGCCGCCGGCTTTACCGGCATTGAGCCGATGGTCCTTGAAATTTCCCAGAGCGCACTTGGCTGCTGTAAATACTGGCTCGGAGACTTCTGCGATCCCATGAAGTTGAAGGATACCCTTCAGGAGCACAACATGACCCTCGCCGGACTCGCACTGATTTGTGCATGGGACGGGGAAGACGAGACCCCGGCGGAACTGGAATGCGCCGACTTTACCATTAACCTTCTGAAGCACTTCCCTGGCGCGATGCTCGGCACCGTAACGCTCCCCAGCGGTCGCACGAAAGACTTGCAAAGGCGCCGGCTAAATGTTGTCAGGAACATCAATCGGGTCTCCCAGCGTGGGGTCGATGCGGGGTTGAAATGCTCCTATCACCCCAACAGCCCCCCTTCCTCACTTGTCCGGACGCAGGAAGATTACGACGTGGTGATTAGCAGCCTGGATCCCAAAGTCACTGGCTGGACACCCGACGTCGGACACATTATTCGCGGCGGCATGGACGTCATTGCCACCCTCAATAAATGGCAGCATCTGGTTAATCACATTCATTACAAGGACTTCAGCGGAAACGGCCCTGAGCCGTGGGCTCAAATGGGAAGCGGCAAACTTGATTTCCACAAAATCACCGAGTGGCTCGTTGCGCGTAATTATGAAGGCTGGATCATCTGTGAAGACGAGGCCCACGTTGCTGTAGAGGACCCGGATGGTGTCACACTCCAGAACGGTCAGTGGTGCATTGATAACCTCCTTCCTTTGGTTAACTGAAGCTCTATCGCCTCTAAGGTAATTGTAAATAAAAAAACCCCGCCACAGAGGGCCTGTGGCGGGGCTTTTTGCTGAAAACGATGGGCGTGGCGATCCTCGCGGTATTGGAATAGATCATCGTTCGGCCTGTTCTTTGATTAGGCAGGCAAGCGTTCCGACTGAGTTCTGACGGATAGGCGAAGGTCCAGATCAGGAATTGCGCGGTCTAGGCGCCGCGAAAACAAAAAGAGAGCCTGCACCGCTTTCGCAGTGCAGGCTCATAACCTGGCAACGTCCTACTCTCGCATGACCTATCGTCAAACTACCATTGGCGCTGCAGCGTTTCACTTCCGTGTTCGGGATGGGAACGGGTGGTTCCACTGCGCTATGGTCACCAGATTCCAGTCACAACAGTGACGGGAACCTGCCGGCCATAGCGACCGAAAGTCTAAAGTGACTTGTGAACAGTTCACTGATATCTGCATACAGGAGGAAATACTTAAGGAATTTGAGTGGGGAATTAAACCGAACGGATGATTAGTAATGCTAAGCTGAATACATTGCTGCACTTATACCCGCATCCTATCAACGTGGTAGTCTACCACGATCCTTCAGGGAAAACTTATCTTGGGATGGGCTTGGCGCTTAGATGCTTTCAGCGCTTATCCCTTCCGCACATAGCTGCCCAGCGATGCCTTTGACAAGACAACTGGAACACCAGAGGTGCGTCAGTCCCGGTCCTCTCGTACTAAGGACTGAACCCCGCAATTTTCCTGCGCCCATGGAGGATAGAGGACCGAACTGTCTCGCGACGTTCTGAACCCAGCTCGCGTGCCACTTTAACCGGCGAACAGCCGGACCCTTGGGACCTTCTCCAGCCCCAGGATGTGACGAGCCGACATCGAGGTGCCAAACTTTGCCGTCGATATGAACTCTTGGGCAAAATCAGCCTGTTATCCCTAGCGTACCTTTTGTCCGTTGAGCGACGCCGATTCCATCTTCAAGCGCCGGATCACTTTGACCTGCTTTCGCATCTGCTCGACTTGTAAGTCTCACAGTTAGGCTGGTTTATGCCAATGCACTCGACACCTGATTGCCAACCAGGTTGAACCAACCATCGCGCTCCTCCGTTACTCTTTAGGAGGATACCGCCCCAGTAAAACTGACCGTCTGCCATTGTCCTCCGCCCGGATTCACGGGACCGGTGTTAGATGCTTCAATTTCCAAGGGTGGTGTCTCATTGATGACTCAGCAACCCCCGAAAAGGCTGCTTCAAAGTCTCCCACTTACGCTGAGCATGAAAACCGAAACAACAGTGACAGAGTACAGTTAAGGTGCATAGGGTCTTTCCGTCCTTCCACGGGTAGGCGGCATCTTCACCGCCAATACAAATTCACTGAGCGCCCCGTTGAGACAGCGCCCAACTCGTTACACGATTCGTGCAGGTCGGAACTTACCCGACAAGGAATTTCGCTACCTTAGGACCGTTATAGTTACGGCCGACATTCACGGGGACTTAGGTTGACAGCTTCGCTTGCGCTAACCGCTCGCCTTAATCTTTCCGCATTGGTCACGTGTCACACCCTATACTTGGACTTGCGTCTTGGCAGAGTGCTGTGTTTTTGATAAACAGTCGGTTGGGCCCATTCACTGCGGCCCCCCAAAGGGGGCACCCCTTCTCCCGAAGTTACGGGGCTAGATTGCCGAGTTCCTTAACGGGGGTTCACTCTTACGCCTTAGTATATTCTACTCACCCACCTGTGTCGGTTTGCGGTACGGGCACCTTAGCATTCGCACAGACTTTTCTTGGAGATCAGGTTGAAGGATCCGGTTTGGCGAACCGCCCCGTCAGCTTGCGCCCCTGCCACTTTCAATCGGCAGGCCTTCTCTTCGACCTCGTCCTCTGTGTTTAAGTTTCGGTGGTGCGGGAATATTAACCCGCTGTCCATCGCCTACGCATTTCTGCCTCGGCTTAGGTCCCGACTAACCCTGGGACGAATAGCGTGGCCCAGGAAACCTTGGGTTTACGGCGGGCAGGGATTTCACCTGCCTTCTCGTTACTAATGTCTGCATGCTCGCTTCTCAACACTCCACTTTCAGTCGCCATCCAGCTTCGTTGCGTTGAGAATGCTCTCCTACCACAATACTGGAGCGAACTCCTGTATCATCCAGAGCTTCGGTATACCGCTTGATCGCCAATCATTTTCGGCGCGAGATCACTCGATGAGTCAGCTATTACGCACTGTTTAAATGGTGGCTGCCTCTAAGCCAACATCCTCACTGTCTATGTAATCTCACATCCTTTCCACTGAGCGGTATTTTGGCACCTTAGCTGCTGGTCTGGGGTGTTTCCCTCTCGCCTGTGAAGCTTATCCCCCACAGACTCACTGCCGTACTTCACCGGAAGGTATTCGGAGTTTGATTAGGGTTGGTAGTCTGGTGTGACCCCTAGCCTATTCAGTGCTCTACCCCCTTCCGTCAGCATACGACGCTGCACCTCAATGCATTTCGGAGAGAACCAGCTATCACGGGGTTTGATTAGCCTTTCACTCCTACCCACAGCTCATCCGAGACTTTCTCAAGAGCCACCAGTTCGGCCTTTCACGACATGTTACTGTCGCTTCAGCCTGGCCATGGGTAGATCACCTCCGCTTCGGGTCTAACACCTGCGACTATGTTCGCCCTATTCGGACTCGCTTTCGCTGCGCCTGCGCCCCATAAGGGCTTAAGCTGGCCACAGATATTAACTCGCAGACTCATTAAGCAAAAGGCACGCCATCACCCCTCGAGGGGGCTCTGACACCTTGTAGGCACACGGTTTCAGGTTCTATTTCACTCCGCTCGCGGCGGTTCTTTTCACCTTTCCCTCGCGGTACTTGTTCACTGTCGGTCGCTGATTAGTATTTAGCCTTACGGGATGGTCCCCGCGAATTCGCACGGCGTTTCACGTGTGCCGTACTACTCAGGATGCTCCTAGAGCTGCATTTGGTTTCGGTTACGGGTCTGTCACCCTCTAGGGAGCGTTTTTCCATACGCTTCACCTACCGTCCGCAGTCTCACATTAGAGTCCTATAACCCCGGAGGCAAAGCCTCCGGTTTGGGCTGTTCCGCTTTCGCTCGCCACTACTGACGGAATCACTTGTTTGTTTTCTACTCCTCCGGTTACTGAGATGTTTCACTTCACCGGGTATTGCGACGCAGTTCCTATGTATTCAGAACTGCACGTGCAGGGATTAGCCTGCACAGGTTACCCCATTCGGAAATCTCCGGATCATAGCGTATTTGCCGCTCCCCGAAGCTTAACGCAGCTTGTCACGTCCTTCATCGCCTTTCAGCACCAAGGCATTCACTGTGTGCCCTTTATAGTTTAATTCCCCTTTCTCAAAAAAGGGAAAAATTTACCGTATTTCCTAAGAATATATGAGTGAAGCCCTTTTGGCTCCAGATTCTTTGTATTTCTTATTACCCTGTATGCAGATGTCAATGAACGTGTTCTAAGACACTTTGTGAATCAGTTTTCCTCTTACGGTTGCCAGATGGTGGACCCAGCAGGACTCGAACCTGCGACCCCCGCCTTATCAAGGCGGTGCTCTAACCAACTGAGCTATGGGTCCATGTGTTGAAACACCATGCTTGTTGAGAGGGCGGGATCGCCAGTCAGGTGAGCCCCATCCTCCAAAAAAATGGTGGAGGTTAGGAGACTCGAACTCCTGACATCAAGCTTGCAAAGCTAGCGCTCTACCAACTGAGCTAAACCCCCGGCTGCCGTAAAGAACGGCATGTTACGCTTGAGGAAAGTAAAGACTAAAATGTGCACTGCGTGAGTGCGGCCCGTGCGGCAAGGTTTGGCAGTCATTACTGGCTGCCATACCGTGCTCATAGAGCTTACGGTATCGACCTGAACTGCTCGATTATAGGCTGGGGGTAGTTAATCCAGCCGGCAGTTCTTTGTCTCCATAGAAAGGAGGTGATCCAGCCGCAGGTTCCCCTACGGCTACCTTGTTACGACTTCATCCCAGTCACCAGTCATGCTTTAGGATCCTGCCTCCGTAAGGTTGGCGCAGATACTTCGAGCGCGACCGGCTTCCATGATGTGACGGGCGGTGTGTACAAGACCCGGGAACGTATTCACGGCAGCGTAGCTGATCTGCCATTACTAGCGATTCCGGCTTCATGGAGGCGAGTTGCAGCCTCCAATCTGAACTGGGCCCGGTTTTGACGATTTCCTCCACCTCGCGGTCTTGGTTCTCATTGTACCGGGCATTGTAGTACGTGTGCAGCCCTGGGCGTAAGGGCCATACTGACTTGACGTCATCCCCACCTTCCTCCCAGTTAAACTAGGCAGTCTGTCCAGAGTTCCCGCCATTACGCGCTGGCAACAGGACACGGGGGTTGCGCTCGTTGCGGGACTTAACCCAACATCTCACGACACGAGCTGACGACAGCCATGCAACACCTGTGCACCCCGCTGTATTGCTACAGCTAGCCTGCTTTCACAGGCGACAAAGTGCATGTCAAGCCCAGGTAAGGTTCTTCGCGTTGCATCGAATTAAGCCACATACTCCACCGCTTGTGCGGGTCCCCGTCAATTTCTTTGAGTTTTAATCTTGCGACCGTACTTCCCAGGCGGCACGCTTAACGCGTTTGCTCCGGCACGGCAGGGGTCGAATCCCGCCACACCAAGCGTGCACCGTTTACTGCCAGGACTACCGGGGTATCTAATCCCGTTTGCTCCCCTGGCCTTCGTGCCTCAGCGTCAGGAACTGTCCAGAGTCTCGCCTTCGCAACTAGTGTTCCTCACAATATCTACGCATTTCACTGCTCCACTGTGAATTCCAGACTCCTCTCCAGTCCTCAAGCACGGCAGTATCGGAGGCAATTCCGAAGTTGAGCTCCGGGATTTCACCTCTGACTTACCACGCGGCCTACGCACCCTTTACGCCCAGTGATTCCGAACAACGCTTGAGACCTCTGTATTACCGCGGCTGCTGGCACAGAGTTAGCCGTCTCTTCCTCTTGTGATACTCTCAGACCGGCACGCAGTTAACGTCCGGCTTTACTCTCACATGACAGGAGTTTACAATCCGAAGACCTTCATCCTCCACGCGGCGTCACACCATCAGGCTTTCGCCCATTGTGAATGATTCTCGACTGCTGCCACCCGTAGGTGTCTGGACCGTGTCTCAGTTCCAGTGTGGCTGGTCATCCTCTCAGACCAGCTACCCGTCATTGCCTTGGTGAGCCGTTACCTCACCAACTAGCTGATAGGACGCGAACTCATCCGGAAGCGGCACCTTTCAGCACCTTTGGTATCGTGAGGAGGTCCTCACAAACCACATGGGGTATTAATCCAAGTTTCCCTGGGCTATCCCCCTCTTCCGGGCAGATTGTTCACGTGTTACGCACCCGTCCGCCACTGAACAGATATTGCTACCTGCCCCGTTCGACTTGCATGTCTTATCCACGCCGCCAGCGTTCGTTCTGAGCCAGAATCAAACTCTCCGTAAAGAATTGAATTCTAAACATGTTGATTCCGGCATGATTAATGCTCGTTATCGCAATGCTCAGAAGAAATATTTGACGATGCCGGATTTTACTCCGGCAAAAAAACCGCGCGAGCTTATGCATCGCGCAGCGCACAAATTAGTCTTTCCTTAAACTTTACCACAGATCGTCAGACCAATGGTAAAACTAAACTGATTCTTTCAATGAACTCTTGATTTAGGGGGACAAAAAACCCGGTTGTGGCTATTACTGCCACAATCGGTTAATGAATTCTGTCGCTCTGATCGCGTTGTTTCGTGCGACGCCTTGCCATTAACACAGGAATTTCAGCCCGCAACTAATTTCTTCACTTTTTTCCTTTTTTCTGCTCCTCCGGTTCAGAATCTTTGCAATGCCCTCCTTTTTAACCTCCTAGCCCCTTTTCCCGCGGCGTTTCTGGCCTCGCCGAGGCCTAAAATAGGGCATCCCGAGCCAAAAGACTATTTTGAACTGTGAAGACTGAGCCCGGAATTCCACAGTCAAAATGACGCTGCCAAAAAGTTGCCGTAAACGAGGCCGCACGTGGCCAGTAAGTTACTAAAGGCCTCCTATGCCGGTGCTCCGCCTTCGTCTTCGACTGCCTAACCGCCATTGGAGCCTTTTCGCGGCCCCTTCCGCAGGCCAACTGTGCCTCTGTGGATGGAGGTTCGTGATCTTTCTCAAGTCTTGCGCTCGTGGGGCCCCGTGTCTATCTGGACCGCAATTATGTCCGACGCAGGCCAGACCCCAATGATGAAGCAATACCACGCCTTGCGGCGCTCGCTGCCGCAGGACGTGCTGCTGTTCTTCCGGCTCGGCGACTTCTACGAAATGTTCTTCGAGGATGCCAAAGTCGCTGCCTCCATCCTCAATCTATCGCTCACCCGCCGCAATGAAATCCCCATGTGCGGCGTGCCCTATCACTCCGCAGAAGGCTACATCTCCCGGTTGATCCGCGCCGGAAAACGCGTCGCCATCGCTGAGCAAACTACCGCGCCAATCCCAGGCAAGCTAGTGGAACGAGAGATCAGCCAGGTCATCAGCGCCGGCACGGTCATTGACATGAACATGCTGGACACGCGGCGGAACAACTACGTCGCCGCCGCCTACCGTAGCAGCGCCAAGCTCCTCGGCCTCGCCTGCGTGGACCTTACCACCGGCGAATGCCGGCTGGCTGAGTTCGGGGACATTGCGGAACTGGTGGATGAAATCGGCCGCCTCCAGCCTGCGGAGACGCTCCACAGCGACGAACAGACCGGCGAGTTCGCCGCACTCAAAGGCGCGACGGTCATCGAGCCGTGGCCGTTTCACTACGATCAGGCGCATCACCTCCTGCTGGAGCATTTTAAGGTGCAGTCACTCGACGGCTTCGGCTGTGGCGGCATGAAAGCCGCAGCCTCCTGCGCGGGGGCAATCCTTTATTACCTCCGTGACGTCCTCCGCCGCAACGTCACCCACATCCGCCGCATACAGCGCGCGGAGAATGACAAAGTCGTCCTCATCGACGCCGCAAGCCGAGCAAACCTTGACCTCGTCACCAGTCGCAGCGGACAGGAACACACCCTCCTCTCCGCG
Organism: Akkermansia muciniphila; assembly: GCA_945861415.1. GTDB lineage: Bacteria > Verrucomicrobiota > Verrucomicrobiia > Verrucomicrobiales > V1-33 > V1-33. The sequence continues at coordinate 47,354 of CAMAUV010000010.1, read as the reverse complement.
CTCGACCGCACCAATACGCCCATGGGCGCACGCCGCCTGCGCGACTGGATCCTCCATCCCCTGCGCGAACTTGGGCCGCTGCGGGCAAGGCAGGACCTAATCGAGTCGCTCATCGCGCAGCCGTTTCTCCTCACCAAGTGCCGCGAGACGCTCAAGGACATCCGCGACGTCGAGCGCGCGCTTGGTCGGCTTAACCAGTCCGGCAATGCCCGCGACATGCTCGTGCTCGGCCAATCCCTGAGCGAAGTCCCCAACGTCCGCGCCCACCTCGAGGCCCTCGGCGAAGGTCTCGCGCTCGCCAGCGAACTCTGTCCGCGCCTGCGCGACTTCGCGGAAGTCACCGATCTCGTCTCCCGCGCCATCGTGGACGAGCCGCCCGGCACCACCAAAGACGGCGGCATCCTTCGCGAAGGCTGGCACGCCGAGTTGGACGAAATCCGCCGCGCCTCCACCGACGGCAAACAATGGATCGCCGACCTGCAAACCCGCGAGATCGAGCGCACCGGCATCAGCAGCTTGAAAGTGAAGTTCAACGCCGTCTTCGGCTACTTCATCGAGATCACCAAATCGAACCTTGGCAAAGTCCCCCTCGACTACACCCGCAAGCAAACCACCGCCAACGGCGAGCGCTACATCACCCCCGAACTCAAACAGATGGAGGACAAAATCCTCGGTGCCGATGAGCGCGCCCGTCGCATCGAGTTCGAGGAATTCCAAAGCCTGCGCACCCGCGTCCTCGAACACATGGACGCTATCCAGGATGCCGCCGAAGCCCTCGCCGTCGTGGACGTGCTCTGCGGCCTCGCCGAAACCGCGCGTCTCTTCAACTACTGCCGCCCGCTCCTCAACGACTCCTATTCCCTCTACATTAAAGATGGCCGCCACCCTGTGCTCGACCAGAACCTGACCGAGGAGAAATTCGTGCCCAACGACGTCCTCCTCGAGCCGCAGGAGAACCGCCTCATCATCCTCACGGGCCCCAACATGGCCGGCAAAAGCACCTACATCCGCCAAGTCGCCCTGCTCACCCTCATGGCGCAAACCGGCAGCTTCATCCCCGCCGCCCAGGCGGAAATCGGCATCGTAGACCGCATCTTCACCCGCGTCGGCGCCAGCGACGACATCTCCCGCGGCCAGTCCACCTTCATGGTCGAGATGAACGAAACCTCCGCCATCCTCAACAACGCCACCGACCGCAGCCTCGTCATCCTTGATGAAATCGGGCGCGGCACAGCGACCTTCGACGGCCTCGCCATCGCGTGGAGCGTTGCCGAGCACCTCCACGATGAAGTGAAGTGCCGCACCATCTTCGCTACGCACTACCACGAACTCACCGCGCTCAGCGACAAACGCCCCGCCGTCCGAAACGCCAACGTCGCCGTCCGCGAGTGGAACGACCGCATCATCTTCCTGCGGAAAATCATCCCCGGCCCCGCCGACAAAAGCTACGGCATCCAAGTTGCCCGCCTCGCCGGCCTTCCCCAGCCCATCATTGAGCGCGCCAAACAAATCCTCGCCAGACTCGAAGGCGGCAGCCACCAGCTCGACTCCCCCGCCCCGCCGCAAGAGGACCCCGGCGCCGCCTTAAAGAAGCCGCGCGCGAAAAAAACGGCCAGCGCCGAAGAAGTGAACGGTCCCGCGACACGGCAGGTGGAACTCGAGTTGTTTTAACTAAGCATGCCACTCAAAGAACTTCGCCGTTATTTGATAACTGGCTTCTCTGTAACTCTCGGGATCGCATTTGGTTTTTCAATTCACGGCTGGTAGAGCGGAGTAGTTGGCTGCGTTCTCCTGCCTTTGGCCTTACTAGCTGAGTTAATCGTTGAGGGCAAATTGAGGCAATGGCTGCTGGGGCACTGGTCACTCATCTCAACCTGCCGTAATCAACCATCGGCTAATGGCTGGCAAGCCTCCCGTTTGGCGCAATCGGCTCCACTTAAAGGCGACTTCAAGTTAGTAGCTCTCTGTTGAAAAGCGCCATCAATCGGGGCGAACTGAATTGAATGCCCCGATGGGCTCGCCATGTCCGGCTGCCGGCATCGCTAATCTGCGGGATGAGCTCATTGACGTTTTAGACTGCGGGAAGTCTTCAGTAAGTTCTCGATCTCCTCTCCGACCTGCGCCTGTGTGTCGCGCATCTCCATGAGCAGGTTGACGCAGTTGATGAGCGCGTCGTTCAAATGCGGATGATTGAAGTGGATTAATAATTCAAGATGCCTCCGAATGAGCGATTCCGCTTCCGCAGTGGCGGAGGCAATGCGAACGCCGATGCGGGCAGGAAAAGCGCCTAAGTTTCTGCGCAATCCCATTCACTACGGCAGCGGTTTTCTTTTCTCTACTCTATCCCAGATGCAGAATGCCCCGGGCAAGGTTGAGATAGATGAGGAGGCCGGTGGCGTCGACGATGGTCGTGATGGCGGGGCTGGCGATGACGGCGGGATCGAGCTTAATAGCGCGGGCGCCAATAGGTAGAATGGCGCCGATGAGGGTGCTGGCGGTGATCTGCATGAGCAGGGCGAGGCCCACGGTGGAGGCGAACTGGCCAATGAGGGCGCCTTCCAGTTTCATAAACCCGGGATGGAAAAGATAGATCTGGGTGACCATGCAGGCGGAGAGGACAACGCCCATGATAAGGCCGACGCGAAATTCCTTCCATGCTACGCGGAGGAAGGCGCCGGGGGTGAGTTCGCCGAGGGACATGGCGCGCACGACCATGGTGGCGGCCTGCCCGCCGGTGTTGCCGCCGGCGGCGACGATCATGGGCAGGTAAATGGTGAGCGCGAAGACGGTGCTGAGCTGGTCTTGATAGGAAAAGATGACGCCGCCCGAGATGAGCCCAAGGAAGGCAAGGGAGATGATCCAGCCAAGGCGGCGGCGGACGTGGCGGAAGACGGGGGTGTTCAGGTAGGATTCGTCGGCGGAGTCGCCGGCGATACCGCTTTGCCGCTCAAGGTCCTCGGTGCTTTCCTCTTCCTGAATCTCGAGCGCGTCGTCGTGGGTGATGAGGCCAAGGAGGCGTCCGTCATCGTCTAGCACGGGCAGGGCGAGCATGTCGTACTTCACCATGATGCGCATGGCTTTTTCCTGGTCGGTGCTGGCGAGCACGGCGCGTGTGTCGCCGTCGTTGATTGCGGAGATGCGGGTGTCGGGTTCGGCGAAGGTGAGGTCGCGAAGGCGGACTTTGCCAAGGACGAGGCCTTCGTAGTCGACAACGTAGATGCGGGAGAGGACTTCGGCTTCGTCAGCAACGCGGCGGAGGGACTCGATGGCCTCGCGCACGGTCATGTCCTCCTGCAGGGAGGCGAAGGCGGTCGTCATGCGCCCGCCAGCGGTGTCTTCCCCGTAGTGGAGAAGCTCGCGGGCGGCGCGGCGGCGGCTAATGGAGAGGAGGTGAAAGGTGTGGCCGCGCTGGAAGCCTTCCATTTCCTGGAGGAGGTCGACGAGAACGTCGTCGGGGATTTCCTCAAGCGTGTTGGCGAGCGGGCCGTCGGGCATTCCCCCGAGAATGGAAACGGCGTCAGAGGCGGGAAGTTGCTGAAAGAAGGGAGGAAGGGATTCTGCGGGGATGAGGGTGAGCAGGGCAGCGCGTTCCTCTTCGGGCAGGGATTCGTAGGCGGCGGCGAGTTCTGCGGGGTGGAGTTCGGGCAGTAGTGTGCTGGCGGCGTCAGAGTCACCGTCGTGCATCGCGGTGATCAGTCGCTCCTGCAGGCTGCTTATTTCGTGCTCCTCATCCATTTGTTGCGGGATAACGCCCGGTAGCCGGGATGCAACCACGCGAATCCATGCCAAGGTGAAGAAATCGGAAGGAAGCTGTAACCGCCGACCGGTTTGCGGACTCAATGCCGGCAGCTACGTGCAGCGCGTTGAATCTCCAAACAAACCAAACTCTCACCCCCACACCATGAAAACGACACTGCACACAATACCCATCGCCACCGCCGGAGGCCAGCCGCCTCCGTATGCACTGCGGAACCGGATTCGTCAGCACTTTGATGCGGACAAGGATGGCAAGCTGAACGAAACGGAACGCGCCCAATCCGAAGAGGCGAGGGTCAAATGCTAGGTCGGAACTCAACGGCGGTCGGTAGCGGTTGGTGAACCGCACCACCGGCCGGCCCAAGGTGAGATTCTTAATGGCTTCCGCCGTGGGCTCTAAATCCTCCGGATGGATAAATGAAGCAAACGGCTGCTACATAATCTCCTTATCCGCATACCCCAGCACTTTTGAGAAGTTGGGATTGATGCGCCGGAAATTCAGAAGGCACGGTCCCGCGTTGATGGAGACCCTTTCGCCGGGGGAATCCTCCTAATCTCTTGCGTGACGGTCCACGGCGGCGATAGATGGCTACGTAATCCAACAACATCTCGCCATGAAAACCACACTTCTTCTCTCCCTGCTGATGCTCCCTCTGCCACGTGCGGTTTTTGCCGCCGATGACGCGAAAAAGGAGGCCGCGCCCGCCCCGGCGGCAGAAAGTGCGGTGGAGGAACTACCACGCGTTTCCGCCGGTGACATGGAGGGCGTGCGCAAGCTGCTGGGCAAGAAAGCCGTGGTGTTCGGCAAGGTCACTGGTGCGAGTTCCAATGAAAGGCTGGGCATGACGTGGCTGGCCATGGACGGCGAGAAATTCACCCTCGTGACGTGGAAGGACAGCTACGCAAAATTCCCCGAGGGGCAAAGCCCGGCAAAGATCTACAAGTTTGCGAAGATCGAAGCGACCGGCGAGATCATGGAGTATAAGCCAAAGAATGGCGGCGACGGGAAACTGCAGATCAAGCTGAGCGATCCCGCCCAGATCAAAGTCATCGAGGAAGCCGCTGCCAAAGATGACAAGAAGTCCGGAGCGCAGAAGACGGAAAAGGAGAAGAAGTAAAATGTCCGCCCGCCCCGGCGCTCAGCGACTCTTGCTGGAGGCTGCCGTGGGGCTGCTGCTGGTGACGTTTGTCTGTGCGCTGTTCTGGTGGGTGTTTGCCAATCTGGATACGGCGTGGGAGTGGTCGCGGGCATGGGACTACCGGGCGCACCTGCTAGACGGCTGGGGCCGGACGCTGTGGATTTCCCTTTTGGCGCTACCGGGCTCCTGTCTTGTGGCTGGCCTGCTGGTGGCGGGCAGCCGGACGAAACTGCGCACGGTCAGCTGGTTTACGAGGGGATTTGTGGAATTGGTGCGCGGCATGCCGCTGCTCACCCTCGTGCTCATCGGCTATTACGTGGTCTTCGCCCAGAAATCAGTGTCGGAGTTTTTTCACCTCGACGGACCGGAGGGAAAAATCGCAGCAGGGATCGCGCTGCTATCCATTTTTACGGCGGCTTATCTCAGCGAAATCCTGCGCGGCGGGCTGGACAGCATCCCACAGGGCCAGATCGACAGTGCGCGGGCCGTGGGTTTCGACCGCGTCCAGGTCTTTCGTTACGTGATTTTCCCACAGGCGCTGCGCCGCGTTCTGCCAGCGCTGGCGGGGCAGTTCGTCACGCTGGTGAAGGATTCCTCGCTGCTAAGCGTCATCGGCATCATGGAGTTCACTTACGGGGCACGGACTTACAATTCCGCGACCTATGGCGGCATTGAGGGATTCATCATGCTGGGTATCGGCTATCTGCTCATCACGTTGCCCATCGCGGGCTTCGCTCACTGGATGGAACGGCGCTTCCGCTACACCATGTAAACTATGGACATCTCCGCTGCCGCCCTCACGAAACGCTATGGCCCGCTGGCCGCGCTGGATGCGCTGGACCTTGAGGTTCAGGGCGCGCGCGTCATGGCTCTCATCGGCCCCAGCGGCGGCGGAAAAAGCACGCTGCTCCGGGCCATCGGCGGGCTTGAGTTGCCGACGAGCGGTGCGCTGGCGGTGAATGGAGTGGACCCCAGCGGCAAGGATGGCGGCCTCTCATGGCGGCGGCGCAATGGATTCCTCTTTCAGCAATTCAATCTCTTCCCTCACCTCACTGCGTACCGGAATGTGACGCTGCCCCTGGAAAAAGTGCACGGTCATGCACCGGAGAAGGCCAAGTCGCTCGCGGACGAAAGCATCGAACGCTTCGGCCTTGCCGCGCACGCGCATAAACTGCCCGCACAGCTCAGCGGGGGCCAGCAACAGCGGGTCGGTCTCGCCCGGGCCATCGCCCACCGGCCGGAGATTCTCATCCTCGACGAGCCCACCAGCGCGCTGGATCCGGAAATGACAGCGGAAGTGCTGGAGCTTATCGGGGAACTGGCCACCGGCGGACAACGCATCATCCTTAGCACGCACGAGATGGGATTTGCACGCGCCGTGGCCGATCAGATCGCACTCATCGCCGCGGGTAAAGTGGCTGAGCATGGCACGGCGGCCGGCGTTTTAGAGAGTCCTCGGGAGGAAATCACGCAGCGATTTTTGTCCAAAGTGATGCGGTTCGCCTGACCTCCGCTGCAGTCCGCAATTTCCAAATTATACGGGCCATACAGCACCTTCCGGAAACGCCGCATCCCACTGTAACTCACGAAATCCCGTTAGGAAAACGCCGCTCTTCATGTCGATGGCGAACGGACGCTTCACAAGATTGCCATTGCATCCGAGCAAGCTCAAAACTTCCACCGGGCTCATGGCAGCGAGTTTTTCCCCGAGGCCAAGCGCCCGGTAGTCTGTGCCAGAGGTATTGAATAGCTGGCGCACATTTCCGCCCGCGGCCTTGAGCATGGCGGCGAGTTCCTCAGGTGCAGGCGGAGTTTCCCGGATCGCGTGCTCACTAAACTTCATTCCGCGGACACGGAGCCATTTCAAAGCATCGCGGCAGGTGGAGCACTTGGCATAAACGTAAATCTTGAGCATGCCCGTGCGCGTGTCAGGAAGTGAGGCGCTGTTCAAGCGCAGGAATGACGGAGGTTTCGGACCAGTCGGACAGGTCCGCAATCTCATGGCTGGTTACTGTCAGGAAGTTTTTGCAGCGGCGATAGCAGGGGTCGTAGTGATGCTCCAGCAGACTGAGCACGAAGTCCCGCCATTCTCCGCGCCGGATTTGCTCCTGCCACTCCGCCAGCCGTTTTCCGCCCGCGGACTCTTTCAGTGTTTCCAGTCTGGCGGAAAGCGCCGCGGCGTTCTTCGTGAAGTGAGCGTAGTCTCCCAGCAAGAATTCCGCCCGGGCCGCTGCAGGCACGACGAGCTCATGCACCGGCGCGGCGACCATAACCTGCCAGAGCGGTTCGGGAATCCAGAGCTTGCCGAGGCGTTTGCTCTCACTCTCGATCCATACGGGCTTCGACAAATCAAAGCTGTCCAACTGGTGAGCGAGCAGAGTCTCGAAGCGCTTTTGGGACGGTTGCGGCAAGCCTGGTTCCTCTCCTAGCAAGCTACCCCGGTGTTTTCCGGTGTCTTCTAGGTCCAACACCTGATGTCCGTGCGCGGCCATCCAGCGCAGCAGTCTGGATTTGCCGCTCCCGGTCAGTCCGCTGAGAATGCGGCACTGAAGTTGGGGCGCTTTCGCCGCGATGGTCTCCCGGACATTCCGGCGGTAGGCCTTGTAGCCGCCAGAGAGCAACGTGACGTTCCAGCCCACGGCATTGAGGATCGTGGCCATGCTTCGCGACCGCTGGCCGCAGCGCCAGCAATAGATCAAAAATCGAGCCTGCTCCGGGTGAGGCTTAAAGTAGTGCTCCAGATGATGCGCAATGTTCCGTGCCACCATGGCCGCTCCCAGTCGCCTTGCGTCAAACCTTGAAACCTGGACGTAAAAGGTGCCGACCTCCACCCGCTGGACATCATTGAGCACAGGAAGATTCACCGCTCCGGGAATGTGGTCCTCCGCAAACTCTCCCGGAGAGCGCACGTCGATGACCTGCGTGAAACGGTCAGCGCTGCAATCCGGCCATGTCAGAAGGCGCATGGCGGGTCAGGACCCAGGGGCTTCCGCTGGCGGCAGGACCTTGGGGAAGAGCGGCTGCGGTTGGCCTATGGTGTGGTCGGCGGGGAGCAGGCCCCATTTCAGATCCGCCAGTGTGAATCCCGCAGGCGGGGACCAGCCGAGTTGTTCCTGGATGCGGGTGGCAGTGGAGGGAATGGCGGGGCTGAGGATGATGCTGAGGTGCGCTAGGGTTTCGATTACATGGCCCATGATACTGGCTACGGCATCGGCGTTCGCCGGGTCTTTGGCGAGCTTAAAGGGCGCGGTCTTGTCGATGAACGCGTTCGCCAAGCGCGCGGTGTCGATGACATCGGCAAGCACTTTGTGAATTTGCCACGCGCTCATGTGCTCGGCGGCGCGGCCGGGAAGGGCGGTGACCGCGGCGCGCAGGGCTTGGTGCATTTCGCTGCCGTGCGTGGTGTTGACGAGCACTCCGTTGAGATACTTCCGCGCCATGTTAAGCGTGCGGTTAAGCAGATTGCCGAGGATGTCGGCGAGATCTTTGTTGTAGCGCGTGAGGATGCGCTCTTCGCTGAGGTCGGCGTCCTGGCCGGTGGTCATTTCCGCGAGCAGAAAGTAGCGCAGGCCATCCTTGCCCACGCTGTCGGCGATTCCGTGCGGCGTGAGGTCTTTCAGCACCTTAAGCGGCTTTGCTTCCACGGCCTCGCTCTTGCTGTATTTGCGGCCCTCCAGATTCCAGAACCCATGGACGAGGAGTTTCGGCATTTCCTCATCCTTCAGTCCGGCGGCGTGGAGCATGATGTACCAGTAAATGCCGTGGGCCGGAATGAGGATGTCTTTGCCGATAATGTGAACATCGCACGGCCATAGATCGTTGAAATCAGGAAGTCCGCTGGTCCCGGGCGCTGGGTCGCGATACCCCGCGAAGGAAATGTAATTCGTGAGCGCGTCGAACCACACAAAGGTCACGTAGTCTTCGTCGAACGGCAGTTCGATCCCCCAGCGCAGACGGCTCTTGGGGCGTGAAATGCACAGGTCCATGCCGCCGCTGTCCGCTAGGGAATTCACCAGCTGGCTGTGGCGGTTGGCGGGGAATACCGCGTCCGGACGGGAGGCGAGAAACTGCTGCAACCATTCCGCGTGATCGCTGAGGCGAAAGTAATAGTTTTCCTCTTCCCGCTCCTCCACTTGGCCCCACTCAGGTCCGAACTCGCCCTGCTCATTGCGGTCCTTGTCGTTGACGTATTGCTCCTGCCGCACGCTATACCAGCCGGTGGTCTTCTTTTTGTAAATTTGTCCAGCGTCATACATCTGCTGGAGAAGGGCGCGCACCACAAATTTGTGGCGGGGATCCACGGTTTCCGCCCAGCCATCGGGGCGCACATCAATGCGTTCCCAAAGTTCCAGGAACTTCGCGGTGACGTCTTTTACGAACTGCTCCGGAGTCACCCCCGCTCTCTCCGCGCTCTGCTGAACCTTCTGACCGTGCTGATCTACGCCGGTAAGAAAGAATACTTCGCGTCCGGAGAGGCGGAACCAGCGGGCAACGGCATCGGCCAGCACCTTTTCATAAGCATGACCGATGTGTGGCGGACCGTTGGTGTAGTCGATGGCCGTGGTGATGTAGAATTTCTTGCCCATAAGTTGCTTTCCACGATGGGACTGCGGGGACAGGGGCGGCAAGGGGTAATCGGTCCTCCTGCCATTCCCGGTCAGCTATCTGCATTCAGCGACGGAAAGTCGGCGATTTCTGCCGGATTGCCCGCTTGCGCTACCTATGCCCGCCAGCCATCTTTAAATACAAAATCTCCGACTATGGCCGAAGCCACGCTCACCAACGCCGCCTACGATTCCAAGATTGAGGGCAACATCGTCTTCACCCGTCTCGATTCCGCCATCAACTGGATGCGGAAGAACTCGCTGTGGCCGATGCCAATGGGCTTGGCCTGTTGCGCGATCGAACTCATGGCCACCGCTTCCAGTCGCTATGACATTTCCCGTTTTGGCTCAGAAGTGATGCGCTTCTCTCCTAGGCAGTCGGATGTGATGATCGTGGCCGGCACGGTGACCTACAAGATGGCGCTCGCCGTAAAGCGTATTTGGGACCAAATGCCGGAGCCCAAATGGTGCATCGCCATGGGTGCCTGCGCCTCCAGCGGTGGTATGTATCGCAGCTACGCCGTGCTCCAAGGGATTGACCGCCTAATCCCAGTGGACGTTTATATTTCCGGATGCCCGCCACGCCCTGAGGCTCTGCTGGAAGGGTTGATGCGCCTCCAGCGGAAGATCGACACGGAGTCCTCCCTGCGCGAGCAGAAGAAGGGCCTCGTGGAAGCTCTGACGGCTTAAGCCTCATCTTGAGCTTAAATGGTTTCTTGAGCGCTTTGTGGTTCTGAAAGTCGGCATGGATCTTAGCGGTTCCCCTAGGCACACCTTCCGGGAACTACCGGTTGCAGGCCGGACGGGATTTTCTTTGCCTGCGGAATGACTGACTTGATTTCCGATCCCTGCGACCTGCGTCCCGATACTCCATGGTCTGCCACGCGCTGGGCGTGGACCTCAGAGGATGCGCTGGTGGATCACACCAGCAAACCGCGGCTGTGTGCCGCGGCCCTGCTGCCGTTCCGTGATCGGCAGCCAGACTGGGACGGGTTCGCAGCGAGTATCGACTGGATGCAGCGCTCAGCCGATCACTACGGGGTGGAACTGGTGACCGTGCTGAATGCCGACACGGGCTACATTTTTGATTTGGACGATGCGATGTATGCGGAGGTCCTCCGGCGATTCCGCGGATTCTTTCCGGAGCGCCGCTTCGTTGCCGGCATCACCGCGCGCGGAGCGGAAAACGACACGGCATTCAAGGCAGAGCGCTATCGTTCGCTCTTGGACATCGTGCAGGAGCATGAAAACTGTGAGGTTATGATCATGACTTCGCGCTGGCTGAACTCGCTGAGTGCTGAGCCGCGGCGAGACGCGTATTACGAAATCGCAGAATGGCTCATCCGCCCCGGCATTGTCCACGCGCTTGAGCCAGCCTTTGTCCCTTGGGCCACCCCGTACGAACCATGGCTGCTATGGCAGCTCGCGCTGCATCCGAAATTCACCGGCGGCAAAGTCAGTACGCTTGACGAGCCGCACTTCCTATACTGGTCGTCCATGTGCCGGGATCTCAAGCTCGACTTCGCGCCACACAGCGGGGACGATTTTGGTCTCGCCACGGCCATCAAGCTGGGGCTGCCGCTGCTCATCGGGGCCGCCGTGAGCGGAGCGCCGCTGATCTGCGCGGCCAAAGATATGTGGCTGGCAGACGGGGCTCCAGGGAAAAGATTCCCTGCCGGAGTTGCAGGCGGATTCGATACGCGTGTCTACAAGGTGTTTGAGGCGCTGCAGTCGCTGGAGGATCAGGTGTTCCGGCTGGACCACCGCATGAGTGCCTCGCCTTACAAGCACAGCACCGCCCATGTGCTGCACGCCCTCGGGATTCTGCAAAGTCCCGAAGCCCATCCGGCCTGCCGCGATCTGCGCGGTGAGGGCGAAGCCTCCCGCATGGCTGAAGCCCTCCGCCGCCCGCTGCGCATGGCGGAGAAACTGGGTATCAGATTTTGACGAGGCTAGGCTTGCGCCATTGGCCTCAATTGCCCCTTCTGCCATTCCAGAACTGAAAGAGCCGCCGCAAAGTAAAGGAGGCGATTCTCTCGGGTGCTGCCCGTCTTGCGGGTTTTAGCTTGGGGTCGATGATGATGACCGCGGTATCAGATTTGGCAAATGGCGCGTGGACTGGCCGAGGCAGGCCGCGCCGTGGTCGTCGGTCGGAAAACCGGCCCAAAAAAACTGGGATGGCAGCAAACAGGTGACGGGAGCAGTCCCGGTGGCGGCGAAAAAGAAAGCCGCGCGAAAATAACCGCCCGAAAGTTCCACGAATGCGGCATAGCGGCCACGAACGCTCCGGTGCACAAGATTGAATGCGCGTTGTCAGTTTCCTCCTATTTATCTTTACACTCGCCACGTTCGCCGAATCCCCCGCAGGGAAACGCCCAAACATCATCTTCATCATCACGGATGATCAGGGCTACGGCGACTTCTCCTGCCATGGAAACCCTGTGCTCAAGACGCCAAACCTCGACCGCCTGCACGGCGAGGGAGTTCGCTTCACTGATTTTCAGGTGAGTCCCACTTGTGCTCCCACACGGAGCGCGCTGCTCACGGGCAGGCATGAATTCCGCAACGGAATAACGCACACCATTTTGGAACGGGAGCGCCTCACGCTAGATGCCGTCACGCTCGCGCAGCACCTGAAGTCCGCCGGCTACGCCACGGGCATTTTTGGCAAGTGGCACCTCGGGGATCAGCCGGAATACTGGCCCACCAAACGCGGCTACGGCGAAATGTTTATCCACGGCGCAGGCGGCATCGGCCAAAGCTACGAGAGTTCCTGCGGCGATGCGCCCGGAAATTCCTACTTCAATCCCGCTATCCTCCATAACGGCAAGTTTGTGAAGACGGACGGCTACTGCACGGATGTCTTTTTCCGTCAGTCCATGGAGTGGATAAAATCAGTGAAAGACAAGCAGCCATTCTTCTGCCATCTCGCTACCAATGCGCCCCATGGCCCGCTCATTCCGCGGCCCGAGGATGAAGCGCGCTATAAGGACAAGGTGCCCCCGCGGGTCGCGAAGTTCTTTGGCATGATCGCCAATATTGATGACAATGTGGGCCGCCTGCTGGACTTCCTGAAAGCGCAGGCACTGGATCGCGACACCCTCATCGTCTTCATTACGGACAATGGCGGCACCGCCGGCACGGAAGTGTTCGATGCTGGTTTGCGCGCCCAGAAAGGCACCCCATGGCGCGGAGGGGTGAAAGCCGCCAGCTTCTGGCGCTGGCCTGCGGCGCTCAAACCTGCGGACGTGAACAACTCTGCGGCTCACATCGACTTTCTCCCCACGATTGCCGAAATCGCCGGTGCGCCGCTCACGGAAAAACTTAAAGCTCAGGTCGAGGGGCGCTCGCTTGTGCCGCTTCTGGAAAATCCGGCCGCGCCATGGGCGGACCGGACTCTTGTCACCCACCTAGGGCGCTGGCAGCGGGGCAAAGCAGCGGAGTCCAAATATGCCCGCTGCGCCATTCGCGATGCCCGCTGGCGGCTGGTATGCGACAACCCGAAAAACGAGAAGCGGTGGCAACTATTTGATCTGCAAACCGATCCCAGCGAGAAAATCGATGTCGCTGCGAAGCACCTAGAAAAAGTGGCTGTTCTGGAAGCCGCCTACGATCAGTGGTGGACGAGTGTGCTGCCGCAAATGGTCAACGAAAACGCGCCACTGACCGGCGAGAATACCTTCAAGACTCTCTACCGCGAACAGTTTGGAACTGAAAAATAGACGGCCCCGAAAGCCCGGAGGACGCCTGACATACGTAGTGGCGCGACGCCCACAGCGGTGCATAGAAGGGACCATGCGTATGAACCCAAATCCATTTATCGCTCTCCTTTCCCTTGTCGCCATGCCAGCTGCTGTGCACGCCGCAGGCGAGTGGAATCCCGACACCACTTTTCCGGCCCTCAAGCCGGAAGAGGCCATCAAAACTATGGAAGTGCCCAAAGGCTACCACCTCGAGTGCGTGGCCAGCGAGCCAATGGTGGAGGAGCCGGCGATGATTGCCTTCGATGGCAATGGCTCGCTCTACGTCTGCGAGTGGCGCACCTACATGCAGGACGAATACGCGACTGGTCAACTCGATCCTGTGAGCCGGGTGGTTAAACTCACCGACACGGACGGAGACGGGAAAATGGACAAACGCACTGTCTTCATCGACAACGTGATCCTGCCCCGCTCGGTCATGCCGATGCATGACCGCGTGCTGGTGAACTTCACAGAGGATTCCAGCATATACGCTTACTTTGACGACAACAAGGATGGCGTGGCCGACCGCCGCGAAGTTGCATGGCAAGGCGAGCCGGATCATGGCAATATCGAGCACCAGCAGAGCGGCATGCTGTGGAATTTGGACAACACCATCTGCACGAATGACCGCCGTCACGCATGGAACGGAGGCAAACTCACCTCCCTGCGGCACAGCCGGGGACGCATTAGTCAGTGGGGGCTGGCCCGTGACGATGACGGGCGGCTCATTTGCTCATGGGGCGGCGGTGCCAATCCCGCCCACAGCTTTCAACTCCCCGCAGGCTATCCCATCCTCGACATCAGGGAGCATGAAGAGGGATACTTTCGTCCGTGGGGCATCTGTCCGGTCTGGGATTTCAGCGATGGTGGGTATGATGTGGAGCGGCAGACCCAGTTGACGCACTTTTCCGCCGCCTGCGGTCAGAGTGTGGTGCGCAGCCCACTCTTTCCCGAGTGGTATGGCAACTCGCTGGGATGCGAACCCGTGGGACGCCTCATCCGCATGACCCGTTATTCATGGCAGGACGGCAAAGGCACCGCTCACAATGCCTTGCCCGGAAACGAATTCGTCCGTGCGAAGGATGCCTACTTCCGCCCTGTGTGGACCGAGAGCGGTCCTGATGGCGGCCTTTACATTGCCGACCTCTACCGCGGCATCATTCAGGAAAAGGAATGGTTTCCCACGGAGGTCTCACCGGCGCTGCAAGCCCGCTACGTGGAGGACTACCGCAAGAACAAGCTGGGGCTCTGGGTGGAGCGCTACCACCGCGTGAAGCGCTGGGGCATGATCAAAATCCACCGCTACGGACGCATCTACCGCCTCCTGCCCGATGGAAAGCCCGCGGGCAAACTCCCCCGCATGCTGGACGAGACACCGGTGGAACTCACCGCCCATCTTTCCAATCCTAACGGATGGTGGCGCGACACTGCGCAAATGCTCATCGTCTCCCGCGGAGAAAAGTCCGCAGTGCCAGCCTTGGAGAAGCTGACCTCTCACCCGGACGCCAATGCGCGCATCCACAGCCTCTGGGCGCTGCGCGGTCTGGAGTCGCTGAAAAAAGAACTGGTGCTCGCGGCTTTGAAGGACAGCGCGCCGCGCCTGCGCCGCGCCGCCGTGCAGCTTTCGGAGCCATGGCTTGCCCAGAAGGATGAAGCCGTCACCGCCGCGATCCGCACTCTTGCTTCTGACAGCGACCTGCAAGTCGTCACTCAGGTTTTCCTCGCATGGCGCTACGCCGGCCAGCCCGCTGAATTCACTCCCACCGCCGGCCATGCGCTTCCGCTGGTGGATGCGGTCAAAAAGTTTGATGACAATGACGCTTCGCAAAACAAGTTCAGCGAGCCGGCGCGCAAGGGCCGCCTTGTGTATGAGAGCCTCTGCATGTCCTGCCACGGACTGGACGGCATGGGGGTTAAGGCCGCGGACTCACTCCTCGCCCCGCCGCTGGCCAAATCCAAATGGATGGGCGCCAACGGCAACGTGCCTGTCCTTGGCCGCGTTCTCCTCAAAGGGCTCGCCGGCCCACTGGACGGCACCACTTACGGCGCCGGCCTCATGCCCCCACTGGAGAAAACACACACCGACGAACAGATCGCCCAGGTGCTGACTTACGCGGGCGAACGCTGGCACGGATGGAACCGGGCTCTCACGGCGGATGACATCGCCAAAATCCGCAAAGATACAGAAGCCCGCACCACTCCATGGACACAGGAGGAATTGAATATAGTGAACTAGCCGCACCTTATGGATGAGGGGTGCCTATTAATAATCCATACGCAGCCGATAGCGCTCCGCCCATGCACGGATGACCACCATCGTGTAGTGCTCCGGCTGGTTTTTCCAGCGGGCGCGACATTGAATGATACTCCGTGAGGGCAGGGCAACCTCAATGGTGCAACTCTCACCCGGTTCGATGAACCGCCTCTTTCCGTGCTCCGATTCGGCGCGTATGCAGCGGAGGCGGAAGATGGCGGTGCGGGCCGCAGGTCGAAGCGATAACTAAGCAAGTCCTGCAATTGCTCCTGCGGTGTCACTCCCGGGGAAGATCGCCCCGCGTCGAGAGGCCGGATGAAGTAATCGGTATACGCCGCCGCGCGCAGCGACACCGGCAAGATGGGCAGCATCCGGGGATGGATGTCCGTGGGCAAACGGCTACGGGTTTCGACCCCATTGAACAGGGCCTCATAGGCTTGCGGCCTAGCATATTGCAAAGTAAGGGCGTTCGCCCCTTTACGGGGTCGCTTCACGCTGAGTCAAGGGTCATCGAGGACATCATGATACTGAAATCACGAAGAACATGCGGCGGCTCTAGGCGCAGTGCTGCCGCAACTAAAACGGAGCGCCCAATCGCGTCCTGAAAGCCGCAGTCTTCCCTGCGTATGGCTGCCATCCGTCAATTTCCACGTGCAAATGAAACCACAGGAGTAGATAGTTTCCGCATGGACGCACTCAATCGCCGGTCATTCCTTTCCCGCAGCGCTGCCGCTTCGCTGCTACCAGGTAGTTTTTCTTTTCTTAGGCATCTTCCCACTGCGAATGCACAGGAGGCTGCGCCCGGTAAAGAGGGTGTGAAATTCGATGCGGAAATGGAACCACTGGTGAAACTCCTGGAGAATACGCCGCGCGAGCGTCTGCTGGAAGAGGTGGGACAGTGCATCCGGCAGGGCGTGCCTTACCGGCAGTGGCTTGCGGCGCTCCTGCTGGCGGGCGTGCGCAATATTCAGCCGCGGCCGGTGGGCTTCAAGTTTCATGCAGTGCTCGTCGTGCATTCCGCCCACCTCGCCAGTCTCAATGCGCCAGACTCAGACCGCTGGCTGCCACTCTTTTGGGCGCTGGACCAATTCAAATCATCGCAGGCCCGCGATGTCCAGGAGGGAGACTGGACCATGCCGACCGTGGACGAAAAGGCTGTGCCTGCGGCGGAGAAAGCGCGCCCGGAATTCACGGACGCCATGAACCGCTGGGACACGGCCCGCGCAGATGCCGCCGTGGCCGGACTCACGCGCGGAGCGGGTGCGCAGGAGGTGTTCGATGTCTTCTGCCGCATCGGCGCCAGGGACTTTCGCGACATCGGGCACAAAGCCATCTACGTGGCGAATTCATGGCGCACGCTCCAGACCATCGGCTGGCATCATGCCGAGCCAGTGCTACGCTCGCTGGCATACGCGCTGCTGGAGCATACCGGTGGCAATCCCGCTGACGGCGATGACGAGGCGGACCGCCCGGGCCGGGTGAATGCAGAACGACTCGCCAAACTGAAGCCTGGCTGGCAGCTTGGCAGCGCGCGCCAAGATGCCCCGGCGGCTATGCTTGATACCGTGCGCCACGCTTCATGGGACGATGCCGCGGCTCGCGCCGTGGAGTTGCTCAATGCCGGCAGCGGTGCCAAGGCCGTGTGGGACGGCATCTTCCAAGGCGCGGCGGAGATGCTCATGCGGAAACCAGGCATTGTCAGCCTTCACTCTGTCACGACTGCCAACGCGCTCCATTTTGCCTTTCATCAAACGAGTGACGAAAACACCCGCCGTTATCTTCTGCTCCAGGCTGCGTCGTTCATGCCCATGTTCCGCGCACGGGCCGGCAGCGAAAGCGGCCCAGACATCGCTTCATTCGAACCTGCCGCCGGCACGCCAGAACTTGAAAGCATCTTCGCCGCTGTGAGCGGGGACAAGCTGGACGCCTCGCGTCAGATGCTGCGTTATCTGCAAAATGGCGGCGATTCCCGTGCGCTCGCCGCCGCTGCCCAGCGCCTCATTTATCTCAAAGGGACCGACTCTCACGACTACAAGTTCAGTTCTGCCGTGCTGGAGGACTATCGTGCACTGGCACCCGGCCTGCGCGACCGCTTTCTCGCCGCCAGCGCCTTCTGGCTCAAGGGCAGCGCCGGACCCGACAGTCCGCTGGTCGCCCGCACCCGCGCCGCTCTGGGCTGACTCGCAGCAGGAAAGCAGGCGGGTTTCTGACAAAGCCATGACACAAGGCGCTGTGCCGCATTGCTATTGTTGTGAGGCTGACGGTTCCTCCGTGAGTGGGGAATTTTTAGTTTCAGTGTTCAGGTTTAAAACCGTGCTTCGCGCCAGTCCTTTGAATCTTGAAATCGCCCGCTTCGCCGCGGATTCTTTTGTGTTGGCGATAGTGGTGAAAAGTTCAGGTAGTCCATGGCGGCTTCGCCAAGGGCTTCAGCGCCATCGAAACCCTACACGCCCCACGTGTAGCTCTCGACGACCTCCACCTCCGGATGCAGGCTGCGACGGACGGGACAGCCGCGGGCGGCGGCTTCGAGGAAGGCGCGCTGGGGGTGGTCTTCGGCGAGCGGGATGCGCACTTCCAGTTCCAGTTTCGCAATGCGGCGCGGGACTTCAGAGGTCATGTGCTTGCGCACGGTGGCAGTCATGCCGGTGACTTCGATTTCCTTGCGACGGCCGGCGATGCCAATGGTGGTGAGCACGCAGGTGGCGAGAGCAGTGCCCACGAGGTCGGTAGGGGAAAAGCGCTCGCCTTTTCCCATGTTGTCAGTGGGGGCGTCGGTCTCAATTCTATTTAGGCTGGGACCGTGGACGGCGCTGCAGCGAAGGTCGCCGTCGTATCGGATGGAGGCTTCTACCATAATGATGTGCGGGTGTAAGGATTGCGGAATGTTCAGTCGATCAGCTCCCGGCTCCATGGCCAGAGAGGTTCGGCGGTGCGGGCCTTGTCATCATCAGAAGGCGTGCGTATCCAACCGCGTGAGCCATCAAGCCCTGCACCGGCGGGAACTTGGCAGTAAGTCCAGTTTCCTTCCACGCGGAGTGGGAAAAGTTCCGAGCCCTCTGGCAGGCCGATAACGCTGCCTGCGGCCTCAGCAGGGGCGCTGCGAAGCATGGCGTCTTTGGCGGTAGAAACGAGAAGTTGCGACTGCGGTGTTTTGTTCAGGGTCTTCCCTAGCAGTCCGAGCAGGGTCACGCTGAGAGTAGTGGAAACGAGGCATAGGAGCACTACGAGCGGCCAACGGCGACCGGGTCGCGGTGCGAGCCATACTATCCACACCACGAGAACCGCCAATACCCAGAGGCTCAGAGTGCGCAACGCCTGCCACTGGGTTTTCTTTGCGAGCGAGGACAGAAAAAGGGTGTAGCGGTAGAGAATGCCCGGGTCATCACCCACCGTGCGTTTGTCATCGATGCCCCAAATCCAGCGGTTGAAGACCAGATAGCCGCCCGTGGTGTGGAGGAAGCGGAGGTTTTGCCGGGCCTCCGGATGAAAGGGCTCGAGCGCCACTGCACGGCGGTACCAGATGGAGGCGGCGCCTTTACGGTCGAGACGATATTCGCAATTGCCGATGTTGTGGCACAGCGCGGCGGAGACGGATTTCTCATCCGCCGCGATCTTGAGGAAGTCTGCCGAGGCCGCTGCGAAGTCGCCGGCTTTGTAGAGGATCTCGGCGTCTTTCCAGGCTTGGCTGGATTCGCTGGCTGCCCGCAGGAGACCGGGCATCAAAAAGACGAGGAAAAAAAGAACGAAATGCGAAGGCATGGGAAGTGATCAGGCGCTGAGACGGGAAACAAGTGTGGCGGTGGCGGCGGACTGCTCGTCCGGCGCTACGGGGGCTGCGGCTGCTTCGGCATTGGCCGCGTAGAGCCAGCGGTCGCGGGCAGACAGCAATTCCGCCCATGCGGCATTGGACGGCAGGGGCGGCGGCGGCTTTTTCCAGAACGTCCATGCGTGTATGTATTCGCTCACGAGGCTATAAAACTGGAGGCGAGAGAGGCCCGGCGCGCGCAGAGCCGCAGCGATCTCGCCGCATTGGCGCGGTGCCCGCGCCGGGGGACGGTTGGCGGCCTGCCATGCAAGATATCGTTTTCTGGCACCGATACCTAACAAACCGAGAAGGAATACCGCGGGGGCTCCGTGGAGGAACAAAGGATGCACCGGGGGTGAAATGGCCGCGAGGTTATACCAGCGGCCGCCACGCAGGGTATGAGGCAGTATGTCCTGCAGTTCCTCTCCTGGCTCCATGGCCTCGATCACCCCGGTATAGTCTTTGGTCTGGGAGTCCGCCGCCTTTTTCTCGGTAGCCAGTTTTTCCGGATCACCTACAACCATGAAATTTACCGACTGGCTCTTCGCCACACCATACTTCCCCGTTTGGGGATCGAAATAGGGCAACGCATAGATGACGCTGAGGGGACCGGGTTTTTCCGGCAGCACGATTTGGGTGAAGGATTTCTGTCCGGGCTCTGTACCGAGGCCGCGATTTTCCATTGCGGTGCGGGCCTTGTAGGCGCGCAGCCCCTGTGCGTTATCAAGTCCGGGCGGAGCCACGGCATCGAAATTGCCGATCCCCGTCACCGTGATCTCAAACGGGATGAGTTCCCCCAATTCGATGGTCGGAGTGGCGCCGCCGCTGGTTTCCGCGCGGGCAGATACCCGGAAATCGCCAACGAGTCCGTTGAAGTTTTCCGGGCAACCATCGGCCGGCAGCGGTTTGACCTTGATGGCCAAGCTGTTAGTCTTCACTTTGAGGGCTCGGCGTGTAGCCCGGCCTCCGCCAAAAGGATCGCGCTGGGCACCCAGCACCGGCATGTAAACCTCCAATTTCACCTCTCCGGGCCCGACAGTCAGACTGCCGTTCTTTATAGGGATGAGCGCGCTCTGGAGTGTCCAACTGTTCCAGAGTTCGTCTCCGATGTTGAGCATGTCGACACCTCCATTCATGCGGTCGAAGCGGCTGACGGCAATGCCGTCGCTGGTGATGACTGGAACGGGTTGACTGATAATATTGATCATGCGGTGCATGAGCACACGAGCACTGATTTGCACCGCCTCGCCTTCCCACATCTCGGTTTTGGCGAGAGAGATTTGAGCCTGAGGCTGCATGGATTCGTCGATGGGTTCGCCATCTTTGACCTGCAGGGTGACAGCCTTCGATTTGATCTCACGGCCACCAACACTGAAGGACTGCTCAGGGATGATCTTCTCGCCGGCCTCAAGAGCCTCGACGGTGTAGGTAAGTTGAGAGATGACGCGGACCTTGCCATTGATACTGACGGCGGAACTGTTGACGCCAAGCAGGCGGATAACGAGCCCGCCCACTGTTAAAGATTGCGGTGGTGCTTCCGGACGGCCTTCAGTGAAGTTGAAGCTGAGCGTGGTGTCCTCACCCATACTGAGGGTGCTGTTTTCAAGGCGCGACTCCACGGTGGCGGGCTCGGCAGTAGCCGGGGGATTGACAGCCGGATCAGGGGCCGGAGCCGGAGACTGATCCTCAGTCGGTGTTCCAGGGACAGGAGACCCTGGGGGAAAAGGAAGCGGAACGGGAGCATCCGGCACCGCGGGAACTGCGGGCGGCGCGTTAATGCCGGGCACCTGCGCTCCCAGCGGTAGCATGGCGAGCAGAAGATAAACGGGAGTCGCTGTTAGAATTCGCATACGCAGTTACCAGTTTCGGGAGGGTTGGCGGTCCGGACGCGCCGCAGTGCGCGGGCGGACGGGCAGTTCCTCCGAGTTTTGTTGAAGATTTCTGAATGAGCGACTGCCGGCGCCGCCGCCCATTTTTTCGCCACCCTCACCGCCTTCTCCTCCTTTGCCTTCTTTCTCATCTCCTTCGCCGCCGCCGCCGTCTTTGCCGCCGGGCTTGTCTCCGCCGCTGCCGTCCTTGTCTCCTTCGCTGCCCTCGTCCTTAGCTCCGACTTTGCCTTCCATTTCCTTGTTCGATTCATCGCCGCCACTACCCTCTTTGAGAGTTTCCTTCTCCCCGTCCTTTCCTTTATCCCCGTCCTTTCCTTCACCTTCACCTTCACCTTCACCTTCACCTTCACCTTCACCTTCACCTTCACCTTCACCTTCACCTTCACCTTCACCTTCACCTTCACCTTCGCCTTCACCTTCACCTTCACCCTGACCTTTGGATTTCGATTTACCTTGGCCCTCCCCCTTACCTTGGCCCTGCTGAGCCTTTTGCTGGCGGATGTCGCGCAGCTTTTTGATCAGTTCCTCCACGAGATCATGGTTCTTTGTGGCATCGGAATCCTCAAAGTTGAGGGCCAGCGCCTCCTGGTAGTGCTCTAGGCTGTTTTCCAACTGGCGGATGGTCTTATCGAGATAGGATAGCGAAAGTTCCCAGCGCTTTTTGTCGCGCTTTTTTTTGGCTTTCGTCAGTTCTGTAGCCCGCTGGATTTCAGCAGTTTTGGCGCGGGTATAGATGGTGTTGGCGAGATTATAATGGGCCTTCTGGCGAACGACCATGGCGTCAGAAGCCAGCGCACTACCGTAAGCATCGATGGCCTGATCAAAGTCGCCGTCTTTAAAAGCCGCGGCACCGCGGGCCAATTGGAGGGCATCCAGTTCTTCTTCATACCGGGACTTGAGGCGGCGCTTGCTGAGATCGGTGATCTCGCGAGAGAAGTTATAGGTCGCATTCCGCCAGTCGCCGTTGGCGTAGAAAACCCACGCGTCGCCGGGGACCAGCGGTTTTTCGGCCGGAGTCGGAGCGGCAACGGGCGGAGTTTCAGGTGCTTTTTCCCCCTCGCCACCGTCCTTGCCGTCCAGAACAGGGGGCGGGAGCAGTGGTTCCTCAACCGCCAGAGCGGCAGCGGGCGGAGTTTCACCCTGAGCCTGTGCCGGGGCACGAATGCTAAGCAGCACGCCGAGTCCCGCCAACGCCACCGGCAAGGCACGCGCGGCGATGTGACGGCGCGTGACACCGCAGGCAAAGGCGGCGAGGAGACTGATGAGCCCACCGCAAAGCGGCCAGCGGTAGCGTTCGATGGCAGTTTCCGTAACTTTCATTTTGGTTTCAGAGCGTTGGAGTTTTTGGAGAATGACTTCAAGCCTAGCGCTGCTTACGCCTTTGCTGTCGAGTGTTAGATAAAGCCCGTCGGTGATCCGCGCCATGGCTTCGAGGGCATCCTTTTGCAGCTTCGAATGGACCACTTTGCCGTCGCGGTCGCGAAAATATCCCCCGGACTGGTTGGGATCCATGATGATGGCACCCTGCGGGGTGCCAGCGCCCACGCAGATGAGAGAAATGCGGGCATCCCGCGCCTTCCGGGCCGCTTCAAGAGCGCGGCCTTGCAACTCTTCGCCGTCGCTGAACACCACCATGGCTCGCTGACCGGTGACATTTGCCTTTTCGAACGTAGTGATCCCATGCTCAATAGCGGCGGAAAGGTTGGAGCCCTCATGGGGAATGATTTCCGTGTCGATGCTGTGAATGCAGTCAAGCACCCCGTCCGCATCTAGGGTGAGCGGGGCAAACATGTAGGCAGCACCGGCAAAGGGCATAAGGCCAATGCGGTCACCGCGGAGATTTTTGACGAGATCTTCGGCAGCGAGCTTGGCACGCTCCAGCCGGTTCGGGGCGAGGTCGTTGGCCAGCATCGACTTTGACGTATCAATCGCGATGATTATGTTGCGCCCGCGGCCCTCGCTTTCCTCCATGATGACGCCATACTGCGGGCGGGCCAGAGCAGCAGCGAGGAGAATAAATGCGAGCGCCTCAAGCGTAAAGGCCACCCAGCCCAGCCGACCGGGGCGCCCCGTGAGCAACGAAGAGATGAGGCGGGGACTAGCCAGCCGCTCCACGCTGCGCCGCGCGCGGGCATCGCCCCACAGCTTTAGTCCCAGGAGGACCGGGATGAGGAGCAGCAGCCAGAAGGCGGCGAGGTTTTGGAAATTCAGGCTCATGGGTAGCGGCGCAGAAAGGTCTGATGCAGAAGAAAAGTGAATGCGGCGCTGATTACGGTCAGCCACAGCGGCCAGTGGAAAAGTTCCTCCACCTTAGTTGTGCGCCGCACGTCCAGCTTTGTCTTTTCCAGCTGGTCGATTTCGGCGAAAATTTTCTCCATGCTCCGGGTATCGCGGGCCTGATAAAACCGGCCATTGGTCAGGCTCGCCACCTCTTTAAGGGTGCCTTCGTCATACTCTTGGCGGATGGTGTTCGCGGTGCCGTAGCCCCCGTTCATCTTAAGCAACTCCGGCACCTCATGGTAGCCTTCGGTGCCGATGGCCACGGCGTATATACGCACGCCCAGCTTGGCGGCATCCTTGGCAGCCTCCACGGGCGAGAGTTTGCCGGAGTTGTTGGCCCCATCAGTAATTAGAATGATAATTTTGCTCTTCGTCTGACGTCCGTGCAGCCGCGTAGCCGCCGTGGCGATGGAACTGCCGATTGCCGTGCCCATTTCCGCTGTCTGGTTGAAGGCAATGTCTTCCAGCTTTTCCTCCAGCCAGCTCTTATCAAGCGTGAGCGGCGAGGCCATATAAGGACGGCCGCTGAACACCACAAAGCCGATGCGGTCCGCCTGCCGCCCGCGGATGAAGTTGCGCACCACGTTCTTTAACACCGTGAGCCGGTTCACTGTCTGTCGTCCTCCGTCAGGCTTGTCATAATACATGTCCCGGATGGACATGGAGAGAGAGAGGTCGAGGTTGAAGAAAATCTCGACGCCCGTCTCGTCCGTGTGCTCCTCCACGGTAATGCGCTGGGGTCTCGATAGCGCCACCGCCGCTCCGGCGATGGTGAGAAAAAGCAGCGTCATCCAGACTGCCCCCGCAGCACTGCGTGAGCTTTTGCCCAGACCTGCCAGCAGGCGGAGTGAACCAAACTGAATAGCCGCCCTGCGGCCCGCGGCGCTGCGCAGCCACGCCAGCAGCGGGATGAGCAGCAGCACCAGAAACCACCATTCATTCTGAAATCGGATATCCTTAAACAGCGGGCTCATGCGGGGAAAGGTTAGCCGGCAGAGGGGCAGCCAGAGTTGGTGGCGGTGAGGAAGACGGCAAGAGCACCACCACCGGCGGTGAGGACAACGTTTGTTTGATGGAGCGGACGGCTGTCTCCGCTTCCGTGAGCAAAGCCGCGCGGTCCGAAGCGGCAGCACCCCCGAATTTCATGGTATCGCAGGTTTCCAGCACTCCAGCGAAAACGGTCGCTAGGGGCGGCGGCGGCACTGCGCCCGGGGAATGCGCCCGGCCCAGTAATTCCGGAGTGGTAGAATTCGGTAAAAGCCCCATGCGACGCTGCAGCAGTTCGCGAACTATTCCCGAGAGAGCCGTGGCAAAATCCGCCGGAACCATGCCTGCAGCCTTCCTGCGCAGCAACTTCAGTTCACGCATGGCCAACTTTTCCGGCCCCGCCGGAACTCCCGGAAGGGACCACCGGCGCCAAAGGGCCGCCCCAAGCCAGATAAACAGTCCCAAAAGCACAAGCCCTAGAGCAATCACGGCCACCCACCAATCCCACGGCGTCCCCGGCTCCACCAAAGGCGGGGGGGGCTCGGCGATTTTTTCGATTTCCGGAAAGGGTAGCACAAAGATGTAACGGCGTAGTCATACGGGCAGTTTCCAGAAAAGCAAAATGTCTGCCGCATTTCTCACGCGCCCCAAAAGCGCCGCCGGGCGTTGCATTTTTCGACTTGTGACAGCCTCCTTTCGCCGGACTCTCGCTACTCAATCCTACATGTATTCCGACGACGACATCCAGTTCGCTCTCCAATCGACTGAAATCCTACACGAGCCAGACCGCCGCATCGATACCTTCGGCACCACGGCTTTCGTGTTTCATCTCGTGTCGGAACTCATGGACGATGTTAACAAAGTCCGGGTGCGAACCGGCAAGATCACCGCGGAGCGCCCGCTCGTCCTCAAGCCGGAGATCAGCGACAATATGGAGCTGGAAGGCTTCAGCGAGCAGGCCAGCGCGTTATTTGAGTGGCTCAAAAAGCGGCTCTCACGCATTAATATCCTGCGCTACGGCTTCACTCTTAAAAAGAGCGACGTCACAGAGGAACTCATCACGGATTCCCTCGCCAACGTCAGCGCCCGCGTTGTTAAGAGCGTGCGCGATTCCGGCAGCCCCATGACCGTCGTGCTCCAGGGCGTGGACGACGCGTGGGACGTCTCCCTAGTGAAATTCCATGCAGACATGATCGCCAAGAGCTTCGAAATTAACCGCTTCGACTGGAAACGCCGCGGGCTTCTGGATTGAGCCCCGCTTTTCGCCGATCAATATTCAAGTTTCGTCACTTCCATGATTTCTCCTACCTCTCTACCAGACTCTCACGGTCACTTCGGCGCTTTCGGCGGCATGTTCGTTCCGGAGACGCTGATGTATGCCTTGCGCGAACTCGCCGCGGAATACGAGCGCGCCAAAGTCGACCCAGCCTTCCATGCCGAACTGAACCGCCTGCTCAAGGAATACGTCGGCCGCCCTACTCCGCTGTATCACGCCGAGCGCTGGAGCGAGATTCTTGGCGGCGCACGCATTTATCTGAAGCGCGAAGACCTGCTTCACACCGGCGCCCACAAGATCAACAATGCCCTTGGCCAGATTCTCCTCGCTATGCGACTCGGCAAGAAGCGGATCATCGCCGAAACCGGAGCCGGCCAGCACGGCGTGGCCACCGCCACTGTGGCCGCGCGCTTTGGGTGCGACTGTGTCATCTACATGGGTGCTGAGGACATGCGCCGGCAGGCCCTGAATGTCGCCCGCATGAGATTCCTCGGAGCGGAAGTCCGCGCCGTCACCGCCGGTCAGGCCACGCTCAAGGAGGCCGTCAACGAAGCCATGCGCGACTGGGTCACCAACGTGCGTAGCACCCACTACATCCTCGGCAGCGCACTCGGCAGCCACCCGTTCCCCATGATCGTGCGCGACTTCCACCGCATCATCGGCGTGGAAGCCCGTGAGCAAATCATCGCCCGCGAAGGCCGCCTGCCGGATCACCTTGTCGCCTGCGTTGGCGGCGGCAGCAATGCCATAGGCCTCTTCCATACCTTTCTTGAAGACGCCTCCGTTAAAATGACCGGCGTCGAAGCCGGCGGCGAAGGCATCAGCGAAGGCAAACACGCCGCCCGCTTCCAGGGCGGCAAACTCGGCGTCCTCCAGGGCACCAAAACCATGCTCCTCGCCGACCGCGACGGTCAGATCCAGCTCACCCACAGCGTCAGCGCCGGCCTCGACTACGCAGCCGTCGGCCCCGAGCATGCTTACTACATGTCCGAAGGCCGCATTCAATACACTTACGCCACCGATGCCGAAGCCCTCGACGCCTTCCAGACACTCGCCCGCATCGAAGGTATCATCCCCGCCCTCGAAACCGCCCACGGTTTAGCCGAGGTCAAAAAACTCGCACCGACCTTAAGCAAAGACCAAATCATCATCGCCAACCTATCCGGCCGCGGTGACAAAGACGTTGCCGAAGCGGCGCGGCATATCTTTAAAGAGGATTTGAAGTTTTAAACTCTCCCCAATAAAGGAACAGCATTGCTAGAGCCCTTGCGAGTGTAGGTGCTTTTCTTATCACATTCGCATTCTGTTCATTATCTGGGTATCAGATTGGATATCTGAACCGGGAATTTAGGGGGCTAGGTATTTTACTTCTCTGTATGTTATTCGTTTTTGGAGCCACTTGGGGGGGTTGCAGCCTACTACTTGTTCCTTGCGGGTCGTGATCCATCCGGCAAAGGGTTGCCCATAGCTATTGGAGTAACATCGGCAACTATGCTGTGGCCGACGCGTTGGTGGTCCAAACGCTGGAGAAGATCCAAACTAGGACGGCCCCAGTAAGAATGACGACAACTCTGTTTCAGAGTAATCTACAAAACTCCGCCGCCGGGTCTGCATAGCGGATGAGGCTGCGCAGGGTTTCGTGGACGAGGGGCTTTTGATTCGGAAAGGAAAATGAGGCGATACTGCCGTCTCTTACGGGTACGATGTGACTACCCGCGCTGCCGGGCGAAGGTCCAGCGCACACTCTGTGATAAATTAACCGTCTCGGCTCCAGTGATGCGGGGCAGCGCGGGCATTAGGCAAAGACCGCTGCCTGTGCATCACCACTTCGCCCGACACCTGTAGTGGGAATCCTCCCTTCCGCGGGCTGCGGTATCCGGTCGAGATGCTGCGGGATTTGCTCGGTAGCGGCATGACGGAGGCGGAGATTCTGGCGGGCTGCCCGGGCCTGAAGGCGGTGGAACTTTAGTCAATGGCTTAGCCCAAGTTAGGCAGACCTTGCCGGAAACGAGCCGCCTCTACAAAAACGACCCTCAATTACTGGTGGCTTCCTTTACCACCGGCATTGGCGCGACTTCGGCGATGGCGGCCGTGGGTTCCGTTGAGGGAGGTTCGCTGGCGGATTCCATGTCGGGAGGGAACGGAGTAATAGACTCCACGGAAGGGGCGGTTGCGGGTGCAGTCGGAGTCTCGCGAGCCAGCGGACTCTCGGTGAAGAGCGGTTGGGCCGGTTCGATGGTCAAGGCTATGGGGGCGGCGATGGGCTTTATGGCTGGCGTTTGGTCCGGGGAGGCGGCGGGAGCTTTGGTTTCTTCCGTGGCGGATTTGGCGGCACGCTTGCTCTGGCCGTGCAGCTCCTCCTCGAGACGGGCAGCGAGGGCGACTTCGGCGCGGGTGAAGCGAAGAACGGCGTGGCGACGGTCTGCTTTGCTGTAGATGTCGAGATTTTCGCTAAGGTAGTCGCCTTCGTGGTGCGCCTCGCACCCGGTGAGAGGGAGTTTCACCGTCATGTGCTGGAACCAGCGCCGGCCGAGGAAAAGCAGGGCTCCGGGGTGTTCCTTGACACTAACGAGGTGGCCAAAGGTATTGGCTTTGAGGGCGGGAAATTCGCGGCAGCGTCCGGTCACACAACGTGCGGCCCATGCCACGGTGCAGGGTCCGCTAAACTGGCCATGCATGAGCATGTCCTGCTCGGCGCTGAGCCGGGAGCCGAGCTTTACTTTTTCCGACAGCGCCCCGGCGGGCAAGCGAACCTTCTTCCACATCAGGAACAGACTGGCGCGGGCGGTGCGGAACATCCGCGGGAAGAGCGCCCAGAGCAACACCACGAGGGCGACACAGATGATGAACCCGGTGACGGGCTTGTGGACGGTGAGAATGAATAAACCGGAGACAAGGATGTCCTCCGTGAGGCTGGTGATAAGATTGGCCAGTGGCCCCGGGCTGTTGTTGATACTGAGGCGGGTGGCGGCTTTGGCCAAGTGTGTGGTGAGTCCGGCAAGTCCGGCGAGAATGCCGGCGAGCGCCTGATACGCGGGATCAGCATTGCCCATGATGTGCAGCGCAAGCAGGACTGCACCCGCAGGACGAATCACCGTGTGCAGGGCGTCCCAAATGCTGTCCACAGCGGGGATTTTATCCACGATGGCTTCCAATAAATACAGCAGGGCCGCCACTGTCATCACTGCGGGATGCGCCAACACGCCGATCACCGCATGCTCTCCCTCCAGAGGCAGCCAGCCGATCCTGCCAGCCAGACCGGCAAGGAAGGTGACAAGGTAAAGGTTCACCCCCGCAAGACAGGCGGTGACGAGGGCGAGACTGAGAATGTGAAGCGGTTCCATGAGTCAAAGTGAAACTGCTTTGCGTATTCAACAACGGGGCAAAACACGCCGGGATGCGAGCGAAGTGTACCTCGGTCGGCCTTGCTCCGAAGTTTTCGCCAAAGCACGGCGGGCTGAAACCCTGCGGTTCCTACCCATAACTGTGGCGATCATCCGTGCGGGCGATTATTATTTTTTGTAGCAGCGGGTTTCTTCGCCTCCTCTTTCTTAGGCTCTTCTTTGCACTCGCAGAGCCACTCGGCCTTCTTGCAGCCTTCACATTCGCCGGTGTCAAAATGGAGGCGGGCGGTGATGGCTTTGCGTTTGGCCGTTTCCTTGAATTGGACGATGAGCCACTCGCTGTCCTTTATTAACGGGACAGTGAATCCGTCAGCGGCTTTGGTCACTTCCAGTTTGGCCTGCTTGCTCTGCGGGCCGCCGGTGGCATTGAGCACCTGATCCGCCACGGCCACGGTTTTCATGTCTTTGTCCAGCACAGCGATGTGGAATTTGCCGTCCTTCAGCGTCACCTCGCCGTGCATGGTTTCATTTTTACTGAATTCAAGGATGCGGCCTTTGTTGGGACCGAGTTCGACGCCACCGTGGCCGAAGCTGAGGGCGATGGTGATGAAGAGCAGCAGGGCTGTGAGTTTCGTTTTCATGGTTGTGATTCTATTTGGTTTTGGGTTATGGCCGGAGATTCCGGCAGAGCGAGCCGCTCGGCGACACGGCGGCCTAGAAGCCAGAAGACTGCGGGCGTGACCACGAGGTCGAGCAGGGTGGAGCTGATGAGCCCGCCGCAGATAGCGACGGCGACGGGGTAGAGAATTTCTTTTCCGGGCTCATCACTAGTGAGGATGAGCGGGATTAGCGCAATACCGGCGGCCAGCGCAGTCATGAGCACGGGCACAAGTCGCTCCAGCGTGCCGCGGGTGATCATGGCGGCGGAGAATTTCTCGCCCTCGTGTTTCATCAGGTGGAGGTAATGGGAGATCATCATGATGCCATTCCGCGCGGCGATGCCGCCCACGGCGATGAACCCGACCAGCGTGGCGATGCTGATATTATTGATGAGGTATTTCGTGAGCACCAGCGCACCGATGAGGGCGAGCGGAATGTTGAGCATGACCTGCAGCGCGAGCGAGATGCTGCGGAAGTAGGCGTAGAGGAGGATGGCAATGATGCCGATGACGATGCTGAACATGAAGAGGATGCGCTTCGACGCTGCCTGCTGGGACTTATATTCACCCTCAAAACTGACGAAATAACCGTCCGGTAGAGACACTTTTTCCTTCACCGCAGACTCCCATTTTTTCACGAGGCTTTCGAGGTCGCGCTCGCTGGTATTGGCTCCGACGACGATGCGGCGCTGGGTGTTCTCACGGTTGATAACGTTGGGGCCTTTACCCTCACGCACATGAGCCACTAGGCGCAGGGGGATGCGGCGTCCGTCAGGGATTTCGATGAGGAGTTCGTTGAGTTTTTCAGGGTCGTTGCGCCACCCGGGATCAAGCCGAAGCACCATTTCCACGGTGCGCTGGCCTTCGCGGAGTTCGGCTAGGGACTGGCCGCCGAGCAGAGCGGAGACTTGTTCGTTAATACCGCCAGGCTGGAGGCCATAGGCTTCTGCGCGGTCGCGGTCTGGCTCAATGATGATCTGCGGGATGGGCACCTGTGCCTCCACGCCTACATCAGTGAGGCCAGGAATGGCTAGACCGAGGTCGCGGATTTGCGCGCCTTTCTCCCTGAGCACATCAAGGTCCGGGCCGAATACTTTGACGGCGATCTTCCAGTAAGCACCGCTGAGCATGTGGGAGAGGCGGTGGCCGATAGGCTGACCGACATTGGTGAAAGTGCCTGGAATGGCGCCGAGCTTTTTGCGGATTTCCTCAAAGACTACCTTTCGCGGACGTCCGTCTTTGTAAAACTCGACGTCGAATTCATTCACGGAGACGGGCATGACGTGGTCGTCGCGCTCAGCACGGCCAGCGCGGCGGCCTACGCTTTTTACTTCGGGAACTTCCATGAGCAGTCGGGTGCCGATGTCGCCGAGTTCATTGGCGTGCGCGAGCGAAGAGCCCGGCGGGCTGGCGAAGGAGATGGTGGCGCTGCCTTCATTGAAGGTGGGCAGGAATTCCTTCCCCATTTTGGGATATAGCATGGCTGCGCTCACCAGTAGGGTGGCGACAAGGGCGATGGCGGGCAACGGAGCGCAGAGGGCGAAGCGGATGAAGGTGCGCTCCACGAGCCATTTCATGCCGCGCACGAGCAAGCTGTCGCGGTGCGCGCGGCCTTCTCTTGGCCGCAGCAGCACGGAGCTGAGTGCGGGGATGACGGTGAGCGAAACAAGAAAGGACGCGCCCATGCTGACTATGGTAGCGATAGCGATGGGGGTGAAGAGCCGGCCCTCCAGCCCTTCCAGCGCGAGCAGCGGCAGGAACACCAGCACGATGAGCAAAGTGGCGTAAAGGATGCTGTTCCGCACTTCCGATGAGGCGCGCGCGATGACTTCCATGCGCGGCAGAGGTTGTGGCCGCGCGGCATTCTCCCGGAGTCGGCGAAAAACGTTTTCCACATCGACGATGGCATCGTCTACAACCATGCCGATGGCGACGGCGAGGCCTCCGAGCGTCATGCTGTTCACGCTTACGCCGAACAATTTGAAGCTGAGAACGGTAACCGCGAAGGAGAGCGGAATGGCTGTGAGCGTGATGAGCGTGGTGCGGATATTGAGCAGGAACAGGAACAGCACGATGGTCACCATAATGGCTCCGTCGCGGATGGCTTCCTCTAGGTTTCCGATGGCGTGCTCAATGAAGTCGCCCTGCCGGAACATGATAAAGGCTTCCACGCCGGGCGGAAGCGCTGGCTTCATTTCCTCAAGGGCGTTCTCAATGTCTTTGGTGAGCCGCAGGGTGTCGAAACCGGGCGCCTTATCTATGCTAAGCACTACACCCATGGTACCCTCCCTTTCAGGTTTCACGGCGATGCTCGCGTCGCCACGCATAGTCTCGACGCCGTGTGTGACAGTCGCCACGTCGGAGATGAGCACATTGCGTTCGCCCGTCCTGCAGATGACGGTGGCCGCGAGGGCCGCAGGGGTGGTGTTCATGGCGAGATTGCGCACCATGATTTCTTGGGAACCTGTCTGTAGATACCCGCTGGTGGCATTGCCGGCGGCGCGGTTCACGGCAGATTCCAGTTCGCTGCGGGAAATGTCATACGCGGCGAGCTTCCGGGGATCGGGCTGAACATGGATTTGCTTCACGCCGCCGCCGATGGCGAGCACCTCGGCCACGCCTTTGATGCTCTGAAGGCGGCGAGCCATGGTCCAGTCAGCAAAGGTGCGTAGGTCCATGGGTTTTACCACGCCGTCCTTGCTGCGCAGGCCGATGAGCAGGATCTCGCCCATGAGCGAGGACACGGGCGTCATGCCGGAACGAATGTTGCCGGGTAAATTGGCGGTGGCTGTTTGTAGGCGCTCCTGCACGAGCTGTCGTGCGCGGTAGATGTCGGTGCCCCACGCGAACTCCACAAAGACGAGCGAGAGGCCCACGTCGGAGTTGGAGCGCAGGCGGTCAAGCCCGCCCACCCCCTGAATGGCGACCTCGATGGGCTGGGTGACGAGATTTTCCACCTCCTCGGGCGCGAGACCGGGGCATTCCGTGAGGATCGTGACGGTGGGCTTCGTCATGTCCGGCAGCACCTCGACAGGCAGATCGCGCATGGTCTGGAAGCCAAAAATCACCAGCAGCACTGCCGCCGCAAAGATGATAGCGCGGTGCGCGAGGGACCAACGGATGAGATGATTAAGCATTAGACAGTCTCCTGTTTCTGTGAGGAGCCTCTGCGAACTAGCCTTTGGATCACCAGCAGAAGCACGAGCACGCCGGTAGTGATTTTCCAGATCAGTCCGTGGTCATGATCATGATCGTGCGTATGACCTGCGGCGGTGCCGCCCGCCTGCTGGGCGACGATTTGTTCCTTCGTCATTTCGCTGCCATCTTCGTTGTGCGGGTGGCCGTGAGCGGCATCGAGGGCGTCTTTGAGGGAGACGTTGCCTTTTCCGGCAAAGGCGAGGCTGTAGGAACCTTTGGTGACGACTTCGTCGCCGGGGTTGAGGCCCGCGGTGATTTCCACCACGCGGTCATTCATGGCACCCGTGCTGACGGGAATCTTCCAATAGGCATTTGGCACGTCGTAGCATTTAATAAAGACGTAACGCCCGCCCACATCGCCCTGCAGGGCGGCACGCGGCAGCGCCGTGACCTCCCCGCGCGAGGCAGTGAGGATATGAAACTCTGCGCGCATTCCGGGGCGGAGGAGTTCGTCATCGTTTTGCACATGGAAGGCGGCTTCTTGCGTGCCGGTGATTTCATCGGCGGCGGCACCGAGGTGGACGAGTTCTGCTTCCCATTCTTTGTTAGGAAAGGCTGGGACTTTGATGCGAGCCTTTTGACCTTTCTGGAGCTTGCCTGCGAGATGTTCCGGAACGGCAGCAGCGGCTTCCACAATGCTGAGATCCACGATTTCCACGAGCGCATCGCTGGGCTCGATGGGCTGGCCCTGCGCGATGTTCACTTTGGAAATGAGGCCGGCAATAGGTGCGTCCAGGCGAATCGTGGGAGGGGGGTCGCCCGGCTGGCGGCTTTCCACCCAGACGAGTTCATCGCCCTGCTCGCAGCGCATGTCCGGCAGGGCGAGTACGGAATGCGCACGGCCCTGAATGCGGCTGCTGAGCACGGCTGACTTTCCGGGGAGCACTTTGATGCGCCCCAGCGAGAAAGTGGTTTCTTCAAATGTCTCCGGTGAGGCTTCGACGGTTTCGATACCAAGCAGAGCAATGCGTTCCTCGTCGAGAATGACGTCCGGCTTCCGTTCAGCTGCCGAGGGCAGCACGAAGGCGAGGAGAAAAAGTGGCGTAAGGTATCTCATGAAGAATCAAAGTTTAACGCCGGCGGCATCGAGCAGGCGCATGGTGAGGAAGTAGAGACCGACCGTACCTGCGATGCCGGCGCCAAGCGCAGGCCAGAAGCCGCCCAGAATCTTGATGAGCCAAGGCATGAGCAGGAACATCGGCAGGGTGGGCAGCACGAACCAAAAGGTGCCGTAGGCGTGGCGTCCGATGAGTTCGGCGTCCTTCGTGCCGGCATAGAGCCAGACGAAGGCGATGAGCGAAGTGAGCGGCAACGAATGCACAATGCTCGCGACGGCATTGTTGCGCTTCGCGAGTTCGGAGACGGCGGCGATAATGGCACCGCTGACGAGGGCTTTGGTGATGAGTTGGGCGGTCATGGGATTTGTAAGAGGTGAGGTTAGCGCCCCTGAGCGGCGAGCAGGCGGACGCGGGCGAGGTGCCAGTCGCGGAGGGCGGCGATGCGGGCGGTTTCGAGCGCGAACCGCTGCTCGCGGGTGCGGAGAACATCGCTCATGGGCACCTTTCCCAGCTTATGCGCGGCGAGCAGACGGTCTTCGAGGGCGACCGCCTTTTCGAGCAACCCGCCGCGGGATTGGGTGATGATCTGCTCTGCGGCGGCCATTTCCGCGGCAGCGGTGGCGGATTCGGCGCGGATTCGCGCGGCGAGGGCTTCGCGTTCCTGCTGTGCGCGGGCAGTGGAGGCTCCAGCTTCGGCGATTTCGCCCTCGTTTTTGTTCCGCAGTGGCCACGGGATGCTGAATTTGAAGCCAATAAAGTTGTCACGCTGGCTGCCATCGCCGGCGTCGTAGTTGTGTTCGCGTTCGTAAGCGATGCCATAGCTGGCATCGTCCCATTTTCCGGCGCGGGCGAGGTCTATGCCGGCGCGGGCGGCTTCCTCTTTGGCTTGAGCGGCCTGATAGTCGGGACGCTGCGCGGGATTCGCCGCGCCGTCTGCCGCGACCGGTTCCTCGAGCTTTCCGGCGATGACGAGCGGTTCTTTGGCGGGGATACTCACGAGCGTGCGGAATTCCCCGGTGAGGGCAGCGCGGGCGGTTTCTATTGGCAGCAGCTCGAGAGCGACCTGTTCCGCCTCCAGTTCAAGTCGCGCGGCATCCAGTGAGGAACCTTCTCCGGCTTTTGCGGTTTTTTCGGCATCGGCGGCGAGTTCGCGACTATGAGCGCGCTTCTTTTCCAGCAGGGTTTGCTGGTCTTTGAGCGCGAGCAGCTTCACCGCAGCGGCCCGCACTTCGGAGGTTAGCAGGCGGGCGGCGTTGAGCACTTCGGCTTCGGCGGCGCGAAGTTCGGCTTCGCTCACGGCGCGCTCGAACCACAGCTTCTTCGTGAGCGGAAACCGCTGCACGAATCCCGCACTGAAGGTGAACTCCTTCGGTTGAGCAACATTCGGCTTCCACTCTACTTCCAGATTAGGATTCGCCTTTCGGCCCGACTGCATGACACGCGCCCGCGCCTGCTCGATGCCAAGGCGGGCGGCGGCGAGATCGGGATTGGCGGAACGCGCCCGCTCGACGGCGCCTTCGATGGTGAAGGTGCGGGCGGCGGCGCTGCTGAGAGTAAGTAATAAGGCAAAAAGTATTCGATACATGAGTTGAAACGGTTGGCTGAATGCGCCCTTACGGAGTCCCGCCGGGCAAGGCATGGCGAAGCCACGGCACACCCGTGCCGCAGCGGTTCAGCGCTTCCGTATCAAATCAGGAGCACGGCGGTCCGCCGGGCATAATCTTCCTGGGGTCTCCAACCGCCCGGATCCTCCAGCCATGAATGCGACGCATGCATTTCCGCCTGCCGGACTTCGGCCAGCCGGATGCCCAGCTCCGCAGGCACAGGCAACGGGTATTCCAACAGCAGGGGGGGGGGACAATTTAGAGGTGCGGAGGTCATCAGTTCCAGAGCGTCCCGCAATTCCTCATGTTGGTGCCCGCCGGGAGCATGATGGTCCTCATGGTCCTCACCGGGGTGATGCTCATGGCAGTCACTGCCACTGCACCATTGCTGCTCTACGGGCACCGGTTCTCCGGAGCATTCGCAGGCCCATCCGCTGTGCAATCCAGCCAACTGCGCCATGGCCACGGCCATAACGGTCAGCAGGGAAAGAAGTATGCGCGGAAGAGCAACCATTGATTAGTGGAACGTAAACCCGGCAGACGTTTTGTCAAGGCTCAGCCATTTCCGCCAGCCAGCTAGCCCTCGCCTTGCCCGGGCACCAGTGGAGGAATTCGGCACAGATGCGGTTGAAATCGCGCCTCAAATTGAGAACCCGGAAATCCGCAATAGACGCTGGGGAGTGATGAGGCATAGGTGGGGCTATATGAAAGCTCTCGTGATTCTTCTCTCTCTCGCCTGCGCCGGTCTGGGCGGCTTCAGCCTTTGGCAGTGGCTCGAGCACTCGCGTATGGAAAAGGAGCTGGCGCAGTTGAAAACAGAGAACACCTCGCTCTCCAAGGCCGCCCGTATCAAAGCGAACCTGCTGGCTGGCGTCGATGTGAAAAGTAAAGGCCCCTCCGGACTGGAAGGCATCGTCCCGCTGGAAGACGAGGGGCTTAAGGATCCAAGCCGCAAGAAACCCGAAGGCACCGGTCCGACGGACAAGCCGGGCAGTGATTTCGGAAGTGGTCTGGCCAAAATGCTGAAATCCAAGGAGTCGCTGGATTTCATCAAGGCTCAAACCGGCGCCCAACTGGAACTGCAATACCGCGATCTCTTTGATGACATGAAGCTGGACCCGGCGAAGCGTGACGCCGTGCTGGCCATTCTAAGCAGTAGCACCGCTGCGAAAATGCAGGACGGTCTGGTGCTGATGGACAAGAGCGCCAGCCTCGAGGACAAGAAGGCGGCCGCCGACCGCCTGACGGCCGCGGCCAAAGATGCTGAAGCAAAGCTCAAGGAAGCCATGGGCGACGAGCCCTACAAAACCTTCGAGCGCTATGAGCAAAGCCAGCCGGAACGGGAGCAACTCAAGGTGCTGAACTCCATGCTGAAGGAAAAAAACCTCGCACTGGATGAGGCCGCTGAGTCGAAGCTCATGGATGCCATGTTCAATGAGCGGCAGGCGTTTAAATTCGACAACGACCTGAGCAATCCCGCGGGATTGAGCCCGGATGCGCTCACTGACGCCAAAGTGGACCGGTTTGTGGAGCAGAATACCGCCCTGCAGCAGCAGGTGCAGTCCAAAGTGAAGGAAATTCTCACCCCGGAACAATTCGAGCTCTTCGTGCAGAGCCAGAAGTCACGAATGGAATCCATGCGCATGGGCTTTGAGATGTTCCGCATTATGGAAGCCGCTGCGGACGCCAAGGATTAAGCCTGCTCCGTCCTGCCGTCCCATGCAGCAAGCTCCAGATGCTGCGGCGCGCGGCCGAGGAATGCCTCTGCGATGCGGTTAAACGTCGCGGCTGCGTCCGTCACGTAAAACTGCTCCGTGCCCCCAGAATCTGCATCGCGCAGGAGACCGCGCTCCGCGAGTAGTTGCTCCGTCTCCGCCGCAGCCGCCTCCGCGCTGTCCACAAGGGTGACTCTTGGCCCCATCGCGCCCGCAATGACTCCCTTGAGCAGCGGGTAGTGCGTGCAGCCCAGCACCAGCGTATCGATTCCTTCATCCTGCAGCCCGGCAAGGTATTTCGCCGCCACCATGCGCGCGATCTCTGATTCCGTTTCTCCCTCCTCCACCAGCGGAACGAAGAGAGGACAGGCCCGGCTGACGACAAAAACGGGCGCGGCATCTCCCGCCACGGCAAAAGTCTCGCGTATGCGGCTCTCGTAGGCACCGCTACCCACGGTGGCCGCCGTGGCGATGATCCCAATGTGCCTGTTTTTGGTCGCCACCGCCGCGGCTCTTGAGCCCGGGCCGATCATTCCCAGAATCAGCAGGCCGGGAAACTGGGCGCGCAATTCCGGGGCCGCCAGCGCACTGGCCGTATTGCAAGCGACCACGATCATTTTCACTCCCTTCTTCGTCAGAAACTCCGCGTCCTCCATACTGTAGCGAGTTACGGTAGCGGGCGATTTGTTGCCGTAAGGAACCCGCGCGGTGTCTCCCAGATAAATGAGGTGCTCCCCTGGCAAACAACGGCGGATGGCGCGGAGCACGGTAAGCCCGCCTACGCCGGAGTCGAAGATGCCAATCGGAAGATCGTTCATGAGAAAAAAGGAACCCTGCACTGCCGCACGGCATTTGAAGACTCAAGGCCCATGTTTGGCCCGGCGAGAGTATGACTACGCGCGCAGTTCTCTCATCAGGTCGAGAATGTCATTGCGCAGCGCGAACAATTCATTCCGCACCCCGGCCAGCCAGCTACGCGTGTCTTTTCCCACCCCTTTGAGATGGATGGTGCCCAGCGCGTGGAGCGCTTCGTTGAGCGGCACCTGGGCGCGCTTCAGCATCGCG
Organism: Akkermansia muciniphila; assembly: GCA_945861415.1. Taxonomy (GTDB): domain Bacteria; phylum Verrucomicrobiota; class Verrucomicrobiia; order Verrucomicrobiales; family V1-33; genus V1-33. The sequence goes on along the minus strand of CAMAUV010000010.1, from coordinate 8,978 downwards.
ATGACGAGACCTTTCTCCGGCTCGGCTCCCTGCATGATGGGATCCAGCGCGGCCACCAGTTTGCCGCCCAGCGTGATGACACTCACTATGATCATCAGCACCGGACTGTCCTTGACGGCACGGGGATCGAGCAGGCCCCGACCCTCGGCCTCCGTCTGCAGGTTGAGCGCGAAGGACATGGCCCGGCGGCTTAGCGGATGGTGACTCTCCTCTTCATCCTCGGCCAGATGACTGGCGCACTCCATCAGCACCTGCGGATCCTCCTCGAGGTGGTCGTGAAGTTCCTCGAGTTCCTCGTCCAGCTCTTCGGGATTCCAGCCCATGGCCTCGGCAATGAGGCGCTCACGGTCCGGGTGATCATGGTAGCGGTCGAACGCCTCCTGATAGGCCTCCGCCCGGCGGTCTCCGTCGCGCAGTTCCTGCTCCCACTCGAACTCGTCCAGCGGCTTGAGATTGCCAAAGGAATCGTCGTCCTCCTCTTCGTCCTCCTCTTCGTCCTCCTCTTCGTCCTCCTCTTCGTCCTCTTCCTCTTTATCGTCATCCAGATCCATGCCGGTAATGGCATTAAGGTAGCGGTGAAAAGTCTGCTGACTTTCCACCATCTGTTTGGCCTCATCCTCGGCGCTCATGCTCCACACCGGCGTGCCAATCTCAAGTTCGAAGTCCGTGGACTCGATCACCACGCGACCGTTCGCTTCGCTGAACCATTCCAGATACAAGCAGTTCGCTAGCCGTGTAGGGATTGGCTGTTTGGCCTCCATCAGCTTCATCAGCTGTTCGTCATCCACCGTGGCGATGTGCGTCTTGCGGCTGGCGGTCATGTCTCCAACGGCACCGTTTTGTTCCGCAAAAACCAGATCGCACAACACCTCGCGTTCGGGGTCGGCATTGGTAAATTTCAGCGCACATCCTGCGATGTCACGCAGGAAGTTGCCGCGAAGGCTAAGCGCCAGCGGTTCTGCCCTGCCGAGCAGCCAAATGCGTCCGTTAACGATGCCGGGCGACTCATTACTGAGTTCGCCGCGGACAACTGCGGTGTCGAGCCTGATAGCCATGCGTGGGTAGTTGAGGAACGCGGCGACATTGGAAGCTGTTTGCCGGTTGTCAAATTCTAGAACACTTGCTTTCGCGTTCACTTGTCATACCGGTCACCTGCGGGGGCAGCGTGTTTTTCATTGCCATGCGGCAATGGCGGGGCACGGTGGCTCTCGGCAAAAAATGAAAGCCCCCTCTCAAAGGAATTGCCATCGTATATGAGCTGACTTCCGGATTGAAGATAGATGCCGGAAAAAGCTCCGTTACCGCCACTAAGCCCGGGACGAAAAAGACCGTTAATCACGGAGGGGAAGCCATTTCTTCCCCACAGAAGTTCGCAATTCATGCACTGCATGAAGTCGCCAAAGGCACCAAGCTCATCAGCAGAAAATCGAGTCATGAATTCCTGTTCGGTCTGGCCAGCGACCCCAAGATTTCGCTGTCGTCGAGCGAACGCACCCTCGCGGAAATGAACTCGCAATTTAGTTTTGAAATCGATGGTGCGAAGGGGGATTCACCACGCTACATACGATGGAGTCCAACCAGACCTCGTTTCCAGTGAAGTAAATGCGGGTGGTCTAACCCTTTGCCTGCGCTTTAGCCCACGCGTCTTTGAGGGTCACGGCGCGGTTCACGACAGGTGCCCCGGGTCGGGAGTGTTTAGTGTCGATGCAGAAATACCCCATGCGCTCAAACTGAAAGCGCTCGCCGGGGACGAGGCCTTTGATATGCGGTTCCACCTTCGCGTCGGTCAGGATTTCCAGCGAGCTAGGGTTCAGGAAGTCGCGGTAGTCCTTGCCCTCCGGGATGGCGTTGAGGTCCTCGATATTGAAAAGCCGGTCGTAGAGACGCACTTCGACGCTGGCGGCATGGGGGGCGCTGATCCAGTGGATGACGGCGCTGCCTTTTTTCGGTCCACTGTGGCGGCTGGCGGGATCATAAGTGCAGCGGACTTCCACCACGTTGCCCGTAGCGTCCTTCACCACTTCGTCGCACTTGATGTTGTAGGCGTAGCGCAGGCGGACTTCGCTGCCGGGGCTGAGGCGGAAGTATTTCGGCGGGGGATTCTCCATGAAATCGTCCTGCTCGATGTAGAGTTCGCCTGAAAATTTTATGACGCGGGAGACGGTGTCCGGATTCTCCGGATTGTTGAGGGATTCGATGTCCTCCGTCTGTCCGGCAGGCCAGTTGGTGAGCACGACTTTCAGGGGACGCAGCACGCCCATGTAGCGGGGGCAGGACTTGTTGAGGTCCTCTCGCACCGCGTGTTCCAGCACACCCACATCGGTCATGCTGTTGTATTTGGTAACTCCGATCTTCTTGCAGAAGCTGCGGATGCCCTCGGGCGAAAATCCGCGGCGGCGCAGGCCGGAAATGGTGGGCATGCGCGGGTCATCCCAACCGTCCACGAGGCCGGTTTCCACGAGTTCGAGGAGCTTGCGCTTGCTCATCACCGTGTAGGTGAGGTTGAGGCGGGCGAATTCGATCTGCCGCGGATGGCACGGGGCGCTCACGTTGTTGATGAGCCAGTCGTAGAGCGGGCGGTGTGCTTCAAATTCCAGCGTGCAAATGCTGTGCGTGATACCTTCAATGGCGTCGCTGTAGCCGTGGGCGAAATCGTAGGTGGGGTAGATGCACCATTTGTCGCCAGTGCGGTCGTGCGGGACCTTCTTGATGCGGTAGAGCACGGGATCGCGCAGATTGATGTTGGGCGACGCCATGTCAATCTTCGCCCGCAGCGTGCGGGAGCCGTCGGCAAACTCTCCACTGCCCATGCGCGCAAAAAGATTAAGGTTCTCCTCCACCGGGCGGGCGCGGGAATCGCTGCCCGTGCCCGGCTCCGTGAGCGTGCCGCGGCGAGCACGCACTTCCTCGGCGGTGTGGTCGCAAACGTAAGCGAGGCCCTTCCGGATCAACTCGATGGCCCACGCGTGGATCTGGTCGAAGTAGTCAGAAGCGTGGAATGGATTGTCCCCCCATGAGAAGCCAAGCCACTTCACGTCCTCCTTGATGCTATGGACGTATTCGATGTCCTCTTTGACAGGGTTTGTGTCGTCAAAGCGCAAATGCGTGCGACTGCCGGGGATTTCCTGGCCGATGCCGAAATTGAGGCAGATGGCTTTAGCATGGCCAATGTGCAGGTAGCCGTTGGGTTCCGGAGGGAAACGCGTGATCACGAAAGGGTGCTTGCCGCTCTGGACATCTTGGTGAGCGATTTCACGGATAAAGTCTAGGGATTCGCGCGGGCTACTGTCGGGGCTGCTGGACATAAGAAAGAGATATATCCATTCTGGCTCCCGCCGCGGCTGCAAAGTGGAAAGATTCAGCCCTCTCCCCCCCCCGTTGCCGCCGGCAGGAAGTGACAGTCTTTGCAGAAGGGCACGGATTCTCCCGTTGCGCCGGGGGGCCTGCGGGGCTGACGATCCATGGTCTCATGTTCCTCCTATATCCTGTCATCGCTTTTGCACAGAACACCCAGCAAGTAATTGCCGCAGTGATTCTGGTCTGCGTGCTGGTCGCGTTTGTGAAGGGCCGCATTGCTCCGGAGATTACCGCGCTTTCCGGCATGATGGCGATGGTGCTCACCGGCGTGCTGCCTATGGACATGGCCACAGCCTCTTTTGCGGACCGCTCTATCGTGATGATTGCCTCCATGCTGGTGATCTGCACCGCGCTCGAGCGCACAGGAGTGATCGCACGGCTTGGATTGCTGTATGAAAAAGCGAGCGGCAACAATCCGGCGCGGAGCCTGTGGCTGATCATGCTGGTGCCGGGACTAATTTCGGCGTTTTGTAACAACACGTCACTGGTGGTAATTTTCATGCCCATCGTCATGGCCGTGTGCCGACGGCAGGGGACCCCGCCCTCGCGGCTGCTGATACCGCTAAGCTTCGCCACGGTGGCGGGAGGCATGATCTCGCTGGTGGGGACGAGCACTAACATGAACGTCGTCACGGAGGCGGAGAAGGCGGGATACCATTTTGGCTTGTTCGACATCGCGCCGCTGGGCATCGCGGTCATGGTGCTCACGCTGGTATATCTAGGGCTCTTTGCCGGAAAACTACTGCCAGACCGGGTCGCGCTTTCGGCCCTGATCGACGAGACGACTGAACGGGAATACCTGACGAGGGCATTTGTCGCGCCGGATTCGCCCATGGCCGGCCGGCTTTTCACTGACACCCAACTGAGCCGCGTTCGGGGTATTCGCCTTATTGAGGTGATCCGGGAAGGGGCCATCGTGCAGTCGCACTGGAAGGAACTCGTCCTTGAGGGGGGCGATCAGCTCATTCTCAAAGGCAAACTAGAGGACGTAATGAGCGTGCGGCAAACACAGGGCATCAAGATGGTGCCTCAGGATACGTTGGGGCTTGAAGGGGTGAAAACGGAAAGGGCCGTGATCATGGAAGCCGTGCTGGGCCCGGGCAGCGTGCTGCTGCACAAGAGCATCAAGCAGCTCAACTTCCGTCAGCGCTACGGCGTCATCATCGTGGCGGTCCACCGCATGGGGGTGAATTTGCGCGAGAGATTTGAAGACATGCGCTTCATGATGGGCGATGCCCTGCTCCTGGAGGGGCCGCCGGAGCAGATGAACCAGCTTTTCAAGGAGAGAGGATTCATCAACCTGACGAAGCCAAAGGATACCCGGCCGCGCGCGGAGAAGGCGGCGCTCTCGATCATCCTTCTGGCGCTGGTGATGCTTCTGGGAGCGCTGAGTGAACTCCCGTGGGAGGACTCAGACAGTGTGTTTCATGCCATGACCGGACTGAAGCTGGGGTTTGAGGCCATAGCGCTCGGCGGCGCCATTCTGTGTGTGCTGCTCAAGTGCCTTGATGCATCGGAGGTTTACGAGACGATGGAATGGCGCCTGCTGTTCATGATCGCGGGGACCATCGCCATCGGCAACGGCATGAAAGCCTGCGGCTTGTCAGAATTAATCGGGCAAAAGCTTTCCGGGAGCCTCGATGGCAGTCCGTGGCTGGCGCTTTCGGCGGTTTATCTCCTCTCCGTGGTGCTCACCGAATTCCTGAGCAATAACACCGTGGCTATTTTGCTCACTCCCATTGCCATCACCACAGCGCACGGCCTGGGCTACTCCGCAGAGCCGTTCATCATCGCGGTCATGTTCGGGGCAACTCTGGCGTTCTCCACGCCCATCGGTTATCAGACAAATCTCCTCGTTTACAACGCCGGAGGTTATAAGTTCGGTGATTTCGCGCGTATCGGCATTCCGCTCACGATTCTCCTATGGATTCTGTGTAGCCTGCTCATACCTGTCATCTGGCCGTTCAGGCCACTCTAGTCCTACCTGCCAAGTTTATCTCCCATGATATTGCCCCAAATTTTCGCCGAAGCCGACATGAACTTCTTTCAGCAGTTCTGGGAGATCGCGACGAACGTGCAATCATACGTGGAGAAGTGGGTGGGTGAACTGGGGCCGTGGGCAGTCACCGGCATTTTATGCCTCATCGTTTTTTGTGAAACTGGGCTCGTGGTCATGCCATGGCTGCCGGGCGACTCACTGCTTTTTATCGCGGGCTCGCTTTGCGCCCCGGTGATCACGGAGCCGCTCAGCTTCGGCTGGCTGCTGCTGCTGCTGCCATTGTCCGCAATTCTCGGGGACAACCTCAATTACTGGATTGGCAAATTCACGGGGCCGAAAGTATTCAGGAGGGAGAAGTCCTTCTTCTTTAATGCTGAGGTGCTGCACCGGACTCAGAAATTCTATGAGAAGCACGGAGGCAAAATGGTGCTCCTTGCGCGGTTCGTGCCACTAGTGCGCACGTTTGCGCCGTTTGTGGCGGGAGTCGGTGGCATGGATTACAGAAAGTTCCTTGGCTATGGAATCCTCGGCTCGTTCTTCTGGGTGCTCGTCTGTTCCGGCGCTGGTCTGCTCTTCGGCAACATCCCCTGGGTGAAGGAGCATTTCGATTACATTGTGCTGGCGGTGATCTGCATCAGTCTTGCTCCCGCGGCGTTCGCGTTCATCCAGGCACGCGCCCGGATGAGGAAAGGTCAGAAAGCCGCTGGCGGAAACTCTCGCGAGTCCTGAGTCATGCTCCCACGGCTGGCTGTCTTCTGGTGTTTCCTGCTGAGCGCGACCGGCCTCTCAGCGCACCCCATTTTGCAAAATCCTCTCTGGATTGATCCGGCGCCGGATAAACTGACACTCCACCTGCATGTCACCGTGCGGGAGCTGGTGGTCATCCAAGGGCTGACGGTGGATACCGAAGGCCGAGCGGACCCACTGGCAGCAGCCGATGCGGCAGACCGCCACACTGGTTATGTGCTCGATCATTTTCACATCAAAACGGACGGCAAGCCCCTGACAGGCGGTCGTGTAGTAAAGATCACGCCGCCGGAGGAGCATCAGACGGGAGAAGAAGGGCCGGACAACACCCGCTTTGTCTTTCTCACCGAATATCCGCTAGCCGGGCTGCCACGGAAGTTCTCATTCCGTCAGACGATGTGCAAGGAATACCCGACTGCACCCGGAGTGCCGTGGGATTTCAGTTATGCCGCACGGTATGGAGCCCCTCCGCTGGGCACGGCCAAACTCTTCTTTCCCATGGTCCTTGACCGGGAATATGTAATCAATTCCGGACGGGCGGAGCTTGCCAGTGGGACTCCGACAAATTCCGGAGCCACCACGCCCCGCATCGTGGATCGCCCTCGCCAAAACCACTGGCTGTCGCTATGGCTGGTGTTTAGCCTTCTATCCCTGTGCGGGGCCCAACCACTGCACTTAATGTGGCTGCGCGGAGCGCTGGCTGCATGGATGTCAGGCTATATCGCGGCTTCTGTTTCCGGAGTGGAATTGTTTCCGGCCGTGGGTGGTGTCCTGTGTGCCATCGCCGCTCTGCTGCTCGGTATCGACAACATACATGGAGGAACCGCACCGCAGGCAGGCCTGCGGCGCGGCATCGTGCTCACCGCCGGTGCTTTTTGTTTTGGCTGGGCGCTTTTTGCTCAAAAGCCCGCTTGGGTGACAGAGCTTCGGCTGTGGCCGGTCATCGCCCTGGCAGCGGGCGCGGCGTGTGCCGCTCTCGCGGGGTTTCCGGCGGCGAGGGCGCGCCAGGCAGGAACTGCCAAGAGCAGAGCAGCGCTTCAGGTTCTCTCCCTCGCCGGCAGCGCTGTGACCGTTTGGCTGCTGCTCACCATCCTTGATTTACTCGGCGCTTCGGCTTCCGCGGGTGAGCAATGACGCGGAAATTATAGCCGCCGCGGCAAAATCATCTTTGTCGAAATCCGAAAGCTCCGCTTGCTACCACTCTGCCCGGCGGTATTAAAGCCCTACAAACTGTCATGGGGGCGCACCGGTTTCGACTAGTGATCGGAGGCGCGGGCAGCATGCCGCAGATGAGTCGTTGGCTGCGTTAACAATTCGGCTCAAACAAAATAAAAGCAAACTCCACTAACGAGTTGGCCCTCGCTGCTTAATTGACAGCGACGTCGGCGGCGGAATGTCTGATACCGCGGCCGGTGAACACTATCAGGCTGGCTCAAAGGCGGGGTGCCCGCACCGAGAGTGAGATCCACAGGGCAACCGGTTCAGTAAATTCCGCCGACGGAAGTTACAGGGCTTAAACTAAATCGCCGGCTAAGCATGTAGAAACCTACGCCAAAGGGCATTAGGACACGGGTTCAATTCCCGTCGCCTCCACCAGTTTGTAATCAACGAGTTACGCGGGAAACCCCGCCAGCTTATAACGAAACTTATAACACCCGGGCGCGGTTTGCTCAGGCTGTTTCAGCTTGTGCCAAGCGGGGTTCTATTCCCCAAAAACCCCGAGATTGCCAAGAGCGCCGTCTATCGTCGGGCACGCCGGCAAGGGTGGACGGCGAGGGATTGGGGCCTGAGGGGAGGGACGATGGCCAGCACCCAGGGCGGCGGGATCGGCGAGACGGGATTTGAAGCGAATCGCCGCAACTCAGGTTTTTGCCGTCGCTGGTATCACTGTTCTCACCTCCCCTCATTCTATAAGGGGAAAGGTAGTGATAGAGGCTGTGATAGCAGTGACGGAAAGGGGACAGAACCACCACGCCCGACGGGGATTCGCCACGGCGCAGCCAGACAAGGGACAAATGGGACAGAAAACTTTTCATCAGGATGCGCGGCTGTCCCCTGCGGGGCGGGAAACTCGCACCTATGAGCGACTCAACAAAAGATTCCTTACGCTTCCTAACATTTCAGCTCTCCTGACTACCGGAGCCCGCTTGCGCGTGCGGAGTGCCGTCAGTGCTTCCCGGCGCTCCGCATCTCAGAAGGGGGCGGGGAAGAGGACAGGCAAAACACCCGTCAAAATGAAAATTTATCGTATCGCCTCACTTCTCGTCAGGCCCACAAGGGTAGCTACTCTGCTGGGCCAAATTGCGGGAGTGATCCAGTGCCGGCGGGAGGAAGCTGTTCCTCAAGGCTGCGGATGCGCGCCTCCAGATCCCTGATCTCCCGTTCCACAGGCGGGTAGGTTTCTTCAAACCGTTTCCTGCTGATTGTTCGATCGCTAAGAAGCCGTCACGCTTCTCCTTCGCCACAGTAAGGCGATGCCTGTGATCGGCGAGGGATAGGTGAATCGCTCGAGTGTCGGATTGGTCGCACAGGGTCGGAGCCAATTCGGGAATGGTGGAGATTAGTAGTTCGTAGAAGTTACTGGCGAAAACGGTCTCCAGTTCCGACAGCGGAACACTGACACCACAAGATGCACACCCAGTCTTTCCAGCCGAATGCCCTGCCAACTTCCCGCAGGCGCATCGAAGTAACCCGGCGAAAAGTGTCGGCGCCGCTTCCGTTGGGTTTGGCACCCTCCCAGTTTATGGTCCGCTCAAAGTGAGAGGATTCGGGTTCATGGATAGTGGCTGCCACCTGCTTGGCAATCTGCTTTCGGAGCGAAGGCCGGAGGCCGCAGCGTAGAAAGCAGATTGAGCCGTTTGCCCTCTTGCGGGAA
>CAMAUV010000009.1 GCA_945861415.1 Akkermansia muciniphila | reverse complement strand
TGATGTGATGACGGACTGGCTGGGCGGATGACGGATGGATTGGTTTGGTTGACATAACAACTCCACATCAGCCCGTTCCCGCCGTCCAGCCAGCCCATTTCCACTCGCATCTAACTCAAGCAGCCTTCAGCACTGTAGGACGCCAGTAGATTTGGTTGTAACAAATCCTCTCCCTCAACATGGACCACTTTTTCTGACGGCGGCCAGGAGGATCCAGCCCACTGAGCACAGCGGCAGTGTTTGGCCAGATTGAGGCGGCCCTGGCATTGATTCAGGATGGGGCGGATGTGAACTCCCGGAACAATGATGGCGCAACGCCACTTATCACTGCCGCCTTCCTGTGCCGCACCGAAATCGTCCAGGCCCTGCTGGACCATGGTGCTGACAAGAACGCCAGAAACAATGCTGGAGCCACGGCGATGGAAAGCGTAGCGGGTTCTTTCGATGACGTCAAAAGCATCTATGATCTATTGCAGTCTGTTCTCGGACCATTGGGATTGAAACTGGATTACGAGCAGATCAAGGCAACTCGCCCAGAGATCGCGAAGATGTTGCGTTAGCTTGGCCAAGCCTTCCTTCCCGTTTGAGAATGGTGCCGAGCAAAATCACTGGAGCGAACGCGGGCGGGTCGCGTCAGTTGCCCATGCGGGCGCGCTGGGCCGCCCGCTGCGCTCAGTTCGGTCGTTAGGCCTCACAGACTGACCGCCACCTCACAACGGCGCGGACCAGAGTAAATTCTGCGTCCTGCATCGTCAGCCCACCCGTCCACTGCGCGACTCTGCCTGTGCTCTATGCCGCGCCCGCGCTCAACGTCCTGACTGTGGAAGTTCACTAAAACACCGTGGACTCAAGAGACTGCGCCATTGATGCCTCGCTTACCGCGTCTTTTTCCGCTCTCAGCGCAGATAAATGGTGCATCGGGGTAGGTCCTGCCGGCAATTACTTGTACTGGACCAACCCCGTATGGACCGTCCAGGCGAGCAACAGCCTCGGAATCTGGGTCAATCGTCCGGATCTGATCAACTTTGTGCCTGTAATGGACGCCCCTTCCCGGCGATTCATTAGGCTGCTACCGCAGGAACGCGGTCAGATCATCCTGAGCCTCAAAGGGCTGAGAAAGATTTAAGGCGCGGCGGAACCGCCCCTAGCCGGGGAGAAGATTTCGCAGTAGCGGCAAAACCGGTAAAGACAAGGTAGCCCTTGCCTTCCTCTGTGTTCCTTCCCCGGCATCAGCGCGTCCTGACATATTCTTTACACCTTCCTTAGCGACAGACAGCACCGGGTGTGTAGGATGATGCCATTACGGCATCTACTTTCGTTAAACTTTTACTCCCATTCACCGCATGAAGTTCCACCTTACCATCCCCGGCCTCCTCAGCGCTCTCACGCTCACCCTTCTCTCCAGCCCGCTCTATGCTGACCGGATGCTTGAGGACAAAAAAGCGGAGAAACGGGAAGTCCGCCAATCCATGCTGGGATTCCGGAACACCCTTCTTTTCTATAAATTTAAGGACCAGAAATCGATTCTCGTTTTGTCGATTGGGAACAAAGACGAAACCTTTCCCGTCACAGGTAAAATTCATCTATTTGATGATGCCACCACCGAGGAAGACCTTGAAAAATGGATCAATAACCAGCACTCGGACGCTCTCTTTATCGACGTCCCCGAGCCTGTATTCATCGGAGAACTTCCCAAGGGATCGTGCAAGGTCACGTCCCATAAACAAACGGATACGAGCAAGAATCCCACCGACTCGGAGACTTTCAAGAATTGCGAGGTGAAGCTTTCGATTAAGGAACATGCTGTCGATCAGAAATTCAAGCTTTCGGCGTTCACCGATACCGCACGGGTTCACGTGAAGGACAAGTAAGGTAACTCCCGCAAACGAAGGCCTCCCCCATACCTCCGTGCTCCCTCACATCCTCATGACCATGATTGGCAGGTTTCTCCTCGTCGCTCTGAGCGCCTGCACCTGCGCCTCGGCGGAACCGGAGGTGCGCCTGCGCATACAGACCCGCCCGCAAGGTCTCGCCTTCCAACTGGACGATGCGGAGGCAACGGCAGGACCTTGGCTTCTCCAGCACAGCCCGGACGGGCGAGGATGGAAAGACCTCGTGTTCTTCGCGGATGCCCAGAATGGGGCCGAACCGCCAGGAATCCAAATCGAATGGGGCGCCCTTCCGATGCCGCAGGCCCGGAAAGGATACTTCCGCGCCCTTCAATCTGCCCAAAAGAATCCGCTACTCCAGCGGTTGCTCGATGAGCGGATCAAATGGAGACTACTCTCTACTCACGGCTATCGATACAAGCTTCGTCAGAACTTTGGTCAGATCTCATGGCACGGGAACGTGATCGTAACCAACAATAAGGTCTCCTCATTTGAAACCATCGACCTACAACCTCCAGTAGTGAATGTTCCCGAGGTCCCCACCATCGATAGTCTCTTCGATCGGATTTCCGCGGCCATCGCGGCCAACGCTGCGGCCATCAACGTCGTCTGGCATCCGATATATGGATTTCCCACATCCTGTTTCATCGATCGCGAGCTGTTGCTTGCTGACGAGGAGAGCGGTTGGAGTATCGATGTGTTCACGCCAACCCGGTGATCGTGGGCTCTGCAAGGAGGGTGAGGAAAGACGGGGGAGAGGGGACAGAAGACGGCACCGGTCACCCCAAGGTTGTTTGTCCTGATTCTCACTCTCCTAGTGGGCTCTTCCATCGTGTTTGGGCTGGAATAAAACTGGACGGGCTAGAGGGTGCAAATCTGGATTTCGGTCCCGATGGGGCTTTTGCAGATAATGGGCGAACTTTGGAAGGGGTGATCCTCGGCAGTAAAGAATCCATACGACTGGTTTGAGTAGCACCGCAGGTGGTATGGAAGAACTAATGCCGAAAAGTGGCAGACGGGGGGCGCGACGGATTAGGAAAGACTGACGCAAGCTTTACAACCTGCGGGAATTGCGGGAGTGATGCGGTAGCTATGAACGCCCTTCTTCACATCATTCACGCGGACCCCGCTTTCGTGGTTGTGAATAAGGCTGGGGGCATGCTCTCTGTGCCCGGACGCGGGCCGGAAAAGCTGGACAGCGTCTCAACGCGCGTGCGCACGATGTTTCCGGGCTGTATTGACCAACCGTCTGTTCACCGGCTCGACATGGACACCTCAGGCCTGCTCGTCCTTGCCCGCACGGCCGAGGCACACCGCGTGCTTTCCCGGCAATTCCACGACCGCCGGACACGCAAACGCTACGTGGCGCTGCTCGACGGCCTTCTAGAAGGGGATGCGGGAACCATTGAACTTCCGTTCCGGCTCGATGTAGACAACCGCCCCATACAGATCTACGATGAGGTCTATGGCAAGATGGGCACGACCCACTGGAAAAAAATTGGCGTAGAAGGCATCTGCACCCGTGTCTCCTTCATTCCAGTTACCGGCCGCACACATCAACTCCGTCTCCATGCGGCCCATGAAAAAGGGCTTGGCCTCCCGATCGTAGGTGATCCTTTCTATGGCCGCGGCACCGGACCGGGACAACTCAAACTCCACGCGACCGAACTCACCTTCCGCCACCCCGGCACTGACGAGGAACTCACGTTTAATTCCGAACCGAAATTCTAGTGCCGCGAGTCGGTTTCCCCCACAATCTTGGGCCGGGCCGGGCTGCAATGAGAACTTCAGTGGTGAAATGTTGAACATATCTCCGAGGAACTTCGTCCTTCGTCGTTCTGAATTTCGCCATTCTGAACTGGCTCGTCATTACGAGCGGAGCTTTCGCAACTCAGACAGGCCTTGAGGTTCTGCCTCCTCCGGGTTAGGCGGAGGTCGTGAGAGAAGCAAAAAACACGACCCGGTCGGCAGTGCGTCTTGGCTACGATGGCCGGGTGCACAAGACTTTCCGCGGACACATGGCGAAGGAGCGGTTTGAACACGAAACGCGCGTGCTGCGTTATCTTGAAAAATCAGGCTGCACCTTTGTCCCCCGGGTCTTGGAGGCAGACCCAGAGACGATGACGCTGGTGACCACGCACTGCGGACAGATTGTGCAGCATATTTCGGAGGATAAGCTGCGGCAGCTTTTCTGCGAATTGGAGCAATTCGGCGTGCGCCACGAGGATGCCTATGCCCGCAATGTCACTTACCGGGCGAGTGATGGCCGGTTCTGTCTCATCGACTTTGAATTCGCGACCATTCTTGAGTTCCCAGACCTCGGCCCGCCACCTCCGGAGCCGGACCCTGTTTGATTTTTCATCATGAACGCCGCACCCGCCGATCCTCCTCCTCCCATGTCCATCTCATGGAGCGGCATGACACATCCCGGAAAATGGAGGCAGAACAATGAGGACGCTTTTCTGGCCGTGACCTACGATGCACTGGAGGTGCGTTTCCTTGGTAAATTCGGTGAATCGTCTCTGGATCAGGGCGATTTCGTTTTCGCCGTGAGCGATGGGATGGGCGGGGCGAACGCAGGAGAATTCGCCAGCCGCACAGCAGTGGACAAGATCACGCGGCTCATGCCCAATACCTTCCGCATGGCAGCGGGAGGGCTATCCTCCGGGATAGGCGATGTCATGGTAGAGGTTTTTAGCCATGTCGATGCTGAGCTGAACAAACTGGGGGCAATCTATGCGGAGTGCCGGGGCATGGGCGCCACTCTCAGCATGGCCTGCTTTACTCCGGGATGGATGCATTTCTCGCATGTGGGTGACAGCCGCATTTACTATCTGCCGCGCGGCGGAGATCTCCGCCAGCTTACGCATGACCACAGCCATGTCGGCTGGTTGCAGAGGCAGGGGAAAATTAATGAACGAGAGGCCCGCACGCATCCACGAAAGAACGTGCTGGATCAGTGTCTCGGCACTGGCCGTGCAAGCATTGATCCGCAAATTGGCTCTGTCGGAGTGAGGGCCGGCGACCGTTTTCTGTTGTGCTCCGACGGCATCGTGGATGGCATGTGGGATGACCGCATTGCAGAGTATCTGGCGCAGCCGGTTGCCGTTGATGCCCGGCGCTTCATTCAGAAAGCCGTGGACGAGTCAGGACGCGATAACTGCACAGCGCTGGTGATTGAAATCGGGTGGGTTTGATCTTCCGTCCGTGCCTAGTTGGGACGGGGTATGGTGAACATGCTGCGGTCATACCATCCGCGCAAAGTGGTTGTGTCCTTTTCCATGCGCACCACAACAGCTCCAGCACGGGACTGGTCAAAAAGCGCGAAGCCTTTGAGCGCAGCCATCTCCTTCCACCACTGAGGTGCGAGTTCACCTGCCGGAAAGGCCGCGCTGGTGAAGACGACAGCGCGCGGCAGGACGGCGTTGAGGAACTCCGGCAGGCCGGAATAGTCATCACTGTGCCAGCCTTTCACAAGAATGTCTGCCCGCAGATCCTCGCCTCCTTCGAGTAGGGCTTTTTCTGTCAGAAACCCGGCATCGTTCATGAGGAGAATGCGTGTCCGGCGGGTCTCAATGAGAAATACGCGACAGTTGTTGTCCGCGAGAACGGCTTCGTAGCCGCGAGGCGGGAAGAGGCAGCGGATGCGCACATCCTTGTCAGGATAGAGTTCCATTCCAGCAAAGAGTTCAGGTTCATTCTGGGGCCGAAAGGTGGAACGGACATTCCCCGCTGCCCCGGAGTGGTAGGTATCGCGGTGCGAGAGGACAAGCCCGTCCAGTTCATGTACCGGAGTGCGGGACAGGTGCGGCCTCACCGTGCGCAGATAGTGGCGCAGTCCGCCGGCGTCGATGAGCCAGTGCTTTCCCTCCGGAGTGTCCAAATGCACTGCTGCGCCACCACCGTCGAGTTGAAGCACGGTCAACTCGCAGAGATCGCCGCGGAACAGCCTTGAGGCATCGCAGCGGATGTGTCCCAGTGGCATGGCGGCGAAAACTTTAGCCAGCCAAACGCTGAACGAGGCCAGCAGGACATTGAAATGATTGAACGATGCCTGGACGATAGCGAACTTTACCGCGGCGGCAGTCAGCGCCGCGCAGGCAATGACGAGGATGCACAGTGACAGGAAGACGAGGAATAGATTGGCCACAATTCCCACGGGCGTCACAAGGCTGAAATAATGAATCATGAGCAGCGCCGAACCGATGGTCGAGGCAATTGAGACCGCGAGCGAATTCGCGGTCCAGTCCCATGCGGCCAGCCTTGCCTTGAGTCCGGGAGAATACAGCTGGCGGGGAAGAAAAGGGTCCGCTGCATAAACTTTCTCCATGAGCCTGCGGAATGTCCCATAGAGAACAGCAATGGCGAGGAGCACGCCAAAGGAGAGGGTGAATCCCGGCTGGAAGAGTTGCTGAGTATCCGAGCTCAGGAGTAGCAGGGCGGCAGCTCCGAGGCTGTTGAGAAGACTGGTTTTACGGTCTCCTGGGATACCCAGCATGACCATACTGCACATGACGGCTGCGCGCCATGCACTGGGCCTCAGTCCTGTGATGAACACATAATAAAACACCGTAGGTAAAATAATCAACGTGGTGATGGAGCGGGGAATCCTCAACGCGCGTAATACCGTCCACAGGATGACACCGAACATGGCAATGTGCAGTCCGCTCACGGCGAAAACGTGCATCGCGCCGCTTGCCACGAAGGCATCCTCCACTTCTTGCGGCGTTTTTTCCCGCGTGCCCAGTACCATGGCTCGAATGGTCGCGGCGATGTTTGGGTCGTCGCGGATTTCGAGAGTCACTGCATCCCCGATCCACTGACGGGAGCGCTGTGCCGCTGCGATGACGGGATTTCCCGCGTCGCGCATAAGGAGATTGATGTGGTCATAGTTTCCTCCGGATTCAAACTCCGCGCTGAAACCCTGCCGCCGCAAGAAATTCACAAAATCAAACTCCCCTGGATTCCGTGGAGGCTCGCTGCGGCGAAGCAGACCTGTGAGGCGGATGCGGTCCCCGTAATGCAAGACCACAGGGAAATCGCGCACGCGCACATAGACCTCGCCGTCCTGTCTGGCCTGCGGCAGACGGGCACACTGAAGCGACTCAATGCGCAGCGGGAAAGTAAAGCCGGTGCCGGTGGCATCCGGCTCCGGCTGATCTTGAATGACTCCTGTCACTACGGCAGAAACCGCGCCGCCAGGCTTGATCACGGAAGTCAACTGCTCGCGCAATGGATCGCGGTCGCAGGTATAATGCACGAATGCAAAAACCGCTGCGCACAGCAACCAGCCGGCAGGCAGGGACTGCTTACTATGGAACAGCCACGCCGCCGGCAGCACAATGGCCAGCCAAAGCCATGCCGGCCACGCAATTAGCCAGTCCGCAAAGAGAATGCCGGCACAGGCGGCTAGCCCCATGGTGAAGCAGGGCAGTCGGCACGCTCTGCGAAAGCGCGTGGAGAATGGAGCTGAACTGTGCTCTTCCGGTTGCATGTCGGGGATCAAGCCGGAAGCCGCCGGGCGAAGAATTCCGCTTCATCGATTTCGTTGAGCTTATGATAAGCGCTGGAGGCACACCCGCTCCCCGGATACTTCGACTGCACGAGCTTGAGTAATTCCCGGGCGCGGGCGGCGTCGCTGCGACAGGAGTAGTGGAGACCCGCCAGTTTCACGAGGAGGAAGCCGTGATCCTCCGGCGGCCAATCCCGGGTCACCGCCTGCTCCAGCACGGCCACTCCAGCTTCTATGTCACCCAGTTTGTCCATGTTCAGGCGCGATAGTTCCATAACGGCAAATCGATCCTGCGGGTTTTTGGTGATGATCTTTTCAAATACCGCTACCGCTTCATCATACTGCCCCTGTGCGACGAGAGACAGTGCGTGGTGCGTGGGCGTTTCTTCAATTTTTTCCGTGGAGAAAAAAAAGGTATCCGCCACGAATTGCCCCACAGTGGGCACGATCCACTTAAGAACCACAAATCCTGTCGTAACAGAGGCCAGCAAGATCCACGTGAACACAACACCGGGATTCCGGTAGCCGCCGGTGGCCTCCACAGGGGCATTGATATCCTCCCAGTCTTCCATGAGCGCGGAAACCGAGCGCGGGGGCTGATCCGGCTTTCGGTTTTCCGACCACGCCAGCCAGACAAACAGCACCAAAAGGGCAGCGGCGAGAATGCGGGGGAGATGGTGGTTCATGCCCAAAATCATGTCGCAGCAAGGGAGCGGCGGCAATGTTATTTTCGTGACCGCTATCCACTGGCGTATGCGCCGGACACTGCTCGAGGTATAGCATGATTAACTCCTCTCTCTCCCGCCGCGGCTTCGCCGGACTCAGCATGGCTGCTGTCGCCGCATCACTCAACCATCGTCAAACCGCGGCGGATGAAAAATCCGGACTCAAAGGCCGCATCAATCACTCCGTCTGCAAGTGGTGCTATGACAAGGTGCCGTTCGACCAGCTTTGCGCAGCATCAAAACAAATGGGCATTACTTCCATCGATTTGGTTGATCCGCCCGATTTTGCTGAGATGAAAAAGTACGGCCTGACTACTGCCATGGTGAGCTTTCCCACCATCGCCGGTCCCGGCCAGGAAAAGGTCGGGAGTATTCCTCATGGGTTCAACAATCCCGCTTATCACGACCTGCTGGTGAAGGCGTATGAACCACTACTAATAGCCAGTGCCAAAGAGGGCTTGAAAAAAGTCATCTGTTTTTCCGGAAACCGAAATGGAATGGACGAGGAAACCGGCCTGAAGCATTGTGTCGCCGGCCTGAAGAAGGTGCTGTCTCTCGCAGAGAAGCACGGCATCACCCTCGTCATGGAGTTGCTCAACAGCCGGGTGGACCACCCCGACTACATGTGCGACAAAAGCGCATGGGGCATCGAACTGTGTAAGCGCCTCGGCTCGTCGAACTTCGGCCTCCTCTTCGACATTTACCATATGCAAATCATGGAGGGCGACATCATCGCCACCATTAAGAAGAATCATCAATACTTCCCGCACTACCACACCGGCGGGGTTCCGGGACGGAATGAGATCGACGAAACGCAGGAGTTAAATTACCCCGCCATCATGCGCGCCATCGCCGACACTGGCTACAAAGGCTGGGTAGCGCAGGAATTCATCCCAGCGCGGCCGGACAAGCTGGCCAGTCTCAAGCAGGCGGTGGGAATCTGTGATGTTTGATCTCGCGTCGGAGCTTTCAGTTCTGTGTGTCCGCCCAGTTGCATAGGGCGTGAACGGCCCGTGATGTGCGTATCACTGTGAAGTGCGGCGAATTGTCGCCCCTATCCGGCATGGCACTTGTGCCCGTCGGACGTCGCCGGGCTCCCAATCGCTCTTCCCTCGCCGGTGCGCAGTGGACAAGTCCGCAGCGGCGAAAGCGGCGACGAGTCCCCGCAGCCGAAGGCGGCTGCTTCGCTCTCAGCCTTTGCCCGCTTACCGCCACCGCGGTTCCTCCTCGTGGTCATGCTGGCGGCGGTCGGCAAAGCGTTTGGCTCGCTCTTTCTGTTCGCGACGGGAGATGCGCTCGACGGTCATTCGGCGCTTGGTGCGGTTGCGGCGGAGTTCTTCGATTTCGTCGTCGAGCTTGAGGAAGGCCTCGAAGCGGGCTGCGTCCAGTTTTCCCGCTGCCAGAGCCGCGCGGATGGCGCAGCCGGTGTCGGTGCCGTGCTTGCAGTCATGGAATTTGCAGCCGGCGGCTATTTCGGCGATGTCGGTGAAGCGGCCGCGCAGGGTGGATTCGTCGGTCCACATGTGGACTTCGCGGATGCCGGGATTATCGATGAGGATGCCGCCTTCCGGCAGGATCATGAGTTCGCGGGCGGTGGTGGTGTGGCGGCCTTTGCCGGTGACTTCGTTGACCTCTTCGGTCCACTGGTAGTCGTCGCCAAGGAGCTGATTGACGATGGAAGATTTGCCCACGCCGCTGCTGCCGATGAGAGCGACAGTGACGCCGCGCTTGAGGTAGCTGCGGAGGACTTTGAGCGTCCGGCCTTTTTCGGCACAGGTAATGTGGATCTCCGCATCAGGATTCAGGCGGCGAAGGGTTTCGGCGGCGGCATCGTTCTGGGCTTTGGGGAAAAGATCGCTTTTGTTTACCAGCACGACGGCTTGGGCCCCACTGCGGCCGATGATAGCGAAATAGCGCTCCATGCGGCGCTCATTAAAGTCGGGCCCGGCGTCCGTTACTACAGCGACAACGTCCACATTGGCAGCGATGACCTGCTCCTCGGTGGTACGCCCGGGAGCTTTGCGGGAAAGGCAGGTGCGCCGGGGCAACCGGGCGCGAATGACCCATTCTTTGGTGCTGGTGCCGAGGGCCACCCAATCGCCAACGGCGGGAAGTTCCGCATCCGTTTCGGCATCATGGTAGACCTTGCCACTGATGACGGCGTCCACTTCTTCACCGTCGCCCATGAGGGCACCCACAGTGAGATTATTGTCGCGGAGCAGGCGCGCGGGCACCCAGCCTTCCTCGCGGTAGGGGGCGAAGGCCTTTTCGAAGAAGTCGTTCCAGCCGAAATCGGTCAGGGTCATTGGGCGAAACTGCCGCCGCTGTGGCGGAAAACAAACGAAGAGGTGCGCGCCATTTGCGGAAATTCTGGAAATTTCCGATCCCATCTTGACGGGAAGGGCATTTTCCCGGAGCAATAATTAGGGTAAATCCCTTTAGGTTCCCAACCCGGCATGGATTTCGCTCCCCACGCAGCAACTGCGCGGAATAATTGCGGCCCGCGGCGGCGCTTACCGGATGACCTGCGGTGGCCAAATTCACCGTTTTTTACGAAAAATTTACCATGTCCCCCATGACCTGTGAACCCCGATCTTTCCATT
Source organism: Akkermansia muciniphila (assembly GCA_945861415.1). Lineage (GTDB taxonomy): Bacteria > Verrucomicrobiota > Verrucomicrobiia > Verrucomicrobiales > V1-33 > V1-33. The sequence continues at coordinate 81,633 of CAMAUV010000009.1, read as the reverse complement.
CCGCTTCCAACTCCCTATTAGCCCCTGAAAATTCCCGCCATCGGCTCACCGCCGCGTCCGGCGGAAGAATGACGATCATGAGCGACGCTCCCCTAAAAGCCACACTGGTGAACAAGGCAAACGGCACGGAAATTACCCTGCCCGAGATCGCTATCTTTGGCCGCAAACAGGAGTCAACTATTTCTCTGCCCGACAACCGGGTGAGCCGCCGCCACGCCATGATCCGGTGTCAGGAGGAGGGGGATTACTGGTTTTACGATCTGGGTTCGTTTAATGGTAGCTACATTAATGGCGAGCGCGTCACCACTGTGCGCCAACTGGAGCACGGGGACCTGATACGCATCAGCGACTTTGAATACGAGTTCGGGATGCAGCAGCCCGGCAAGACTGACAATGGGCCCGCTAAGGACATGCAGGTGGTGCCCATGATTATTCTGGTCAGTGATATCAAGGGATTTACCCGGCTTTCCGAGGTCATCCCGCACGACGAACTGGCGCAAGCCATCGGCAGCTGGTATGGCTACTGCGACCAAATCCTGAACGAACACGGCGCGGCGATCGACAAATTCATCGGCGACGCGGTGCTGGCCTATTGGACGGATACGAGCCCGAATGCCCGGAAGTGGGCGCTCTCCGCGGCACGGTATCTGCGCGAGAGTTGTGACCTCATTCAGGAGGAAATGAAATCGACTTTCGACCGCTACGGCATGAGCTTCACCAGCGGGGTGGCCATGCACCTCGGTGAAGTCTCGTGGGGCACGCTTGGCCAGGGAGGACTCACCATGCTGGGTGATGCGGTGAATACGACGTTCCGGATTCAAGCACTCACCCGCCAGCTGGGTAGTGATGTGCTGGTCACCGCTGACTTCCTCGAAGGCTGGAAAGAAGGTAGTAAATACACTCGGGCCCTTGGCTCGCACTCGCTCAAGGGCCGACAGGCACCGGTGGATATTCTCGCCGTGGAGCGTGCGCCCGATCTCTTCCTGCGATGACGTCCGGAACGAAAAAGGAGAGCTGGCTCGGAGTATTGCTGACGGCAGTGCTGTGCGGGGGATTTCTTTACTGGTTCTTCAAACCAACGCCCGTAGTTTGGCGGTATGAAAGTGCGGCGCAACTCGTGGAAAGGGCCGCGGCGGAACCGCCCACCAATGACCCGTCCCAGCGGCTGGTGCTCGACCTCGATCTTCTGGAAGTCGCCGTCGCGCAGGCGCGTCAGGGCCTAATAGATGATGCGATGGTCACTGCCGGCCATATCATTGATCCGGCTGTGCAAACCGAAGCCGCACGCACCGTGGCGCATGCATTCCTGCACAGCGATCCCAGCGACCTTGCCCGTACGCTGAGAGTGGCGGACATTCTAAACGAAGAAGCCGGTCGGGTTTCGGTGCGCTCGGACATCGTGAACACGCTCGCCGTTCTCGGGTATCCGGATGCGGCCATACCTGAAGCGAAAACGCCGCTACAAAAGGCCGCCCTCGCGCGCCGCATCGCAGGGAAAGATTTACAGTCCAAAGCCCGGGAACTCATTGCAGCCGCAGAAGATGGTCTGGCAGCGCTTTCTCCGGCGGAGGCCGCGCCTGTGCGCGAAGAACTTGCCTGGGCCTACTCTAATCTCACACTCTCCGACGGTCCTCAAAAAGCTATCGATGCTATCAAAGTGCTACCCGCAGAGAAGCAGGCCGCACTTTGGGACGACCTTGCCGGCTGGTGCGCCGGCCGGCCGGATGCCGCAGATTCCCTTGGCGCCGTCACTGCTGCCATCTCGGATCCGGCGGTGCGTCTGCAATTGGAGACCGACTCTCTGCTCACCAACGCCAAACTGCGCCCCGCAGCCGATCTGGAAACGGAAGTGCGCGCCACCATTGCGGCCGCCGCCAGCCCTAAATCCCGTCATATCGCCCTCATTTCGCTGGTCAAAATCCAGCGCAACGCCGGACTGCCGGGAGCAGTCGGCGCCGAATCCGCCGCAACAGCCACGCTGAAAGAGGCCGCCAGCAGCGCCGCCAACCTAACCGAGCCCGCCGCGAGGGCCGCCGCTTTCATGGAGATTACCGGCCTATTTTCCGACCTGCTCCTCATGAGCGACGCTGTCCATACGCTTGGCGGTGCCACAGCCGCGGCCCGTGAGATTGGCGATCCGGCAGCCCGGATCCCAGTCTTGATCGACCTTGCCCAATCATGGCACAACCAAGCCCGGTCCGTCGAAAACGCCGCCATGATTGCCGAGGCTGCTGCGCTAGCGGAGAGCGGAGTCAATGATCCCGCAGCGCTCAGCGCCGCAGCCAGCGCGCTGGTGCGTAAAGGAGAGTGGCCCCGCGCAGCCTTGCTGCTCACCCGTATTTCTGACCCTGCCCTGCGCCGTAATGCCTGCACGGCCGTGGCCAAAGAGGCCGCCGAGATCGCCCTCTTTGCCGACCCTGCGGAACCTCCACCGCGCGGGCAGCCGGTGGATGGCATCCGCGAAGCGGCGAGTGGCGACGAAAAGAAGGCTGCGGCTCTCGTGGAGGCCACGGAACCCGGCTACGCCAAAGCCCGCGCATTGCTGGCCATGGCCAAAGGACTGCATACCCCGCCCATGAGCATGGACAGTTACCTGGCCACCGGCGGGCAGCCCCCAGACAACGGCAGCGGAGAAAATCCGAAGGCCGAAAACCCGACACCGGAAGACAGCGCGAAATCCGAATAGGCAATTTTCAGCCATCTGAGTGCTGTGTAGCCCCTTGCCTGCGCGTAGTAGTTTTCCCTAAGGTTTTGCTTTCACCGTAGCTGCGCTTCTGATAGTGAAGGAACCATAAATTCTCTCCGGTGCCCAGAACATGAACGCTTCTCCCCTCACAACTGAAACGCAAAGTGTCCGGCGGCACCGCTATTTTTCTTTTCAGCGGGTGCTGACCATTGCTGGAGGAACGTTTACACAACTGGTGCGGATGAAGGTTTTCCTCTTCATGCTCTTCTTCGCGGCGGCGATCATTGCCTCGGGCTTTGCCTTCGCGAATCTCAAGACTGAACAGGAATTGAAAACGATGAAGGACATCGGGTTCGCCGGGATGTCATTCTTTTGTATGATCTTTGCCATCGCGGGCACTGCGCTGCTACTGCCGAAGGATGTGGAGGACCGTACGCTTTATACCATCCTGTGCAAGCCGGTGCCACGGCTGGAATACCTGATGGGCAAGCTTGCGGGGGTGGTGATTCTCATTTTCATCAGCCTTGTGTGCATGGATGTTCTGTTTTCCGCCGTGCTGCACTTGAAGGAGAAAGCGGTGACCGCAGACCTGGTGGAGAATCTGGATTTTCGCCGGACACTTTCCTCAGGTGAGCGGGAGGTGGCAGAGCGGGAGATTTATGAACGGACCAGTGTGCAGGGTCTGACGTGGAACCTGCAGGCGGGAGTGGCGGCGATTTTCCTAAAAAGTGTAGTACTGGCCATAGTGGCGCTGCTGATGAGCACCCTCGCGAGCAGTACCCTTTTCACCATCATGGCCTCGCTGGCGGTCATGGTCATCGGCCACGCGCAAAGTATGGCCCGGGAGTATTTGCTGGCGGAAAACGCGGCGGGAGCGGTGGCGTGGTTTATTGCGGGAGCGGTGGCGCTGCTTTTTCCAGATTTCAAATCCTTCGATATTGTGGATGCGGTGGTCACGGGGGTGAGCGTGCCTGCGGCGGCGCTGTGGCAAATGGGCGGGCTAACCGCGGTCTATGTCACGCTCTACATGCTGGCCGCGTGGGTCATCTTTGCCGGGAAGGAGCTTTGAGCCATGAAGCACCGCGGGAGAAACATCGCCGCCGCCCTGCTAATCATTGCCGCCGGGGGAGGCGCCCGCATACCACTTGAGCAGCGCTACACCGCGGACCTGAGGGGACAGCAACTCATGGAGCCGCCGCTTAGTCTCGATCTTCGGGATGAACTGGGACATACGTTTTTCATCGCGGTACTCGGAGGCTTCCGCTCCGTGGTAGCCACGGTCATCGAATTGAAAACCGTTCAGCCCTACATTGATGAAAACTGGGGTCTTGTGGATCAATATTATGCGCTCTGCTGCAAACTGCAGCCGCGTGAAGACACCTACTGGGAGAATCGCGCATGGCATCTCGCGGCGAACGCGCGGGACGGATATCTCTACGATCCGCGCAACTCGGAAGAAACGCGGCACTTGCTGGCGCAGCAGTCTGTGAACAAAGGTATCGAAGTGCTGCTGGAGGGAACCAACCACCGGCCCGACAGCGGGCGGCTTTGGGAACGGCTGGGACATTACACTTCCATGCCGTGGAATGACCTGCGCGATCACGCGAAGGCCTCTGAATACTATGCCAAAGCCGCGGCCACGCCACGCGCTCCGCGTTACTTTTATCGGTTTTGCATTTACGAACTGGCCCGGGCTCCCGGCCGCGAGCGCGAGGCATGGGTAAAGCTCATGGCGCTGTATCAGAACCCCGAAGACCGCACTCCCACGGCGGAAATTCTGATCATCCGGTTGGCGGGAAAACTTTCTCGCGCCGGAGAGCCTGTGCTTCTACCACTGGAACTTCAGCTACTCCTTGATCCGATGGCGAAACTCACGCGGGAGCAGACAAAGCACCGTAACCTTCTCTTAGAAGCAGTAGAGGCTGAGCTGGCTAAAGAAAAGGGAGCACTGCGCCCTCCGCGTATTGAATCTCCGGGACTGGAAAAATCGAAGTGAGCGGTCAGTGGTGTGCGTTGATTGGCGGATACGTTGTGGTGCTGCACGACCAGTAGAGCTAAAAAAGCGACTTCAATCCGGAATCGATCACGAATCCGTCTTTGCCGTTTGGATCGATGGCTTCGAGGCTTTCGTAATTGGAAACCCCGCCATTGATCCGCCTCATCTGATGCAAATCCCGCATTGCCACGGCGGGAGGACGCTTCACAGACTAAATGAATGAAAAGCATGACAGGATTTGGACGCGCGGAGGCCTTGGAGGGTAGCCTTCGCTGCGCCGTGGAATTAAGCAGCGTGAACCGCAAGCAGAGCGATGTCGATATTCGCATACCCCGCGAATGGAACGACCTTGAGGCAGATGCCCGGCGCCTGCTGAGCGGAGCCATTTCCCGAGGACGGTTGCAGGCAGGGATCACCGTGGATTCCACCGGTGATGAAAGTGGTGCGGCGCTGCATGTGGACCACGGACTGGCGAGGCAATACGCGGAGGCGCTCAAGGCCATGGATGCTGAGTTCTTTGGCGGTCGCGGACTGACAGTGGATGCGCTGCTGCGCGCTCCTGGAATCTTTACTGTAGCCGAAAGCGAAGCCCGGTCTCCGGACCACGTCTGGCCGCTCATTGAGGCTGCTATCAGGAAGGCGCTGGCCGTATGGGACAGTGCGCGGACCCGAGAGGGAGACCACCTGCGAGAAGACATTACGGGGCGGTTAGCAAAATTGCGGGAGGTCCTCGCCAGTATTACCACTGAGGCCCCGCGCGTCCCCCAGTCCCAGCGCGAAGCAATGCGCAAGCGTCTGGCCGATGCCGGACTGCCGCTGCCGCTGGATGATGAGCGCCTCCTCAAGGAGATCGCCGTTTTTGCCGACCGCGTAGACATCAGTGAGGAAATCGCCCGGCTGGGAGGCCACCTCGATGAATTCACCCGGCTAATGGATGTGCGCGAGCCGTCCGGCCGCCCCATGGATTTTCTCACTCAGGAAATGCACCGCGAACTGAACACGATGGGCAGCAAGGCCAATCACACCGCTATTGCCCACCTCGTCGTGGCCGGAAAAACGGAAGTCGAACGGATCCGTGAACAGGTCCAGAACATCGAATGAACGCCGCCCCGCAAAGAGAAGGAATGCTCGTCGTCGTCTCCGGTCCCAGCGGCAGCGGTAAGACCACTCTGTGCCGAGCCGCGGCGGATGTGGAGCCCGTCTATTATACTACCTCGTGCACCACGCGGGCTCAGCGGCCCGGGGAAGCGCACGGGCGCGATTACTTCTTCCTGAGTGAAGAGGAATTTTCAGAGCGCGTGGAGGTGGGCGATTTTCTTGAACACGCCCATGTGCACGGTCGCCGCTATGGCAGCCTCAAAAGTCAGGTCCTCCCCATGCTGGCAGAGGGCCGCGATGTGATCATGGATCTCGACATTCAGGGTGCTGCCCAGCTCCGCTCCTGCACCGATCCCACGATCCGCCGCGCCCTCGTGGACGTCTTCATCATGGTGGACGGCATTGACGAACTGCGCTCCCGGCTTTCCGGACGCAGGTCGGAAAGCGAGGACGAATTGGCGCTGCGCCTGCGCAACGCCATGTCGGAAATGGAGCACTGGCAGTCATACACCTACACTCTCGTGAGCCAGACCCGGGAAGCGGATCTCTCCGCCTTCCGCAGTCTGCTGTGCGCCGAGCGCCTGCGCAGCACGCGCCTCCGGCTCCCGGATCAGGTTGTTCCTTGAGGGGCCATCCAGAGCGCGTACGCAGGTTGGTTCCGCTATCCGCCCGCAAGTTAAAAACTCTCAGTATCCGGGCCGCGAAACTTTACAGAAAGTGTAAATGGAAACGATATGGACGGACAGGCAAAAGCACTCCGGCGAGAGTTTTATGATGCTGGCCGTGAGCTGGCGAGACCGGGGGCACCATGCGCGATGCCGGAGGGGCGCTGTCCGCAGGCGGCACCACGGAAATTCACAAAAACACTGCCTAGCGAAAGGTGAGGCAGTAAAGTAGCCGGGGGCAACGGCGATGGGGCGGGATTGTTCTCCTGCTTACGCGAAAGCGTTGGTGAGGGCGGGCCCGGGCAGCGTAGGTAGCAGCACATATGAAATCCGCGCTCTCTCTTTCTGCTATTCTCACGATCTCTCTTGTTCCAGTCCTAATCGCTGCCGATGAAAAGAAACCGGCCACAGGGGCCGCCGTTGGCGGCGCCACTGGAGCGGTGACCGGGGAGGCGGTGGACAGCTGGGTGACACTCTTCAGCGGCACCGACCTTGGCGGCTGGATGGACGTCGGGGGCAAGGAGTCGAAGTGGAAGGTAGAGGACGGCACCATGACCGGCCAGAGAGGCAGCGGCGACATCTGGACGAAGGCGCGCTACGGAGACTTCGTGCTGGAACTGGAGTTCAAAACCACGGGCAACAGCGGGGTGTTCTTCCGCACAGACAACCCGAAGGACAACGTACAGACAGGTATTGAAATCCAAGTGGAAAATCCCGGCGGGCCAAACAAGCACAGCGTGGGCGCTATTTATGATATCGTGCCGCCTGTGAAAAATGCCGGAAAAAAAGACGACTGGAACAAATACGTGATCACCGCAAAAGGACCGCTCATTACCGTGGAGTTGAATGGCGAAAAGGTTTCTGAGATGGATCTCGATAAGTGGACGCAGGCCGGGAAAAATCCTGACGGTTCCGGCAACAAATACAAAAAGGCACTCGCAGACTGGAAGCGTGAAGGACACATCGGGTTTCAGGATCACGGGCACAAGGTCTATTACCGCAATGTGAGGCTGAAGCCGCTGAAGTAATCCGGCAGGCTGCATCATCATCGCGCAGACGGTCCATCTTTTCTTCTGCGCAGGGTAAAAGTGGTTGACGCTGGGGGGGGCTGCGGGTTTCATCTCCATCAAGATCCGTGCCCAATCCTCCCTCCCAACCTCCTGTCGAAAAATTCCGCCCGTGCGTGGCAGCTCTACTTATTAGCACGGATGGAAAGCTGTTGGTCTGTGAGCGGTGTGACTTCGCCAACAGTTGGCAGTTTCCTCAGGGCGGGCGCGATTACGGTGAGACACCCCGCGAGGCGCTTGCGAGAGAATTGTGGGAGGAAGTTTCGCTGCTTCCGGCCCACTATGACGTGGTGGACGAACGGCCGGGATACATTTACCGGTTCCCCATCAAGCACCGCCGACGAGGACACTATGTGGGGCAGCAGCAGGTCTATTTTCGCTGCCAGTTTCATGGTCCCGACTCGCTGATTAATCTGGCGACGAAGAATCCGGAATTTCGCGCTTATCGCTGGATTGAGCCTGCGGAGTTCGACCTCCTGTGGCTCCCGGAGTTCAAGCGCGAGGTCTACCGCGAGGTGATCAACGACTTTTTTGGCGTGGAGCCTGTCGGGGTCGGTGTCACCGGCGGTGGTCCGGAAATTCGCTTTCGCCAATAGACCTTTGCGATTTCTCCGCCGGGCTGTTTGAACATTTCTACGCCCGGCTGTTCTAATGCCGCACCTCATGCCTGCCTCCGCTGCACCTTTTACAGAACTGCGTTTCACTAGGTCCCGCCAAGCGGTGACCTTCGTCATCGCCGGGGTGGTCCTGCTATGCGTGGCAGCCGCAGCCGCCCTGTGGTGGGTGCAGTGGGTGGACCGCCCGGGGTGGCTATGGATCGTGGCCCTTGTGCCGCTGCTGCTCTCATGGGCATGCCTGCGCAGCGCAGCGTCCATGACACGTCACGCCTACCTGCTCCTCTCGCCCATTGGTATTGAGATTTTTCCTTTTTTTCGTCCCTCGCAAAACATGCAGCTCGTCTCATGGTCGGAAATCGAACTAGCTGAGGTGCCCGTCGACCAGCGCATGCTCATCCTCTCGCTCGCGGGCGGTGGTAAAATCTTCATCAGTCTCGATCCGGTAAAACTATCCGCCCGCCCGCTCCTTGCACGCGCTATTGGTGGGGTGATGGAAAAGAGGGCCGCGCAGTCTGGGGATTGACCTTGGAAACCGCGATTGGGCGAACCACGGAGGAGCACAGATGCAGACCGCGGACCGACGACGACGAGCCGCTCCTACTTCTTCTCCTCTTCCTTCTCGGCGGGCAGCTTCTTCTCCAGTTCCTCGACGCGCCGCTGGAGCGCGTCCACTTTCTTCCATGCCTCGACGGCCTGAGGATTGGCCTTATCGAGTGCCTGGATCTTTGCGGAGGCGTTGCCGGCAGCACCGGAAGCCGCGTTCTTTGACTGAGAAGCCAGCTTTTGCAGGGCGGGAATAGCGCGCGGATCGCCGAGTTCACCGAGAGCATCGCAGGCTGCAGTGCGCACCGCATCGTGTGGCGCAGTGAGATAACCGGTGAAGAATGGCAACAAAGACTCATCCTTTGTGTCATTGCCAAGGGAACCAATGGCACGCAGGGCATCGCCGAGGGCCCGCGGCGGGAATGGCTGGGACTTAGTCGCCTCGATAACGGCAGGAAGTGCGCTCTGCTGGCGACGGGCACGCAGGGCGCTAATGACCGCGCTGGCCACCATGCCCTGGTAACTCGGACGCGTCAGATAAGGCGTCAGGTCAACCTCGGGCCATGCAGCGAGCGCACCAACGATGCCGGAAAGGATGAGCGGGTTTTGCTCTGTGGCGGCCAGTTTGATCAGGGCGTCGCGGGCTTCCGGATGATACAATGCCCCGAGGGCCAAGGCCACGGCCTGCCGAACGCGCTCGTCCGACTGGCTGACGAGTGAGATAAGCGCCGTGCGGGCGCTGGCGGCGGGGAGCTTGCCCAAGGATTCCACGGCCTCCTTCCGAACCGCCCAGTGCACATCTCCGCTGGCCGCAGCGAGGAGTTTGGCTGCCGCATCGTCGGTCTTCTGCTCACCCAGAGCCTCCACCGCGAGCAGGCGGCCCATGAAGTCAGAGCGCAACTGCCGGTCAAGCATTTCACCGGTCGGGGTGAAGTTGAGCTTAGCGAGAACGGTGAGCTCTGGGTCGATGCGCACCAGAGTCGGCTGACCCCGCAGCGACCAGTGAAAATCTTCCTGAACCTTGCTCACGGAGGCGGTGAATTCCTCAGTGACTTCGCGTCCGTCCTCACCCTTCACGATGAATCTCACCGGGAGGGGGAAAGCGAAAACGGGAATACCGCCATCGGTTTTTTGCGACTGCTTCACGCTGATGCGCGCTGTCTTCTTGTCGGCGTCCCATGCATAGTCGATGTCCAGCATGGGCACTCCCCCGTGGTGGACCCACTGGTCAAAAAATTGATCAAAAGACCGGCCGCTCACTGCTTCAAAGGCCTGCTGGAGGTCATCTGTAACGACATTCGTGTCTCGATGGTAGCGAATATAGTGCTGCACACCGAGACGGTAGAGTTCCGCGCCGAGCCGGCAGCGAATCATGTGCAGAATCCATGCGCCCTTTGGATAAGCCCGGCTGTCGAACTGCTGCATCGGATGCTCGTAGTCTCGCCAGACGACGGGCTTGGGGTCGTTGGCGCCGATGACCGAACGGGCCTCGCCTTGCAGGGACAGTAGCATGCCCTCGCGTCCATTCTTCTGCTCCTCGTAGAGCACGGTATAGTAACTCGCGAAGCCTTCGTTGAGCCACAGGTGAGCCCAGTCACGGCAGGTGAGAAGGTCGCCGAACCACTGGTGCGCCAACTCGTGTGCGTCCAGCCGGTGTAACGTATCAAGGTGTCCCACCGCCTCCGGAAAAAGCGCAGTTCCGGCCATGAAGGAGCAACTGGTATTCTCCATGCCGCCGGCGAGAAAGTCATGACAGTAAACCTGATAGTATTTATCCCACGGGTAAGGCGTGCCGGTTTCCTCCTCAAAGAACGCCATGATTTTCTGCGTGTCGCGGAAAGCCGGTACGGCCTGATCTTTCTCCGACGGAGGCACTAGGAGCGCAAGCGGCACCCGACCGGCCTGTTCATCCAGCCGATAAAAATGCCCGGCCGCCAGCGCGATGAGATAATTCACATGCGGTTGCTCCTGCTTCCAGTGCCAGCGGATGAGCGGCCCGTCCTTGTCGCGGTCGCGAGACACAAGCTTTCCATTCGACACCACCTCCATGCCCTCCGGCGCGTGACAAACAATCTCACTGGTGAAGCGATCGTTAGGGTAATCATAGCAAGGAAACCAGTACCGGTGCAATTCGGCCTCACCCTGCGTCCACAACTGCATGTCTCCCTGCGGATAGCCCATCTCGGGCGTTCGGAAATAGATTCCGTGCTCCGGCTGGCAGGTGTAACTCACCGTCAAGGTCGCCTCCCCGGTGGCCGGGATCGGCTCAGCAAAATCTACGAGCAGCTTATCCTTCGACGTGCTGTGTCCCTTCACTTTTGCGCCTTCCGCTGAGACCGTCTGGATTGTCAGGTTCACAGCATCCAGCTCCAGACGCGTGAGCTTTTCCGCAACCGGGCTGAAATGAATGGTGACCTGCCCGGTGACGCTGCGCCGAGTGAAGTCCGGTGTCACGTCGAGGGCGAGGTGCTTGATGTTCACCGCACGATCGCGGGCATACTTGCGGCCCGGAGTGGGATTGAGCCCCGGGGGCATCAGCGCGCCTCCTTTTTCACATCGGCCGAGATAGTCCTCCGCCCCGAAAACCGGGACAAGAAGAAGTGAGGAAATAAGAAGAACAATGTGCATAGAAACGCCCCCATGGCACAGCAGCGGCATTTCGCCAAAAAAAAAGCGGCTGACTCCACGAAAGAGTCAGCCGCCTCTGTAGATTGGGATGTTTTATATCCCTCCCTGCTTACTTGGCGGGAACAACCACCGAGCTGGGAACTGCGTTCGCTTGGGAGGGCTTACTGGCGCAGGCACCAAGGAACAGAGCGGCGAGGGCGAGGGCGAGAGCTTTAATGAGCTTCATAGTATGGTATTGTTGGTATGTTTGGGTTTTGTTGCACCAGACCGGAAAACCGAACTGGAGAATCAACAGAGGCAACTTTTGTGCCATACCTTCAAGAGCCCGCAAGAGAAAAGTCCCGCGAAATGCTGGAAAATTGGCAGCAAGGTTAAGCCTGTGGCGACTTCCCGGCGCAACAACAGCCGCCCGCAAATGAGAAAGGGGCGCTCCGCCGGCAGGAAAAGTTCAACTGGAAGCACCGGAACCCGAGGCGGCCGCGGTGTGCGCCTGCGCGATCGCCGCCAGGGATTCCTCTGCACGGCGGAAGAGAACGGGCGACCAGAGCCGGTGCAAGTGCCAGCCCTGACGGCGCAGGACGCTGGTGCGGAAAAGGTCCCATTCCACTGGGTCCGGTGTTTTGTGGAATCGCGTGAAGTCCGTAAGAACTCCCACGGTGACTCCGCCCGGTTGGTGCGGATGGCAGCAGACGAGATCCACGCAGAATCCCTCATTACCCCAGTGGACTTCGTTGGCAGCACCGTGCTGCGACTGCAGCCTTCGGCCAAAAGCGGCAGCCAGCCGCGAGGGCGTGGCCGTCCGGTGAACAGTGACACCCGCCGCAGCCGGAGCGGTTCCTAGATCGGCATTATTTGCTAGGGACTCGGTGTGGCGCAGGTAGGCATACAGTTGAAGGCGTCCGCCGGGAATGACTCCCGCTGGAGCGGCTTCGATGGCGCGATACTCCGCCGCCGGGATGGAAGTGAGCAAATGAATGGCGGTGCGGGCGCGGGTGATGAGCACGTTCAGTCGCCGCTCGCCGCCGGCCTGCGCCAGCGCGCCAAAGTTTCTCCGGAATTTCCCCGCGGGATCGGGGCCGAAGGTGGTGCAGATGATCATGACATCGCGTTCGTCACCTTGCACGTTTTCAAGGTTCTTCACGAACAGGCCTTCGAAAGAATCGCGACCCCGGCGCTGGCGGGCGGCTTCGAGTCGCTCAGCGAAAACAACGTCCGCCTCGCATTTGGCGGCCATTGCGTCGAGGATAGCATCGCGCTGGGTGAGATTGAAACAGGCAATGCCAATGGAAGGCGGCGCGTCCCCCGCGAGCAATTTGGCCGCCAGCTCCACGGCAGCGGCGGCTTCTTTCTCATTGGCCCGATCTTCGTAGATGCCGTCCACGCAGTGCAGAGTGATGGGTGATGCGGCCCGTGCAGAGGGATAGCCGGGGATAGGCTGAAGGCGCGAGCCGTAGTAGTGTTTGTTGGAGAAACCAATGAGCCCCTCGTGACGGCTGCGGTAGTGGACATCCAGATAGGCTTCGTGCGCATCCAGATTCAGCGCAGCGGTGAGCAGGTCTTCAGCCTCACTCTGCTGCTGATAGAAGAGTTCCTCCGCCGTTTCCGCATCGATGTCGCCGGAGTCACTCAGAGCGCTCTCGAAGAACCGCGTGGGCGGAAGTTGCTTCTGGTCTCCGGCGATGACCACCCGCTGTCCGCGAAGGAGCACGGGTAAGGCTTCCTCCAGCCGGCACTGCGAGGCTTCATCGAAAATGACAACATCGAAAATGGGCGCGCGCGGAAAAATCTGCGCAACCGTGCTAGGGCTGGCCATCCATACGGGACAGAGATCAAAAACGGGATCGCCGCCCTCTGCGCCTTCGCCGGTCGCTAGCATCTGGCGGAGCTTGAGCGCGCGCTTTCCCTTCACGAAGAGCCGCTGCCGCAGTGCTGCTCCCGCACGGCCCAGTTGCGTCCCTGTGCCGCTGAGCAAACGCTCGCGCTGCAGCGTGAGCCATGTGTGCCGGATGGAGGAGCGCGCGAGTTCTTGCTTTTGCGCAGAGAGGGACATCAGCGCCTCGAAGGTGGCGCCGATGCGGTCTCCATCCATGGCGCGCAGGGCGGGATCGCTGTCGATGCGTGCGCGGATTTCATTTTCCGTAGCCGTTTTGCTCAGCGAATCACGCATCAGCGCGGCATCTGCACCGCCGGCAATGAGCGATTCCACTGGTTGGCGCAGCGCTCTGGGCAATTGCTCAAGCGCGGCGCCGGTGCGCACCATGTCCTCCAGCGTGGCGCTGTGATCCAGCCATGCCCGCGCTGCGGGAGCTGCCCCTTCCCCTGCGGCCCATTTTGCCGCCAGCCCGGAGAATGCGGAGAAATGGAAAACACCACCCACAGTGAGCAGCGTCTGCAGTTGCACGAGCGCATCAGCCCATGCTGCCCGGGCTTCGAGGTTGTCGATCGTTTCCCTTGCAGCACTGCCGCAAAATCCCTCAGCCGGAGAGACATCAGGACGGGAGGCGGCGGCCACACTTTCCCATGCGGCCAGCGCGGCACACGCAAGGCGCGCCGACTGCAGCATGCGCTCCAATTCCTCATCCTCCGGCAAACCAGCAGCCGCCCCGGTGATGCCGCTGAGTAGATCCGCGAGCAGCAGGCGCGATTTCAGGCCTTCATAAAAAGTGCGGGCCGCGGCGGTGCCGGACGGGAGACTGAGCCCCACTGGCGCCAGCGCGGCGCCGGCAGACGCCTTGCGGCTGCCGGAGAACAGACTTTTGAAGAAACTGCCGGACACAGCATCCCAGTCCGCGAGAGCTTGCAGACGCTGGTTCACCGTCGCGAGAGTGGGCATCCCGGCGCTGCGTGCGGAAGCAAGCATGGAGCGCTCCAGCGGAGCGCCTAGGAGCGTGCCGTGCTGGGTGCAGGCCGCAGCCGTTTCAGCGAAAAAACTGCGGCGTGAATGCTCCGGCAGTGTGAGCGCCCAGCGCAGCAGGGGATCTGCCGGATAAGTCTGCGCCGCGAGTTCTTTTAAAGCCTTCACTGCAGCCCGCAGCAACGTGGACTGCACGGCAAAATCTGGGGCCAGCGTGCCGCAGGCCAGCGCGTCCGCGGCAACCGCCCAGTCTGCGATTTCCTGAAACGTCTGGCGTACCTGCACCGATGTGCGGCTGAGCACAGCGCTCACATCGTCCGTCACGAGCCCGCGCAGGGGATTCGCCGCGTAGCCAGCCGTGGCAGCGCGGCGAGTGATTTCCTCTAGGGTCGTGCTTGCAGCTTCCAGCATGGCGGCGGTGATACCCTCCGCGTCTTTGAGGGCAAGAAGACCGGCACGTGCGCTGAGTTCCATCCATACCCCCAGCAATTCATGAAACGAGCGCGCGGTTCCGGTGGGGATACCGTGCAGCTTTTGCCGACAGGCCTCCAGTTCACTGTGCGCAGCGGCGAGTTGCGCATTCACCCGCTCCAGGGTGGCCTGCGGATCGGCGGGCACTGGTGTCGAGGCGAGAGTTTCCAACTGCTCGCGCAACCCCATGTAAAACTCCTTCCGGTCCGCGCCGGGGTCATGTATCACGCCGCACAAATCCCCAAGGCCGGTGGAATCGAGGCGAAACTTCACCACATCCAGCGCCGTCCGCTTGTCGCACACAAAGAGCACCCTCTGTCGGCGCGCTAGGTGGTCAGCAATCATGTTCGTAATGGTCTGGCTTTTCCCGGTGCCCGGCGGCCCGTGGACAATCAGGGTCCTTGCATCGCGCGCAGCCAGCACAGCCCCGGCCTGACAAGGGTCCGCCGGCGATACGAGCCACTCGTCGGCGAAGTTGCGCGGCTGCACCGTGGTGTCGGCGGGTGCGGGAGCATCGTTGTCCTTTTCCAGCGCCAGCGGGCTGAGGAAGGCGCGCACGGGTTCGCGCAACGCGGCTTCATTCTCCTGCATCCAGCGCGTGTCACGCAGCAGGGATTGATTCGAGAGCGGGAAGAGACCGAGCACCGCGCAGGGAAGCACCGCCGCGTTTTTGGGCAGCTCTTCGGTTAGCGGCACCGGCTGCAGCAGCGAGTCTGCTGTAAAAACGGTCGGCGTTTCCATGCCGGTGAGCGCGCTGATTTGCGCGAGCAATTCCTGCACCTCGCGCCACGGATCGGCACCTTCGTCGTCGGTGAAAATTTCGCTTACGGTCCGGCCAGTCACGCGCTCCAGCCATGCGATCAGTGCCGGATTGGGTACTACTAAATCGGCGCCATTGGCCGCGGCAGCGAGCGTGACGCCGGGCCGCGAGGCCGTGCGCACCTGCACATCCAGAGGCATGAGCAGCAAAGGAGCCAGTACGCGGGCGCTGCGCCCGGACACTTCCTCCGCACCCGCCGGCAGCGACAGCAGCGGAAAGCCCAGCGCGAGGCAGGACTCGCCATGGTCATTGATGTAGTCCGTGGCATCCGCCGAAATGTCGCGGAGCTTCTTAAGCAGCCGCGCCTGTGCGAGGTAGGCCAGACGCTCCGGGGATTTGGACTTAGACGCCGCGGCGGAAAGCGCGTCGTCCGTCTCTTTATCATCTTCCGGCGGCCGCGGAACCTTCGCGGCAATATCCGCCTTCCCCTTTTCCAACAGCGTGCGCAACGTATGGACAGGCTCCGCACTGCGAAAGGCGATAAATTCCATGAAATCGCACCGCTGACGGGAGCGATGAGGTCTGGCGTTCATCGAAGGGCCGTTAACAAGGCCGGCATAAAGTCGCTGCAGCATGGTCTGGAGGATCATGCCCCTAGCCATGCCCCAAAGGCTCGTCCCCGCAAGATGGTTGCCCTGCTGGGCCGCGGTATCTTTCCCTTTGCGGCCCCGAAGGGAGGCGCTTAGCGGACTGCCGTTATTTAATTATGTCAGAAGAAGCAACCGAGCCGGTCGAAGCACCGGTGCCCCCATTCACCGAACTGGGTTTGTCCGAAGAAGTCCTCCGCGCCGTGAGCGAAGCCGGCTACGAGCGACCAACCAAAATTCAGGCTCAATCCATCCCCGTCATACTCAATGGCCAAGACGTCATCGGGTCCTCACAGACCGGATCCGGCAAGACCGCAGCCTTCGCGCTACCCATCCTCACGAAGCTGAAAGCGCCCGGCGCCCTGCGCTGCCTCATCCTCGAGCCCACGCGCGAGCTGGCGGCCCAGGTGGAATTGCAGTTTCAGAAATACGGCGGCCACACCGGCCTCCGCAGTCTACTCGTCCATGGCGGCGTAGGCTACGGCGCTCAGCGCGAAGGACTGAAGACCGGTGTGGACGTGCTCATCGCCACCCCCGGCCGGCTCCTTGACCACATGCAGCAGCGCACAGTGGACCTCAGCACCGTGGAAATTCTCGTGCTCGATGAAGTAGACCGCATGCTCGATATGGGATTCCTCCCCGACGTGCGCCGCATCGCGACGCGGTGCCCGGAAAAACGGCAGACGCTCTTTTTCTCGGCCACCATGCCGAACGAGATCGCCTCGCTTGCGGGCTGGGCGCTGAAGGATCCCTTCAAAATCGAAATCGGCCGCCCACGCACTGCCGCGAGCACAGTGAGCCACTACTTCTATCCCGTGAACCGCATGCAGCGGGAGGAACTGCTCATGGCCCTGCTAAAAGAGACGGAATATAAGAGCGTCATGGTATTCACCCGCACCAAGGCCGACGCCGACAACCTCGCCGCCCGCGTGAAGCGCGAGGGCGTGCAAAACGTCGCACTTATGCACGGCGACATCCCGCAGAAGGACCGCACCCGCGCCCTCGAGGGATTCCGCACAGGAGAGTTTCAGGTCATCATCGCCACCGACATCGCAGCCAGAGGTCTCGACATCAGCGGCGTGACCCATGTCATCAACTACACTGTACCGGAGAACCCCGAGGACTACGTGCACCGCATCGGCCGCACCGGCCGCGCAGAGAAGGAGGGCGACGCCTATACCATACTCAGCGCGGACGAACTCGTGGCTGCCGAAAACATCGAGCGATTCATCAACCAATCCGTTCCCCGCAACCGTCTGGAGAGCTTCCCCTATCTCTACACTACCCTGCTAGACCAGAGCAACGCCGCCCAAAGCCACTTGCGCGCCAATATCGGCCGTAGCCGGCCAAAATTTTCACGCCGGAAATAAAGTCCGGATCTGCCTTCCTGAGGCGCAAAAGAAGTGTCCCTTGCCATACCTTCGGCGGCGTGCGAGGCCGCGCGCTCACCTCGTCAATCCCGACTTATCTTACTCCATGAAGACTCCCATTCGCGTCGCTGTCACCGGAGCCGCCGGACAAATCGGCTACTCCCTACTCTTCCGCATCGCCTCCGGCTCGATGTTCGGTCCGGACCAGCCGGTCATCCTGCACTTGTTGGAAATCGAGCCGGCTCTTCCGGCGCTCAATGGCGTGGTCATGGAACTTGATGACTGCGCTTTTCCGCTCCTGCAGGGAGTTGTGGCTACGGCAAACATGGACGAGGCGTTTCGCGGCGTTAACTGGTCGCTACTGGTCGGTTCGGTGCCGCGCAAAGCCGGCATGGAACGCAAGGACCTACTCAACATTAACGGCAAAATCTTCATCGGCCAGGGACAGGCCATCCAGCGCAATGCCGCAGCGGACGTGCGTGTCCTCGTGGTAGGCAACCCCTGTAATACCAACTGCCTCATCGCCATGAACAATGCGCGGGACCTCTCAGCCGACCGCTGGTTCGCCATGACCCGGCTCGACGAAAACCGTGCCAAGAGCCAACTCGCCGCGAAGGCCGGCATTCATAGCAGCGCTGTGACCAACATGGCAATCTGGGGTAACCACTCCTCCACGCAGTATCCCGATTTCTTCAACGCAAAGATCGGCGGCAAGCCCGCTACGGATGTGATCAGTGATCACGACTGGCTGCGCGGGTCGTTTATCGAAACTGTGCAAAAGCGCGGGACGGCCATTATCGCCGCGCGCGGCAGCAGCAGCGCGGCCAGTGCCGCCAATGCCGTGGTGGATACCGTGCGGAGCCTCACTACCCCAACCCCTGCGGGTGACTGGACGAGCGTCTGCGTGCCCAGCGATGGCAGCTACGGAATCGAAAAGGGCCTCATCGTCGGCTATCCCATTCACACCGACGGCAGGAAGCATGAAATCGTGCAGGGCCTCAGCCATTCGGACTTCGCGAAGGGCAAGATTAACATCACCATCAACGAACTGAAAGAAGAGCGCGATGCCGTAGCGGAACTGATCCCCGCGTAACCCGCGCCGGCGGCACCAGTTATACTCTCTCCGTTAGACACCGGACGGCGCGTCCTTCAAAATGCGTCCGCCAAGGCCCAAAATTCGGGCGTTGGCTTTGGCTTCCTCGGCTCCGGCGATGTCTCCCATTTTGACGTGGATTTGGGAAAGGCTGGTCCATGCAAGCAGGTCGTTGGGCTGCAGGTCAGTGGCCATCATGGCAGCGCCCACCGCACCTTTGAGATCCCCGGCGCGCATGAGAGACATACCCAGTCCGTGCCACGCATCAAAGCAAAGAGGATCCTCTTCCGCAGCTTTGCGGAATAGCGCAGCGGCATCCTCCACATCCCCCAGAGCTACCGCACCGCTGGCGTCATCCAGCAGGGCCTGTAATTGGGGAGGATGCTCGTCCATGACCTTACTCCATGGTCACCGCCGTAGCCGCGCTGCGGCGGGCAAGGAACCACGCGCGGAACAGCGGGCTGTCCGATCCCTTCATAGACTGGCTGGTGATCATGTTCTTCTTATTATCAGCCATTTTGGGATCGTTCGGCAGATCCTTCTTCTCCACGAAGACGAAAAGCAGGCCCTCAGGGACTGTGACGGCTTCGGAGAGGTCACCTTTGTTCAGCGCATCAGCGATGCTCTTGATGATGGAACCATTCGGAGCAGCCTCCGAAACAGGCTTCTTGTTGGAGAAAGGGGGCACCTCTACAGCATTGAGGGCTGCTGCCGTGGCGGCTTCCTTAAAGGGCTTTCCGCCTTTCAGCGCCTCCATCATTTTAGAACGGGCATCGTCTCCGGCGGCCTTGAGCGCGGCGTTGATCTTGTCCGTTTTGAGCTTCTCAGAGACGGCGGCTTTCACTTCCTCCAGTGGCTTCATGGCAGGAGCTTCAATGTCTTCTACCACCCAAATGCAGAAGAGACTCTGGTCTTGAGGGCTGGCTATGTCGTCATTGCCTTCTCCGGAAGCGAAGATACCGTCGGCGGGATTGAAAGCGGCGCTCTGCGGAGCACGGCCGGGCGTCGGGACAGGGGTTACAACGGTAGCCTTGAGATCATCCGGGAGGGTTGTGCGGGTAAAGGTGGCGGTTTTGGCTTCCAGTTTGAATTCTTTGGCAACTTCCTCAAAGCTCTTGTCATTGCGGGCGTCGGTATCGGCGAGGGCGGAACTGAAATTGCTGAGATTCTCCAGCCACTGCTTTTTAGCCTCTTCGGTTTCTTTCACCTTGGCGGCGTGCGCTTCGAGAGCCTTGGTGTGCTCAGCGACCTTAGCATCATACTCAGTATTTTTGGCATTGTAGTCATCCGTGAGCTTTTTGTGCTCCTCCTCTTTGGCCTTCTTTTGGTCTTCCGGAAGCTTGCTGGTATCTTCCAGCGGCGGGACAGGAGTCGGCGGGATGGGGGCGATGGGCGCATCGAGCGGCTTAACGGCGGTAGTCACCACGTATTTCACCGTCCGCTTTTCCTCGGTGAGCAGGGAAGCATCCGCTCCGGGCTTGGGTTCCTTGTCGTCGGAATTGATGACGTCCTGCTTGGCCTTCTCCTCGTCGTAGTATTTCTTGACGTCTTCGTCGCTGACGGTTTGATTCTCGTAGCTCTTCTTCTCCACGAGAGCGGTCTGCGCGGTAGTCCGAGTATTTTGCTGGGCGTAGGAATTATCCACTTTGGCCTGAGACGGAGACCATGTGCCGCCGACTAGTTCTCCCAGCCGCTGATAGAGCAGCGCATCGCGCACGACCGTCAAGAGTTTGGATTCCGTGGTGGGGCGGTCACCGTGGGCTCCGCTGTCGAGGAAGCTGTTGAGCTTGGAGTCATCGAAAGCATTATTGGTTTTGAAGGCTCCGAGGTCCTTAATGGCCTTCTCGAGGTCCTCCCGTTCGACATCCACACCGAGACGCAGGCCCTCCTGGCGCAGGAGGGCCACGTTCAGAGGACCATCCAGATCCATCTCGTTCCGGTCTTTCGGCTGTAGTAGGTCGACGATTTGGGAGATGCCTCCGAACACCCGGCCCTGCCATGCCATGCCGCCAAAATCCGTCATAATGTCCTGACCACCCGTGCCGCCACCCATCATCGAGAGTTGGCCGGCCATGCCGAGTTGCCGGAAAAGCGCTTCGGCATCATTTCCCGTGAGAGCCTCGCCGTTGAGCGTAGCCACTGTGCCACCTCCCCGGCCGAAGGTATCGCGAGTTGGCGAATAGAGGAACGTAAAGGCGACAATCACGATCGCCGCGACGACGATCATCATGACTTTGTGGTGCTTGCGGAAGGTCTCGAGCATGGTTGAAGGCGGAAAGTGGAGATTGATGGGAAAAGTGATCCAGCGGGTAGGAAAGGAATCCGCCCCGCAGGAAGAGCAGCAAGCCTAGGAGCGCCGCCCCTCGGCGGCAACTGGATTTTGGACAGGAATGGAGCCAGTTTCCGGGAACGGGCTACCGCTCACGGACCGGACTGGCAGGTCCGCATTACACCCCGCGAAAATCAGGACGCAGATTCTGCCGAAGCCGGCGCGGAAGGGGGCTCAGGCTGCTTTTCTGCTCCGGTAGCGGTCATCTGCTTGCGGGCGATATGCTCGGCGAACCGGGCTATGAGGCCGATGATGAGCACGAGAGCGGTGATGCCGTAGGCTATGTAGAGCTTGCCCAGCAAACCTTCTGTGAAGCCGTAACTGTGCAGTCCGATGTTGAGAAGATTCACGTGCCACCATGAGAACATCACGGGCAGAGCTGCCGCGGCATTCCAGAAGTGGAAGCCGAACTCCTTGACCCAGCCCGCCATGCGCATGTGCATAACAAACAGGCACCAGACGGTAATAAGGAGGGCGCCGTTTTCCTTCGGATCCCAGCCCCAAAAGCGGCCCCACGATTCATTCCCCCAAATACCGCCGAGGATGGTGCCGATAAGGCTGAAAAACATACCAAAGCAGAGCACTCCGTAAGCGGTGCGGGTGAGATCGCGGAAGAAGCCGGAGTCCTTGCGCATGATGTCGAACATGCGCGAAAAGAGATAGGCCATGCTGAAGAAGGCGCCGATGATCACCGTGGCGTAGCCAATGTTGATGGTGGTGACGTGCGTCCAGAGCCAGAAGTTGGTGCGCAGCACAGCGTTTAGCGCCGGCATGGTGTCCCGGGAATCAAGCAGTTCATGCTGCGAGGTGAAGAACATCCCGGCAGCACCGATGACGACCGCCATCGCGAGCGGCAGAGGATTTTTGAGATACTTCATCAGCAGCAGGGCAAAGAGGCCGCCGATGATGGTGATGTAGGGCAAAGTCTCGTGAATGCCGGTGACTGGTCCCCAGCCGGTGATAAAGACCCGCTGCGTCATTCCGGCAGCAATTCCCGCAAATCCCAAGAGACACAGCCTAGCGAGTATTTTCCGCAGCAGCGGCCATGGCGGCAGGAGCCATGAGATCGCGGTCAGAAAAAACAGTGCGATGAAGAACCGCGTGACGTATGAGAAGATGTGGTATTTAAGGTAGGTGCGGTCGAGCTCAATCTTGTTATAGTGGTCAAACTTTTTTGCTTCACCGATCCGGCTCTCAGCGAAGGCCTTGAGGCGGTCCTGCAGCTCGCCGTTCTTTTGCGGGTCAGTGGCGAGCGCTCCCATGAGCGCAAGCTCACGCAGCTTGTCAGCGGCGGTGGGTGCATGTAAGCCCTCCTCCGTCAAATCGTTTACCAGTCCGTTGGCAGTTTCCCAGTTTTCTTTGTCGGTCGCTGTAGGCGGGTACCAGCGCAGGGCTCCAGCCGTGCCCATTTTTCCTAGCAACTCTTCCACAAGGTTTCGCATCCACGGGGGCGGCGCCACGGGTTCCCCGGCTTTGCGCTTGGCCATCATGTCCTTCCATGCCCCGCAGGTGGCAAAGGCAGCCATGGCTTCCATCACGGGGATGGGCTTGCCGGCCATAGCCTTGAGCGCAGGGTCTTCCACTTCCTCACCCAAGG
Organism: Akkermansia muciniphila; assembly: GCA_945861415.1. Classification (GTDB taxonomy): domain Bacteria; phylum Verrucomicrobiota; class Verrucomicrobiia; order Verrucomicrobiales; family V1-33; genus V1-33. Next base: position 59,212 of record CAMAUV010000009.1, on the reverse strand, counting down.
TGACCTGATTGTGCGCTCCGGCGAGAGCCTGAGCGAGAGACTCGTAGGCCATAAAGTTTTCGGCGAGTGAACTGGTGAGGCGTTCGATGCGGTCCTTGTCCTCCTCCTTCTTCCCCTGCAAACGCTGCATGGCAGCCGCGAGGGCAGCCCGGCCTGTGTTCAATTCATGAAAAGTATAGCGGTCGCGTTGTTTTTCGTGGGGCTTAATGCCAAGCTTGGCCACCACCTCGCTGTCCTCCACAACAAATACCGGGTAGTGCTCCGCCAACTTCGGATAGAAGAGCAGATCCAGCAGCCATGCCGTGGGCGTCCAGGAGCGCTTCTTATCCTGCCCCTCGACCTTTAATTCCATTCCGGCATAGCCGCGGGCACGCAGCAGTTCGTAATGCGCGAAGGTATTAACGGACTTTACGCGCCCGTCAGTGGCGGCTATGGCCATTCGCTCCACGGCCTCGACCACATCCGGCCTCCACTCCGGCGGCACTTCTGTTTTGGAAAACGTCTTTTCATAGGCCTTTGGCATGCTCTTGTATCCCTGATAGATCATGAGCACGCCGGCGATGGCGGCGAGACAGACGGCGGTAATAGTGCGCGGTTTCATAGGGCTTTAGCAGCTTGCGGTTCCTGCCTGCGGGCGTTGCGGTTAAGGAAAAGGTAAAGCTTATAAACAAAGTGGATGACCAGACCGAGGGTGCAGGCGATGAGGCTGTAGAGCGGCCACTGGTCGGAGCGATTTTTCACCACGGTGAAAACTGAGTATTTCTCCTCCCCGGGCGGCGCTTTATCGTCAAAGCTGGTCTGGTAAGCCACGTAGCCTGAGTCCCGCAGCGGGTTGTTCATAGAGATCAGGTGATTGCTCTCGTTGCCGTTGGAGTGCCGCACCTTTATGTCGCTTTCGTAGGCCCGCGCCTTCCGGGTGCCGGGATAATATTCCGCACGGAAGTCATCGAGGAACACACTGAACGGCACCTCCCAGCGCTCGCGTGTCATGCTCACGGAAAACCTTTTACCGCCCGTTTCGAAGACGATGGGCGCGCGCTCCAGCGCTGTGGACAGCCCGGACACAACGCGGTTTCCGGACTTATCCTTCACCTCGACGCGCGCACCGCCAATGTTTTCTTCGTTGGTGGCTTTGACAGAGAGGGCGAGAATCGCGAACGCCCCGTCGCGCGGGGCCTTGGATCCAAGATCCGGGTCATCCGCAGGCACAATTTGCGCATTCCGCACATAACCCCCAACGGTTAGTGTGAACGGCCACACGCTGCTGGTGAAGTCCCGAGTGCGGTCCCCCACGCAGTCACGATAAAACTTGTCCTTAATAAAGCGTACAGAATTGTCCTGCGGGGCTTGACCATCGGCAGATTTTAACTCGCGTACCTCAATGACCCAATCCATGGCCGACTGAACGATGCTATTTTCGCTTTTTTCATTAACTTGAAGGTGACCCTCAGTCTTCGTCCATAGAGACACCGCACCAGCGATGAAGAAGCCGAGGATGGACAAGTGAGAGATCACCACACCGATGGTGCGCTTGCTCTTCCGGATGCGCAGGACGCCTCCGGCAAGGATGTTTACAAACATGACCGCGAATACGAGCGCCATGCCCGGCAGCGGAATACCCAGCGGCCATGCCACGCGTGGCACGATCCACGATTCAAAGTAATAGCGCTGGCAGTCGTAGAGCCCAAAAAGGGTCTCCTTCTGATAAATGGTGCCGACAAAAGTCAGGATCAGAACGAGAGCGAAGCAGACGCAGGCAATGTGAAACGAGCTCAGCACGGCTAGTATGCGGTCGAGAGGGCCGCGCACACGGACCTGAGCCGAGGGGGAAGAGGGAGTGGTGGGTTCAGCGTTCACGCAGGAATATTTGAGGCAGGGTTCAGCGCAGGTTTGGCGCGGGTACTACGGAAGCGAGAAAGGCATCCAGATTTTCTTGTTCGGCCTCAATCAGCGCTTTCGGTCCGGTCATCTTCACGGTGATGACTGCCCCGGGGGCTTCCATGATGACCCCCACCAGCCGCCATTCCGCCTTTGGGACAGATCCCCCGGGACTCATTGAACCAGGATTGTATGAACCCGAAATGTCCAATGCCGGCACCATGCGTCCCAAGAAAGTCTCCGTGGGAAGTGCGGCGACTTCTCCTTCTTTCATCGGTTCCATACCAAACTGAGCGCGCCATCGGTTAAAATTCTCTGCTACCCCCGAGCCAGAACCCGCCAGCACTGTGAGGTAACACTCCCCTTCCGAAGAAGGGCCAAAAGCAAAATTGATTTCCCGGAATTGGGAAGCCTTGACCCCGCGCCAGTCCTGCGGTTTTGTCCATTGGAACATGGTCTGCGTCGTATTTTCCGCAAAACGCTGATATTCAGTGGCCTCCGCCGGCTCACGGTCATCCCGAAAGGGCTCACGGGAATCAACCACCTCAACAGTATCAGGAGGGCGGCAGGCTGAGAGAAAAAATGTAGTGAGCACAAGGCTCAGTCGGAGGATTGCAGGCATTTAGGATTACCCCGTAACGGCGGGCGACCGATTTATCTTACGCTTCCCGGGCCTGCAAGGAGTATCCAAAGAGATACCCTTCCCGCTCAGCCGGCCTAATTTGCCGCAGAAATGATCGCCCGGGCTTCCGCCGGTTCCTTCGCGTGCAGGGTGCCGATCCACGGTTCCAACGCAGCCTCAAGGTTGTCTTAAGCTGCATTAGAAATTAGGTGATCCATTGCCAGTTTATGGCTTGCCGGGTCTTTGATGGATTCTGCCACCTCGACAATCAGCGCAGGAGCATTGCATAACGGACGTCCTGCGTAGTGGTTCTTAAGCGGCCATTCCTGCTGCACAGCGGCAGGTCTTTTGCCGCGGGCAGTCAGTCTTGTGAGGTCGGTCAAAAGAGTGAAGCTTCCCCTACTGTGTCACCTTCCCGCAGAATTCGACAAACTTTTCTCGCACCCGGGAACGGACGTGAGTTTTACCAGCAAGAAGGCCCTCCACTCTCTGTTTCATCCGCTACCTCCTTTCCAGGATGTCCCACTTACCCCCCCGCAACGACCCGGATGATCTCCATCCGGTCGCCAGCCGCCAGAGGAGTCGTATCGAACTCCCGGGGAAACAGCGCCTCGCCATTTCGCTCCACCAGCACGGGCCCGTTCATCTGTAGCGAGGAGAGCAGCACGGTCACCGTGGCGCCGACCGCCAGCGTGTGTGGCTGGCCGTTGAGGGTGAAGGAAATTTCTGCATTCATGACCCTAGGCGCATCGGGGGAACCCTGCTGCTTTGCCACAGAAAACTGTCGGCAGAAAAGCAGCTTGCCAAACGCCACAGCCCGTGGACATATCCCACAAGTGACGCCGGACCGGCGCAGATGCTTAGCTCCCGTAGTCTAACGGATAAGACACTGGTCTCCGAAGCCGGTGATTCAGGTTCGATTCCTGACGGGAGCACCATTTTTCCCAAGGCAGGAATTTCCTTTCCTCCACCCCCTTGCAAATAGTGGCGCGCCCCCGGATGGGCCGCGCATGTCCGCTACCCTCGATGATGTCCGCCGCGCCATGCCGGATGCCGGTCTCTTTGCCGGTAAAGAATGGCTCGCGTCGCCGGAGCCGTTCCCGCTCTCCGCTGCCCTGTGGTCGGATCTGGAAAAGCTGGGGCACCGGCTGCACAACTTTCTGCGGGCTACCAATGATCTCTATTATCAGAGTCGCAAAGGCCGCCAACCGGAGTGGATCGCGGCGCTGTTGGATGCGGGAAAACCGCCGGAACTTCTGGAGGTTGCCACAGCGAAAGAATGGCGGCAGGCGCTGCCCGGCGTGATCCGACCGGACCTCTTGCTGACAGAAGACGGTATTTCCCTGACAGAAATAGACAGCGTGCCTGGAGGCATCGGCCTCACGGCATGGCTGGCGCAAACCTACGCGGCACTGAGGGGCGGATGGGACCTTTGCGGCGGAGCCGACGGCATGCTGGAGGGATTCCGCAGTCTCTTCCCGCTGGGTGCTGACATCGCAGTGAGCAAGGAAGCGGGCGACTATCTGCCGGAGATGGAGTGGCTGGCGCTTCAGTTGGGGGAGGCGTTTTCCGTGGTAGGAGCAGAGAACTATGCCCCGCGGGGCCGCGACGTTTACCGGTTCTTTGAGCTGTTTGATCTGGAGAACATAAAGAACTGGCGTGCGCTAGCCACGGTGCCAGTAAACCCGCCCATGAAGCCGTGGCTGGAGGAGAAGCTGTGGCTCGCGCTCTTCTGGTGCCGCCCGCTGCGCGAGGTGTGGCGGCAAGCGCTGCGCGAAAATCAGCAGGCAGCGCTGGCGAAAATCATCCCGTTTGGCTGGGTGGCGGACCCCACGCCGCTGCCGCCCCAAGCCGTATTCCCGCGACTGGAGGCGCACTCGTGGCAGGAAGTGGCCGCGTTTTCCCAAAAACAGCGCGCGCTGGTGCTGAAGCTCAGCGGCTTCTCTCCCAACGCATGGGGTAGCCGCAGTGTGGTGATGGGCCACGATGTGAGCCAACCGGAGTGGGCCGTCGCGCTGGCACAGGCGCAGGGGGACTTTAACTCGAATCCATGGGTGATGCAGGAATTCCGTGCCGCCCGGCTCGTGGAGCATCCCTACTTTGACCCGGCGACTGGTGCCATGCGCATCATGCAGGGCCGCGTGCGCCTGTGCCCATATTACTTCGTAGCGAAATCCGACGGCACCATCCGCTGCGGCGGCGTGCTGGCCACCATCGTGCCCGCGGATAAGAAGATCATCCACGGGATGAAGGATGGGATATTGGTGCCGTGCCGGGTGGTGGAGTGAACCACGTGGCATTTGCCGGGGCTACCCTGTCACGTATTTGCTGCCAATGCTGCGCCCTCTATGCTCAGATTAAGATGACACCTATGCGCCAACTCCTCCTTCTCCTCGCCAGCACGCTCAGCCTCACAGCCGCCGAGGCTCCGCCGGACATGCGGCTGGGCAAGCTAAAGGATTTGAACGGCTACTTCCCGTTCAACCCGCCACCGACTCGGGAGGCATGGGATGCACGGGCAGCTCAGGTGCGCCGGCAATTGCTAGTGGCGCTGGGACTGCACCCGCTGCCCGAAAAAACTGCCCTCAAGGTAGTAACCCACGGTCGCGTGGATTGCGGCGACTATTCGGTGGAGCGCGTCTTCTTCGAGTCCATGCCTGGATACTTCGTCACGGGCAGCCTCTACCGTCCGGCGAAGATGGAAGGTAAAGTGCCGGCCGTTCTCTGCCCGCACGGTCACTGGAACAACGGACGCTTTCTCCGCCAGACGGAGGGAGAAATCTCCAGCGACCTGCGCAGCGGCGGCGAAAAGATGCCCAACAACGCCATCAACCCCCTCCAGTGCCGCTGCGCGACCCTGGCCCGCATGGGTTGCGTGGTCTTCTTCTACGACATGATCGGCTATGCCGACAGCATGCAGCTCAGCTACGAACTGGCGCACAGATTCAAGCAGCAGCGCACGAACATGATCAGCGCCGAACGCTGGGGCCTGTTCAGTCCGCAGGCGGAGGGACATTTGCAAAGCATCATGGGCCTGCAGGCATGGAATGGCATCCGGGCGCTGGATTTCGTAGAGTCGCTTCCGGAAGTGGATGCCGCGCGCATCGGCGTCACTGGCGCAAGCGGCGGCGGCACGCAGACCTTTATAACTGGTGCCATCGACCCTCGCCCCGCGGCCATCTTCCCTTGCGTCATGGTAAGCACGGCCATGCAGGGCGGCTGCACGTGCGAAAATACCAGCCTCCTACGTGTGGAGACGAGCAATGTGGAGTTCGCCGCACTCTTTGCGCCGAAGCCGCTCGGCATGACTACAGCCAACGACTGGACGAAGGAGATGGCGACGAAAGGATTTCCCGAACTCCAGCGCCACTACGCCACGATGGGCGCGCCGGAAAATGTGTTCCTGCACGACCGTACGGAGTTTCCGCACAACTACAATCTGCACAGCCGCATGGCCATGTATAAGTGGTTTGCCAAACACCTTAAAACCCCGCAGCCCGCCCCGGAAGAGGAAAAGGAAGTGAAGATTCTGACGAAGGAAGAGGCCACCGTCTGGACTGCTGAGCACCCTGCGCCAAAGGCGGACGATGCAGACCTTGAGCGCGTGCTGCTCCAGCACTGGAAAAACGACGCGCAGAAGAAAATCGCCGCGCGTCCGCAAATCATCGACGAAGCGCTCAGTGTGCTCGCCGGGCGCACATGGGACCGCGCCGGCGCCTGTGAATGGATCGTAGATCAGAAAGAGGAGAAGCCGGATCGCTTCGTGATGACAGGCTGGGTCGCCAATCGCACGCACAGCGAGCGCGTGGCCGCCACATGGCACTACCCGAAAAACTGGAATAGCCGAGTGCTCCTAACCACCGCTGGCGGGGTCGATGAAGCCGTGGCCGCGGGAACCGCTGTCTGCGTGCCCGCGCTCTACACCGACCCCGCGCCCGGCACGCGGGAAGCGGCACGCCATGTGGAGGGGGACCGCGACTTCGGCGGCTTCACCCACGGTTACAATCACTCCCCACTACAGCGCCGCGCGCACGACGTCCTAACGCTTCTCACGTTCATCAAAAACCACGAGCGCAAACCTGCCGCCATCGAAGTCCGCGCCACGGAGAACGACGTGCCGGAATTTGCCCTGTCGCTCACCCAAGCCGGCGACGGAGTGGTGGCAAAAGCCGTGCTCCCGGCTACCGGTTTCCGCTTTGCCAGCCTCACCAACTTCCGCGCCCCGCACATGCTACCCGGCGCGCTGAAGTATGGCGACCTCCCGGCCATCCTCGCTAGGGTGAAGGCGGGAAAGTGAGCGTAGACAGCCCTCAGCCGCCGTGCTACTTCCACCGCCATGAGCGTCTCCGCAAAGAATCCAAGCAACTCAGCCCCGAGGAACACCTCGTGCCGGGTGAGGAACTACTGCACGCGGAAAAGTCAGCCGCAGAGGCAACATGGGAGGAAGAAATCCTTCGCCGGGTAGAGGAGATCAAAAGCGGCAAGGTAAAGATGATTCCGATGGGGGAGGTTATGGGCAAGCTAAGACGCAAGTAGCCGCTTTTGGCGAACCGATTTCTCGAGGAAGTGGCGGCGTTCACTCCGTGTATTCTCGCCAATCCGCTTCGGCATTCCATCCTTATTGCTGATGTCCGACGGGCAAACATCAAACGCTTACCGTATCATCTGAACTATTTCCTGAACGAAGAAACCATCGCCGTCGTGGCCGTCTCCACCGCCGGCAGCGGCCGTTCTACTGGCGGGGCAGATTGCAGAACAACGAATGGCTGGGCTCAGAATAGCTGCGGCTCACCTCAATCCATTTCCCTCATGACTGTTCCCGGCTGCAGCCAGTGGAGCACGGCCATGCGGGCAGCGATGCCGTTTTCGACCTGCTGGTTGATGAGGGTTTTCTCGTAGGTCATCACGTCATCCACGAGTTCCACGCCGCGATTCACCGGGCCGGGGTGCATGATGTAAATGCCGCGCTGGCGGATGGTCTTGAGGCGCTCGCCAGTCACGCCGTAGAGACGGTGATATTCGTGCAGGCTGGGGAAATACTGATCCTTCTGCCGTTCCATCTGGATGCGCAGGAGGTAGATGACCTCCGGCTGCCAGTCGAAGACTTCGTCGAAGGTTTTGAATGTCACGATGTCCGCGTGGCGGTCGTCCGGGATGAGCGGCCCAGGGCCGAAGAAGCCAACTTTAGCACCCAGCTTGCGCAGGATGGTACTCGTACTCCGCGCCACCCGGCTGTGCAGCACATCGCCGACAATGACCACCCGCCGGCCAGCAAAGTCCCCGCACACTTCTTTCATGGTGAAGGCATCGAGGAGGCCCTGCGTTGGATGCGCATGGTTGCCGTCACCGGCATTGATGACACTGGCTGAGCTGTGACGCGCGATGAGGTTGGGCACCCCGGAGGAACCGTGCCGCACGATGATGTAGTCCACTTGCATGGCCTGCAGGGTTTCGATGGTATCGATAATCGTTTCGCCTTTCACTACGCTGCTTGTGGAGACGGTGAAGTTCGTCACATCCGCGCTGAGGCGCTTGGCCGCGATCTCAAAGCTGGAGCGGGTGCGGGTGCTGGGCTCGTAGAAAAGCGTGAGCACATGACGCCCGCGCAACGGCGGCACCTTCTTTACGCTGCGCCGGATTAGATCCTTGAACGGGCGCGACTGAGCGAGCACATGCTCGATTTCCTCAACGCTGAGGCTTTCGATATCCAGAAGGTCTTTGCGCGGCTTCATAAAAGATCAGGCAGGAGTCACGGGGTCAGTCTTGCTCTTCACCAGATACAGTCCGTCCTGTCCATCCTCCTCGCGCAGCACGACGCGCAGATATTCACCCGGCCCGGTGTGGCGCACGAGGCCGCAGTAGTTCGGCTGGATGGGCAACTCGCGGTGCCCCCGGTCCACGAGACAAGCCAGTTCAATTTTTGCCGGGCGGCCAAAATCCATCAGCGCATCAATAGCCGCCCGCACGGTGCGCCCAGTGAAAAGCACATCATCCACCAGCACCACCACGCTCCCGTCAATGTCCAGCGGCATCTCCGCCACCTCCATCACATCGGCGGCGCTCACATTGCCCGGATCATCCCGGTAGAGCGTGATATCGATGGCACCGCACTTTACATCGGGGCGCTCCATTTCCAGGACCTTGGCGAGCCTTTTGGCCAGAGGCACACCGCGTTTGAAAATACCCACCAGCACAAAGGGAGTGCGCGGATGATTCTCCTGAATTTGAAAAGCCATCCGGTGGACGCGGTTATCGATTTCGCGCGCTCCTAGGAGTTGCTGTCCTTGCGTTTCCATGTGTAATTGTACAACCTGCAAACGCCGGGGCGGCAAATGGCGCAACAGGGAGATTCCCGCGCAGGCCCCCGTTCCTTCGGGAAACCAAGGACTGCCAGCGCACTCGACAAACTGTCCTCGTCCGCTACTCTGGCATCGTGAAACCACTACTCCAGTTCCTTTTTTTCCTGTTCATCTTCACTGCTCTCCCGGCGCACGCCATCGATCCACTGTCGGACTTTTCGCTTAATGAGGTAAACACCCTATCCAACCGCTACCGCGTTACAACTACGCCCGTCTCTCCGCGCAACTACCAGCACCAAGTTACCGCATGGTATTTTGGCCGCGAGACGTGAAGCTACTGCCGCAGCCAGTTTGGCTACCTTGCCGCGATCTACAACGATTTGAAGGATACGACCGGCCTGCCCGTGGACATCATCGGTATCAACGAAATCGCCGACGGCACCGACGCCCGCATGTACGCTGCCAGGCCGCTCACATGGCTGCGCGATACCCCGGCGGTGAACATGCAAAGCGCATGGGGCGCGCTCTACCGGGATGTCATCATTCTCGATCCCCTGAACCGCAAACTAGCCGCCTTTAATCTCACCTCCATGGACCTCGGCGTGGCGGCAAACTACAATACGGTAAAACAATTTCTCACCACCGCCGCCACCATCACAGACACCGATGGCGATAAGCTGCCGGACTACTGGGAGCAGTGGGCCTTCGGAGACCTCAGCAAAAGTAGCAACTCTCTCCTGCCCGACGAACGCAAAGTCCTCCAGCATTTCGCCCACGGCAGCTCAGCCCCGCTCTCAGGAGTGATCCCGGGCCTGCCTCAGTGCATCGCCCTACCGGGCGAATCCGACGGCACAACTATCTATGTGATCTGGCATGGGCGCCGCGGTGTTGTGCCCGGATTCAGCATGGCTCCCGAATTCTCCGTCAACCCCGGCGCGCCATGGACCGCGAGCATAGATTACACCGAATTCTCCCGCCGCCCACTTTACGACGGCTCAGGTGCCGAGCGCATTGAGTGGCGCAGCGTGGTAGCCAGCCCTATCCGGTTCATCCGAATCAAGGCAGCGCTGAACCCGTGACCCGGCGCAGCCGGAACAAGAAGACACGTCTAATCCGTGATAACTGCGCCGGGAATGACGAGCCGCAAAACAGACGCAGCCAAGCCAGAATGACGAAGCCCGAAATTCGATTCAGCGTCATGAGAGCGCCGGGGAGGCTACTTGCGCCATGGATTTAGCTGATGGGAATGGGTGACGTTGAGGCGGATGAAGCGGCGGTTCGCCGAGGCAGGAATGGTGGCCTGGATGACGCGCACATGGCCATCGTCACTAAGAGTGTTGAGCGTGGCCGGGGTATTGCTCCAGTTGGTCATATCCGGTGAGGCCTGAAGCTCCACGGAAACGTCCTTGGCATCAAGATTCAGGCGGTAGGTGTAGGTAATAGTGGCGCCGTCGGTGGTGGAGACGGGGAGGTGGGCCGCGACGCTGGTCTGAGGTGTGCTGGCTAGGGCGTATTCGACAATGTTTGTCAGTCCGTCGTTTTCAAAATCCACCAGATTGCCGGCGATGGCGGGATTGGTGGCGTTGACTCCGAACTGCGCGGCCCGCCATGCTTCGATCGGCGTTTGGGTGCTGATGACCGCCGTAGTGTCATCAAAGGTAGTGACCTGACTGTCATCTGCGGTGAGGCGCAGGCGATAGGTGCCTGAAGTTGGGAAGAACACACCGGTATCAACTGATCCGGCATTCTGGAAGGTGGCAGTGGCCGGGCCGCTGAGGGAGAGCCAGCCGGTGCTCAGCGAAGCAGGGTCGGGCTGATTGTCATCGCTTACGGTGGCATCCAGATTCCATGGCCCGGAACCGCTCAGGGCGGCACCGGCGTCCACATTGACACCGAGATTGGAAATCGGGGCATGGGGGAGAATGCGGACATTATCCACAACCACGGCGGCGGCAGTGTTGCCGCTGCTGCTGCCGCTGGCCCCGGCGATTCCGATGAGGGCTACGGACGGCATGGCGATGGTTCGGCTACCCAGCTGGGTCCATGTGCCGGGGGCGCCGTTGACGTCGGGTGCTGTCTCGCCGGTGAACACATTACCGCCGCGAACCATCCGCACCCAGTATGGGAAACTACCGATGCCTGTGGTATTCGTGCTGGTGGTTCCTGTGACCGCACGGCTGATGAAGCGCGCGGCAGGCGTTTTAGTGATGCCGACAAAGGCGTGAGGACTTCCGCCGCTGTTCAGGGTTTCACGGATCATCACACCCGAACGGTTGTCCGATGTATTACTGCCGCCGATGCCGAGACTCACGAAACGGGCCGTGATGCTGCAGTCTCCTGTAATCGCCTGCCCGGCAAAGAGGAACTGATCCTCTGTGCCGGTGCTGGGAATGCTGCTGCCCCCGGTGGTTAGATTGTAGGTGCCCGTGGCCTCAGTGTAAGTGAACCCTGCAGTCACCGGAGCATTGCCAAACCGGGCAGCCGTGAAGTTTTGGGTAATCGCATGAGCCACTACAGTCACGGTGACATCCGCATCGACCGTAATGCCGTGGGTAGAACTGGCCCGGAGGACATAGGTGCCGGCGGCATCAAAAGTCACTGCGGTGCGGCGGCTGTCAGGGGTTTCAAAAGTGACCGTTCCGGGGCCACTGACGGAGCTCCACATCACCGCAGCGAGGGAGCTGCCAGAGGGAAGTTCACGCGTTGCATTGACCTCCGCCATCAGCCCCACGCCTTGCGGGATGGCCACACTGGCAGCCGTAGGGGTCACGTAGGTGATTACCGGCGGAGCGTCATCGTCGAGGATGGTGACGGTGGCCACTGGTGTTGCTCCGGGATTGTAATCCGCGGTGTCATTGATCGTGAGGATTACGGTTTCGCCGCTCTCCTGATCGGTGTCCGGCAAGAGAGTAATGTTGAGCGCTGCGCTCAGTTGGCCGCCTGCCAGCGTAACACTACCGCTCAGCGCGTTATAGTCCGCCCCCGCAGAGGCAGTGCCGCTGATGGTGTAGCTAACGGTTAGTGGGAAAACAGTAGCGCCTCCCGTGCGTGTAATGGTAAAGACCGCGCTCTGACTGCTGTCCTCTTCCACGGTGGCTGAATTGGCACTGGCGCTGACCGCGGCGACATTTACATCCGCAACAGTGATGGTGTGCGCCGGGATGCTGCCGATGACCGCTCCGGCTGGGGAACTGAGAGTTACGATGATGGTTTCCGCCAGCTCTGTGACACCATCGGAGATGATGGTGAGTGGAACCCTCTTAAAGGTCTCTCCAGCAATAAATGTCAGCGTTACTGGAGCCAGTGCGTAGTCGCTGCCGGCGGTGGCAGTGCCTCCGAGCGTATAGTTCACCGTGACAGTGGAAGCGCTGGCAGTGTCCAGGGCGGCAATCAGAAGCGGCTCTGTGCCGTCGCTTTCCTGTCGGGTGGTGGCTGCGGTGAGAAAACTCACGCGCGGCACCGGGTTCGCCGCAGCATTGTCCGTCACAGTAAGGGTATGGCGATAGCGCGTGCTGCTGAAGCGCACGCCGCTTCCTCCCGTATTGAGATTGATCAGGTCAATGATGATGGTCTCGCTGCCTTCGATGACGCCGTCATTGCGCACCCGGATGCGCACATTCTGGGTCGTCGTCCCGGGCGGGAAAGTGAGGGTGCCGCGGCTGATGAGCGCGTTGCCGCTGGCCGCATCCGCGAAGCTCCAGTCGATGTCATCGCCGGTGGCGGTGCCGCCGCGGGCCACGTAGTCCATGGTTACTGTACCCGTCATGGCGGAGGGAAGGGTGACGGGGATATCGCGATACTCTCCAATGGTCGCATCCGGCATCTCAGTGGTGGCTCCGGTGGCGGAGGTGAAGCCCATGGAGGGCAGACTGGAAGGCAGGTCGTTGTCTTCGAGGTAAAGCGTCGCTTGGGCCACTTCTATTCCGTAACCTGCTCCTTTGTTCAGAGTCATGATGACGGTCTCTGCGCCTTCCCTAAGGGTGTCATCCGTGGTAGTGACACCGACATCCACACCTGTAGCGCCATCGGGTATGACCGCTCTGCCGCTGAGAATCCTGTAGTCTATGCCGTTGGTGGCACTACCGCTCATAGCGTAGCTCACAGCAAGTTCGCCAGTGCTTCCGACGCGGGAAATGTAGAATGCGCTGTCGTCCGAGGGTTCTTTCAGACTGCCGCTGCTAGCGCTGACGGCCACGGGTTCGGAGTCATCGTCTTTGATGCGCATGGTGGCCTGACCATCATTGTAAACCGCATAGCCCGCGCCAGAGGTGATGGTCAGAACGACGGTCTCCGTGTCCTCCGGCAGCGCATCGTTGAGAATGGGAATACTCACGGTAGCGGAGACGCCTTTTGTGTCCGTGGAAGTCCCCGCGATGTTCACCGTTCCGGAGGGCAACGTGAAGTCTGATCCTCCGCTGGCGGTGCCGCTAATGGAATAGTTCACTGCTACATTTCCGCTGACGTTACCAAACGCCGTAAAGGTAAAGGTACCGCTGGTCGAAGGCTCGGAAGCGCTGTTGGCAGTGACGGTCAACAATGGCGGGTCGGCATTGTCTTTGATGTTGAGGACGGCCGTGAAATTCGGCCCCAGCGTATAGGCGTTATCGTAGAGCGCGAGATGGAAGGTGATGCTTTCCTCCGCTTCGCCCTGATCGTCGTCGTACGGTGTGAGGAAGACTGGCACGCTCTCGACTCCTGCAGGGAAAGTGACCTGCCCCGGCAGCGCCGCGTAATCCGTGCCATGAAGTGCGCTACCGCTGAGTCCGTAGTAAACCGTGAGCGGTGCCGAGAGGCTGCCAGTGCGGGAAATGACTACAAGGCCCGTGCCGCGCCCGGCCTCGTTCAAAGTGTCATCCAGCGCAGTGACATTCAGCGTTGCTAAATCGTTGTCGGTAATGGTCACACTGGCGGCGGCGGCGATGGTGCTGACGACGTAAGCGGCATTCACCGCGACCCTCACGGTCACGTCCTCAGGAGTTTCCTGCGCGGTGTCGTCTGCCGGAGTGAACGTGAGCAGTGTGAAGGACTGGCCGGCAGGGATGGTCACCTGTGCGGGAAGAGCGTAGTCCGGGCCATTCGTGGCCGTGCCGCTGTAGGTAAGAGAAATAGTCAACGCGGACCCCTTGTCACCGGTGCGGCTCACAAGGAACGTGCCCATGTCGCCGGCCGTCTCGGCAGCGTAGATGTCGGTGGCGACGATGCTCACCACGGGGCGGATGGTGTCGTTGTCAGCAATAGTGAGCGAGGCGAGACCGCTTGTGCGAACTTGATAGGCACCGGCTGCGAGCTGGAGCATGACCGTCTCCGGGCCTTCCTGCGCGGTGTCATTCACCGCGACGACTGTGACCATGAGCGAAGCCTGTCCGGAGGGAATTGTGAACGTGTTCATACTCCCGCTGGCACTGTAGTCGGGAGAGAAAGTGTAATCCGTAGTCTTCCCCGCCGAACCGCCGACGGGGGCCACGGTCACATTCAGCGCAGCCGCAGTATCGCCGGTGCGGGTGATGACAAAGCTGCCGCTTGCTCCGCCTTCTGCGGCGTCGGTAGCGGTCAGGGTGACTTCGCTAACGCTGTCGGCAGTCCAGTCCAGCCCCGTCACGGTCGGCGCCGTGCCCGCGAGTGTGCCGCTCAGAGGATTGGTAAAGCCCGGTGTGAACGTGTAGCCGGTGAGCGAAGCCGTCAGGGTCCGGAAGCCCGTCTGGAGGTCGGCGAGCACATAATCGCCGTTTGTATCAGTAAAGCAATACTTGTCCGTGTCACTGATCACTAATACACCCGGGAGCGGCTGGCCGGCGGCGGTGATGCGTCCGCTGACCATGACGCGGCCGGGATTGCCAATAGTAAGATAAGTGTGTGCCCTAACCTTACCCCCCCTCATGTCGCTCACCGTCAGCCCGATAGTCTGCTGGTCCGTGGCGGTAAAATTCCGCGTGATGCTGGAGGAGTTCGCCGCCACATAGCCGTCGCTGAAATCCCAGTGATAGGCGAGCGTGTCTCCATTGGGGTCGCTGGCGCTCGCGGTGAAAGTGACGCTGCCATTTACGGCCGCCGTGGCGGCAGAGGCGGCGAGGCTCACCACAGGAGGTAGATTGCCGGGGAATGGCCCCCGCATTAGCGCCACATCCAGCGACTCGGGATTGGTGCCGTTCTTGCTCAGCACGGTGAAGTGCGTATCGCTTTCAAAGTCACTGAACGTGCGACCGATCTGGATGCCGCCGTCGCCCTTGCCGCCGACGCTGCCGGGCGTGGTGTCCACAAGGTGTCCCGCGTTGCTGCCCAGACCACTCATCATCAGAACCATCTGGTTGGGCCATTTGCCGCCGATGGCGGGATGGTATTCAAGATAGAATCGGCGCTGGGCGTCCTTGTCCACTCGCAGCGAGTAGCGTTTCTCCTCCTCCAGCCGAGGCTGATCATAAGCATATATCCGGTAGACGCCATTGTAGTTCGGCGTGGTGCCGGGGCGGTGAGTGTAGCCGTCCTGAAGCCAGCCGAGGCTTCGTTTACTGTAGCTGTTGTAGTGAGCCCCAAATCCGCTGCCCCCGCCCATGACGTCGAGAGTGTTTCCATATTCCCGGTCTTCCCCCAAGCCGATGGCCGATCCGTCGGTGGTCTCCCAAAAGTTGGCGTGATTGCGCCCTAGCGAGTGGCCACATTCATGGTTGAGCACGTCCATGCCGTCCCATGAAACCCACACGCTGTCTCCACCGCCCCACGAAATGCCGCTCAGCCGCGGACCTTCGTTCACGCGGACAATGGTGCAGTTGAACTTGGTGTTGTCGTATCCCAGTTTGCGGGCCTCTTCCCGTGCATGGCTGTGCACAAGGCCCAGTCCGTCCACCTCGCTGTCCTTGGCAATGTACCACGCTTTAGTATGCGGCATCACAATGAGCGGGGTCACGGAGGTAGTGGTCGTCAGCTTACCAAACGAATTCTCAAGGTAGAACCGCGAAACATTCCGCATGTCACTGTAGGCGCGGCCCTCGGTGTTCGGAGCGCGCATCTGGTCCGGATAAGTAACCCGGATGTAGAGGCAGCGGAAATTCCCGATCGCTTCGGAAGAAGTGCCGGGGTGGTTGTCGAGGAAATTGCCTGCGCCGCCGGGGCCGCCGATGGCCCAAAGCTGGGATTCGCCAAACAAGTGGACATGCGTGCCGTTGCACAGACGGATAATGCGCCCGCCCAATTCCACGATAGGAGTTTCCGGCTCCACCTCAATAGGTGTCTCCGAGCTGGTGGGTGTCCTGATACTTGAAACCGGGCACGTTTCGTCAATCTGTGTGCCTGCAGCAATTCTCTCCCCAGCTTCCATCTGCCGCACTGGATTTTCCGCCACGGCCAGTTCCCGGTCCATTGCCACGCCGCGGAATGGCACACCCTTGCGGCTGACGGCCTCCCGCATATTCCCAAAGACCCGGGCTTTAAAGCTGTCGCCTTCCGCCGTTTCAAAGTAGCGCATCACCAGCTCCGCGTCCTCCGGCAGGGTCAGGCCCTCCTGCGGACGGCCAAAGTAAGCTTTGAAATCACCGCTCTTACTAACAAGCTTCTCTAGTTCCGCCACTACCTCCGCAGGCAGGTCCTGCCGCACCACCGGACGCACCGCAATTTCCAGCGCCAACCGTGGATTCTGCACGATCAGCTTTTTCATTTCCGGCCGGCGTACTTTTGCCAAGTGCGCCCCTTCTGATGCCATGGACGCACGTTCCTCCACCGTCGCCGCCATATAGCGCTGTTCCCACTCACGGAAAGCTTGCAGGGCTCTAAAATCCGGCGATTTCGCCGCCTGGAGCGCGTGCGCACCAAACTCTGCGCCCTGCTTAGAGGGCCTTGCAGACTGGTCCTTTGCCTTCGTCAGGGAGTTGTTTTTAGCGAGCGACTTGCCGGGCACGCTGCCTGCCGGGTCTTCCTCTTGAGCGGGCGCCGCGAGGAAATATAAGAAAGTCGCCAGCGAACCGACGACAGTCAGGAAGAGGAGCAATTTTTTCATGGTCGGCGAATCAATAACTTTGGGCGGCCCGGACTGAATTAGGGCTGTGATTATACCTGGGCGTGGCTGCCATGGCAATCTCCAACACAATGAAATTGCAGGCATTCCCGGTAATATTTTTCGATAACCCGTTCTTCATGAGCAGCTTTGGTGGTTTGAAGAAGTGTTCCTGCCTGCGCCTCACCTAGACGGAGAGGGAACCGCCGGAGACCGGACGTCGGCTTGGTGCTCTCAAGGCGGAAGTTTCCCTTGTCGCTCTGTTCGCCCTGTTGTACGCGAGGAAATTAATGATTCAGTCAGCAAGCATAGAAGGTTTGTTGCCCACGGGCGTCACGGCGGAGAGGTTCGCCGAGGGGTTCCGCTGGATGCTGCTTTCGCGCACGGTGGAAGATAAAATCGCCGCTTTATATCACGCCGGAAAGATCGTCGGCGGCGTCTATCTGGGCCGCGGACAGGAGGCGTTCAGCGCAGCGCTGGGCATGGCTTTGCAGCAGGGACGAGATGTCTTTGCCCCGCTCATCCGTGACCAGGCTGGCCGGATGGCTTTTGGGGACACGGTGCTCAGCACGCTGCGCACCTATCTGGGCAGTGTGCTCGGGCCAATGCGCGGCCGGGACGGCAATATCCACCGCGGCGAACCGCGGAAAGGCATGCCCGCGATGATTTCGCATCTTGGAGCTATGGTTTCGGTGGTGTGCGGGGTGTTGATGTCGCGCCGCTTCAAAGGGGAAACCGGAGTGGTGGGCGCGGCGTCGATCGGTGAAGGTGGGACCTCCACTGGCGCCTGGCACGAGGCGATGAATATGGCCGCGGTGGAGCGTCTGCCCCTAGTAGTAGCGGTGGCGAATAATCAGTTCGCCTACTCCACGCCGAGCACGCGGCAGTTTGCCTGTGACGATCTGGTCGAGCGTGCGCGCGGCTATGGGGCGCAGGGAATTTCCATCGACGGCACAGACCTCGCACAGTGCATCGCCACGTTCGATGCAGCAGTGAGTCGGGCACGTGCCGGCGGCGGCCCCCAAATGGTGGTGGGCCGTCTGCTGCGCCTTTGCGGCCATGGGGCTCACGACGACGCATCTTATGTGCCCGTGGAATTGCGCGAACTGGCGGAAAATCGCGACTGCCTCAAGGCCGCCCGCGCCACAATGCTGACCAATGGCTGGGCTTCTCCCCACGAACTGGAACTCATGGAGGCTGAAGCCTACGAGCAGGTCCAGCAGGCCGTGGCGCAGGCCCAGCGCGAACCGCGTCCCGACCCGGCACGGGAGACATGGATGCCGCTGGCGTCGGAATGGTTGATGGAAGGAAACCTGCAGACCGCGTGAGCATTACATACCTCGAAGCAATCCGTGAGGCGCAAAACAAGGCGCTGCGTGAGGACCCCGCCGTTTTTCTTTACGGCCAGGACATCGCCACTTTTGGCGGTGCCTTCAAAGCCACCAAAAATCTGGCGAAGGAATTCCCCGGCCGCGTGCTGGACAGCCCCATCAGTGAAGACGCCATGCTGGGCATGGCCGTAGGCGCTGCCATCGACGGCATGAGGCCCATCGTGGAGATGCAGTTCGCAGACTTTTCCAGCATCGCCTTCAACCAGATCATCAATCAGGCGGCTACACACTACTGGCGCACGGGAGTTCCCTGCCCTCTCGTAGTGCGCCTACCCAGCGGAGGCACATCGGGCAGCGGGCCATTCCACAGTCAGAATATGGAAAGCCTCTATGCGCACTATCCGGGACTCGTGGTGCTCACGCCGGCGACAGTAGGCGATGCCTACTGGATGCTGCTGGAAGCCATCACGCTCAACGATCCCGTCATTTTCTGCGAACACAAATTCCTCTACTACCACCTCAAAGCCGATTCCCTGCCGGAGGAGCGTCTGCCCATCGGCAAGGCCCGCATCATGCGCGGCGGACGCCATGCCACCGTGGTGACTTACAGCGCCATGCTGCACGAAGCCCTCGCCGCCGCTAATGAACTGGCGCGCGATGGATTCGAAATCGAAGTCGTGGACCTGCGCAGCGTGAAGCCGCTGGATACGGATACAATTCTCGCATCGGTGGCCCGTACCGGACGCCTGCTCGCCGTCGGCGAGTCCTTTCCGTGGGGCGGCGTCACGGCAGAGGTCGTCTCCCGCATCGCCATGGAAGGCTTCCACCTCTTGGATGCGCCGCCGCGCCGCCTGAACTGCAAGGACACGCCCATTCCCTACCACCCAAATTTATGGGCCGTTCACCGGCCTACTGCGGCGACGATTGAGTCGTCCATTCGTGATCTGCTCAAGCAGTAAGCCTTTCCCAACCTATGCGTATTCCGATTCTCATGCCTCAACTCGGTGAATCAATTGCCGAGGCGACGATTATCCGGCTTGAAGTCCACCCGGGTGACAGCGTGCAGGCCGACCAAGAAATCATGGAGGTGGAAACGCAAAAGGCCACCATGAGCGTCACTATACCATGCAGCGGCATCGTGGAGGAATTTAGCTGCCGCAATGGCGAGAGTTATCCCGTGGGCAGCACGCTGGGCTACCTTCGTGTGACTGCTGAGGAGGCCGCTCGCGCCGGGGTTCAGCCCATAGCGGAAAACCCCGTGCAGCCAGTGACTGCCGGCGACACCGCTACCGGTGATGATCTTGCCGGCCTACACTTTAAAGTGGAGTCCAGCATTCAGATGCATGCGGAGACGCCCCCAGTGCAGCCCGTGCTGACAGGCCTGCCTGTGCCCGTATCCACCACCGGAGCCGGATACATTTCCCCGCGTCTCCGGGCCCGCATGGTTGAACTGGGCATCAATGCCTCCGACCTCTCTGGAGTAGCCGGCAGCGGAAGCGGCGGTCGCGTTACTGTGGAGGATTTCGAGAACTTCATGGCACAGCTCGATCAGCACCAGACCACGGCAGCCAGCCCCATGCGCATCGCAGTGGCGGACTCCATGCGCCGCAGCTGGACGCGGCCGCTAGCCACGATTGGCATTCGAGTGAATCTTGATCCCCTGCTGAAACACCGGAAAGCTCATACCGAACCGCGCCCCGGTCCCGCCCTGTATGCGATGCGCGCTCTTGCCATCGCACTATCCGAAAATACCGCGGCTGCCGGCCGCCTCATCGGTAAACGTATCGTGCACCCGCCGGCCATTGATCTTGGGTTCGCTGTAGAAGTAGATGAAGGCGTTCTTGTCCCCATTATACGTGATGTGGAGAAGAAGACACTGGCCGATTTGACCGCCAACTATAACGAACTGGTGCAGCGCGCCCGTGAACGCAAACTCCCGCCGGAAGCCCGCGGCGTAGGGATTGCCACCATCACCAACTTTGGAACATTTGGTATTGAATGGGCCACGCCCATTCCTCTACCGGAACAAAGTCTGCTACTGGGGCTCGGCGTAGGCATCAAGCAACCCTTTTGGGACGCGGAGCAGGAAAAATTTATCCCGCAGACGCAAGCTGGGCTCACCCTGAGCTTTGACCACAGGGTCATCGACGGAGGAGGCGCCGGTCGCCTCCTCCACAGAGTCGCCAGTCTCATGCAGAGGCCTAAGGAGCTGTAGACCAGCCGCCGCGCCTCCCGCCCAGCAAAAAAGTGAACGGCAGGGCCGCCAACCCCAGCGCGATGAATACCAGCGCCCCGCACAACGAGAGCGCCGAGACGTAATCTGCACCCGAACCTCTGGTCGCCACGAGGTAGACGATCTCGTCCGGGATCATGGCAGGGCTAGCCCCGATAGCACAGCGGTGAAACGGCTGCGCGGCCTGAAGGTGAGGACAAAAGGCGCCGGGATCGTGATGAGGCGGTCGGTCAACAAATGATGCGCCAGATACCCGCCGGGATAAACATGCTGCACCTGCCCCAGATGCAGAAACAGTCTCATGCCCCCAAACGCGAGCAGCAGCGGGCTCAGAATTCAGGTCACGGCCTCTTTGCGGGAGATCACGAGGAATTTCATAGCGAAGGATTTGGCTGCTTACTTCATGTCCTTGCCGGTTTGCGCATTCGTGATCAACACAGTTTCCCGGTGCAAGGCCGGATCCACGCGGAAGCTCAAGCGACCGTGATGCTTGCGCTCCATTTCCACCAGCAGTTGCTCATCCTTGGTGCGCAGGCGGTGCATGACCTCGGGGCTCACCGTGATCATGATGTCGTGGTCGCTGTCCGGATAGCGCTGGAGGATGCTGGTGAGGCGGCGCTGCAGTTCCACGCTCACGGTTTCGGTGGACTTGAGGCGACCCTGTCCATTGCACGTCGGGCAGTCGTCATAGACCGCTGTGCTCAGGCTTTCGTGGAGGCGCTGGCGAGTCATTTCCATGAGCCCCAGCGATGAAATTGGCAGGACCTGCACTTTGGCTTTGTCGCGCCGCATTTTGTCCTTCATCATCTTAGACACGGCCATCTGATCGCGGCGGTGTTTCATGTCGATGAAGTCCACCACAATGAGTCCGCCCATGTTGCGCAGGCGGAGCTGGCGGGCAACTTCCTCAGCAGCTTCAAGGTTGGTGACGAGAATGGTCTTCTCCAGATCATCGCTGCCTTTGTTGCGCCCGGTATTCACGTCGATAGCGATGAGCGCTTCGGTTTCATCAATGACAATGTAGCCGCCGCACTTGAGCCAGACCTGACGGTGGAAGGCATTGTCGATCTGCTTTTGAATACCCAGCCGCTCGAAGATGGGCTCGTTGCTCTGCACCCAGTGAATGCCCTTCTTGCTGCGGCGGCTGATAAGGCCAACCAGTTTGCGCATGCGTTCGGTGGTGGCTTCATCGTCGCAAATGACTTCATCCACTTCCTCGGTGAGAAAGTCGCGCACGGTGCGCTCCACAAGATCCGGCTCCTGAAAGGCGCACACGGGGGCCTGACGGCTCTCGCTCTTTTGGCTGATCTCATTCCATTGCTTCACGAGCATGGCAAGGTCGCGCACGAAATAACGCGCACGCTTCCCCTGACAGACGGTGCGCATGATGACGCCCATGCCGTCCGGCAAGTTCAGCTTGCGGAGAATCTTGCGCAGGCGGTCGCGCTCCTTGGGTTCGTCGATCTTCCGACTGATGCCGAACATGTCATTGAGCGGCATCAGCACGAGGAAGCGCCCGGGCAGAGAAATATTCGTCGTCACCCGCGGGCCTTTGTTGCCGATGGGGCCCTTGGTGACCTGCACGAGAATTTCCGCGCCCACCGGATAAAGTCCAGGAATATCCTTGGCGGTGATCTTCTTCTTTGTTACTTTGGCTTTTCTGCCACGGTCGATGTGCTCGATGTCACCCCCACCGTCCTCTTCATTGTCGGCGGCGGGAATGGCATCCCAGAAATGCAGGAAAGCATTCTTCTCAAGACCGATGTCCACGAACATGGCTTTGAGGCCCTGCTCAATATTGCGGACGCGGCCTTTATAAATGCTGCCGACGATGTGCTGCGTGCCGGTGCGCTCAATGGTGTATTCCTCAAGCATCCCGTTTTCCACGACGGCGACGCGCTGCTCAAGTCTCTCGGTATTGACGACGATGCGGAACCCTTCATTGAAGTTAGTACTCGCTCCAAAAAGTCTGCGTATTTTTTTAATCACGTTTGCTAGTGGCATGTGTTGAATGGTTAAATGGTTAGGTGGCCGCTGGGCAGCCGGTGAATTGGTTTAGTTCGTCTTTGTCGCAGGGGTTATCGCAGACGGGTTGGGGGGATCGGTTTTAAGGCGGAATTTCACAGGCTCCAGCACCCGACGAATCATTACTGTCGCATCATCTTCGGGGACTACTTCAGCCTTAGGTGCCATGATTTTGGGTCCGGGCGCCACGGCAACGGGCTCCGTGTCAGCGGAATCCTCTCCGGTGCCTTCGGCGGTTTCCGGTTCGTCTGAATTGCTCGGAACATTATCTCCCTCGAAGACGACTTCATCGAGGTAATTGTAACCGCCCTTAGCCGGGTCCAGTGCGTAAGGCTTTACATGATAAGTGCCGGCATCAAGACCAATGCACTGCTCAATGATCCGCTTGGCAATAGGTGCTGCAACACGGCCTCCGGCTTTCCCGTTAATGACCATGACGGCGACAGCGATGGTCGGCTTGTCAGCAGGAGCATACGCCATGAACCACACGCGGTCATCATCCTTGCCGTTTAGTTTTCGCTGAGCGGTACTGGTTTTCCCGGCGATGACCACCATAGTAGATTTGGCCCGCGCAATGGCCGTGCCGCCCTGCTCGTTGACGACCTTCCACATGCCCAGTTGCATTTCTTCGAGGTCGAGTGGCTTGACCCCCATACTGATCAGATCGGCCAGCAGCTTAGGTTTGAACTCGGTGATTACCTTCTGGCGGCGGCTGTCGCGGTCATACTGATGCTCTTCAAAATGGTGAATCAGCGTCGGCTGATAGATCTTGCCGCCGTTGCCAATGGCGGAAGCCAGCATCGCCAGTTGCAGGGGAGTGACGTTGATCGGTCCCTGACCAATCCCAGCGAGGGCGGTGTCTGTCTGAGTGAACCGGCCTGACTGGCTGTAGAGGCGGCCATTGCCCTCCATTCCGGGCACTTCAATACCGCTCCCCATGGGGAAGTCCTGCTGGCCAAAATGGAACAGCTTTGTGACTTCCTGCAGGTTCTCGATCTTCGCAGCCATGGAGAGCTGCATAAAGTAGCAATTGCAGGATTTCTTGACAGCATCCGCCAGCCCCAGCGAGCCATGAGTCCCCATGCACCTGACCACTTTATTGCCGAAAAGAATACCGCCGTTGCAGCCGTAGGAGCGAATGACCGGCTTCCCGGACATGGAAGCCGCCAGCGCCACCATCAGTTTGAATGCCGAGCCGGGAGTGTCTGCACGAAGCGCCAGTGGCAGTGAGGCTGGTGGGAATGGGGATTCCTTATCGTAGAGGGCATTGATCGCGTCATTGTCCTTAGGAGGAAGAAACATGGATGGGTCATAAGAAGGCAGCGATGCCATAGCCAGCACCTCACCAGTGTTAGGATGCATGACCACAGCAGCCGCGCGTCCGGCTTTGGAATCGCGCAGCGCCATCTCGGCGATGTATTGCATCCTAGCATCGATCGTCAGAAAAACATCCGCGCCGGGCAGAGGATCGCGGCGCAATTCGCGGATTTCCTCCGTGAGCCGTCCATGTTCGTTCACCAACCATGTGCGCTCGCCGGGTTTGCCGCGCAGTTTTTCATTCTGAGATTCCTCCAAACCGGACACGCCGATGTCGTCCGCTTCGAAGTAGAACTGCGGCCGCGGCTTGTCGGCGGCCGCGGCTTTCGCAATTGCTTTGTCCATGGCTGCCTTTTCCTCATCAGGCAGGACATCGCGGTTCTCCTGAATGTAGCCCACGAGATGTCCAGCCATCGCTTTCATGGGATAGCGGCGCTTGGGCCGCTCCGTAATGGTGAGGCCGGGAATGCTGGGGGCGTTCTCTACGTAGGCGGTAAAACGGCGAAAGCTTTCATCGTCCCCCTGCAGAAGATCTTTCTCATAAGGGAAAGGAATGACCCCCTTGTTGGACATGTAGGAGAGAATGATGGACTGCTCCTGTTTTCGCTTCGCGGCGTCCGTAGCGGGCACTTTGTAAAGCCTCAGATTATTGAGCGGCTCAAAGACGATCTCGTTGAGCACAGCAATGATGTCGAGCCCCTCCACGGCTTTTGGCCCATAGGGACGCATGGGTTTAACGAAATCCTTTTTGCGCAGATCCAGTCGATGCTTTTCGTACCATGCTAGTTCCACCGCCCGCAGATTGATGCCAATCTCTATGCTGGTCTCATTGCGGGCGAAATAAAAACTACCGGTACGGTCACGAAGGTTTCCGCGGGTGCCGGGCACGCGCTGTTGCGCCGTATCGGTTTCCGGCTGCTGGGCCATGTAGTGCTCCTGCTGTTCGATCTGGAGATACCAGAGACGGTAAAACAGCGCGAAGAAACCGGCGACGATAACGACGGCAAGCAGGAGAAGGCGGAGGCGAGGGCTGTAGTTCATTTGGGGAGAGACCAGCGACGGCGGCTCAGGCCTTCGTAGCGGATGCTGTATCCGCTGATTTTGGCGAGCCAGTTGATAAGAAGGAAAACGAAGGGGGCGACGATCATGGACAGGACGGCGGTGGCTCCGATGTGATGCCAGACCTCCAGCGGAAAATGGAAGCCGCCGCGGCGGAAATTGATAAAGACGTAATCGAGAGTGAGAAGCAGAAAGGTTCCCGCTCCGGTCATGAGCACCGGCAGTTCCCAGCGCCCGCGGCGGAAGAGGGGACGGATGCCGTGCATGAGAGAGCCAAGCAGCCCGTAGAGGAAAATCGTGAAGCCAAACGGAGCCCCGGCCCCTGGCGGCACAGCTCCCACTTCAATGGCTACCCGTGCGACATCCGGAAACTGCAAGGAGACATGATTCAGCGCATCCCACACAAAACCCGTGGCGAACGCAAACAGCAGCATCACCGGATACGGCAGACTGATGGCGCATGCAAAAAAGATGACCGGCACGATGAAGATGCGCGCATGCCATGCCCAGTCGATGGAGGGAATAAAATCCTGCACCACAAAGCCGAAGCCGGAGAGTATGAAAAGCAAGAGGACGAAGATCATCATGGCGGGTCCGCAGGCGGTGGCGGGGCGGATTTGGCCTCCACTTTCTGCTCCAGCACGAAGACATAGGGCAAATCATCTAGATTTGCGGCCGGCTCGACGATGGCCTCGCTGGAAGCATCGCCCGGCCGGAAATCGACAACGGTCCCAAGCAGAATGTCGGGAGGAAAGCGGTTGGTAGTATCAGAAGAATAGACAAGGCGCTCTTTTTCCACGGTGGCTTCACGGGAAAGATAGCGCAGACGCAGTTCAGGGCGGCGGGAGGTGGAGACGCGCACGCCTTCGAGGATACCCTTGAAGACACTGCCCTCCACCCGGCCAGAAACTTTGCAAAGCTCATCAGTGATGAAGAGTATTTCGCTCTCATTTTCACCAATGCGCAGAATGCGGCCCACCAGCGCGGGCTGCTCAGGCGCGTCCGGGCGCGGTCTCACCGGCACCACGATGGGGCTGCCCGCTTGGATGCCGTGGCGGCTGCCGCGGTCAATGGTGGCTCCGTGGTGCCATGCACTCACTTTGCGCACGATGATCTTGGCCGGAATGAGGGCGAGCGGACTTCGCTCATCGAATTTCAGCAGTTCGCTGAGCCGCTTCACTTCGCCCTGAAGGCTCTCCACCTGCGAGCGGTAGATTTTTAGTTCCGCATTCTCAATGGCTAGCTTGTTATTGAGGGCGCGGAGCTGCTCCGACGTCATCTTTGCCTCGCTGGCCCCGGTGATCGCGTCTTGAGCACTGGCACCTGTCTTTTTAAACGCGGCGAAGAATGCGCTGATGCGGTTCTGAATAGTGCGCGTGATATCGTTGTTAAACGTGTAGACCCAACCAAGGGCTGCCACGAACAACGCCAGCGCAAGCAAATTCAGCTTCTTCATTGCATCGGCGCACCCCCGGTGGGCAATGAGTTCAAGCAAACCGGCTCTAGGCAGGTGATTTGCAGGCTCTCAGTCATAACGGCGGGGGATGCAGGTGAAAAGTGTTAGCCGTCTTTGGTGGTCACTCTCTTGAGGAAGGCCAATTCGCTCAGCACCTTGCCGGTGCCTTCGGCCACGGCGCTGAGCGGGTCCTCCGCCACATGCACCGGGAGACCGGTTTCCTCAGAAAGCAGTTTGTCCAGCCCGCGGAGGAGGGCGCCCCCTCCGGCGAGCACGATCCCGCGGTCCACAAGGTCCGCGGAAAGTTCCGGCGGACAACGCTCCAGCGTCACCCGCACGGAATCAATAATTGTATTAAGCGGCTCCAGCAGAGCTTCACGCACCTCCTGGCTGGTGATGGTGATGGTCTTCGGCAGACCTGCCACCATGTCGCGGCCCTTCACTTCCATCGTCATTTCCTTGCTCAGCGGATAGGCTGAACCCACGCGGATCTTGATATCCTCCGCCGTGCGCTCGCCGATCATCAAATTGTATGCGCGCTTCATGTACTGGACCACAGCCTCGTCCAGTTCGTCACCAGCCACCCGCACACTGCGGCTATAAACAATGCCGCTGAGCGAAATTAGCGCCACCTCCGTCGTGCCACCGCCAATGTCCACGATCAAGTTGCCACTGGCTTCCTGCACCGGCAGCCCCACCCCTATCGCCGCTGCCATCGGTTCCTCAATGAGGTAAACCTCTCTCGCGCCCGCGTTACTGGCGCTCTCCTTCACGGCGCGCTTTTCCACTTCCGTGATACCGCTGGGTACCGCGATGACCACGCGGGGCCGGGCCATGCGGCGGGAATTGTGCACCTTCTGAATGAAGTGCTTCAGCATTGCCTCCGTCACCTCAAAATCCGCGATCACCCCGTCCTTGAGCGGACGGATGGCCACGATATTGCCCGGCGTGCGCCCGAGCATTCGTTTTGCATCATCCCCCACGGCCAGCACTTCGCTGGTGCCGCTTCTCACCGCCACGACGGACGGCTCGCGGAGAACGATGCCGCGGTCTTTGACGTAAACGAGCGTATTTGCCGTGCCGAGATCGATGCCGATATCGTTGGAAAACCAGCCAAATAGTCTGCCAAACATGAAAGTGAGTCTGCTGGGAAAAAGGTTGAGGAAAGGGTTGGTGAAAAGAGGCGAATGAAAATACGCAGGTAACAGGGATGCGGTTGTGTGCGGATCACCGCCGGACGCCTAGGGTGCCTTGATTTTCAGTGGATTAAGCACTAAAACGGGAGGGGCACACCCCTCAGCGCGGGGCTGGAAACCAAATTAACGAGACGGCCTTCCCCGTGCATGGTCAAGGGGAAGATAATTTTTCCTTGCGTCAGGGAATTACCCAGCGGCCCCGGCGGGCCGCTAAAGCCTGAGGCCGTCGCCGGAATTCACTCCCCAAGATGATCCCGAAACCCCTGCCACTTATGATAG
Source organism: Akkermansia muciniphila (assembly GCA_945861415.1). GTDB lineage: Bacteria > Verrucomicrobiota > Verrucomicrobiia > Verrucomicrobiales > V1-33 > V1-33. The sequence continues at coordinate 31,533 of CAMAUV010000009.1, read as the reverse complement.
GATTCCCGGCCGGGAGCCTCCCGATCGATCGTTTCCATGGTCAGGAAGTAGATTAAAACGAGTCGTGCAGCAGGCAAGAATTCGCCAAATCCCCGGCCAGATCGCCGCCGCCTTTGATGGAGAAAAGAATGGCCACCACTTCCTCCGCCGGGCCCGGAGATCCCACGAGAGCAATTCCTCAAGCTGAATTGGGTTCCCACTGTCCTCCTGCTTTAGTTTCTCCTGAATCCGCTCCATCTTTTCGGCCGTCTGCAGCTTGGACTCCATGCGGCAGCCGCTGCCCCGCAAGTGGACTGGACGGCAAAGGGGAAAATTTTCGCGCGGCAGGGATTCGTCCGTTTCCCAGAAGTCTGTAATCATTCCGGCCAGTTCTTCAAAGCCGCCGATCGGGGCCTGAGTCTCTGCGGATTTAACAATCATCGCACCCCATGACATAGTGAGCGGCGGCGAGAAGCGGTGGGGGCTTCCGTGGCGATGGCAGGCTCAATCGCCGAACAAATTCCCCAGTCCACCGAGGAGCGATCCGCTGTCGCTACTTGCGGCTCCCGTTTGGTTCGCGAGGATGCGACCCGCAAGACGAACGAAGGGCAGGCTCTGAATCCAAACGGTACCGTATCCCCGCAGAGTCGCAAGGAAGAGCCCCTCACCGCCAAACACCATGCTCTTTAGATTTCCGGCACGCTGAATGTTGTATTCAATGCCCTGCGTGAATGCCGCAAGGCAGCCCGTATCTACGAGCAGCATTTCCCCGCGCAGTTCCTTTTTGATCACCGTACCGCCCACGTGGATGAATGCCCGTCCGTCGCCATTGAGTTTTTGCAGGATGAATCCTTCACCACCGAAAAGGCCCACACCCAGCTTTTGCGCGAATGCGATGCCCACCTTTGTGCCCATGGCAGCACAGAGAAACGCGTCTTTCTGACAGAGCAGTTCGCCGTTGTACTGGTTCAACTCGATGGGGATGATCTTTCCCGGATACGGCGCGGCAAAAGCCACGGACTGTTTGCCCGTAGCGTGATTGGTGAAGTGGGTCATGAACAGCGACTCCCCAGTGAACACCCGACTCCCAACCTGCTTCATCTTATCCCAGAAGCCGCTCTTCGGGTTCGATCCATCGCCCATTTTCGTCTCAAACTTGATGCCCTGATCCATGTAATTCATAGCCCCGGCTTCCGCGATCACGGTTTCCCCCGGGTCGAGTTCTATTTCCACGATCTGCATCTCTTCGCCAAAGAGCTTGTAGTCGATCTCATGGGACTTGCGCGGTGGGGGCGGAGGCCCAGTTCCGGCAAGTGCGGCAGGTGCGCTCAACAAATCAGGCCGGACATCCTTCAGAGGTTTCCAGTCCGCCATTCCATTCATCCATACCAGCGTGCCGGCATTGACTCTACCATTCGCGACAAGGGCGGGAATTTCTGTGTCATCAACGATAACAGGCTGGCGGTTGGGGCCGGAGTAGTAGATTTGTGCCATAGGTCAGGTAAGTGGAATTCATGCTGCCTATGCACAGAACATCCTTAGGGAGCAAGCGGGAGACTCGCCTTGAAATCACACCCAGCGCGCCGCAGAGATACAAATGGATTTCACTTTCACCGCCGAAGCAACGGAGCGGGGCGGGCGGCTCGACAAATTTCTGGCGGCCCGTCTGCCCGATCTCTCCCGCTCACGAATTCAAGCCCTGATCAAAGAGGGGCATGTCACCGTGAATGGCCGCGCGACCAAGGCCAGTGCCGACGTCGAGTCCGGGGATGCTATCAGCGGGACCATTCCGCCGGACAAACCCGCGGAGGCCCAGCCGCAGGATCTCCCGCTGGAGGTGCTCTATGAAGACGCCCACCTTGCCGTGCTGAATAAGGCCTGCGGTATGGTCGTCCATCCCGCCCACGGCAATGAAGACGGCACGGTCGTCAATGCGCTACTCCACCGGTTCGGCGGGCTGAGCAGCATCGGCGGTGTGGCCCGGCCCGGCATTGTGCACCGGTTGGATAAGGAAACGAGCGGCTGCCTCGTTGTGGCCCGCACCGATGCCGCACACCACAGTCTCACCGAGCAGTTCGCCGGGCGCAGCGTGGAAAAAGTTTACCTCGCAGTCGTGCAGGGTATCCCGGCCCAGCGCAGTGGCACGGTGGAAACGCACATCGCCCGCGATCCCCACGACCGCCTGCGCATGGCCGTGGTGCCCCCGCCCGCAGGCAAGCACGCTGTAACCGACTACGAAGTCCTCCACATCACCGGCAGTGATTCGCTCGTGCGATGCACGCTGCATACCGGGCGAACGCATCAGATCCGCGTACATATGCGTCACCTTGGCCATCCACTTCTGGGTGATGAAATTTACGCCCGCACCAGCCGCCAAACGCGCACCAGCCGTCTGATGCTGCACGCGCGCACGCTCGGATTTGACCACCCCGAGACCGATCGGCGTCTTGTCTTTGAGGCCCCCATCCCGCCGGAATTTCGACCGTGGCTGCCTGCTGTGGACGACGTCTGAGCGAATGTCCACTTGTCGCTGAGCAAGGTGCCGGAATTGACCGCATGGTTATGCTGGACAGCCGGGCTGCGTGCGGTTTAGCACGGGTGAAGGTGGAAACGCCTCATCGAAAGGTTCAGTTCCTGCCGATGTAACCGCGGCTTCTGCTTAGAACTCATCAGTTACCGTCACCACCATTTCGATATGAACCGCTCTATTGTCCCCCTCGTTCTCCTGTCTTTTTGCTCCAATCTCCGCGCCCAGCGTCCCGGGCCGGCGATTCCGCTATCGGTAGATGCAAAACTGGACATGCCCTATGCCACCACGGAGAATGTGCGCCAGCTGCTGGATATATTTCTGCCAAAGAACAGGGAGGCGGGGAAAAAGCTGCCAGTGCTGGTCTTTGTTCACGGTGGCGCATGGCAGGCGGGCAGCAAAGAGCAGGGACGCGGGCAGGTAATACGATTTGCTGCGCAGGGAACCTGTGCCGGAGTCAGTGTCGGCTATCGCTTGAGTCAAGAAGCGAAATGGCCGGCGCAAATTCACGACTGCAAGGCGGCCATCCGCTGGATCAAAGCCAACGCTGAGGAATACGAGCTGGATGCGGAGCGCATCGTGGTGTGGGGAACTTCGGCCGGCGGGCATCTCGTCGCGGTGTTGGGGACCAGCGCCGGTGTCACCGAGATGGACGGTAATCTGGGGCCACACACGGACAAGGACACGAAGGTGGCCGGCGTCATCGATTTCTTTGGTCCCACGGATGTTTCTAAAATGAACACCCAGCGCCTGCCGGGCACGATGGATCATGACACTCCAGACGCACCGGAGGCCAAACTGCTCGGTGGACCGGTGCAGACGATTCCCGAAAAGGTGAAGAGCGCGAACCCTCTCACCTACGTGGACAAAACCGACCCGCCATTTCTCATAGTGCATGGTAAAAAAGATCCACTCGTGCCCCATGGTCAGAGTGAGTTACTGGCGGCAGCGTTGAAGAAGGCAGGCGTGGCCAACGAACTCTATAACGTGAAAGACGGCGGCCATGGGCGCTTCAACGACCCTGAAGTGCCTCGAAAAGTTGAAGCCTTTCTAAAAGAACGGTTCCTTGCCCCTGCTCCAACTCCCGCGCCATCGCCACAGGCATGACCACTGCACGCACGGCAATTTGCGCAAGTTTCAAACCGCCACGTATGGATACAGCCCGTGCATGCCCCCCTCGCGGCCGAAGCCGCTTTCTTTGTAGCCGCCGAAGGGACTGACGGGGTCGAATTTGTTGTAGGTGTTGGCCCAAATGACGCCGGCTTTTAGTTTGCTGGAGATTTCAAAAATACGGCTGCCTTTGTCGGTCCAGACGCCGGCGCTGAGGCCGTAGCAGGTGTTGTTGGCACGCTCGACGGCTTCGTCAGGGGTGCGGAAGGTCATGACGCTGAGCACGGGGCCGAAGATTTCTTCGCGGGCGATGCGGTGACTGGCGGTGACGCCGGTGAAGAAGCTGGGCGGGTAAAAGAAGCCGCGTTTTGGCAAGGCGCAGTCGCTCTGGTAGAGGTCGGCGCCTTCCGCCACGCCGGCGGCGACGAGTTCTTTGATCTTACCGAGTTGGTGGCGGCTGTTGATGGCTCCGATGTCGGTGTTCTTGTCCAGAGGGTCGCCGACACGCAGGGTGCGAATGCGGTCACGGAGTTTGCGCATGACGGTGTCGGCGATGCTTTCCTCGACCAGCAGGCGGCTACCTGCGCAGCAGACGTGGCCTTGATTGAAATAGATGCCGGTGACGATGCCCTCGACGGCCTGGTCGATAGGGGCGTCGGCGAAGAGGATGTTGGCGGCTTTGCCTCCCAGTTCCAAAGTGAGCCTCTTGCCAGTCGGCGCGACGGTTTTGGCGATCCATTTGCCGACGGCGGTGCTGCCGGTGAAGGCGAGTTTATCGACGCCAGGGTGCTGCACGAGGGCGGCTCCGGTTTCGCGTCCGCCGGGTACGATGTTGACCACGCCGTCAGGGAGTCCGGCTTCCTGGAAAATCTGGGCGAGGTGCAGCGCGGTGAGCGGCGTGGTCTCGGCGGGCTTGAGAACGACGGTATTGCCGCAGGCGAGCGCGGGTGCGATTTTCCATGCCGCCATGAGGAGCGGGAAATTCCACGGGATGATCTGACCGGCGACGCCAAGCGGCTGTGGATCACGTCCAGGGAAAGCGTATGCCAGCTTATCCGCCCAACCGGCGTAATAGAAAAAGTGCGAGGAGGCGAGCGGGAGGTCCATATCGCGGCTTTCTTTGATGGGCTTGCCGCCGTTCATGGTTTCCAGCACAGCAAGTTCGCGAGCCTTTTCCTGCAGGATGCGGGCGATGCGGTAGAGATACTTGCCGCGGTCCGCGCCGCTCATTTTGCTCCAGACAAGGTCGTAGGCGCGGCGGGCAGCTTGGACGGCTTCGTCTACGTCCTCGGCGCCACCGTCAGCGACTTGCGCGATGGTTTCCTCCGTGGCGGGATTGATGGTGGCGAAAGTCTTCCCCGATTTCGCGCTCTGCCACCGCCCGTTGATGAAGAGGCCGTATTCCTTGCGGATGTCCGGGCGCACGGATTCCGGCGCGCGGGAGTAGTCCCAGCCTGAGGTGAAATCGAGAGCAGGAGCGCGCCGGGCGGCAGTGCGTGGCTTGGCAGCAGATGGCATGAACACTTCCATAACCGAAACCGGTGAAAGTGCAGCGGGAAAAAATAGAAAGGCGGGCTAATGGACGGATTGCGCCGCTCCCGGCGCTGGAATCAGTATCCTGCGGAAACTGGCGGCCATGTCCGGTAGAGGAGCACGTAGATCAGCACACCGGTCACACTGACGTAGAGCCAGATGGGAAAGGTCCAGCGGGATATCTTCCTGTGAAGCTCGACCTGCATTTTCAAGCCACGACTGATGCTGATAAGCGCCAGTATAGGAACTACCATGGCGAGAGCGATGTGGCTGAAAAGCATGATCAGGTAAGCCGTTCTCCACTCCGGCGGGCCAGGCCACGGGGTGTGAACGCCCTTCATAACGGCATACTTGTGGTACAGATAAAGCACCAGAAAGAGGCAGGAAATGACGAAGGCGCTCATCATGCAGGCGCGGTGCGCGGTGATGCGTTTGGCTTTTACGAGGGCCACACCCGCACAGAGGAGGACGGTCGCGGCGCCGTTGAGGCAGGAGTTGATGAATGGAAGGTCTTCGCCGGTCATGGTGTTGCAGAGGCTTCTTCGAGGAGTTTCTTGATATCCTCAGCTATTGGCCTTGGATACCATCCGGAATCAAATGCTTTGAAGAATGGATCCCAGAAGGTAAGGCTGTCCGTCGGGGTACGGATGTTACCCTTCGCATCCGAAAGAGAAAAAACTACTTTGTGGTCCCACACATCCGCCGGATTATTTGCGATGTGCTCCGGGCTTTTCTTAATGGCCCACATTCCAAATGTCTTCTTCATCCAACCGCGTACACGCTCACCATCTGCCTCCGTGCCTTCCTTCGATGTCACAAACCACCAGTTCTCGCCGGTAAAATTCTTAATAGTGGTCCAACCTTTCAGCATTTCCGGCCGGTCATGCTCGGGGTAAAGACTAACGGAAACCATCTGAAAGCGGGGGTCTTTACCGAATTCATCCTGAAGTTTCTTCATCTCATCCGCAAGTCCGGCACACCCAGAAGGACAGGTAGTGTAAACATACGCCCACACGATCACCTTCCCTCGCAGAGCATCAAGATTCCGAACTGTTCCGTTCTGATCGACCAAGGCGCCGGGGTCTGTCTCCACGCGCGAACGAATCGGTAGACGTCCTTCCATTTTATCCTGGCTGAATTTGATGTAATAGTTCCACCACACAACAAAACCGAGGGACATGATAGTCATGCAAATTAGCACGACAGTTTGCTTGCTCAGACGGGCAGCCTCGGGGTGTGGGGGCGCAGACATAGACGATGGAAATAAGACGTGTGAGGGATTAACTGCGGCGCGCAAAAATCAGAAGCGCGGCCAGCATGGCGGGAAGGTAGAGTAGGGTGGCGAAAAAGAGCTTCCGTGCCCGCAAGCGGTCCGGTGCCTTGAGAAATTGCCAGCTCAGCCAGACCAGCCATCCGCCGAGCAGGAAAGCAGGCACCGCAAAAGTCCACGAGGCAAAACCGGAAAGCGAAGGCCACACCGCAAGGGGCAGCATGAGCAGGCTCCAGCCAAGGGCACGCCGCGCTGTGGCGCGGCCGGTCTCATCCGTATTGCACCACATTTTGAATCCCCCGCGAATGTATTCATGGCGATACATCCAGTTGATCGCCAGAAAGTGCGGCAGTTGCCAGAGAAAGAGAAGACTGAACAGGAAGAGGGACTCGCTCGTGAAGAGGAGATCCGCGCGGAGAAGCTCGCGGTCGTAATTGTGAAACTCCTTTCCGCCTGGGACCGCCACCCAGCCAATGACGGGCGGAATAGCTCCCGAAACAGCACCTACGATCGTGTTCAGCGGAGACTTCCGCTTCATCGGCGTATAGATAAACAGATAAACGAGGAGCGTAAGGCCCGCGAGCGCTGAGGATTCCACATTCACCTTCACCCCAAGATGGATGATGCCCAGAGCGCTCAGCAGGCCGCCGAGAATGAAAGCAGCCTCCGGAAGAAGCTTGCGCGCCGGCAGCGGACGGGCAGCGGTGCGGTTCATGCGGGCATCAGCATCCACCTCCATGAGCTGATTGAAGACCGATGCCCCAAAAGCGGTGAGAGTGGTGCCGATAATGGTGTGAATGAGCCGCCACGGGACATCCTCAGGCTGAGGCCGCAAAAGATGGTGCAGCCAATAGCCGGCAAAAGTAGTGATCACCACCAGAGCGCTCAGTCGCGCCTTGGTTAGGGTCATGAAGTCGGCCCTCGTAAAACCGAGGGCCTCTCCGCTTCCGGAGGAAACGGTGACTGGCTGAACGGCGGGATCATTCATGGGAGGCAACCTTGGGGGCCGGCTCATCATTCTGCAACCGGCTGCGCAGCAGAAGGGTAAGCACCATGCCAAAGAGGAGGAAGGCGATGAACAAGTGCACCGGCTGAAGAAAGGCCGGAAGATCGGCCCGGATCAGCAGGACACCGACACCGTACTCAATAGCGACCAGCAGTCCCATGAGGGTGATCAGTGCCGGCGCAGCGGCATCGCAGGCGGGGCGGAACTTCAGCCGGAAAAACAAAATGGCCACGGCCGTGAGAGTGAGAATGGCGCCCACCCGGTGCCAGACCATCGGCGTGCCAAGGCGATCTTCGAGACGGCCGTCGCAGCATCCTCCGGCAGGGAGATTATCGACCATTTCACGAACCTGAGTGCCGATGACCGTCTGCATAAGGATGAGGATGAGACTCAAGAGAATGTGGCGCCGGAGCGAAGCCTTCACCGGCAGCGCGCACGCCGGAGCCACCCGATACCGCACCAGCAGAGCGGTGGCGATCAGGCCCGCGGCCAGCATCATGTGCACCGTGATCATCCACGGCAGCAAATTGGTATCCACCACCACCTTACCCATCCATGCGACCGCAGCAAAGAGCACCATCTGCACCGTGAGAAGCAACATCAGCGGACTGTCCCGGCGGCGGGCAATGACAGCTAAAACAAAGGTAACAAGCGCTGCCAACCCGCTGATAGCGCCCAAGCAGCGATTGATAAACTCGATCCATGTCTCCTTAGCGCTGAAGTTTTCCCTCAGTGTTTCCTCGGTCACGACCGTCGATGTACGGCCATGGCTGGCCCATGAGCGCTCAAACCTCGCAGGATCAAGCCTCCGAAAGTCAATCTCATCAGACGAAGTTGGAGGAATGAGACGGCCATAGCACCGCGGCCAGTCAGGACAGCCCATGCCCGAACCAGTGGCCCGCACTATGCTCCCCGCGAGCACCACGACGTAAAGCAACACGATCGTGAGCAGCGCAAACTTGGGGAGCAGTCGCTGAGAAAGGAGAACCATGTCCGGCATAAATGAGTTGGGATCTACTAACCTTCGCTGAGTAGCCCCAGCGTCTGTCAGCAGATCAAACTATACGAACAAACGGGGTCTCAGGGCGTAACTTTCAGTAGGCCATTCATGAGACGCCAGTGGCCAGGAAAGGTGCAAATGTACGGATAGTCTCCGGGCTCGGAAGGAACAGTAAATTCAATAAGGTCACTTTGCCCGATACCGATGAGTTTAGCGGGCTTCACAAGCACATCCGGAGAATCAGGAACATAAAGCTTAGCCAGCGCATCGGGTAAGCCAATTTGCTTGTCAGCAAGATCCCCCACCAAGTCTTTGCTTCCGGGTCTTATGAGAAGAAAATTATGCTGGAGGACGCACCCCTTGTTACTGAACAACAAGGCAACTCTGGAACCTGCCTTTACGCTGATTTCTTTTTTGTCGAACTGCATTGCGTTAGGAATTACGCCGAGTTCTAGTTTTTCCACTGTAACTCCTCCGGGAGTCGCTGCGGGTATCGGAGAAGGTAAGGAGGTTGTAACCAGCACAGGCGCAGTTACCGCGGCGAGGGGCGAGGCGGGAACAGCGGTATCACTTGAAGGTGAGGTTGTCGCACTGCTTAGCCTTTTAACCACATCTTTTGCGAAAGACATCTCGCGGACGGGAGTCTGCTCTTTCTCCCACTGCTGAAATTCAGCCATCGTTCCTTTCACATTCAACATGGCCTTCATGCCGCCATGAGCGGGCCCGCAAAGCTGGCCGCAAATAATTTCCGATTCCCCGGCGAGATTGGGTTCAAACCAGACCCTATTAACTTTGCCGGGATCAGCATCCATGGCTGTACGCATGCCCACGAGGGCGAGGTTATGAATCACGTCCTTGGAGGTGATGGCGATTTCAATCTTCTTGTTTTTCGGTAAAACCAAGCTGCTACTAATGAAATCATCCCATGAATTTGGGTCCTCCGAATCAAGGCCAATGACGTTTTGATCTGAAATCAGGAAGCGGTTAGACATGCCGAATTTCCCGTCGGGGCCGGCGTAATGGAAGTTCCAACTGAACTGCTGTGCCCAAGCATTGACTCGCACATCAGGATCAGGAAACCGGTCCACCTGTTTGGCCCAAAGGGGAAATGCAAAACCAAGGAGAAGGATAACCTCCGTGATGATCAACCCGATTTCAAGGTGGCTGGAAGTAGAGCTCGTGACTCCGGCGTAATTCGCCCGGGGATTTCGGCGACGGTGATATTTGATGTAAGTGATCACCAGAAATAGGCTCCAGCCTACGAAAAGCGCCAGCATGATCCAGTGAACGAGTTCAAGCATGTGATCCACCATTTCGCCGTGCTTGGAACCAACCGGCGGGATACCCATAAGTTTGTTTAGAAAGCCCATAGAGAACTAGGAAAGAAAATAAGTGAGTAGAATCGGGTTACACCTCGCTGGCGCTGGCCGCAGCGTGCCGCCTTGCCCGGCGAATGAATGAAAAAAGAATGCCGGCCACGGTGAGGAAAACGATTCCCAGTGCCCCCATCATCACGAACACGGCCCCATTCGCTGCCGCGACTCCGGTCGAGCCTTCGGTATTGATACAGGTGGCACAGGCAATCATGGTGAGTTTCATGGCTGGGTTCAGACAATGATTTTGGGGGCCTTCTTGCGGATAAACCACACCGTGTAAACGATTAGACAAAGAGCGATGACCCCCAGACCTACTCCGTAGGCCTGCAATTCCTGAGTCACACTGTTGTCACCAAAATAAGCGTAAGTCAGCATCCCAAGGTCGAATAGGATCGCCAAAACAAGGAAAAAAATGTGGAAGGACTTGAGTGACATGATCGCAGACTGTTAAGGCTTGAGAAATGAATCCTCGATCGGGGAGTAGAAGGCCAGACAGAAAAGGAACATCATGGCCGCGAAAAAAATCATGGAGAAAAGCAGGGTCTTGTAGATCAGACCACGTTCATGATTGAGGTGCATGAAGATCAGGCACACCAGAGTAACCTTGAACGCCGCGATGAGCAGGCCGAGGGCGATGTTCAGGTGTTCATCACCAAGATCGACAAAATAGGCGACACCCCATGTGATGAAAGTGAACAGGATGAGCGTGGCTCCGACCTTGAGATAGGTGCGGACGGTCTTGCGCAGATCAATCGGGTGATCGTGCGAACCCTGCGAGTCGTGGGAATGTTCCGTGGCTTGATCCATATAAGATATACGTTCGCAATTACATCAGGTAGTACAGGGGGAACAAGAAAATCCACACAAGATCGACGAAGTGCCAGAAGAGGCCTCCAACCTCGACCCGGTTGGCGAGGTGTTCCGGATTACGGAGATACATTTTGCGCCCCGTGAAAAGGAACCAGCCAAGCACGATGGCTCCACCAATAACGTGGAGGCCGTGAAGACCGGTCATCAGGAAATAAATGGCGTAATAGGGACTGAGCGAAGGACTGAAATTTGAGTAGAAGCGCTTCTCCGAGCGGGGCACGCTGATCATGTATTTCTCATCGTGCAGGTAGGAATCCGCCTCCTCTTCGCTCATGAACTTTTTCTTCTCATTGCCGAATTCAACGCGGAGAGAATCACGCTGACAAACAACGTTCTTTTCCGGCTCGGCAATTTTCGGGCGGTGCTTTTTGAACTCCTCCACCCTCTCGTTGCTGTAACGCATGAAACGCTGCTTGAGCTCAGTTCCCAGATGTTTCCAGACAAGAGACTTTTCGATGTCGACTGTCTGACGAAGGTCGATCGTGTCCACATTGAACTGGATGGTGTCAGCCAGCAACTTTCCATGCAGGACTGTGCCCTCGCGGAAGGAATACTCGCTCGCTCCATACTTCATGAGCCCTTTTTCCTTATTAAGAAAGGTCAGCGGTTGGGCGCTTTCGAGCAGGATGGTTTCGGAAAGCCCGGCAGCGGCCGCTTTGTCCGCGAACTCTTTTTGCACTGCTGCAATTTGCTTATTGATAGCGTCCACCTTCGTCTGCTTGTCCGCTTTGACTCCATCGCTGTCCGACTGACGGGCCAGAGGCTTTTGGGTTTCGAGGGCAATGACCGCATAGCTCTCTTCCTCCTTGAGCGCCCAGTAGGCTTCGCTCTTTTCCTTCAGCCATGAATCCGTGAGCGTAATGTCGCTGCTTATGAATGACTTATCCGGTTTCTCTACTTTCGTTTTAAACTTCAGTTCCTTTGTTTCCGGCTCGCCATAGGGGGCGTTTTCCCTGCCGGAGCGGAGTCCATCTAGGAATTCCAGATTACTGCTCTTGAGATTGATGGTGATTCTATCAGCTTGGAAGGCGATCCGGTCGCCATGGTGCGTATCATCCACGTGCTTCGGATGTCCGGCAACGACGCTGCCATCCGACAATTTCAGGGAGTAATGGACGAACTTAAAATAATACTCGTAAGACTTAATGCCCATGAACCCGAGAGCGCAGAGCAGAGTGATTATCATGTTCACCTGATACCAGCCGTAGCGTCGGGCTTTGAGTGAAGCCCATGCCGCGACCACCGATACGGAGGAAGCAATGAGCACCATCGTGTTGATGAATCCCGGTAGGACTTTCAATTCATGGAAGGGCCATGGAAAATCTGCGCCGAGCCGCAGGAACACATAGGATGAGAAGAGCCCGCCGAAGAGCATGACTTCGGAGGCAAGGAACAGCCAGATGCCAACTTTGGCATTGTAGAGGCCGGTATCGGGCCTAGCTTCGACTTCGTAGGGAATCTGCATCGTAGGAAAATCAGCTAGGGTTAGTGCTTCCACGGGTGAGCAGACTGGGGCAGGGCTTTGAGACCCTCTTCTTCAGCTGCGGTCACTGGCTCCCACTGCGGACTATAGTCTTTCTCAGCGCCGGGCACGCTGTATTCATAAGGACCACGATAGACGACCGGTTCGGTGAGGAAGTTGCCATGAGGTGGTGGAGTGGGGGTGTTCCACTCAAGGGTCGTCGCATTCCACGGATTGTCCGAGGCAACGCGCTTCCCGCCCTTAATGGACCAGAAGAAGTTGATGATGAATGGGATTTGAGCAAGACCTAGGCCCCATGCACCCCATGAGATCAACTCATTCATCCAAAAGTACTCATGGCTGGTCATTTCAAAAGACTTGCCGCCGTCATACCAGCGGCGATGGAAGCCGGCCATTCCCTGAATAAACATGGGGCCGAAAAGAACATTCATACCAATGAGGGACCCCCAGAAATGCAGGTGGCCTAACTTCGTGCCCATCATGCGACCAGTGACTTTGGGGAACCAGTGATAAACTCCGGCAAAAAGTCCGAAGAGAGTGCCAGGGGCGACCACATAGTGGAAGTGAGCGATCACGTAGTATGTGTCGTGCAGGAAGAGGTCGATGAACGGGAAGGCGAGGGGTAGTCCGGTAAGGCCTCCAATTCCGAACATTGGGAGGAAGGCCGTGGCGAACAGCATGGGCATCGTGAAACGAATGGAACCTCCCCAGAGAGAGATCATAAGACAAGTTAAAAGAATGACCGAAGGCACCGAGATCATCACCGTGGTGAACTGGAAGAAGGTGGCCACCACCGTTCCCATACCGGTCAGATACATATGGTGCGCCCAGACAATGAAACTAAGGAAGCCGAGAACAAGCAGGCCATAGACCATGCTCTTATAGCCCCAGAGCGGCTTGCGTGTGTTGCACGGAATGATTTCCGCAACGATCGCGATGGCTGGCAGCAGGAGCACATAGACTTCGGGGTGCGCAAGGAACCAGAAGAGGTGCTGGAATAGCACCGGATGACCACCGCCGGAAACGTTGAGTAGTCCCTCCTCCTTGGTCCAAAGTCCTGTTGGCAGGAAGAAACTGGACCCGAAGACCTGATCGGACAGCTGCATAAGCGCGGCTACTTCCAGCGGAGGGAAGGCCAGCAGGAGAAGGAAGGCGATGACGAACATGGCCCACGTGAAGAAAGGCAGCCGCATCCACGTCATGCCCTTGGCCCGGAGATTAATGACGGTGGTGAGCACGTTAACAGCACCGAGGAGAGAGGCGGAAATATTGAACACCATGGCAAAAAGCCACTGGGTCTGCCCCGTCCAGAAGTGCGCGTCTGTGGCCCGCATTACGGTCGCGGAGAGCGGCGAGTAGTTGGTCCAGCCCGCTTGGGCGGCACCAGTAGGCAGGAAGAAACTGAAAACCATTAGAACGCCACTGACGAAGAAGAGCCAAAAACTCCACATGTTCAGCCGGGGGAAGGCCATGTCTGGAGCGCCCACCTGCAGCGGGGTCACGAAATTTACAAAAGCAGCGAAACCCAGCGGCACGACCCCAAAGAACACCATAATGGTGCCGTGCATGGCGCCAAACATGTTATAAAGGGAACCGGACACGACACCGTTAGGTGCCCAGCGGGTCACAAAGTCATCACCAAAAATGTGGAGGATCCACCTTAGCCCCCCGGGAAGCGCCTCTCCCGGGTGCGCGATGCTCCAGCGCATAACGAGCATGAGCAGGAATCCGAGAGCGAGGAAGAGGAGGCCAGAGATGCCATACTGGACACCAATAACCTTGTGGTCTGTGGAGAACAGGTATTTCTGGTACCATGGCAGTTCATGATGATGGTCGTCATTACCATGATCGTGCCCGTGGGGGTCGTGGGCGTCGTGGGTGTGGGTGCTGTGTGCGGCTTCCATGAAAATATGTCGGTTCTGGTTGAACTCGGAGCGGTAAAGAAAAGAAGAAGTTTATTTAGGCGGAGGGGCGGCGACCGGGGCAGCGGCAGCACCAGCGGCTGGTTTCTCAAGCCTAGCGACCCATTCTGAGAGAGGCGCAGGGGCATCCTGAGGGATCGCGCGCAGTTCGACTTCGGTGTAGGGGCCAGGGCGATCCCCCAGATCCTTTTTCAAGGCTTTGATTTGGTCTTCGTAGATTACACTGCCTTTATTTCCCCATTCGTTGCGGACGTATGACAGCAGCTGGGCGAGGTCCTTGTCAGGCATGCTGGCAGCACCGCCGAGCTTGGGCATGACCCCGTTGTAGGGCTTGCCGTCAACCGTTAACGGACCGCTGATGCCATGGAGCAATGTCGCGACGAGGCGCTTTTCACCATGGATCACGAACTCTGAAGCTTTGAGCGGCGGGAACTGGCCCGGTTGCCCTTCCCCGTTCGCGCCATGACACGCGGCGCATTGACTGTATTTCGATTTCCCCGCCAGAATCCAATTAGCAGGCTGGTGGAGTTCCTCATCGCTCATGCCACCAGAGGCCCCGGCCCCAACCGGGGGCTTTTGCTTGTGATCGGCGAGAGCACCACTGAAGAAACTGCCGGCACAAATACTAACCACGGCAATCGAAACCACGGCCCAGAGGGAAATTGGAACGGACTGGGAGGCCAATTCGCCGGATTCACGGGCAACTGCAGCGTGCATACGCGCCACGTTGGCCGTGCGCGAGTAGTCAATGTTTTGAGGTGTCTGGCTGGAGGACTGTGAGGACATAAGGCTCATTCCGGTAAAGTTACTTCTTTTCCTCGACTGCGGGTTTTTTGCCGGTGATGGAGGCAGGCTGATCGTAGTCGCGCTTCAAGCCGAGGATGTATTCGACGAGATCGCGGGCATCCTGTCCGGGGACGATTTCATATCCGCTGTCAGGAAGATACTTTGCAGCGTGTTTGCCAGTGATTCTCACCGCGTCGCCGCGACCGGCCTCGGTCTCTTTTTGCACCACCTCAAAAAGGTGGCCGAAGGAGGGGCAATTTGACCATTCCCTAGATGCGTCCGCGCGGGGAGCATAGAGACGGGCGTAGAGGGCGGCTGTTTTTTCCGGGGTATCGAAACGGTAAGCAGCGTTGGCAAGATCGGGGCCAACACGGCGCACGCCCACCATAGCGAAATCTTCGTGCATGTAGTCCCAAGGGCTGGTTTCACGCACCGTGACAGGCACGTCCTTCTTATACTCCTGTTCCCGGCCAGCGTGGCGCTTCCATGGGTCGATGGCGGTATGGCCGCCGCGGACAACCTGAGAGTGGCACTGAGCGCATCCTTCACGAGCGTAGACCAGTTCCCCGCGCTTGTTGTCGCCAGCGTAGGACGGAGGGTAGTAGAGGCCCTTAAAAGTCTCTGCATCATCGGGAGGAGCAGCGGGGTTGGCAGGATTCACCTCGGCCTTGTAAGGCACGGGTTGACGCTCACGCTCGATAGCGTATGGCCGGACCGCCATGATGTAGGTGGGAATGCCTACACAGGCTCCGAGCGTAAGGACGAAAGACTTTAGACTGTTCATGCCTTAGAGGGTTCGAGGGTTACGGCAGGAGCGGAAACTGCTGTCGGAGCATGCTCATGGATCAATGTGGGTCGGCCCGCTTTACGTCCGCGGTTCAACACCATGGCCCCGAGATGCAACGCAAACGATACGTTGGCATAGAGGAGAAGGATCCACATTAGCACACGCCCAACGATGTAGCCGTTGGAGAAGAGCATGGCCGATTCGTAGTTGGTGCTCCAGTTGTCGATGGCCGATCCATGAGAGAAACCGGCGACCAGCAGAACAACGCACATGAAAATACAGCTGTAGGCACTAAGCCAGAAATGACGGCGAATGCGTGCCCCGCTCAACCATTCGCAGCCCGTGATGCGGGGAACGATGAAGTAGATGGCACCAAACATAGTCATGGTGAAGAAGGCGTAATAGCCGGTCATCTGCACGGAATCTGCCGCGTAGCTGAGGAAGGTGTAGCGGCTGAGATTCATGCTGCTGAGCACTGCTGCGATAACGCAGGTGCATGCATAGCCAATCCCGCCAAAGAAAGTGAAGCGGAGGCTAGGACTGGCCTCCACGAGGTGGTGGGAACCGCGCACCGTTTTGTAATGATTGAGCACTACGGCGAACATGGGCACCAACAGCAGTATCTGCGCGGTGCCAGCAACCGCCGGCAACCACTTCGGCAGCGGGCCGCCAATCAATTCCTGGGCGCCGGCCCACGGGGCCAGCACGATGAGAGCCCAGAAAGCTAGAGTGCTCAGACTGTAGCTGTGAATCGAACGGTTCGTAATCTTGGGAATGATGAAGTAAGCGGAAGCCAGACCGACGGGTACCATCCACAGGAAAAGCACGTTGTTCGCATACCACGAGGCAATGGCCGGCCCGGCGACGCCAGATTTCTTAAGCACATTTAGCAAGCTGTTGGCTACGAGATATATCCACGGCCATGTGAAACAGGCCGCAAGGACATACCACTGGGAAATGTAGATCATGCCCTTCCGGCGTGCGGAATACATGATCACCATCCACACGATGAGCAAAGTGTAAGCCACGAGGAGAATTGGCCACGCAAATGAAGGAAACTCCAAAAGTTTCATGTGCAGATTTCCGGAACCAGCTAGAATGCCCAGCACGCCAACGGTAACCCCAATGTTCCAGAAGTGCCCGGCCACCACAAGGGTCACCGGATTGCGGAGTTCCGTGCGGCAGAGCCGGGCCATGATCCAAACCATGACGCCAATCCCGGCCTGGAAGCCCCAGCCGTATACGAGAGCGTTGACGAACGCAGGTTGGAGGCGACCGGCGTTCAAATACTGACTGGGCAGCAAATCTGGAGCCACAAGGCTCAGGGAGGCCAGCAGGCCCAGCACGGTGGCGATGAGCAGCCATGCCACGCCGCTGGTGAAGAAGAACAGCACCGGCAGACGCGTGGACTTGTCGATCGCGGCGCGCTGGAGAATATCGTCCGGGGTGATTTCCGGGGGCAGCGTCTGAGATTCCTGACTCATGATTGTTAAAATTGGACGGGATTGGGGGCGGAATTACTTGCCCTCGAATTTGGAAAGGTTGGGATCATGCACGCTCGCAGCTTTGGCGGCGGCGGCGGCGGGTGTCATAAATGCGGTAGCCGCCGGCTTCTGCGCGGACAAAATGTTGGCGGCATGCGGAATGAAGTCTTCAGGCGTGAGTTCCACTGACTTGCTAGGCGCGATTTCCACGCTGCGGCGATACTCGCTCTCCTGAGCCTTCCGGACTTCGCGGGTGGTGGTAAGGCGGATTTCGCCGGCGCCGCCATCGTTGACCTGAGTGTCGGACGGAATGGCTATCCAGCGGTAAATGCCAAGCAGCACGACCACAGCGGCAATGGCCACCAGCGCTCCCCAGAAGGTGAGGAAACGTTTGCCGAGGGTATCTCCAGGATGTTCTTCCATGTGAATAAGGACGGACGGTTAGTTGGCGACGTTGACAGACTCCTCGAGGCGCGGATCGCCGCAGGGATAGATGCTGTGTTTGGAAAGATTGCGCAGGAACACGAGGGCATAAACCGCGGCGAAGGTGACGAAGGCAAGCACATCGAACAGGGAATCGCGCAGAAACGTCATGCCATCAGGAGCCGTGCCCACTTCCGGATAAAGGGAACGTCCGCGCTCAGGCAGGATCAGCCAATACATTTCCATGATGTGCACGCCCACAACCAGCGCGGCACAAGCCATGATGTAATTAATGTTCCTTTTCGCATTTCGGCGCAGTAGCAGGACGAATGGCGCAAGGAAGTGCACGAACGTGAGAGCGATGGAGAAATACCACCAGCCGCCGGTGTTCCGGATGGCGTAAAATTGAGTCTCTTCCGGAATGTTTGCATACCAGATGAGGAAGTACTGGCTGAAGGCGATGTAGGCCCAGAAGACCGTGAAAGCGAACATGAGCTTACCCATCAGGTGGAAATGCTCTTCGTTCACGATGCGCTTGAGGTGACCAGTTTTCACCAAGGTGCCCACAATCAGAATAATCACCGCCATACTGCAGAGAGCAGAACCGGCGAAGATATTGACACCGAACATGGTGCTGAACCACTTGTAGTTCAATCCTTTGACCCAGTCGATGGAGGCGAATGTGGTGCAGACCGCGAAAACAGGGAGCATACCGCAGGAGAAGCGGCGGGCACTGAAGGTGGGCCGCACCTCACCGTTAGCATCCTGCTGAAGGGAGTAGCCGAGCAGTTTCCATGCGATGAAGCCAAGAGCAGCAAAGTAAATGATGTAGCGAAGATCCCAGCCCGGCAACCCATCGAAACCGAGGTGCAGATAGTTATACTTCTTATAGAGCAACAGGGTGTCGTGATTGGCAGCGAGGGCCGCTTTGAGACCACCAGCCACACCCGGGTCCCCTTTTATTTCCTGATGCAGACCGATCCATTCCCACATTTGGCCAATCCACTCGGGCTTGTTGGGCATGAAGGGCATCACAAGGGGCAACCCTAGGAGGGCCAGCACGAGGAACGACTGCGCCAGCGTCTCGGGAATGCGGCGGATGGCCACACCCCACGCGGAGTTGGACGCACTGTGCAGGAGGCACCAGAAGAGGGCGCCAGCCGTGAGCGTGAAGAATACTTCGAAGGCGAAGAGGTAACTGAACGCGTACGCATTGGCCGTTGGACCGCCCATCAAAAAGAGAACGAGGGAAAGGACTAGGCCCAGCGCGCCCGCGGCCATAAAGAGCGACCGCCATTTGGCGAATTTCGACTCTTGGAGGCGCTCGCCGTCAACTGGCAGATGGGTGGCTGCTACGAAATGGCTCATGTAGTGAAATCAGTTTGCCGGGGTTTGTTTGGCGGCTCCGACAGCTTTGACGGACGCTTCGTTGCGGGCGATGGCGAGGGTCCGAATCCATGCGATGATGGCCCAGCGCTCTTTCACGGATACATTCGCCCCATAAGGCCCCATCAGTCCCTTGCCTTTGGTGATCGTTTCAAAAATACTGCCGTTGGAACGGTAGGCTTGATCTTGGGGATTGATATAAGAAGGAGCGTGGAAGTTGGCAATGTTGGGAATGCCATACTTCGAGGTCACGCCGGCACCGTTGCCGGAGACGCCGTGACAGATGGCGCAGTTGATGTCATAACGCTCCTTGCCTAGGCGCAGCAAAGCTTCATCCACTTTGACCTGCTCAGGGTAGCCGTCTCCGTAGAAGTCCCCAATGATGCCCGAATTGTAATAGTCGCTGCCGTGGCTGAATCCTCCGTCGGCAAAACCACCGTCGGCTGCGGATTTCACAGCGACCTCAAACCCCATGGGAACGGTGCCAGCCACCGGCTTACGGGAACCGCTGCCGTCAGCAAAAAAACCGCTGGCCGACTGAGCCTTCACCTTGGCTTGGTGATCCATATCGTCGAAGATTTCGATCGGCGTGTGCGTGAACTTGTCACCGCGGAATCCGGCAAAACCCACCACGAGCACAACAGAGAGAAAGTATGCGAGAAAGAAGTAGCGCATAGGTCAGATCAGGCTTCGCCCTCCACGAGTTCGATGTTTTGGCCGCCGAGCGACTCAAGGAACGACTTAGTCTTCTCCGTGGAGAACTTGGGATCGCGGGCTTCGATACAGATAAAGAACCGATCGTCGGAGAAACGCGGAAAGTTCTTCGAATTGAAAAGCGGGTGATGCAGCCTCGGTAGTTTCATCAATGCTAGACAGCCGAAGAGAGCGGTGAATGCGGAGAACAGAATCGTGAGTTCAAACATCACCGGGAAGAACGCCGGGATGGTGAATATGTTCGCCGGCTTGGCCTGCACCACGGTGGGATAGAGGACCACTTGCGTGTAATACTGCAGGGTGAAGGCAGTCAGAGTCCCGGTGGCTCCGCCCACGAACACGAAGCGCGGCAGGATAGAGCGGGAAAGCCCCATGGCATCGTCCATACCGTGAATGGGGAACGGACTGTGAACATCCCAGCTGGTGAAGCCGGAATCGCGCACCTTCTCGGCGGCACGGAAGATATCCTGCACGGTGGTGAACTCCGCGAGGTATCCGTGAACTCTTTTCAGTGGTGTACTCAAGGCAGCAGGTCCGGTGAAAGGTTCAAGCAGTGGCGGTGGATGCAGCTGCCGACTCGGGTCGGCCGCCGGTGTGTTCAAGGTCGCCCTCATAAGGCGGCGGAGCGACAAGGTTGTCGCGCTTGGCCCGCTCTGGATCGTAGTGCGGATCCGCCTCGGGCAGAACTGCTTTTATTTCCCCGATCGCAATCACGGGGAAGTAGCGGAGGAATATAAGGAAGAGCATCAGGAAGAACCCGAGAGTGCCAATGAAGCTCCAGATTTCAACCCAGCTGGGGTGATACATGTCCCATGCGCCCGGCAGGAAGTCGCGGGCCAGTGTAGTCACGATTATGACAAATCGCTCAAACCACATGCCGGCATTCACGCACATGCAGACCGCCATGACGGCCCAGAGGTTTTCGCGGCATTTCTTGAACCAGAAGGCCTGAGGTGCAATCACGTTGCAGAAGAACATGGCGTAATAATACGGCGTGTAAGGGCCGTCGAAAATACGAATCATGAAGGCATCGAATTCATAAAGGCTGCCGGAATACCATGCGACGAACAATTCCATGAGGTAGGCGTAGCCTACAATGGTGCCAGTGAGGGCAATGATTTTTGTCATGTTGTCCACATGCTTCATGGTGAACAAATCCTGCAAACCATAGATCTTGCGGACCGGAATCATGAGCGTAAGCACCATCGCGAAACCGCCGAAAATAGCACCGGCCACAAAGTATGGAGGGAAAATAGTGGTGTGCCAGCCCGGGACAATGGAGGTGGCGAAGTCAAAAGAAACCACAGTGTGAACCGAGAGCACCAGAGGGGTGGAGAGAGCCGCCAACAGCATGTAGGCGATCTCATAATGGCGCCACTGGCGATTACCGCCACGCCAGCCAAGGGCGAACAAGCCGTAGGCAAATTTCTTGACGCTGGACTTGGCCCGGTCGCGCATGGTAGCGAGGTCTGGCACCAGACCGAGATACCAGAAAATCACAGACACCGTGAAATAGGTGGAAACGGCGAACACGTCCCAGAGCAGCGGCGATTTAAAGTTTTGCCAAACCGCATTCGAGTTCGGAATGGGCGCAAGGAACCATGCCATCCATACTCGACCAACGTGAAGTGCCGGGAAGAGGCCGGCGCACATCACGGCGAATAAGGTCATGGCTTCCGCCGAGCGGTTCACCGCCGTCCGCCATTTCTGACGGGTGAGGTAGAGAATCGCGGAAATCAGGGTGCCGGCGTGGCCGATACCGATCCAGAAGACGAAGTTGGTGATATCCCATCCCCACATAACGGGGCTGTTCGGTCCCCACACACCGACCCCGGTGGAAATGAGGAAGGTGAAGCAGCCCACCATGATGCAGGTGAGGATGAAACACGGGATGAATAGAATCCACCAGAGTTTTGGCTGGGGATTTTCCACGACTCCCGCGATCTTGTTCGTGATCCAGGAATAGTTCCGGTTGTTCAGCACCAGCGGCTCACGAAGGAGCACCTTCGCGCGGGGAGGTGCGCCGTCGTGGACGGGATGGTCATGGGCGTGTACTGCGTCGGCCATGGGTGAGTTTTGGTGAAAAGTAGTGGGTAAAAAGTGGCTGATTAATGCGCTGCGCCCTCAGTTTGGACGTGGACGTGGCGTGTTTTGCTGCCCTGACCGACCTTTTCCTTTTCCAGTTTGGAGAGGGCAAGGAGCGCTAGGTTCGGGTTCTTGATACGGCCGAGGTAAGTAGTGCGGGCGCGGACGTTGAGGTAGCCGAGGAGCTCGTAATTGCGGCTGTTCTTGCGCCACTTTTCCACGGCGCTGTCTTTATCCAGCCGGTTGCCGAAGGCGATAGCCTCCGCGGGGCAGGCTTCCTGACAGGCGGTTTTGATTCCGTCAGTGGGAATGCGGATGTCTTTGTCTTCGATGACCAGTTTTTCGTCCGAATGGCCGGTCTCAAGCCGGCGACGGCGGCGGCCCTGAGCGCGAGCTTCCACCCGCGCGCTCTCGATCCGCTGCAAGCAGTAGGTGCACTTTTCGATGACACCCCGCATACGGATGGAAACGTTAGGATTTTTCTGCAGCTTGCTTAGTTCCGTATCTTGGCGCTGGCCGAAGGGACCGGAGTATAGGCTGTTGTGCTTAATACCGAGGAAGCTGTTCTCGACGAGCGGGTTGCGCTTATTGTAGTCGAAGAAGTTGAAGCGGCGGGCTTTAAATGGGCAGTTATTAGCGCAGTAGCGGGTGCCGATGCAGCGATTATAAACCATGCTGTTTAAACCATCGGGGGTGTGGACGGTGGCATTGACCGGGCAAACAGATTCACAGGGAGCAGCTTCGCAGTGTTGACATCCCACCGGTTGAACCAGCATTTCGGGCTCGTCCATATTGTCCTCGTTCCATGCCTCTTTCTCCACTTTGCGACCGTTTTGCGCAGCGTCGGAGTCAAGGTCAGTCGCAAAGTACCGGTCCATGCGGATCCAGTGCATCTCGCGGCCGCGAATGACCTGATCCTTGCCAACGATAGGGATGTTATTCTCCGACTGGCAGGCAATGGTGCAGGCCGTGCAACCGGTGCACTTGTTCAGGTCAATGACCATGCCCCACTGGTGCAGGGTATCATTGAGGAGTTCGATCGGCTTACCGTTTTCGTCATTACCGGCCGCAGGCTTGTAGAAGCTGTAGCTGTTCTCTGCGTTCTTTGCCTCACGGTCTCCGTGGAGATGGCCGTCGGTGCCCTGCTGCATCACGAAATCCTTGTCCTTCTGCCAGTCCTCCACGGTGCCTTCGCGGACGAGCGCGCGGCCATACATGGTGTGGTGCTCCTCTGTCCTTCCTAGGGGATAAACTACTGGGATTTCCTCGCGGCCCTCAATGCCCTTCATCGCGTCACTGCCGCTGACTTTTTCCGTAATCTTGCGGACGGCGGTAGGTGCCACCATGGCGAAGTAAGGCGTGGCAGCGGAACGGAGCGCATAGGCGTCGAATCCCGTGCCTTTGCCCACCCGGCCGGCACTCGCTTGGCCGTAGCCGGTGGCGATGGTAACGGAATTGTCGGCGTGACCTGGAATCATCAGCACCGGGTAGTAGCGCTTGAGACCGTTGACCTCGACCGAAATCACCTCGGCGGAGTCTTCAGTAAATGGATTGATGCCGAGAGCCTTGCCGGTTTTCACACTGACGATGGCGACGTTGTCCCATGTTACTTTGGACATCGAGTCCGGAGCTTCCTGGAGCCATCCGTTGTTGATGTAGCGGCCATCGTGGATCTTGGAGCAAGGCACGAAGGTAATTTCCAATCCTTCGCCGATATCCACATCCTTAGCTTGGGCCAAAGCGGCACCAATGGCCTGCATACTGGCTGCAGCCGCGGAGGCGGAGGGATAAGCGGAGCCAGCAGCGAAACCGTCACGGAGGGCATTGTTCCACTTAGACTCGCTGGGGTCTTTAACGATGGCGTCAAAAGTCGCACGGACCGCCTTGAAGGCAAAGCCAGTGTCCTCTGGTTGTCCAGGGCCCGAGGGCGCGGGAGCCGGTTGACCGGCGAGAGGAGCATCAGAAAGCACCGCGAGCAGAAGTTCCACATCGCTGAGAACGCCGGAGTAGAGCGGGGCGATCATCGGCTGCACTACCGCGAGTGAACCCTCAGAGCCACGCGTGTCACCCCACTGCTCAAGATAGTGCGTAGCGGGAACCACCCATGAAGAGGAAGCCGCCGTGATGGTCTTCGGACGTGTGGTGTGCACGATCACATTCGGCACTGCTTTGAGAGCCGCCGACAAACCGCCCGCCACGATGTCCGGCGGCGCTTCAAACACCGGATCGGTCTCGCCAATAACGACGAGCGTATCAATCTGTTTACCAGCAGCCGAAGCGGCCAGTTCGTCCAGCGTCCCAGCAACAAGAGAACCCGTCTGCCTGATCTGGATGACGGTGCCGAAAGCGCCGAGCGCCTGATTTATGGCGATGGCCAGCAAGTGCACCGCTGCGTCCTGTTGAGAACCGGCGAGCACCACGGAGGCACCCTTCTTCTCCACGAGGTCTTTAGCGGCCTCTTTGAAGAAAGCACTGTAAAAGTCGGCTTTGTCCGAGCGTGCATGGCCTTGGTAGGAGCCCGCCAGTTTCACCGCTTCCGCCGCGGCCTTGAGCCCGGCGTCACCGGTAAGCTCGGCGACTGCTATGCCAAGGCGGACTGCTGCTTTCAGCGTCTGACTGGTGTGCACGCGCAGACGGTGGTCAGCCATACCGCCAGTGACGGTGAATCGACCCTCCGCGACGTAGAGGCGATTCATTTTCGGCCCGTCTTCAGGAGCGTCCGCCTTGCGCCTCACCATGAACTGACCGGTGGCATTGTTGCCGATGCGGTCCTGTCCCATGAAGTCACAGTCCAGAGAAAACACGCGGTCCGCTTTGCTAAGATCGTAAGCCGGGGCGGCCCCTGCTTCGAAAGCAGTCGCGTAGGCAACGCGCACATTGGCCTGACCAAAAGTCTCATGACGGTAAATTTTCGCCTGCGGATGCTTTTTGACCAACTCTCCCAGCAAGCGCTGACGGGTGGGCGTGACGGCTTCGTCGATCAGAATGGCCAGCCCCCCGCCCTGCTTGGCGGCGAGCTCCGCCTTTTTGGCATCGAGGAACTTGTAGAACTCTTCGCGATCCGCTTTGACTCCGGCCTTCTGGAAGGACTGGGCTCGGTTGGGATCATACAGGTTGAGAACGGAAGCCTGAGCCTGAATGTCGAGGCCTCCATTGCTGTCCGGGTGAAGTTTGTTGCCCTGAAGATGGGTCGGGCGGCCTTCGAAGGTGTGAACCACCATCGGGGTGCCGGAGACCGCGCGGGGCATGGCCGTCGCATAGAAAAGAACCTTGCCGGGAATAACCCACTCCGGAGCCTTGGCATATGGCTTGATGGCGAATTCCGGGCGGCGGCATGCCGCTAGTCCGGCGAGGGCCGTGCTGGCGCCCATCAGCTTGATGAAATTACGGCGGCTGGTTTCCGCCTCCGCCTCGTCCTTCAAGGCCTCCACACCGTCGGGAAACTCGCGAACGCGGGCTTCGAGGGTGCCGGGACGTTCGGCGAGCTGGTTGAGGCTGCGCCAATAGCGCTTGCCGGTGGTTTTTTCGTCAGGATGTTGCCAAATGCGTTTCATCTCGTTCCGGTAATGGGGTTGGGCTTAGCGGTGGCAGGCGGCGCAGTTGTCAGGCGGGTGAATCTTCCACGCTTTCTTTAAGGCCTCGCCCAAATCCTTCTGGTCTTTGCCGGCGCTTTCGGCAGTCCAATCGAGGTTGGTGATCTTGTCCATGGGGCGCAGAGCCTTTTCGGGATTACGGTGACAGTCGAGACACCATGCCATGCTCTGGGACTGGTCATGCCAAACGACAGGCATTTCATTCACCTTGCCGTGACAGTTGACGCAACTCACACCGCTGTTCACGTGGACGCTGTGATTAAAATAAGCGTAGTCTGGCACCTTGTGGACTTTGACCCACTCCAGAGCCTTACCGGTCTCGACGGCCTCTTTGATTTTGGCAATGTGCGGGCTGTTGGTCTTCACATGCTGGTGGCAGCGGTAGCAGGTGTCTGCTGTCGGAATGTTGGCGTGGCCGCTTTTTTCCACATGGCTGTGGCAGTAGCGGCAGTCCATTCCCAACTGGCCGGCATGGATTTGGTGTGAAAACGGGATTGGCTGGCTCGGCATGTAGCCCACCCGGGTGTATTTCGGCGTGAAGTAGTAATTCATGGCCGCAGCAACGCCTCCCCCGATAAAAACGAGAGCAACCAGTATCTTGAGCGGCAGCGTATTGGTCCAGCGTGGAAAAATGTTGGCCATGTTGAAAAGATGATGCGGGAGAGCAGATAGACGCTTGTGAAAAATTTCACAAGCAAAAAGACAAGTTTCTTTTCGCTGAGGGAAACGAAAACGCCCCGCAGCCATGGAGGGCAGCGGCAGCGGGGAGTGAAACCCGCCAGTGTTATTCGACCGCGCGAATTCTGACGCAACGGAAAAATCTTCTGCATCGCTAAATTTTGGCGCGTTCGGCACATCGCAAAGCGTGGCGCGAACCTTCCAAGCCACCCTTACGCATTCCCGCATGCAGAAAACTTGCCTTGGCCCCGTCTTGCCTTACTCCGTTTTCCCCTACTGTTAGCACTCCTTATTCTCCATGCTCATGAAAAGCCGAACCACGTTCCTTCTCCTCCTCAATCTCCCCGCCGCCTGCGTCATGGCTAATACGGGCAGTGCATTTTACGGAGATCCCCCTGACGAAACTCACGCGTGGTCGATTCATGACCGCAACCGCCCGCAGCCGCCGCTGGTCACTCCGGGCACTTTTTCAAGCCAGGAGCATCCGGGCAAGCCTCCTTCGGACGCCGTCGTCCTTTTCGACGGAACCGAGGCCACACTTTCCAACTGGGTGGCCGACAAGAATCCCGCAGAACCGACCAAATGGATAGTCAAGGACGGCGCTTTGCAGTGCGTCCCGGGCGCCGGCTATATTAAGACCAAAGCCGAATGGGGCGACTGCCAGTTACATGTGGAATGGAGCGCTCCGGCCAAAGTGGCGGGAAACAGCCAGGGCAGGGGTAATAGCGGCGTGTTCCTCATGGGCCTGACCGAAGTGCAGGTCCTCGACAACTTCAACAACCCGACTTACCCGGATGGCTTCGCCGGCTCCGTCTATGGTGTGAGTCCGCCAATGGCCAATCCCCTCGTGGCCCCCGGTCAGTGGCAGGTCTATGATATCATTTTCCGCCGCCCCGTTTTCAAGGACGGCAAGGAACTCGAGCCCGGACGTCTCACCGTGCTAATCAACGGGGTGATCGCCCAAGACGCCACCCCGCTGGAGGGTGGCGGTGGTCACATGGGTCGCAGCAAGTCCCGGCCTTTCCCGGAAAAAGGCCCGCTGAAACTGCAGGATCACGGCAATCCCGTGCGCTACCGCAATGTTTGGTACCGCCCTCTACCTCCGCGCGCGGTCGAAGGCGGCACTGACGGCCAACTCAGCCCGGAAGCGGCCGCCACAAAGAAAAAGGAAATAGCCGCCGGACTCCGTGAGAAAGCTGAAAAAGCCGCCAGCAAGGACAAGCTGCTCGGCCTCATGGAGAGCCTTTGTTACGACCAGGACGCTGCCGCTGCGGAGCAGGTCAACAAGCTTTCCTCAGACTGGCTGGCTGCCGCCAAGGCCAGTAAGGGCGAGGGGATGAAGGGTGAGATCATGCAGCTCCGCGGTGCCTTCAATTATATGAACAACCACAAGTTCCTGCCCGCCGACCACCCCGCCAAAGGCGGCATCGCCGCCATCATCACCGAGAGAGGCTGGGACGAGAAGAAGGAATAATCGCGCTCCCGCGCTTTCAGGCGGCAAAGCACGGCACGCCTCCAAGCACTCGGTAGTTGTCGCGCCTGTAGCATTCGGGTTGCGTCAACTTGAGAAACGAACGATGCTTGGGAGACCGCTACCATCACTAATGAAACTGCTAACCACCCTTTGTCTTGCCGCGTTCGCCTTCGGCTTAATGTCCTGTGCCCGCAAAACCGCGCGGCGGGATTCCCATCCGGCAGGTCCGTCAGCCGGCCTAGCAACAGCCATGGCCCGCCCGATGCTGCGCAATCAAGGCGTGGACCTCCCCGTAGGCAGCCTGCCGCCTGGCACCAAACTCAGCTACACCAGCATCCCGGGCCGTGGACCTTTCATCGCCATAACTTACGATGACGGACCGGTGGTGCCCAATACCCCGCGCCTCCTCGATATGCTTGCCGCCCGCGGCATAAAGGCAACCTTCTTCACTGTCGGCGCGAACGTTGCACGGAATCCAAACATCATGCGCCGCATGGTGGCGGAGGGCCACGAAATTGCCAACCACACGTGGACGCATCCCTACCTCAGTAAGCTCGGAGATGCCAGCGTGCGCAGCGAACTACAGCGCAGTCACGAAGCCCTCACTTCCATCACCGGAACGGCTCCCCGCATGTACCGTCCGCCCTACGGGGCCATCACCGCCCGCCAGAAAGAGTGGATTTTCAGCGAATATGGTTACCCGACGATTCTTTGGAGCGTCGACCCTCAGGACTGGAAAACGCGAAACGCGGCCACCACCCGCAGCCGCATTCTTACCCAAACCAAGCCCGGTGCCATCATCCTTGTGCATGACATCCATCCCTCCAGTATCGACGCCATGCCCGGCACACTTGATGGCCTGCTTACGAAGGGCTTCCGCTTCGTGACAGTGAGTCAGCTCATCACCATAGGCGGGGGCGGCATGCTTGCTAAGGCGTCGGCGCCAGCGGTCAACGGACCCACATTCACTCCCGGCAGTTTCTGACCCATGCCTGCCACGCCACTGGTTGATCTGCAGTTCATTGATGCCCGGGCACGGGTCATTGACGTCGCCTCCTTTCTGGACCGCATGGACCGCCACGGCCAATCCAGCGACTACCGCGTGGAAGCACTGAAGAAGGCATTGCTGGAGGTGCTGAAGGACGAACAGGGCCGGGCACGCCGTGTGCTTGAGCTTCTCAGCGATCACTCACCGGAACCCATTCCCGCAGCCACCATTCAAGGTGCCTTCGGTGCCCCGCGGCCGGCGCAGGGCTAACTAGTCCGGGAGAAGGGCCACCCCGCGGTTTACCTTGCGGAGATCTCCGGAGTGCAGCGCTCGCGCATCTTCGGTATTGTCCACGTCCTCCACCAGATGGTGGAGGAGTCCGTCCTTCACATCATAGATGAATCCGTGCAGTGACAACTCCTGCCCGCTCTTCCATGCTTCCTGCACGATGGTGGTGCGGCTGACATTGATCACCTGATCCATGACGTTCAGTTCACTCAGACGCGCCCGCTGTTTGGACTCGCTGAGCGGATCGACCTCATCCCGATGTTGGAGATAAACATCCTGCACGTGACGCAGCCAGTTATCGATGAGACCAAATGATAGGTTCTGCAGCGCGGCATTCACCCCGCCGCAGTTGTAGTGGCCGCAGACGATGATGTGCTTCACTTTCAGGACATCTACCGCATACTGCATGACCGAAAGACAATTCAAATCCGAGTGGACCACTACATTGGCCACATTCCGGTGCACGAAGAGTTCGCCAGGTGCCAGTCCGACGATCTCATTGGCGGGCACGCGGCTGTCGCTGCACCCGATCCAGAGGTAGCCGGGTGCCTGCTGATTGGACAGCGACTGAAAAAAGCCGGGCGTCCCTTCCTCCATCTTGGCAGCCCAGCGACGGTTGTTTTCGAAGAGCGATGTGAGTGAACTCATGGCCAACTGTGTTCTAGCGCCGCTCGCGAGGTGCAAGTAAGAATCCTGCTCCGTCTACCATTATCCGCCGGAAATTATTGGCTTCTCAACGGCCCGGAGCGCCGTGCCGACCTTATTAAGGTGCGCTTTCGCCATAAGGGCGTCAATATCGCAAGTTTACCGGCCACCATCAGCACACTCAGCGCCCGTGCCTCCGCCACATCGCCGAGAATGAAAAGCACCCGCATGCGTGCAACCCGCAAGACAACGCGCCGGGAGACAGGGAGCTGGCTTTTGAAGACAATCGCCGCGGATATGAGCCATACAGCCGCTTCGACAACGTTGAAGTGATGCTAGGCCAAGTAACTGGCACTGAGGAGATGAAAATCTCTGGAATTGATCCGAAAACCTACCATTCGGCGAATTGGACCTACTACAGGGTGCGCGGGGGCAATTAGTAGATCGCTGGTAAACGGAGAAAAGGTTTGCGACGACTTTCGGCCCACGTCATTATGATTTGGTCGTTCCCGACGCAGCCTTCAGGGTCCAAAAACTTCTATTGAGTCCGGATGCGCCGGCTTACGGAGCCGTCTTGGCATCCTTCAGTATCTTCCAAACGGCATCCATGGATCCGCGCAGGATCCATGCCTGCTCACGCGAGAGCTTAGTGGCGCGACTATCCTTCAGCGCTTTTGCAAGGGTGGCGCGGGATGCCTCTGACACACTGTCCATGGAGCGCAGCGCTTCGACGGTCACCTCATACACAGCCACACAGGCAGCAGTGTCGCCATCATTGAAGAGTTGCACTCCGCGCGAAATCGCCAGCTCAATGAGCCCCACGGCAGTCAGCGGGCCCGATTCAGCTCTGGCCGGGATGAGCACCTGATCGATCACGTGGATGATGCCATTCGACGCCTCGATGTCTGCCTTAAGCAACGACGCCGTTCCAACCCCGACCCGACCATCCGTGAAAGCGAAGGCAATCTTTGCTTCGAGCAAGTTAGTGCCTTCGCGCGCCTCCAGTGCCTTGGCTAGGGTGACCTTGCCCGGAATGACATGGTTCTTCAAAATTTCCACTAGTTGGCTTCGGTTTTCAGGCTTCAGTAATGTGTCGAGCGTGCCTTCAGGCAACTTCGCAAATGCATCGTCAGTTGGGGCGAGCAGCGTAAAGGGTCCCTCGCTGGAAAGCACACCGGCAAGGTCCGCAGCCTTAGCCGCGGCGAGCAGGGTTTTGAATCCACCGGCCGCCGCCGCTACATCCACCAGAGTATTCCCGCCGGGTGCAGCAGTGGAGACAGCAGCGTCACTGGCGCTAGTAGCTTTCACGTATTCCACCTCCAAATTGAAGGGGCCGGCCTTCTTATCCGCAAGCGTAAAGCCCATGGAGGCCACGGCGGCAGGATCCACCGGCTTAATCGGTAGCTCACGGCCAAACGCTTGGAGCCTGAAATCTTTATACGGCACTCTAATTTCCCGCCACTCTCCCGCAGTGGTTGGAAGATTGGCTCGGTAGGAAGTCGCGCCCATTTGCCCCGCCACCCGCAACTCTACCCAGTATGTTCGGCCATCTCCCCGCGACTTCACCACGATTCCCGTCGTGCCTGTAAGATCGAGCGATGCGAGCTTATTGCGGATAGACGAAAAGCCGCCGTTGTTTTCCAGCGACAGCTCCCCAGTAAAAGCCATCGTCCCCTGACCTGTGTATTTAAAGCCGCCCTTTGATACCCCTCCCATGACGCCATCATTGACAGAAGTCCACGATTTCAAACTTTCGGCGGACTCAAAGGAAGCTAGCGTTTTTTCCTTCGCCATAACGGCAGAGTGGGATAGCAACACGGCTAGCATTAGAGAGTGCGATTTGATCAGAAGCTGGAGAGAGGGCATGCGTGGAGTGTGGTGGTAGTTAGTTGTTGGATACATTCACATCCGGTGGAACAATAAATATGTTCCTATTCGCTTCCCGGCAGCGCGCGGATTCAGGAATCGCTTCTGCCCCTGAGGTGGACCCCGAAAACCAGGCCACTGGTTAAGCTATGATTGGGCTGGACCTTGGCGCACGAAACCGCGAACGCAATACCCACCCAATGAAAGCCAAACGAAAGAGACATGATGCCGGATTTAAAGCCCGTGTAGCGTTGGAAGCG